>NZ_JBIOSX010000001.1:0-345000 GCF_051714965.1 Enterococcus sp. AZ077
ATGGTATCCCTCGATGCTTTATGGAACGAATTAAAAACAACTTATCAAAAGGATCTCTCACCTGCGAGCTATAATACTTGGATCGAAACCGCTCATCCACGTTCATTGGATCAGAGTCAATTAGTCGTCGAAGTACCAAGTAAAATTCATAAAGAATATTGGGAAAAGAATCTAACAACCAAAATTGTTGAAGTTGGTTACATGCTAACTGGAAAAGAGATCATTCCAAGGTTTGTAACTGGTGAAGAGGTGGAGCAAGAAGTCGTCGAAGAAATCAAAAGTCCTAAAATACCTGTTGCAAATCCAATAAAGAAGGCGATGTTGAACCCGAAATATACATTTGATACCTTCGTTATCGGTAAAGGAAACCAAATGGCTCATGCGGCAGCTTTAGTCGTTGCAGAAGACCCTGGTTCCATTTATAATCCTTTGTTCTTTTATGGTGGTGTCGGCCTCGGTAAAACCCATTTGATGCATGCTATCGGACATCAAATGTTGTTAAGCGAGCCTGATGCAAAGGTCAAATACGTTAGTAGTGAAACATTTGCCAATGACTTTATTAACTCGATCCAAAACAAAACTGCAGAGGAATTTCGCCAAGAATACCGAAACGTCGATCTTTTGTTGGTCGATGATATTCAATTCTTTGCTGAAAAAGAAGCAACACAAGAAGAATTTTTCCATACTTTCAATGCACTCTACAATGAAGGAAAACAAATTGTATTGACGAGTGATCGTTTACCAAATGAGATTCCAAAATTACAAGAACGTTTGGTTTCACGTTTTGCGTGGGGACTGTCAGTTGATATCACACCACCCGATTTAGAAACGAGAACTGCGATTTTACGTAAAAAAGCAGCAGCCGAACGTTTGGAAATACCCGATGATACCTTGAGTTACATTGCCGGACAAATTGATTCAAACATCCGTGAATTAGAAGGAGCACTCGTTCGTGTTCAAGCATTTGCTGCGATGAATAGTGAAGATATCTCAACTAGTTTAGCTGCAGATGCACTGAAAACACTAAAATCTGGTAAAGGTCATCCGCAATTATCTATCTTACAGATCCAAGAAGAAGTCGCGAAATATTATCATATTCAGTTAAAAGACCTAAAAGGAAAAAAACGTGTCAAATCAATCGTTGTACCGAGACAAATCGCTATGTACTTAGCAAGAGAGCTAACGGATAGTTCTTTACCAAAAATTGGTGCTGAATTTGGTGGGAAAGACCATACAACAGTGATTCATGCTCACGAAAAAATCCAGCAATTAATGGAATCAAGTGTCAGCATGCAAAATGAAGTATCCGAAATCAAAAATTTCTTATTAAATTAACTTTGAAAAACGAAAAAACGCTTTGTGGATAAAATCAAAAAAAGCCTAAAAGTTATACACAGATTTTCCACAGCTGTTTTTTCTTTTATTTCTTGCATTTTTTTAGTTTTCCACAGAATCAACAGTACCTAATACTTTTATTATTTATATATTAACTAATAATAAATAAACGCTTAAAGGAGACACAACATGAAAGTAACTTTAAATCGAGCAAGTTTTATGCAAGAATTGCAAACTGTTCAACGTGCTATTTCAAGTAAAACCACTATTCCAATCTTGACTGGAGTCAAAATTACTTTGACTCCAGAAGGATTAACGCTAACTGGGAGTAATGCAGATATTTCTATTGAAACTTTTTTATCTGTTGAAAATGAAAAAGCCCAAATGCAAATTGAATCAACTGGAGCAATTGTGTTACAAGCTCGTTTCTTTAGTGAAATTATCCGTCGCTTACCAGAAGACACCTTTACTCTTGAAGTCTTAGAGAATAAACAAGTAGCCATTACTTCAGGAAAAGCCAACTTCTTAGTAAATGGGTTAGATGCAGACAATTACCCTCATTTACCTGTCGTTGAAAGCCATAATCAAATGAAATTACCGGTACATGTCTTAACGAAATTGATCAATGAAACAGTATTCGCTGTCTCACAACATGAAAGTCGTCCAATTCTAACAGGGGTCCATTTTATTTTAGAGGGAAATTCTCTTTTGGCTGTCGCAACTGACTCCCACCGTCTAAGCCAACGAGTGATTCCAGTTGAACAAGCAGCTGATCATTTTGATATCGTGATTCCTGGTAAAAGTCTGACTGAATTATCTCGTTCATTGACAAATGAAGAAGAAATCGTTGAGATCAGTATCATGGAAAACCAAGTACTCTTTAAAACAGAAAACATGTATTTTTATTCCCGTCTGTTGGAAGGAAACTACCCCGATACGAATCGGTTGATTCCTTCAAGCTTCAATACAGAAGTAGAATTTTCTGTTCCAAGTTTCCTTGCAGCGATTGAACGTGCCTCATTACTTTCTCATGAAGGACGTAATAATATCGTTCGTTTATCCATCCAATCAGATGCGGTGATTCTATATGGAAACTCACCTGAAATCGGAAAAGTAGAAGAAAGTCTGAATTATGTGGCAAGTAGTGGGGATCCTTTGGATATTTCCTTTAACCCTGATTACATGAAAGCTGCGTTACGTGCGTTTGGTGATATGAGTATCAAAGTGAAATTTATTTCTTCTATTCGTCCGTTTACATTAGAACCAACAGAAGATGGTGTTCAATTTATCCAGTTAATCACACCAGTACGTACGAACTAATCTGTATATCATTTTGAAAAAGTAATGAAAAAAACAAAAAATAAACAAAAAGCCATAAAATCACTTTTAAGGCTTTTTGTTTATTTTTGTTTAAAACACCTTTTTTCGCTTAAATCGTCTTATATGGAAAAATATATGGATAAATTTGTTTTATTGCCTAAAAAAAGGTATAATAGAGTATACATTTATTAATGAAAATGAGGGATGAACATTGAAACAACAAGTCATTCTAAAAACAGAATTTATGACGTTGGGTCAAATGCTAAAAGAAGTCACAGTAATTAGCAGTGGTGGACAAGCAAAATGGTATTTAGCTGAAAACACTGTCTTGGTAGACGGCGAACCAGAGAATCGTCGTGGACGAAAACTTTATCCCGGCATGATGGTTGAAGTTCCAGAAGTGGGAACTTTTTTTATGGTAAAAAAAGGAATAAACGATAATGAGGCTGAATAAGCTGTATCTAAAAAATTATCGAAACTATCAGGAATTAAAGATTACGTTTACTAAAAACCTTGTCATTTTTTTAGGAGAAAATGCCCAAGGTAAGACGAATCTTTTGGAAAGTATTTATGTTTTGGCTATGACGAGAAGTCACCGTACCAGCAGTGAGCAAGAATTGATCGGATGGCAAGGCGAGCAAGCACTGATCCAGGGCGAAGTGACAAAAGGAACCTCTAAGATTCCTTTGGAGATCCTTCTTTCAAAAAAGGGGCGCAAAACAAAGATCAATCATATTGAACAAAAAAAATTAAGTAGCTATGTTGGTCAATTAAATGTCATTTTATTTGCACCTGAAGACCTTTCATTAGTAAAGGGTAGTCCGCAGATCAGGCGAAAATTTCTTGATATGGAATTAGGACAGATCAATCCGATCTATCTTTACGATTTGGTTCAATATCAAGGTATCCTAAAACAAAGAAATCAATATTTGAAACAACTGAATGAAAAAAAACAAACAGATTTACTTTATTTAGATATTTTATCTGAACAGTTAGCTGAATTTGGAAGTAAAGTATTGAAAGCACGTGCACAGTTTGTTCGACGACTGGAATTTTGGGCAAATACATTGCACCAACAAATCACCCATCAAAAAGAGCAATTAGAGATTGAATATGTCACCTCGTTTTCTTCTTTAAGTACACAAACACAAGAAGAGATCCAAACACAATTTTTAGAATTGTTGAATCAAAACAAAAAGAAAGATATGTTTCGCGGAACAACGACAATTGGACCACATCGTGATGATCTTTCTTTTTTCGTCAATCAAAAAAACGTGCAAACGTATGGTTCTCAAGGACAGCAGCGGACCACTGCTTTAAGTGTTAAGTTGGCTGAAATTGATTTGATCAAAGAAGAAACTGGGGAGTATCCAATTCTTTTACTTGATGATGTAATGAGTGAGCTAGATGATAATCGCCAACTACATTTACTAGAAACGATTGAAGGAAAGGTACAGACTTTCTTAACAACAACGACACTTGATCATGTAAAAAACAAAATGACTGTTGAACCAGAGATTTTTTATGTTCAGCAAGGGGAAATAAAAGGAGAAGAAGGCTAAATGACAGATGAAAAAAGTTTAGTAGAACGTGCAAAAGAATATGATGCCAGTCAGATCCAAGTTCTTGAAGGACTTGAAGCCGTTCGAAAACGTCCTGGTATGTATATCGGCTCCACAAGTTCGGAAGGATTACATCACTTAGTTTGGGAAATCGTTGATAACTCTATCGATGAAGTCCTAGCAGGATTTGCGACGAAAATCCAAGTAATAATTGAAAAAGATAACAGTATTACTGTCATCGATGATGGCCGAGGTATCCCCGTTGATATCCAAGCCAAAACTGGTCGTCCAGCGGTAGAAACGGTGTTTACGGTACTCCATGCTGGTGGGAAATTCGGCGGAGGCGGTTATAAAGTATCTGGTGGTCTTCACGGGGTAGGTTCTTCGGTTGTAAATGCGCTCTCCACTCAGCTTGATGTAAAAGTCTACAAAGATGGAAATGTGTACTATCAGGAATATCGTCGTGGTGCTGTTGTCGATGATCTGAAGATTATTGAACAAACCGATCGAAACGGGACAACTGTTCATTTTATACCAGATCCAGAAATCTTTACGGAAACAACAGTTTTTGATTTTAATAAGCTAGCGACCCGTATCCGCGAATTAGCATTCTTGAACCGGGGAATGAAGATCTCGATTGAAGATAAGAGAGAAGAATCTCCAGTAGTAAAAGAGTACCATTATGACGGTGGGATCAAGAGCTACGTGGAATATTTGAATGCAAATAAAACGGTCATTTTTCCAGAGCCAGTTTATTTAGAAGGAGAACAACAAGACATCACGGTAGAAGTTTCCATGCAATATACCGATGGTTACCACTCCAACATCATGAGTTTTGCAAATAATATCCATACTTATGAAGGTGGTACACATGAATCTGGCTTCAAGACAGCGTTGACACGTGTGATCAATGACTATGCACGTAAACAAAAATTGATGAAAGAAAATGATGATAACTTAACTGGTGAAGATGTGCGGGAAGGACTGACCGCAGTAATTTCGATCAAACACCCAGATCCACAATTTGAAGGGCAAACCAAAACAAAATTAGGTAATTCTGAAGTTCGGACAGTAACAGATCGTCTGTTTAGCGAGCATTTCATGAAATTCTTGTTAGAAAATCCAAGTGTTGGACGACAAATCATTGAAAAAGGATTGTTGGCCTCTAAAGCACGTCTAGCAGCGAAACGTGCCCGTGAAGTAACCAGAAGAAAAGGCGCATTAGAAATCAGTAATTTGCCTGGTAAACTGGCGGATTGCTCAAGTAATGATCCAGAAAAATGCGAATTGTTCATCGTCGAAGGAGATTCTGCCGGCGGTTCAGCAAAACAAGGGCGAAATCGTGAATTTCAAGCAATTTTACCGATTCGTGGGAAAATCTTAAATGTTGAAAAAGCAAGTATGGATAAAATTCTAGCCAATGAAGAAATCCGCTCTTTATTTACCGCTATGGGAACAGGATTCGGTGAAGACTTCGATGTTTCCAAAGCTCGTTACCACAAATTAGTGATTATGACGGATGCCGATGTCGATGGTGCCCATATTCGAACATTGCTCTTAACCTTGTTTTATCGTTATATGCGCCCAATTGTTGAAGCGGGATATGTTTATATTGCACAACCGCCGCTATACGGGGTAAAACAAGGGAAAAAAATCACGTATGTACAACCCGGTAAAAACGCTGAAGAAGATTTGAAACAAGTAGTTGCTTCTCTACCAGCTACACCAAAACCAAGTGTTCAACGATACAAAGGGTTAGGTGAAATGGATGACCATCAACTATGGGAAACAACGATGGACCCTAGCAATCGTATGATGGCTCGTGTTAGTGTGGATGATGCTATCGCAGCTGATCAAATTTTTGAAATGTTAATGGGTGATCGAGTGGAACCTCGTCGTGCATTCATTGAAGAAAATGCCCATTATGTGAAAAACTTAGATATTTAGTCATGAAGGAGGAAAAAAGATGAGTGAAGAAATCAGAGAGAACATCCATGATGTCAATCTAACTAGCGAAATGAAAGACTCCTTCATCGATTATGCGATGAGTGTTATTGTTGCTCGTGCACTACCGGATGTTCGAGATGGGTTAAAACCTGTTCATCGCCGTATTTTATACGGGATGAACGAATTGGGTGTGACCCCAGATAAAGCCCATAAAAAATCTGCCAGAATCGTTGGGGATGTTATGGGTAAGTATCACCCCCATGGAGACAGTGCTATTTATGAATCCATGGTACGGATGGCACAACCATTTAGTTATCGGTACATGCTAGTGGATGGACATGGTAACTTTGGTTCTGTCGATGGTGATGGAGCAGCTGCGATGCGGTACACCGAAGCACGTATGAGTAAAATTGCCACGGAGATGCTACGGGATATCAATAAAAATACTGTAGATTTCCAAAGTAACTATGACGATACAGAAAGGGAACCAGTCGTACTTCCAGCACGCTTTCCTAATCTGCTAGTTAACGGAACAACAGGGATCGCAGTTGGTATGGCGACGAATATCCCCCCTCATAATTTATCTGAGGTAGTAGCAGCGATCGATCTATTGATGGAAAATCCAGAAGTAACGACCAATGAATTGATGGAAGTTTTACCTGGACCCGATTTTCCAACCGGTGGTCTCGTGATGGGTAAATCAGGTATTCGCCGTGCTTACGAAACGGGGAAAGGCTCAATAACCGTTCGAGCAAAAGTAGAAATCACGGAGATGCCTAATGGCAAAGAACGAATTATCGTAACGGAACTTCCTTATATGGTCAATAAAGCAAAATTGATCGAACGAATCTCTGAATTACACCGCGATAAACGGATTGAAGGAATTACGGATTTGCGTGATGAGTCTTCCCGTGAAGGAATGCGGATCGTTATCGATATCCGCCGTGATGCAAGTGCTTCGGTTATTTTAAATAACCTGTATAAGTTGACTTCATTACAAAATTCATTTGGTTTCAATATGCTGGCCATTGAAAAAGGCGTTCCTAAAGTACTGAGTCTTAAACAAATACTTGAAAACTATGTAGAGCATCAGCGTGAAGTGATCACTCGCCGAACGATTTTTGAAAAAGAAAAGGCAGAAGCACGAGCTCACATTTTAGAAGGTTTACGGATCGCATTGGACCATATTGATGAAATCATTGCAATTATCCGTGGGTCTAAATCTGACGATGAAGCAAAAACAACGATGATTGATCGTTTTGAACTATCTGATCGACAAGCGCAAGCGATCTTAGATATGCGTTTACGTCGTCTAACTGGTTTAGAACGTGAGAAAATCGAAAATGAATACCAAGAATTATTACGATTGATCGAAGATTTAACGGATATTCTTGCTCGTCCAGAACGTGTGACCGAAATCATCAAAACAGAGTTAGCAGAATTAAACCAACGTTTTGGTGACAAACGTCGTACAGAATTACTAGTGGGTGAAGTTTTAAGTCTTGAAGATGAAGACTTGATCGAAGAAGAAGAAATCGTTATTACACTCACGAACAATGGGTATATCAAACGTTTAGCGAACAATGAATTTAGAGCACAACGTCGTGGTGGACGTGGTGTACAAGGAATGGGCGTGCATAACGATGACTTCGTCAAAAACCTTGTCTCTTGTTCGACACATGACACCTTGCTGTTCTTTACCAATAACGGGAAAGTCTATCGTGCCAAAGGATATGAAATTCCAGAATATGGTCGAACTGCGAAAGGAATCCCAATCATTAACTTGTTAGGGATCGATTCAAGTGAAAAAATTCAAGCAATTATCGCAGTCACCGGTGAAGCTCAAGAAGGACATTACCTCTTCTTCACTACTCGTCAAGGAACGGTGAAACGGACCACCGTAACTGCTTTTGCGAATATCCGCAGTAATGGATTGATTGCGATTGGCTTAAAAGAAGACGATGAATTAGTCAACGTGTTGTTAACAGATGGTCAATCAAACATTATCATTGGTACACATGATGGTTATTCGGTAACGTTTGCGGAAGGAGCTGTTCGGGATATGGGACGGACAGCGTCAGGAGTTCGAGGTATTCGTTTAAGAGAAGACGATTATGTGATTGGTGCTGCCTTGATGAATGAAAATCATGAAGTCTTGATCATTACTGAAAAAGGCTATGGTAAACGAACGAAAGTGAAAGAGTATCCAGTGAAAGGTCGCGGCGGTAAAGGGATCAAAACAGCCAATATCACTGAAAAAAATGGTCCATTAGCTGGACTAGCCACGATTGTTGGAACAGAAGATATCATGCTGATCACAGATAAAGGCGTTATTATTCGTTTCAATGTCTCAACTGTTTCTCAAACTGGACGTGCTACACTAGGCGTACGTTTGATCAAAATGGAAGCTGATACGAAGGTTGTGACAATGGCGGCCGTCGAGCCAGAAAGCACAGAAGAAACTGAGACACCAACAGAGACCGTGGAAGATACCACAATAGATAAAACAGAAGAATAGTCAAAAAACAGGGCTTGTCTCAGCGATGGGAAGCTTGTAAAAATAAGCCACAACCTCCGATACACAATGGTTATCGGAGGTTGTGGCTTATTATTGTTTTATGTTCATGGATTCTTTTGCAACATAAAAAAGAATCCACCTACGAATAGCTCTTGTAGTTTTTATACTTTGTTATTGTAGGAGATCGTGTTTTTCAAGAGATTCAAAAAGAGAACTTTCGGCAGTCATTTAGTAAAGCATTTTATTAAAACTTCTTTCTACACTATTTTCCCTTCAGCTTATTGCTTTTTTCACTCTATGCGTGTATAATTAAAGATTGTGAGTAGTCTAATTTATTAGAAAACTCTCCTTGCTCTTGGGAATCTAAGAGCCGAAAGTCCATAGGGAGGTGAAAATCAATGGAAAATACGAAATATGAAATCATGTACATTATTCGTCCAAACATTGATGAAGAAGCAAAAACTGCTTTAATCGAACGTTTCGATGCAATCTTGAAAGATAACGGAGCTGAAGTTATCGAATCTAAAGATTGGGAAAAACGCCGTTTAGCGTATGAAATGAACGGTTACCGTGAAGGTATCTATCACATCGTTAAAGTGTCTTCTCCATCATCAGCAACTGCTGTCAATGAATTTGACCGTCTTGCTAAAATCAACGACGATATCATTCGTCACATGATCGTGAAAGAAGAAGCATAATTTATTGTTTCATGTGGAACAATAGAACAACGATGAGAGGAGATGAATCTTTTGATTAATAATGTTGTACTAGTTGGACGTCTAACTAAAGATCCGGATTTACGATATACATCAAGTGGCACTGCAGTAGCAACGTTTACTTTAGCTGTTAATCGTAATTTTACTAGCCAAAACGGCAATCGTGAGGCTGACTTTATTAATTGTGTGATTTGGCGTAAATCAGCAGAGACATTAGCAAACTATGCTCGTAAGGGGACTCTTTTAGGAGTTACTGGACGTATCCAAACTCGTTCTTATGATAATCAGCAAGGACAACGTGTATACGTAACAGAAGTAGTTGCTGAAAACTTCCAATTATTGGAAAGTCGTGCTGCATCTGAAAATCGTCAACAAACTGGCGGTTACCAAAGCTCTGGTCAATCGACAAATGATTTTGGCGGAAGTAATAACTATAATCAAACATCTCAATCATCCAACGGTATGCCTGATTTTGATCGTGACAATTCTGATCCATTTGGTTCAAGTTCAACGATCGACATTTCAGACGATGATTTACCATTCTAAACGAATTTGATAGGAGGGAAATAGAATGGCACAACAAAGAAGAGGCGGACGTAAACGTCGTAAAGTAGACTATATTGCTGCTAACCATATTGAATATATCGATTATAAAGATATTGAATTACTAAAAAGATTTATCTCAGAACGTGGAAAAATCTTGCCACGTCGTGTAACAGGTACAGGCGCTAAAAACCAACGTAAAATTACTGTTGCTATCAAACGCGCACGTATCATGGGCTTACTACCTTTCGTAAGTGAAGATTAATTGAAATAATGAAATGAGCCAATGGTTTTAATAACCATTGGCTCATTTTTTGGCTCTATACTTTTTGATGTTGGTGAATTTCACCAACATCTTTTTTATGATGTAAAAACATAGAAAAGACATCCTGAAATCCTTTAGAAGTAATTTGACGAACCAATTCATAGGAGAATTCAAGATATCTTATTATCAGCTTGTCAAAGATACCCTAAATATCTATTTCACTGGAAATTGTTTAACTAAAGAAAGATATAAAGGACAAATTTGCTTGATTTACAAAGGTACTCTTCAATATACGCCCGAAGAGTATCTATATTGTACAACATATAGAAAGAACTTTTTTAAACCACCGAGTAAAGAAACCCAATGCACGACTTAAAAGTGCTTCTCAATACCAATGTGCGCTTGGTAAAAAAATGAAACGTTATTGGAAACTCCTGAAAAAAGAAGAAGCAAAGTTGAACTACGAAAAACGGGTTTGGAACGCGAGTTTTAAAGATTATTTAACTGAAAGCGAGATTGTCGATCAACTGTCAGCTACTTGTCACAAACTGCGACAAGTCTATCAGTTATACCAAGTTTTTCTTTATGCAGTAAAGAAAAGAGATCATTCCCTACTTACTGATTATTTAAGTTTATTTTTTAAAAAAATAAATTATATGAAAAAAAATGATTTCTTTTTCTGTTAATTTCAATATCTAATCCAACAAAGAAAAGAGGAAATTACTTTATGAAGAACAAAAAGGTAAAAAAAATTTTAGCAACTTTAATGATTTCAACTTCAGTGTTAGGTTCCACAGGAATCATTACCACATCAACTTTAGCTGACGAAGTAAATATGATGGCGACTGAGGTAGCGGACAAAAAAGTTTCAATCAACTTGAACATTTACGATGCAGGTAAAAGCGATAGAATTACCGGAAGCTACAATGGAACAAATGCTGTATATATGCGAGCAGAAGTAAACGGTGAGAAAAAACAGATCGTAGGATCAAAAGAATTAGCGCAAGGTAAGATTAGTTATTATATCGGAAACCGATTAAAATCAACTGATAATGTAGATCTTGTACTTTTTGACAAGAACTATAAAGAACTTGGTCGCCAAAAATTGACGATCAAAGATCCAGTAACTACAGTTATCAAATTAGACACTTACGTTGAGGGTGAGAGTAGTTCGATTACCGGAAGTTATAATGGAACAAATGCTGTCTATGTGCGGGCAGAGGTAAACGGTAAGAAAGACAATATATTGAAGTCAAAAGAATTAGCGGAAGGTAAGATTAATTATTATATCGGAAAAGAGTTAAGAACAAGTGACAATGTAGAAATTGTACTTTTTGACAAAGAATATAGAGAACTCGGGCGCAAACAATTAAAAATATCTACGATGGATTTAATTCCAGACCCTAAATTAAAAGAAAGCATTAATAAACAATTAGGAAAAAGTCCAGACTATAATCCTCAAAAACAAGAATTGCAACAAATGACAAGTTTACATGTTCCTTTTTCTGGTATAACAAATCTTGAAGGATTGGAATACTGTACGAATCTTGAAGTTTTAGATTTAAATGGGGATCAATTTTCAGATATCACGCCAATTGCTAATCTAACAAAAATGAAAAATTTAAACATCGCGAACAATAAAAGCTTATCAGATATTTCTAGTCTAAAGAATTTAACAGCATTGGAGAACTTAGATGCAGACTATAGTAATATCTCAGATCTGACTGCGTTGTCTAACATGACTCAATTGAAAGTTTTGCATATTCCATTTAATCCGCTTAAAAGTCTAAAAGGTTTAGAAAACTGTAAAGAACTAACTGGACTAGATTTAAATGGCGATCAGTATTCAGATATCACACCAATTGCTAATCTAACAAAATTAAAAACTTTAGGTATTGCAAACAATAAAAACTTAACAGATATTTCTAGTCTGAAAAATTTAACAGCATTAGAAAACTTATATGCAGATTTTAGTGGTATCTCAGATATAACTGCATTGTCTAACATGACTCAATTGAAAGTTTTACACATTCCATTTAATCCTCTTAAGAGTTTAAACGGTTTACAAAACTGTAAAGAACTAACAGAACTAGATTTAAATGGGGATCAATATTCAGATCTTACACCAATTGCTAATCTAACAAAAATGAAAACTTTAGGTATCGCGAACGATAAAAACTTATCAGATATTTCTAGTTTGAAAAATTTAACAGCATTAGAAAACTTATATGCAGATTTTAGTGGTATCTCAGATATAACTGCATTGTCTAACATGACTCAATTGAAAGTTTTACACATTCCATTTAATCCTCTTAAGAGTTTAAACGGTTTACAAAACTGTAAAGAACTAACAGAACTAGATTTAAATGGGGATCAATATTCAGATCTTACACCAATTGCTAATCTAACAAAAATGAAAACTTTAGGTATCGCGAACGATAAAAACTTATCAGATATTTCTAGTTTGAAAAATTTAACAGCATTAGTAAACTTATATTTAGATAATAGTAATGTTTCAGACATTTCTGTTTTGGCCAATCTGACTAATTTAAGATCTTTGCATATTCCAGGTAACCCTATCACAAATTACGATGTTTTAAACGGATTGCATTTAACTGATTTAACCAAATAATAATCAAAGTTATCTAAACAAAAATATTAAGATATTTGTGGAGATGTGACTATTTTAAAGTTTTAAATCTTGCGATAAAAGCTAGTACCTTAGGTGCTAGCTTTTTTATTGCACACTTAGGTTTCGATATGTCTCTTTTATTATCTAATTATTTTTACTTTAGTAACTTTACCACACTTTTCATAAAATTATTAACTTTTTCATAAATGCTTGTTTTTATGTCATAATCGTTATTTTGTAATAAGTTAAAGAACGAATGTTTCTATTGTTTTTTTTACGAATTGAAAAGTGATTACAGTAAAACAATCAAGCATTTGTTTAGTCGCTTGAATACGGGAAGTTATGGTAAAATTAAACTAATCAACTATGGGAGGAAGAAGATGGAAAAAGAAAAAGAAAACTTAACCCCTAGACCTCTCTTCATTTTTTTATTTCTATTGCTTGAAGTACTGGTTGTATTATTTATGCCATTTCGTTTTGTTAGCGCTTTGGTTGTGCTTTTGATGAACCTTTTTGGCTTACGTTATTGGTTGAAATTAAAACGATGGCTAATGATAAAAAATCGTGAAAAAATCCAACAAGCCTCAACGGTGGCTGAGAACAATCTTGCTTATGTCTCCGAAGTGATGCCAGTAGGTGTGATTGCGTACCAACCAACAAGCCAAAAAATTGAATGGTTGAACCCACTCGCCTTAAAAATCAAAGATCAAAGCAGCTTAACAGAAGAAGAACTATTAGATGCTTTCTTTACGGCAAAAGAGAAAAAGAAAAAACAAGTATATTTAGCAGATCGAACCTTTCAATTTGAAATGGATACAGTAAAGGGGGTCGTTTATTTCAACGATATCACCCAAAATCAATTGTTGAAGCTCCATCAAACCAACAGCCAACCAGTGATTGGTATCTTATCAATTGATAATTATGCAGATGCTATTGATAAGTTAGATGACAAAGAAATTTCTTATCTCAATTCGTTTGTGACTACAATGGTGTCTGATTGGATGAATGAATACCATGTCTTTTTTAAGCGGATCACTGCAGAACGCTTTTTCTTTGTCGCACAAATGATTGATTTGAAAAAAATGATGGACAAAAAATTTGATCTGTTGGATCGTTTACGTGCAGAAGCAGAGCGACAAAATTTGCCAATTACTCTAAGTATGGGGATTGCTTACGGTCAAGATTCGTTAGATGAAATTGGGGGAGAAGCCCAAAATAATTTGGACATTGCTCTAGTTCGAGGTGGCGACCAAGTTGTCGTGAAAGAACTACGTGAGGGAGCAAAACCTGTTTACTATGGAGGAAAATCAGCTAAGTCAGTCAAACGAACCCGTGTACGTTCACGAGCGATGAGTACTGCACTTCGTAAGATTTTTACTGAAACTGGCGATGTATTTATCATGGGGCATAAATTCCCCGATATGGATGCCATTGGTTCAGCATTTGGGGTAAGTTGCTTAGCTCGTTTCAATCAAAAAAAAGCGTATATCGTACTTGATGAAAACGAGATTATTCCAGACGTAGAACGATGTTTAGAGGAAATTCATAAACACCCTGAACTAGAAGCACAGCTGATTTCGCCCAAAAAAGCGATGGAGCTTAAAAAAGAAGAAGACCTGCTAGTTATGGTAGATTACCACAAACCCTCGCTATCGATCTCTCAGAGCCTATATGAGCAATTTGATAAGATCGTTATTATTGATCATCATCGACGCGGGGAGGAGTTCCCAAGTAAGCCGCTGTTGACGTATATCGAATCTTCTGCTTCTTCTGCTTCAGAGTTAGTGACAGAACTAATTCAGTATCAAAGCAATCGCACGAATCGCTTAGATCGTTTTGAAGCGACGTTGTTATTGGCAGGCATGACTGTTGATACGAACAGTTTTAATGTACGCACAACGGCACGAACTTTTGATGTAGCAAGTTATTTAAGGTCTTGTAGTGCGGATGCTTCCCTAGTACAATATTTATTGAGTTCAGATTTAGCAACCTATTTGGAAATCAGCCATTTGATTGCACAGAGCGAATATGTAACTTCAGATATTGTCGTAGCAGCTGGGACAGATGAAAAGGAATATAATAGTGTGATCGCTGCGAAAACGGCAGACACCCTCTTATCAATGATCAATATCAATGGGGCTTTTGTCATCACGAAACGAACGGACGGGCTAGTCGGGATCAGTGCTCGTAGTTCGGGCACGATCAATGTTCAAGTGATCATGGAGTCTCTTGGCGGCGGCGGTCATTTCACCAATGCAGCGACCCAATTGGAAGGTGTCACAGTAGAAGAAACCAAACAGCGTTTACTTGCTGCAATCAAAGAAAATAGGAATCAATTATATGATAAGGAGTAATGGATATGAAAGTCATTTTCTTACAAGATGTAAAAGGTAAAGGAAAAAAAGGTGACGTTAAAGAAGTACCGAATGGTTACGCACAAAATTTCCTATTAAAAAATAATTTGGCAAAAGAAGCAAATAAAAGTAGTATTAGCCAATTAGCTGGACAAAAAAAGGCACAAGAAAAACAAGAAGCTGAAATTTTAGAAGAAGCAAAAGAACTAAAAGGATTTTTAGAAAAAGAAGAAACGGTTGTCGAACTGAAAGCCAAAGCGGGTGAAGATGGACGTTTATTCGGTTCAATCCCTTCAAAACAAATTGCTGAAGGATTGAACAAGCAATACAAAGTAAAACTAGATAAACGAAAAATCGAATTGAATAATCCAATCCGTACGTTAGGTTACACGAACGTACCAGTCAAATTGCATCATGAAGTGACTGCAACGATCAAAGTGCATGTGGTAGCAGAATAGCTACCTCACCAATCATTTCTGTTAGCAGTCTCTTGAGTTTTTGTAATAGGACTTGTTGAGAAATGATCGCAGAGACTGAGAGTTCTTTTCAAAAAGAAAATCAGCCGGATTTTGATGAATCATGTCAAAATCCGGCTAATTTTTTCATTTAATGGTAAAGATATTTGATAGGATGGTATAGAAAGCATACTTTCTTTTCGATTGATTTTAGCTACTTTATTCTTACAAGATTATGTGCTTTTTAATACCCTAGATCAAAAAAGTGGGACATTAACCAGATTTTTTTGTTCATGCCCTAGACTCTTTAAGCTTAGATTATTTTTTCTTGCGATATTTCAAAAAT
Organism: Enterococcus sp. AZ077; assembly: GCF_051714965.1. Classification (NCBI taxonomy): domain Bacteria; kingdom Bacillati; phylum Bacillota; class Bacilli; order Lactobacillales; family Enterococcaceae; genus Enterococcus; species Enterococcus sp. AZ077. The sequence continues at coordinate 15,994 of NZ_JBIOSX010000001.1, forward strand.
AGTAATATCATCACAAGGATTGTTGAATAAATTAATAAAGTTCCCAGTCTCATATACTACACTGCGTTTGTGACGTTAAACTGCAAATCGGAAATTCTGCTGTTAAAGTCATCCGCACTCCTCCATTTGATCTATTTTTACTAATCATTGTTTTTACATCACTTTGACCTTGATCGCAACGTTTGGCTAATACTGCAGCACCAATAATTGTCCCAACTACAGCTCCAATCACACCACCAATTACAGCACCATAACCCGCACCATTTACTGCTAAACCAACAGAACAAAAACCTAAATAGTCTCTTAAATTAGCTAATCCTGTCTTACTAGTGGCATAATCGTTGATACCACCATTAACAAATTTTTCTGACCACCCGGTAGTATCGTAAAGTCCTCGTGCGAACGTATTGTCACCATAAGCATAGTGGACTTCAGCGCCATCATATTTTAAGATAAGAGACTGGATCAAAGCTTTTGTTTCTGCTGAGTCTGGCTGATTCAGTAACTGTTGTTTGATCTCTGGACGATTCACTTCTTTCACAAAAGTTTTGTATAATTCATTGGATTCGACAATCGTGACTTGATCTAGTTAAAAATGGTTTTCAGCTGGTACACTAGCGGTTTTCTCAGCTGCATCAACGATTTGTGTTACTCCTGGTACTACGGATCCAAATAAAGACAGACAAGACAATAAAATAGCAACGAGTTTCATTTTTTTCGTAACACATTTCCTCCTAAAATTTATTGTGCGGACTAGAAAACGTTTTCTGTAATGAATTCTAGCACAATCAATAGTATATAGTATTAAATAATCATAAGTGATCTATTTTTTGTCAAAAATGAAAAAATAGGAAAAAACAAAAAAAGTTTCCTTTTTTTTGATTATGACAAAACCTATTGAACATATAGCTAGTTTGGTACTAGCGTAAAGGATCACTTGACTGATATACTTTTTATAGTTGTTAACTTTATCAAGGGGTCTTCGTTCTCAAAGTTTTTGCTAGTTTAAGATTTTGCTGGATTTACGTGTGTATTTTCTGTACTTATTCTTGACATTGACTGTCTCTTTTATTGATTTCGAAAGATAAGCAACCATTACACTCACTTTTTTAAAGTGACTTTTTTACGATTTTCTTGTAAAATAAAGCAATTGAAGACAAGGAGCGATATGTATGAATGAAGTGTGGCAGGATCGAATTCCACCGCAAAATATTGAAGCTGAACAAGCGGTTTTAGGATCGGTTTTTTTAGATGCTGAAACGATCATTGATGCCATGGAGTACATAGAACCGAAAGACTTTTATCGTCGGGGACATCAAATCATTTTTGAAACAATGATCGAATTAAATGACCGTAATGAAGCAATAGATGTAGTGACTGTAAAAGATCGGTTGGAGCAAGCGAACTTATTAGAAGATGCTGGTGGGTTAAGCTACCTTTCAGATTTAGCGTTAGCAGTACCTACTGCAGCAAATATCGTCTACTATGCGAAAATCGTTGAAGAAAAATCATTGCTGCGCACACTGATCCAAACAGCTACTGGGATCGTGACAAAAGGGTTTGAACAAGGGGAAGAAGTCCAGTCGATTCTGGATGATGCCGAGCGCAGTATTTTAGAAGTATCAGAAAAAAGAAACCGCAGTGGCTTTCTATCTATTGCAGAAGTCTTGAACTCAACCATTGAAAATATTGACCAGCTGGCCCAAAATAATGAAGAAATCACAGGATTACCGACTGGATACCAAGGACTTGATAAAATGACAGCAGGTTTTCAACCTGAGGAATTGATCATCCTAGCAGCTCGGCCTGCGGTAGGGAAAACAGCTTTCGCATTAAATATAGCTCAAAATGTCGGGACAAAAACCGATCGTTCAGTTGCTATTTTTAGTTTGGAAATGGGGGCTGAATCGCTTGTCAATCGGATGCTTTGTGCGGAAGGATCGATCGAAGCAAGCCATTTGCGTACCGGTCAACTTTCTGAAGAAGAGTGGTCTAATTTGATCGTTGCAATGGGGAGTTTGTCACGGGCAAATATCTTTATTGATGATACTCCAGGAATAAAAATTTCTGAGATTCGTGCCAAATGCAGAAAATTAGCGCAGGAAAAAGGAAATCTTGGATTGATCTTGATTGACTACTTGCAATTGATTGAAGGAAACGGGAGAGAAAATCGTCAACAAGAAGTATCTGATATTTCACGTCAATTAAAAAAGCTAGCCAAAGAATTAAAAGTACCCGTTATTGCGTTGTCTCAGCTTTCCCGTGGAGTAGAACAACGTCAAGATAAACGTCCTGTATTAAGTGATATCCGTGAATCGGGTTCCATTGAGCAAGATGCTGATATCGTAGCCTTCTTATATCGAGATGATTACTATGAAAGAGAAGGTGGCGAAGACAATGAGGATAACGAACCAAAAAACGACAATGTCATTGAAGTCATCATCGAAAAAAACCGTAGTGGTGCCCGTGGTACAGTAGAATTACTGTTTATCAAAGAATACAACAAATTTTCGTCGTTATCCCCGAGAGAAGAATATTGATTATAAATTGACTATAAAAAAGCACCTCCAAATTATCTCGTTAATTTGGAGGTGCTTTTTTAGCTATCGATCATTCCAACTGTTCTTTATCAAAAGAAAACGCAGCAGAATCACATTTGGGAAATAATAGTATAGTAAATTAGGAAGCAGTCTACCCTAGTAATCATTATTTCTAATAAGCAAAGGTGTTTAGATTACGATTCTGTCAGTGGCAACGAGTAATAAACCCTAAAAAACTATCTTATTTGCTTTGTACTAAAGGAACTTTCTTCTCTGAATAGTTTGGTTTACACTAGTTTCTATTTAAAATTTATCATCGTTCGTTTTTCAAGCGTTTTTATAAAATAAATAAAAGAATCATTCGATTTTAGTTGAATAAGTAATGAGTTATTGTTACAATAATTCAGGATTAAATAAAATAAAACGAGGTGTTCAAATGTCATCTGTAGTAGTGGTAGGTACACAATGGGGCGACGAAGGGAAAGGAAAAATTACTGACTTTCTTAGTGAAAATGCTGAAGTGATCGCACGGTACCAAGGTGGCGATAATGCAGGACACACGATCAAATTCAACGGTGTTACTTATAAACTGCATTTGATTCCTTCGGGGATTTTTTATAAAGATAAAATCAGTGTGATCGGGAATGGTGTGGTAGTCAATCCTAAATCATTAGTCAAAGAGTTAGCTTATTTACATGAAAAAGGTGTAACTACTGATAACTTACGTATTTCTGACCGAGCACATGTTATTTTGCCTTATCACATCAAGTTGGATCAATTACAAGAAGATGCAAAAGGTGAAAATAAAATCGGTACAACAATCAAAGGGATCGGACCAGCATACATGGACAAAGCAGCTCGTGTAGGGATCCGCATCGCTGACTTACTAGACAAAGAAATTTTTGAAGAACGCTTACGTTTAAACTTAGAAGATAAAAACCGTCAATTTGTAAAAATGTTTGATTCTGAGCCAATTGATTTTGACTCGATATTTGAAGAATATTATGAATATGGTCAACAAATCAAACAGTATGTTACCGATACATCTGTCATTTTAAATGATGCCCTAGATGCAGGAAAACGAGTATTATTTGAAGGCGCACAAGGGGTTATGCTGGATATCGACCAAGGAACCTATCCATTTGTTACTTCTTCAAACCCAGTCGCAGGTGGCGTAACGATCGGTAGTGGCGTAGGTCCATCTAAAATCAATAAAGTTGTTGGTGTATGTAAAGCTTATACTTCTCGTGTAGGAGATGGTCCATTCCCAACTGAATTGTTTGATGAGACGGGACAACAAATCCGTGAAGTTGGTCGCGAATACGGAACGACTACAGGTCGTCCACGACGTGTGGGATGGTTTGATTCAGTAGTGATGCGTCACTCAAAACGTGTTTCAGGAATTACTAATCTATCCCTTAATTCAATTGATGTCTTAAGTGGACTTGATACAGTAAAAATTTGTACAGCTTATGAGCTAGATGGAGAATTGATTTATCATTATCCAGCAAGTTTGAAAGAATTGAAACGTTGTAAACCTGTTTATGAAGAACTTCCAGGTTGGTCTGAAGATATTACAGCATGCAAAACACTTGCTGAATTACCAGAAAATGCACGTAACTATGTCAGACGTATTTCTGAACTCGTAGGTGTGCGTATTTCAACATTTTCTGTTGGACCTGATAGAACACAAACAAATATCTTAGAAAGCGTCTGGGCACAAATTTAAGCCATTCAGCTAAGTTCGTTGAGACAGGACATTCTTGTTCCTTAAGAATGAACGAAATAGCAGAAGTATAGGTAAGAATGCTCATGCGGTAAAGAAAGAAAACGTCGAAACTGCGAAATTTGTTTTTAACATTTTTGTAGATTTTGGCGTTTTTTTTCAATAAGTAATCAAAGTTGGTTTAGAGGTGAGCGTTGTTCTTCTTTTTAATCATCCATTAAAATTTTACGAAGACAATGGTTTTCCTTTTTACAAACATAGTTAACGTTATTTTCCATGCAAGAGATTTGCTATAATAGGAGTTAAGGGTAAAATGAAAAGTTGAAGGAGTTGAAGTGTGTGTATCAAATCGTAACCGATTCATGTTGTGATCTGCCATATCAAGTGCTACAAGCAGCCAAGGTTGATTATTTATCAATGAAGATCCAGTTAGATGAAGAAGAATTAGTAGATGATCTGGGAAAAACGTTTAATTATGATCATTATATGGAACAATTAAGAAATGGGGCTACCCCAACGACCTCACAAATCAATGTGGGTCAATACTTAGAATTTTTCCGTCCTTATGTTGAACAAAATATTCCTATCCTTTATGTTGCTTTTTCCAGTGCTTTAAGTGGATCCTATAGTAGTGCGTTACAAGCAGTAGAATTATTAAAAGAAGAATATCCAGATCCACAAGTAAAGGTCTTTGATACAAAAGCCGCAAGCGTTGGGGAAGGGTTATTAGTATTGGAAGCTGTTCGATTGAAAAACGAGGGGAAAACATTAGAAGAGAACTTAGAATGGTTAGAAAACAATTACTTAAAAGTACATTCTTGGGTAACCGTTGATGATCTCAAACACCTTGAACGTGGGGGACGTATCTCTAAAACTAGTGCTACACTAGGTAGTATTCTAAACGTGAAGCCAATTATCACAGTCGATCAGGAAGGACGTTTGACGAATATCAGCAAAGTACGAGGACGAAATAAATCGATACAAAAAATTGTTGAGGAAACTGTCAAAACCATTGTCGCCCCATTAGAACAAACTGTTTATATTGCTTATGCAGGCGATTTAGAAAGTGCTGAAAAAACAAAACAATTACTTGAAGAGAATATTAAGATGAAAGAAGTCAAGTTATATCCGCTTGGACCTACCATCGCAAGCCATACAGGATATGGATGTATTGCGATATTCTCAATGGGAATCACTCGATAAAAAATTGTAGTCATTGTAGAAGAAATGCCCCAAAAAAGAACCATTCAGAAGAAAAAGAATATTCTTCGAGTGGTTCTTTTTTAGAATATAAAATAACTAATTTATATTAAGTTAAATTTTTTGTCGATAGTAAGTACTTCCTAAATTTGCTATGATAAAGCCAGTAATTCGTGGAGTGTAAAAGATGGTAGCTAATCTCTTGAACAAGGGGTGATGCTTATGGTTAAGAGCTTTATCCCTGGAAAGGAATAAAGTTGTCAGTATATGAATCAATACAACTTATGCTCGCATTTGCAACATTTGTGCTGTTGTTAATTGACAAAAAAAACCAAAAAAATAACCATCTAAATCACTTTTAGCAGAGTTTTTAGATGGTTATCACATTAAAAACAAAGCTACCGTCTTTTTAACGGCGCGAATTACTGATGAAGGGATTGTTTGCGCAATCCCTTTTTCACTATCCATTATAGCTTATCAATTGGAAAAAAGTAAAGCGGTTGATTAAAAAAATGAAGGCACACGAATCAAATACATGTCAGGTAAAAAATAACATTATTATTTAAAAATAAAGTTAATGAGGATAGTAAGTTTGTACTAAATTTGCTACAATAAAACCAGTAATTCGTGGAGTGTAAAAGATGGTAGCTAATCTCTTGAACAAGGGGTGATGCTTATGGTTAAGAGCTTTGTCCCTGGAAAGGAATAAAGTTGTCAGTATATGAAGCAATACAACTCATGCTCGCATTTGCGACATTTGTGCTGTTGCTAATTGACAAAAAAGACCAAAAAAAATAACCATCTAAATCACTTTTGGCAGAGTTTTTAGATGGTATATATACCCAAAAAATAAAGCTACCGTCTTTTTAACGGCACGAGTTACTGATGAAGGGATTGTTTGCGCAATCCCTTTTTCATTTTCTATTATAGCTTACACATCAGAAAAAATAAAGCGGTTGATTAAGCGAAATAAGAGAAAATGATGAATATAGAAAGTAAATGGATCGAAGGTGTCTTGGTAGTTGTGAAAGACAGTGTTTATCGTAGAAGAAAAGGACATCTCACCGACTGATGAGATGCCCCCGATAGGCTATTTTCTTAAGTCTACAATGATTGTTGTCTTATTTCCAAAGCTCATCCAATTGTTTTTGGATATCTTTATTTTCTAAAAATTCATCATAGGTTGTATCTGCTCGATCGATAACACCTTTATCAGAAACGGCAATGATACGATTAGCCAATGTTTGGATAAATTGATGGTCATGTGAAGCAAAAAGGATAGAGCCAGTAAAGGCCATCAAGCCATCGTTTAGTGCTGTAATCGACTCTAGATCTAAATGATTCGTAGGATCGTCTAAAACTAAGACATTTGCTTTAGAAAGCATCATTTTAGAAAGCATGCAACGAACTTTTTCACCACCAGAAAGGACATTGACAGGTTTTAATACTTCTTCTCCAGAAAACAGCATGCGTCCTAAAAAGCTTCGTAAAAACGTATTATCGTCTTCTTCTTTACTTGCGTATTGACGTAACCAATCTAAGATCGTCAATTCATTATCAAATTCTTTCGTTGTATCTTTTGGTAGATAAGAATTGCTCGTTGTTACGCCCCATCTTACAGTTCCAGTATCAGGAGTGATCTCACCCATGATTACTTTAAACAAAGTTGTAGTTGTAATATCATTTTCAGCAACAAACGCAACTTTATCTTCTTTGCTTAAATTAAATGATATATCATTTAATATTTTCTTACCGTCGATCGTTACACTCACATTTTCGACCTGTAAAAGATCATTACCGATTTCACGTTCTGGTTTAAATCCAACGAATGGATAACGACGTGAGGAAGGTTGAATATCGTCAAGAGTAATTTTTTCTAACATTTTCTTACGAGAAGTTGCCTGTTTAGATTTTGAAGCATTCGCACTAAAACGAGCAATAAATTCTTGTAGTTCTTTGATTTGTTCCTCTTTTTTGGCATTGGCATTTGCTTGTAATTTTGCAGCAAGTTGACTTGATTCTAACCAAAAATCATAGTTACCAACGTATAATTTGATTTTTCCAAAATCTAAATCTGCCATATGGGTACATACTTTATTTAAGAAATGACGGTCATGAGAAACAACGATAACCGTATTTTCAAATTCAATTAAAAATTCTTCTAACCAGTTGATGGATTGGATATCTAATCCATTCGTAGGCTCATCAAGGAGTAACACATCCGGTTTACCAAACAATGTTTGAGCTAAAAGTACTTTGACTTTTTGACCACCAGTAAGTTCACTCATCAATTGATGGTGCAATTCTTCTGGAATATTCAGTCCTTGTAGTAAAACAGCAGCTTCAGGTTCAGCTTCCCAACCATTTAATTCAGCAAACTCGCCTTCTAATTCAGCTGCTCGGATACCATCTTCATCAGTGAAATCTTCCTTCATATAGATAGCGTCTTTTTCTTTCATAACTTCGTATAAACGTTTATGTCCCATAATAACTGTTTCTAAAACTGTATATTCTTCATAGTCATAATGGTTTTGTTTCAATACAGCCATTCGCTCATCTGGTCCCATGGAAACGGTCCCCGTAGAAGGTTGTAAGTCTCCTGATAATACTTTAAGGAACGTTGATTTACCTGCACCATTTGCACCTATTAAGCCATAGCAATTTCCTGGAGTAAATTTAATATTAACATCATCAAATAGTTTGCGGTCTGAAAAGTGCAAACTTACATCATTTACAGTAATCAATTTTTTTCCTCACTTTATCTTTATAATATTTAACGAGCCTCCTAGAATTATATAGGGGAAAAGAGAAAGTTTCAAGGTAATCAATTATTCTTTGTGTTTCACGTGGAACATGGGAATAAAAAATACTAAAAAATAATGAAAGAGTGAAAAAATTTGTACTTATGAAGCAATGATGAGGTTCGAAGGTATCTAAGATAGAAAGGCAAAATGCTCGTTTATTTAGTAGAAGAATAAGTTGGTAATGAATATACGCAAATTATAAGAAGTAGTAGCTTTTACTAAAAATAATAGCAGCAAAAGCTGATCAGAAAAGAAATTACTTTTGCTTTTCATCGCCAGCATATGTTTTGACGTTATTTAAAGAGAGCGTTAGTATAATAATAGATTAAAATGAAAGTTGGAATGAAAATGAATGAAAGAAAAACACTAGACTGGGGATCATTAATTTTAGGGATTTTATTTGTCCTTGTTTCATTAATCTCTTTTCAAGATCCTGTTGGTAATTTAGTGGCGATTGTCGTTGTTTTTGCTATTTTTGCCTTTTTAAAAGGAATTTTTGAATTATTTGTACGAAATCGCATGAAAGAATTGACAGGATATAAAGGGAAAATGCCGTTGGTTATTGGTATCATTGATATTTTAGTCGGGATTTTCTTCTTGTTCAATATTGGTGCAGGAGTAGTTGCTTTACCGTTTGTTTTTGCCATTTGGTTTATTGCCGACTCTATCTTAGCTTTATTTACAGCTGATTTAGCGAAAGGTTATAGCACAGGCTACTATTGGTTTACAGTAATCATCAATATTTTGGGTGTGGTATTAGGATGTATACTATTGTTTAATCCTATTTCCTCCGCTTTGACTTTAAGTTTTCTTGTCGGTTTTTATTTTATGCTCTTTGGGATCAACCATATCGTATATGCGTTCAGATAAACAAAGTAAAGTATATAAAGAAGCAATCAGGCTGAATTTTCCTGGTTGCTTCTTTTTTATAGTTGATATTTCTGAATCTCTCAAAGAGTAGAGGTTCAATTATTTCCTTTTTTCATATAATTCATTCAATACAGGTAAATCATGCACTTCGTATTTTTCTTTGAATTGTTTGATTTCTTCTTCTGTATATTTTCTTGGATCAAGATGAAGATCTTCAACCGGTAAAGGACGTTTGTTATTGATTTTTACATCAATAACTACTGGTCGTTGGGATTTTTTAGCAGCATCAAATGCAGGTCTTAATTGGTGATACTCAGTAATCGTGAAACCATCAGCTCCCAGTGCTTCACTCGCTTTTCCGAAGTCAGCCTCTTCTAAAAACACACCAAATTTTTTCTGTTCAGTATCTTCTTGTTCTGCTTCAATAAACCCAAACGATGTATTCGATAAAACCACATTAATAATCGGTAGTTGGTATTTCACTTGTGTAATGATATCTTGCATCACCATTGCAAAACCACCATCACCGCTTAAAGTAAAGACTTGTCGATCAGGATAACTTAATTGTGCGGCAATGCCACCTGGAACACCATTCCCCATTGTAGCGAACCAACCAGAGGTCGTGTGTTTTTGTTTGCCGTTCATGTCTAATAATCGAATGGAATGGATCGTCGTATTCCCAACATCTGTTACAAAAATCGCATCTTCTTCAGCGATCCGATTGATTTCTTTATAAACAGCTTCAGGACGAATCGGTTGGTCTTCAAGGTCAGCGAATGAGTTTAACCAGTTTACCCAATTCGCTTTGTTTTCTTGGTTGGCTAGATACCAGCGATCTTCAGGACGTGGTTCGCCCAACTTTGTTAATCTCGCTAATGTGGTATTGGCATCCCCTAAAATGGTATGAGAGGTAGCATGTCTTCGACCAAATTTTGAAGCATCGATGTCCACTTGGATAAATTCAGCCTCTGGGTTAAAGAACGCACGACCAAAAGGAAAGTCACTACCCATAAATAAAATCAAGTCGGCCTCTGCTAATGCTTCATTTGCAGGTTTTGTGGCCACACGTCCAGCAAAGCCTAGAAAGTTTTTATAGTTATCTGGAATGATGCCTTTCGCTAAAACAGAAGCAACAACTGGCATGGAAAAGTGTTCTGTAAAATCTTTGATTTGTGAAAAGCCATTACGAGTGCCTTGTCCAATGTAAAGTACAGGCTTTTTAGCTTTTTCAATAAAAAGAAGAGCAGCAATTACATCTTTTTCATCAGGAAGGATAGTACCTGTTTTATGAGTAGCTGCGTTAGATATTTTCTCTTCTTCAATGTCTGCAAAACCTAAATCAACAGGAATGGTTACAATAGCTACTCCTTTATTTTCATAGGCTGCTTTGATTGCTTCGTCCACGACATGAGGTAAACTTTCAGGTGTCATAACTGTCCGATTATAGACACTAACATCTGCAAAAATTGGATTTTCATTTAATTCTTGGAAAGAGTTATAGTTCATAGCAGTAGTTGCAACTTGTCCAAGCAACGCAACAACTGGAACATGATCCATTTGTGCATCATACAAACCATTGATCAAATGCGTGGCACCTGGTCCAGCAGAACCAAAAACAGCCCCAACTTTTCCTGTTAGTTTCGCATCGGCCGCTGCGGCTAGCGCTCCTACTTCTTCGTGACGTACTTGGATATATTTTATTTGATCTTTTTCATGATAAAGAGCATCCATGATTGAATTAAACGAACCACCAGGAATCCCATAAATATGCTCGATTCCCCAACTTTCCATTACTTTGACCATTGCGATACCAGCATTGATTGTTGCCATATTCTCCCACTCCTTTATCAAATGAATGATAAAATTTCGTAACTTTATTAATTAAAGTATAGTGCTTTAAGAATAAAAGCCCAACTGATTCGCTTTTTCACACAAACAGTAGTCATGATTTTTTGAATATGCTAGAGTAATAAGTAAAGGCACGAAAGGAGAATAAAATGACAGAATGGCTACTAAGCTTAGCCCCGTGGCAACAAGCATTAGCGGGGACAGCATTTACGTATTTTATGACAGCTCTGGGGGCTGGGTTGGTATTTTTCTTTAAGGAAATCAAGAAAGAAGTATTGAATCTCATGCTTGGTTTCGCTTCGGGAGTCATGATTGCTGCTAGTTTTTGGTCATTGCTTGATCCTGCGATTACAAAAGCTGAAGAAAATGGCGATATCGCTTGGCTGGTCGTTAGTATTGGTTTTGGATTAGGTGGCGTCTTTCTGTACATCGCTGATAAAACGCTTCCCCATATGCATTTTGGCCCACAGCACGAAAAAGAAGGTCTACCTACGCATTTAAAACGAACAATCTTATTAGTTTTTTCGATCACCTTGCACAATATCCCTGAAGGTTTGGCTGTAGGGGTAGCATTTGGGGCTGCCAGTACAGCCGATAATCCAACAGCGGCCGTTTTGGCAGCCATTTCGGTTGCATTGGGTATTGGAATTCAGAATTTTCCGGAAGGTGCAGCTGTTTCGATTCCTTTAAGACAAGAAGGATTGAGTCGAACAAAGGCATTTATATATGGACAAGCTTCAGGTATTGTTGAACCGATCGCAGGTGTGATTGGTGCGGTGCTAGTGACACGAGTAACCATCCTTTTACCTTATGCACTGGCATTTGCAGCAGGTGCGATGATCTATGTGGTTGTTGAGGAATTAATTCCCGAAGCCCAACAAACATTATCAAGTAAACGACATTTTGCCGTTTTTGGAGTGATGTTAGGTTTTATCATTATGATGGTACTAGATGTAGCTTTAGGGTAATACCATCAAATGATATATCATTTGGAACAACTGACAAAAAATACAACGAAAAAAGCAGCACAAGACTGGGGAAACTGTCGTGTGCTGCTTTTTCAATATTAGTAATATTTTCGATGATGTCGACAATTTGTTCCAGAAATTACACGAATTAGCCAAATAATGATTGCAATAGGAATGAGTAATTTAATTGCAAACCATAAAATACTAGTAAAAAGGCTAATTACAAAACTACCTATAATGAATACCATTACTAGCATGAAAATAGTTGAAAAAGTATTTCTTTGTCCCATACAAACCCCTCATTTCTTTCTAGTTCCCAAAATAAGTTAAATTTAATAAAAATGTACTTAGAACTTAGCTTATTTATTAGAGAACTACGATAGTTAAATCCTCTTGTTTCATTGAGTATAGCAGTATAAAGTGAGCGTTACCTCCAACTATAGACTGATTTAGTTGCTTTTTTCTAGCTATCTTTACTACAATAAGTCAGAAAAGGAGGCAAAAATATGCCAAAAAATCGTTTAGAAGCTTTTACCGATGCAGTTATCGCAATCATTATGACTATCTTGGTCTTAGAGCTTCACCAGCCGAACACTGACACTTGGCAAGCGCTAAGTGCCTTAGGATATCGTTTTATGATCTATATTGTCAGCTTTTTTACATTGGTCATCTATTGGAATAATCATCATCATATGTTTCAAGTCGTTCATAAAGTAAATTGGCGAGTTTTATGGGCGAATAGCTTTTTTATCTTTGCTTTATCATTTTTTCCCTTTGTCACGTCTTGGATCAGCGAGTATAGTCATAGTTTAGCGCCAGAAATCACATACGGTGTAGTAACTTTAGGAGCTAATATTGCTTACTATATTTTAGCAAGAGAGTTGGTTCAGTCTGATCCTAAAAATAAAAAGAATATCAAAGAATTACTAGATAACTATCGAAAATCCTACTGGTCAATTGGGTTAAATATTTTAGGAATTATTTTAGGCTATGTCATTACACCAATAGCTGTTTTAGTAACGAATGCTGTGATTTTACTTGGTTGGTTGATTCCTAGCCGTAAAATCGAATCTCAATATAGTAATTAAAGATGTTCAAAAAAATTAAGAGAAATATAACAAAAAGATAAAAAAATGGTCGAACTTCTAGAGGAAAATTTTTCTTGAAGAGGGATGTTTATGATCAATCAAAAAAAATTGAATATCGGTCTAACTACGAGCATGATAACGATCCTTATCTATATAGATCATCGGCAATGTAGTTTATCGGTTATTTTGTTATCTATGATGATTCCATTTGTTGTAGCATTAAAGAAGTAAGTAGCGTTTATTTTTGATCCCTGATCTTTCAGTCTAAAGAATTGAAAGATCAGGGATTCGTTGTATCTAATTATACACAGATACGTATCAGAGAGGTAATCTGTTCCGAAAGTTTTCCACAGGGGATAACGAAAACGAAAAGTTCCAACCTATCGATAAAAGCAGGTATACAATATTTTTGTATAAATATTAAATGAATAGGCAGACAACAATTTATATAGATTAATCCATCTGATTAAATAACTTTTAGTTTTTAAGTATAGCGTTATTTTATCTTTTTAAAATAACGGATTTGATAATTTGTTTATTTTTTTCACAAGAAGAATCAAATAAATTAGGAAAAATGACGAAAAACAAAGGAAACAAGCCGTCTCGAATTAAATAGTTAGTATAAAAGATCAATGGTCGAGTGGGAGAAGAAAAAAAATAAACAGAAAAGTTATTCGAGGTTCTTTCCATTGAAAAAGATAAAAGCCAATTAAATATACCTTGTAGGGGTATATTTAATTGGTCAGTCTGTTGTATGAGTGGCACTTGCGACAGGATAATTTTTTTATAAGCAAAGTAGCGTGCTTCTTTTTTTGCTAAGCCAAAAGAATCAGAGAGCTGTAAATTTTGAGGTGAGAATTGTATGGCGGGGATTGAAAATGTCTGTTTTTGTTTGTCTATAATTGAAATAGAAAAGTTGATTTCTTCTTGTTCGGCATTTGCTAACGTCACATAAGAATGTCTGTCGAAATGGATACCAACTACTGTGTAAATGCCCAGTAATTGAAGTTGATCTCCTTCAATTTTTACTAGTTCATCTTTTGTTGGCACATATTCCATCTTGGCTCCAGTAGTCATTTTCATTTCAGCTTTTGAAGTAACATCTTTTACAGGAGAAGCAAAGTATTCAATCATAAAAAATAAAGCAATTAAACCTAAAAAACTACTAACTATAATAATTGTTTTCTTCACCTTGGACACTCCCATCTAACAGTTATGACGTAAAAAAGTACATTTATGATAAAAATAGTTTTTTAATCATTTAAAATGGTATAATATATGCCTTTTTTTATTAATTTTTGTTATTAATTAATTGCTTTAAAAACAGTATAAATTTAAATATAAAAAAAATAAAGCATAAAATACTTAATTTTAGCAGTTTATTTTACTGAATAAATGTTTCAATCAAATAATTTATTTCGCTAAAATAATTTATTTAGTTATTTTTTAAAATGAGAAGGCGAATGATACTATTTTCTGTTGGCAAGATCAGCATTCTGTTTATTTGCAAGGTCTAAGGACAAAAAAAGGCCATAGATGATCTATTTATAAAATTGGTAGATAGGATTGCTTATTTTTCATATTTTTTATACCCATTTTTACTATTTTTTTGAAAAAAAAATTCTAATTCGTTAAAAATTTTCTTTAAAATATAAATAGGAACATTCAAATAGAAAAAAGTGAATGCTTTTTTCTATTTGGTAAAAAGAGGGGAGGAAGTAAATGTTAAATATTTTATCGAAAAAAATGAAACGGCAGTTACTTCTACTGGAATTGCTTTTTGAAGGAGAAACCTATCGCTTTCAAGATTTAGAATCTCAATTAAAGTGTTCTTCAAAAACATTGAGAAATGACTTGATGGATATCGATTCTTATGCAAAAGAAATTAATATACATACTGATCGTGAGAATGGGATATTTGCAGAAATTGCTCCTCATGTCACAGAAGAATATATTTACCGAATTATTATGAATGAATCGATTGAGTATCAATTTTTAGAAGCAATCGTGTTAAATAAATATACGAACTACTTGGAAGTAACGGAACAACTATTTATTTCAGAGAGCACTCTAAGACGAATGGTGAAGCGCATCAACCTTTCCTTAGAGCAATATCACTTAAGAATTCGAGGATTGATTCGATTAACGGGAAATACACAATTAATTGAAAAGTTGACGATCCAGTTACTTTTAGAAAAATATGTGTGTTTAGAAGAGGCCTTCAATGAAGAAATTTGTCAAAAAAGTCGTCAATTATACTTAAAATACATAACGAATAATCAACTTCAAGATATAATTCGTAAACTGGAACACCGAAAACATAATCAGCTTTTATTTTATATTGCTATGAAAATTTACCAAGTAAAAAATGAAAAACAATTCATTGAAAAAGAGCAGAATAATCTTTTATGCCTAGAATCAAATGAGAAACAAAATACTTCTTTATGGTTATCTCTCGAAGAGGATCAGGATCTGATAAAATACATCTTTGAACAGCCGTTTGTTTGTTCGCTACTGGATATACAGAACAGCAGCGATGACTACCAACAAAAACCTTATTTAACAAAGATGGTTGGGATATTGCTTGATTATTTGGAAATAAAATATCAGATCAAATGTGAAGAACGACAAGAAATCTGCTATAAAATAATTAATGATGGCGACTATATGGAAAATCTTTCTTTTATTTTATATGATAAACATCATCAGTTTTTAAAACAGATACTTCCAGAAATCGAAAGTATTCAAGTAGGACTAAAGAATTATTTAATTAACAAGGATCAAAAAGAGTTATTAAAGTATATGAAAAATGACGAATTTACCAGAAAATTAGTCGCTTTGTTACTTGTCTACTGGCATGATCTACTAAAAAAGATTGAAACGAGTAAACAAATTAGGGCGTTGATTGTAACCAATTCTGAACAATATGCTAGCTACATTATTGCAAAGCTTGAGCTTTATCTAGGAGGACGATATCGTTTTGTAGCCAGCAAAACCCCGGTAGTTACAGATCAGATGCTACATAAGGAAAATTATGATTGTATTGTTTCCAATACGATGCTGAACAGACAGTTTAATATCCCTATATTTGGTATTTCTATTTATCCCAAATCAAGAGAAATTCAAAACTTGATTTTCTTTTATCAACAAACAAGAACAGAAATTACATAGCGTGTTTGATAATTTATTAACTTTGAGAAATTGTTAGTTTGAACATAGGTGGTCAATAAGGGGAAACGCTGATCAATGGTGAATGAATATTCCACAGATAAAAGAAACAAAAAGAAGAGATAGGTTAAAAGTTAACCTAATTTTATGGGCTCTTTGTTAAATGATAGGATATTGGTGAAGAGAAATCTTAGAATCATTTGGACAGAAAGAAGAAAAACTTCTTTCTGTTCTTTTAGAGAAGGCAAATATTTCCTCATTGTTTTGGTAGTAATTCAAGTAAGTTTGCAGTAAAAATTACTCATTTAATATTAATGAAAAGTTTAATGTACTTTGCTATTATGGACTAATTAATTAGGAAACAGATGGAGGTTCTCAATGGAAGTACTGAGATTAATTAGTCAATTTTATGCAATTATAGCGATACCCATTTTTATTTTTTGTGGTTTTAGATTACGTAATCAAAGAAGGGCTATGGAAAAGAAGAAAAAAAATAAAGTGAGTGAAATGTTCCCCGAACTTAGTAACGAGGACTTAAAGCTGAGAAAAACAGCAATTATAAATTATCAAAATATGTATTTGAATACCACTTTTAAAAGAGGTATTCAAATGTTATTGACTGTTGCATTACTTGCAAGTATTATAGGCGCTTTGGTCA
The DNA here is from genome assembly GCF_051714965.1 of Enterococcus sp. AZ077. Classification (NCBI taxonomy): domain Bacteria; kingdom Bacillati; phylum Bacillota; class Bacilli; order Lactobacillales; family Enterococcaceae; genus Enterococcus; species Enterococcus sp. AZ077. Next base: position 32,864 of record NZ_JBIOSX010000001.1, read on the forward strand.
CTAGTATGCTTTATCAAGATTTTTCGACTAGTTTCCTATTTATCATTGGATTAACCTTTTGTATTTTACTTCTTAGTATAATCGCTCCGTCAAGTCAGAACCAAGCACAGTTTTGGGAGAATTATCTAAATCAACATCCCGATAATCCATTGAAAATCGTTCTGTTGGACAGGGAAGATGTCGAAAAGATTACTGCAATAAGAAAAAAACAAGTTATTAACTTTATGGTTATCGAGTTAGCTTTTCTGATTTTTTACGTTCTTTATTTTTAGCAGGATCTCCGATTTTATACGAATAATCAATTGATTGTCAAAGATAAGAGTGGCAAGAAATTAGAACGATTGACTGGAAATGGAGATAGAAAGAATTTTATCAAAAGGCTGCAGGTAATTTTTATAAAGAAAATACATGCAGCCTACCATTATTTTGTTGATTGGGTGGCTTCACATGAATGGGATAATCCTCTTTGATAGTATTTATAAAAAACAGGAAGTAGATTGTCTTTGCTAGAGAGTTACAAAGATTCATTGTTTGAAAAAAAGAACCGTGAGCACCTTTGATGTCAAAGGCTTCACGGTTCTTTTTAAATTTATTTATATTTAAAATTAATCTATCTAATGCCACTTGTTGCTGTTTCTTGCAACTTAATCCATAAACTTTTTTCTTTCTTCAACAATTCCTTTTTGCTCAATGCTATAAACAAATTACTTGCGACACTTTCATCATTTATTAAAGCGAAATTTTAAAATACATAATCAATCTTATTTTTTGAAGCAAATGAATTTTTTTGTTCCATATTCGTAGAAATACTGCTTATTTGGCTGCGAAAACTGTCGTCTTTGTTTTCTTCTAAGGTGATACTATGAAAATAAGAAAAGAGTATTTATTTTATTGCTATGTTGTATTTGTTTCAGCCTAGAACTATAAGAATAGAAGTACATGTTGATAATGACTTCTATTTTTTTAATTTTTAAATCTCACTTTAAAAAAAACAGCTTTTTTGTATTCTTTTGTTTAATTTTAAAAAAATATAGGATATAATTGCTTCAAATATAAGTAGATTGGAGTTGGACAGATGGCAAATGAAGTTCTAAATGTAGAAGAAGCACAATTGGTTGTTGATGGGTTATTACTTGGTTACAAAGAATATCTAGATATTCGTAAAGAGATGAAAGAAAAATTGAAAGTTTCTGCTGGATTTGCTTTTACAAAAGGGAACTTTATTGATGACGGTGTTGCTAGAAAAACTTTTAATTTTGCAGAAAATAAACGCGAAAAAGCAGGCGAAAGTTGGGAATATTTAGAGTTTTCCTTTGGTGGAGAAAAACCCTCTCTTTTTATCGTAAAAAATGACTATAGATTAAATCAAACTTTCTCAAAAGAAAAAAAGAAAAAAGTAAGTAAATATTTGTCTGATTATGCTAAGATAAATAAACCTATCCTTAATTCAGTTCGTAAAGGTCAAAAGAAAGTGCCTAATACCTCAATTCAATTAGAGCTTCCATTGGAAGAACCAATGATTTCAGAACAAGAGTTATCAAAATATGAAAATTTTTACATAGTGGTTTATAAAACGAATACGGCAAAAGTGATAGAATCAGTTTCACTTGTTTTACCTGATGACGAAACAAAAGAACTACATATAATTCAAAATTTAACACCGTATTTGCAAACTACGTCTATAATTATAGAAGATGAAGAATATTCTGCTGTAGTTGGTGAAAAAGAAGAAATTGGTGATCTCTATGATTATGATTATACAATTCCTAAAGAGGAAAAAGAAATCTCCAATTAGTTTCCCAGTGCAGTGTATTAAGAAAGGAAGAGCACAATGTTTTATGGGAAAAATCTGCAAATAATTAGGATGTTGCATGGTCTTTCACGTAAGGAACTTGGAGAAAAACTACGAGTATCTGAACAATCGATATGGCAATTTGAAAAACAAATGATAGAACCATCATTTGAAAATATCTTACAAATGAAAGAAATTTTGCAAGTGAAATCCACTTTTTTCTTTGAAGAATTCCGTGTTGAAAAGACCTTTTTTGAAAATAATGTTGCGTATAGAAAAGCAGATATTTCTTCTAGAAAAAAAACTAATAGTGAGATAGTCTATTTAAATGTGGCTTCTAAAGTGATTAATTATTTAGAAAGCTTTCTAAATGTACCACCTAATAAGTTATTAGATTTTAGACAAAAAAGTTCTGAAATTTTATTTGATGAAATAACAAATGAGAAAATAGAAAAGATTGCTACTCTTTCTAGAAAGTTTTTAGAAATTCAATCTGATAATGGTAACCTATTATTATCATTAGAAAAGTCAGGAATTTATGTTTTAGAAAAAAATGTTGGTGGGAAGGCAGATGCTTATAGTGCATGGTCAACAGAAGATGTCCCAATCATTGTATTAGGTATAAAAAAATCGGCAGTGAGAAGAAATTTTGATTTGGCTCATGAATTAGGACATTTGTTACTACATCCGTATGTTGACTTTTCTCTGTTAGATAAAAATGAACGACAACAAGTAGAAAGAGAAGCAGATTATTTTGCTTCATGTTTTTTATTGCCGTCAGAAATTATTCAAAAAGACTTAGAAAAAATAAAGAAGATATCAAATCCAGATAGTTATATCTCTTTAAAGGCCAAATACAATGTATCCATTCAAGCTCTTGAAATGCGAGCTTATAAATTAGGATTTCTTACACCAAAACAACATAGCTATTTTTATCGACAAATTGCTATAAAAAATTACAGATTAGAAGAACCCTTGGATAGGGAAATTGTATTTAAGCGTCCTGGAAAAATCCGAAGTATTTTCAACTTGGTTCTAACGAATAAGTTAACTGATTTATCAAGCATTGAAAATAATTTTAGGATTAATAGAAGCTTGTTAGAAAAAATGTTTTCGATTGAACCTGATTTCTTCGGTCCCTTTGCAAAAGAAGAAAATTTTACAGATTTAAATAATGTTTTGAAACTTAATTTTGGTTCTGTATAGTTTACAAGTTTTATCAAAGAATAGATTTGATTTTAGAAACGAAGGATCCATTATCGACAGAAAAAAGAATAATAAACACAAGTGTGACCCAACTGTGATCACACTAAAAGAAACCCGCTAGAAAACCTATGACATAGGCTTTTCTAGCGGGTTGTTTCTTATTCCCACTCCACAGTTGCAGGTGGTTTAGAAGTGATGTCGTACACGATACGGTTGACGTGAGCGACTTCGTTTACGATGCGGACAGAGATTTTTTGTAAAACATCCCATGGGATACGGGCAAAGTCTGCTGTCATCCCATCAATAGAAGTGACTGCACGGATACCTACTGTATAGTCGTAAGTACGGCCATCGCCCATTACACCGACAGAGCGGATTCCTGGTAGAACAGTGAAATATTGCCAAATGTCACGATCTAAGCCAGCTGCTGCGATTTCTTCACGTAAGATCGCATCTGATTCACGGACGATTTCTAGTTTTTCTTCACTGATTTCTCCCAAGACACGGATACCTAGACCAGGACCTGGGAAAGGTTGACGCCAAACGATTGAATCTGGCATTCCTAGTTGTGTTCCTAATTCACGGACTTCATCTTTGAATAATGTGTTCAAAGGTTCGATCAATTGGAATTGCATGTCTTCTGGTAGTCCACCCACGTTATGGTGAGATTTGATCGTTTGAGCAGTTTCCGTTCCACTTTCGATCACATCAGTATAAAGTGTTCCTTGGGCTAAGAAAGCAATTCCTTCTTCTCCCGCTAATTTTGTTGCTTCATCATCAAAAACATACACAAATTCATTACCAATGATTTTACGTTTTTGCTCAGGATCAAAAACGCCGGCTAACTTGTCTAAGAAACGTTTTCTTGCATCCACTTTGATAATATTTAGACCAAATTTCCCGCCTAAACTTTCCATTACTTGGTCTGCTTCACCTTTACGCAATAAACCATGGTCAACAAAGATGGAAGTTAGCTGATCACCGATTGCTTTTTGTAAAAGAACACCAACGACACTAGAATCCACGCCGCCAGAAAGTCCAAGCAATACTTTTTTATCGCCAACTTGTTCACGAATTTTTTCGATTTGCATATCGATGAAGTTATTCATTGTCCAGTTTCCTTCACAATGACAAACATCAAAAGCAAAATGACGGAGTAATTCGATTCCGTATTCAGAATGACGAACTTCTGCATGGAATTGGATACCATAGAAATTACGTTTTGTATCTTGGATGGATGCGATCGGGCAGTCTTTACTTGTACCAACGATTTCAAATCCTTCAGGAACTTGGGTTACTAAGTCCCCGTGGCTCATCCAAACGGTTTGTTGTTTAGGTGTGTCATTGAACAATACTGCATCGTCACTGGTTACTTCTAACTGAGCTTTTCCGTATTCACGGTTTTTAGCTGGTTCAACTTTCCCACCTAGCTTATACGTAATCAATTGCATACCGTAGCAAATACCCAATACAGGAATCCCTAAGTTAAAGATTTCTGGATCGATTCCAAAAGCATTTTCATCATACACACTGTTAGGACCACCGGAAAGAATGATTCCTTTTGGATTCATTGCTTTTACTTCTTCAGCAGAAACCCGATGGCTCAATAATTCAGAAAAAACTCCTAAATCACGGATGCGTCGTGTAATCAATTGGTTATACTGGCTACCGTAGTCTAATACGATAATCTTTTCAACGTTTGTCATGTCGGCAACGTTTGTCACATTTATTACCCCTATCCCTTTAAATTTTATCTCAAAATAGAATAAACTATTTTAAAATGCTAATATTTTCGCATGAAAATCGAATCAATAATATGATTTTCAGTTTTATGGAGAATTATATCTGCTCTGCCACGAGTAGGCAAGATATATTCGTTTAAATTTTTCAAATTCACATTTTTCCATACTTCTTGCGCCATTTTAAATGCATCGTCACGATCACCAATAGCAAATTGATAGTAATAATTTTGTGGATTTTGAAAAGCGGTGTCGAGTAAGGCACCGAATCGATCTAAATACCATTTTTCAATTAATGATGAATCAGCATCAACATAAACAGAAAAATCAAAAAAATCACTGACATAGATTTGTTGATTAGCAGGCAGTTGCAGCGTGTTGATTCCTTCAACAATCAGAATATCAGGTTGTTGGATCAATTCATATTCGCCAGGAATGATATTGTAAATGTCATGTGAATAAACAGGTACTTTTATTTCTTCCTGACCGGATTTTACTCGATTAAGAAAATCGATCAACATCTCCATATCATAACTTTCTGGGAACCCTTTACGATCCATGATCCCTCGTTCTTTTAACGTTTCATTAGGATATAAAAAACCATCAGTTGTAATCAACTGAACATTCCTGCGTTTAAATGTACGTGATAAGATCGTTTGTAACAGGCGAGCTGTTGTGCTTTTTCCAACGGCAACACTCCCAGCAATTCCAATAATAAATGGCGGTACTTCGACATATTTATGAAGAAATAGACCTTTACTTAACGAAAGAGATTCAAATTCTTTCATATATAGATAAATCAAATGAGCAAGAGGAACATAGATATCTCGAACATCTTGCATTGAAATACGGTCATTTAAACTTTTGATGTTATCTAGCTCGTCTTGGGTCAAAGGTGCTTGTCCATTACGATAAAATTCACGCCATTCTTCTCTTGCCACACGGTAGTAGTTCATTGGATCATTCATAATAGCCTCCTGCATTCTCCCATCAATGGAATCATTTTAACATAAAACACGGCTAAACCCCACCACTAAACGAGAATGGTTATAAGTCTCTTATTTTTAAGTGAATAACTGTTAACTGAATAAATAAAAAGGATGACATATCAAAATTCATTCTGTTCGTGTTTCTGATCAACTATTTATTTAAACTAGGAAAAATAGACATTGCATGCCAATTGATAAAAGGATAGACTAAGAAACAAGAAACAATATAAAAAGGATGAACGATATGACGAATCATTATTATTCGCAAGAGCCAACGACAGAACATGACTTTGAACAATGGTCATTTGAATTAAAAGGAAAAAACTTCCAATTTGTAACAGATTCAGGAGTATTTTCACGTGAAACAGTCGACTTTGGTTCACGAGTGTTAATTGATACCTTTAATTGGGAAGAGCTGCCAGTTGATGGCAAAATTTTGGATGTTGGTTGTGGCTATGGTCCGATTGGATTGGCGATCGCTTTTGCTAGTCAGCGATTTGTTGAGATGGTCGATATTAACTCTCGGGCAGTAGAATTAGCTCAAGGAAATGCGAACCGCAATGGGATCAAACAGGTGGATATTCATCAATCGAATATCTATGAAGCAGTTCATGAAGAAACTTATGCAGCAATCGTCAGCAATCCGCCAATTCGTGCCGGTAAAAAAGTGGTACACGAAATTTTAACCGAAGCATATCCAAGGTTAAAATCGGGTGGAACACTAACCATTGTCATTCAAAAAAAACAAGGGGCTCCTAGTGCAAAAAGCAAAATGGCAGAGACCTTTGGGAATGCTGAAATCGTCCATAAAGAGAAAGGGTACTATATCATCAAAAGTATCAAAGAATAACTGTTTGATTGTGGGTGTTTGAGACTAAATAAAAAGCTATGACAAAATAACACACTCTAAAAGCAACCGAAGAATCCTAAAATAGAAGTAACTATTTGCGGGTTCTTCGGTTTATTTTTGTCCCTTTCTTTCTATTAAAAAACAGGCGATAGGTACTCTAGGTCATGGGAATATGGAGATCGTAAAAAAGTTGATGAAAGGAGTGAGACACTTCGCTAACTAGTGGAACTTTTTCCTATTGAAAAGTGGCGTATTTCAAGGAGCTAATAATTGAATAACGTTTCTTCCTTTTTTAGAAAACAAAACTAGCATGGTATTGAAAAATTTGAGTGACTTGAAAGGAGAATAAAAAGATGACACAAACCAGAATGATAGTAGATACTAAATCTATTTTAGAATTACCCATGTATAACCAGGAAAACGTATTAAGGTATTTAGAAAAAGACCATGTCGAAATGGCTACAACATTTAAAGCATGGGAAGAAAAGGCGAAGGGGATCGTCCAGAACAATAAAACGAAAAGAGAAAAATTAAATAGCAAAAGAGAAAAAAGTGAAGTTCAGCCAGATGATCAACATGTTGCTTTAACAAATGAACTTTTAGATCTCTTAGATGGATTAGTACATCATGGCTTACATCAGTATCGTCCCACACTAGTGTCTAAGTATAAAAATCTATTGATATGGAAAGATCAAGAAAAATTTGATTTCTTACTTAAGAATCGAGATGCTAAGAACGGGTTCACTCAAATCATGAACGACAAGCCTATGATTAAGCTTTACCAAAAAAAGCCAAAGAAATTTGCTCAGATCAAAAAAGGCTACCATTCTCAAAAAAACAACGATGTCCTATTTGTTGGAAACATGCTGCTGTTTGAACTACTTGATTTTTCTCGCTCAGAGAGGGAACAACTGGTAAAAGAATTTCTAACCCATACGATTCCCAACGATCAGCGACGAGACAACTTAAATCAAGAAATTCAAAATCGTCCTGCGGCAACGCTTGACAAGCTTTCACAGAGAAATAAAACAGTCTATTGGGAGTTTGTTAGTATTAGAAGTGTGGCAGATTATTCTAAAGTAAAACATGTGAAAGAACAAATTGATCATCAAGATGGATTGACTCCAGAAGAAAAACAGGCACTTCATAACGATTTAGATGCACGTATCGCCAAATTTAATAGTCAAGCTATACTGTTTGAAGAAGCAGTCGCGGATCTAAGTGAAAAAAATAAGGATTTACATAAGATGTTCAAAAAAGATGTACCACAAGAGCGAATTGACTTGCTCAAACGAATCAAAGATGAGTCAAATTTGGATTGGCTAACAAAGAATGTGTTGACCGAAGAATTAGTAAGAAAACAAGTGGCTCAAGAAAAACTAGATACATATAAAGCACTGATGAGTGACAAACAATTGACCCGAGAAGTGGTAGCTAGCATCAAACAAAGCAAAGAGTATTCAGAAGAAATAAAAAAAGCTCTCATTTCTGAAATTAATCCCTCAGAGGAAGCGAAAAAGAACAACATTAAAAAAATATCAGTTATCAAACAGGAATTTTTCATTAGAAAGCAACTGTTAGAAGTACTAAAAGAACGAGTGGCAACGGATAAAACCTATCAGCCGCTTTTTGAACAAATAGAAAAAGCCACAAATAGTAATGAAAAACAAAAGGAACATGTAACTGCTCAAAGTGATATCAAAGAGTGCCAAAAGTTTATAAGTGAAAATAAATGGGAAGAGGAAATGATTAAAAGAATCAATCAAGAGGAACGAATCCCTCCACATTTGAAAGTAATCGTTTTATCTGAGTTAAAGGAACCAACAGCAAAAAATCAACGAGTTGGTGGAGAAAATCGGCAAGATTCCACACTTGTTGCTCTTGTTTTAAAGTCTCACGTTCAAAATATACAACTAGGATACCAACAAGAGGTTTCTCAAAAGACGAAGAAGGAGCAACAAATTGATCATCGCATGATTAAATACGAACAAAAGTTACAAAAAATTCTAAAGATAAGAACAGGACTCTTTGATGCCATAAATAGATTTGAGAGCCAAGAGAAACAACTGATAGGGGATGGGGGAAAGATTTCTGTTCCCAAGGATGAACAAGAAAAAGCCAGTCAACAAGCTACGCTGACTAAAAAAGATTTGCAAGAGAATGAAGAGCAGAGGCTAGCTATGGATATCGGAGAGCTTCTTATGAAAGGAAATACGGCAGACTATTTTCAGGCAGTCGATAAACATGATTTAAACTTTTTAAATCTTAGGCAACAAGTAAGGCAAGATCCAAAGATTCCTATTGAAAATAAAAAACCTTTCCTTGAACAGCTAACAACGATGATCGCCACGGATCGAACGGCAGGTTATCAAAAAGAGCTTCAACTTTTTTCATCTGTTCGAGAAAAGATTCTAGAACTCCATCATGAAATCTTAAACGATCAGGAGATAGCTCATGATGAGAAAAAAATACTTCTCAAGCAGGTAGATAGAATGGTAGGAGCGATTGAAAAACGGGATTCTGAACATATAGCTGCTGATCATTTAGTAACCCAAAGTCAGAAGTCTTCTTTGAGTGAGAAAGTAACTAGTGCAATCAATAATAGAAAAGATCAATCGCTAGTTACTCAAGCCAATGAAAAAACTCCTATGAAAGAGAAGAACAATGACAGATGATCGGCAGTTACAGAAGTTTTTAAGAAGTCAGTTTAGGAAATTGGCACTTTCCAAGCTATTTATTTTTATTAGTGAATAAAAGATTTTTTCTTATTTTTTTCTATCTATTCTTTTTTATATGCTTTTGGTAAACTAAAAAAGAATTTACATCATAAAGGAGGAGAAGAAGTGAAACTAACGATCCGAGACATTGCAGAAATGGCAGGTGTTTCAGTCACCACTGTATCACAAATTTTAAATAATAAAGGGAGCCGCTTTAGTGATAAAACACGAAAAAAAGTCCTGAATATTGTTAACGAGCACCATTATAAACCAGATTACTTTGCCTCGAATGTGATCAATCGTCATTCTAAAACGATTGGTATGATCGTGCCAGATGTCACTGACTTCTTCTTTTCTAAATTGATTGAAGGGGTCGAGAGTTACTTGAATCCACTGGGGTATGTGATCATGCTTTGCAACTCTCGTCATAGTCAAGAAAATGAAATCAAGTATTTAAAAGAATTGGCTCATCGCTCAGTGGATGGAATCTTATTGGCTACGCCCAATGTTTTGCCAGATGACTATTCTTTAGATAGTGGTTTTTATAAAAATATGCCGATTATTTTGATTGATCGTGGATTGAATACCAGAGATAATGGTCGGTTGATCGTAAAAGAGTATGAGGGGGCTTATCAAGCAGTTTCTTTGTTTATTAAGAACGGTCATACCAAAATCGGTATGCTCAAAGAAACAACAGGCTATTACCAGTTAGAAGAACGGTTCAACGGGTATCGTCATGCACTAAAGGATCATGGAATCCCTTTCAATGGAAAGTATGTAGAACAAGGGGAGTTGACGGTCCAAGGTGGATACGAGGCGTCTAAACGGCTCTTAAAGCACAAAGATCTTACAGCAATTTTTTGTGGAAATGATGCAATGGCGATTGGTTGTTACCAAGCGATTGATGAATTAGGCAAAAAAATCCCCGATGATATTTCAGTTATTGGTTTCGATGGGTTGAAGTTATCCGAGTATATGATCCCTCAATTGACAACAGTGAAACAGCCAAGTTCTGATATTGGATTTTATGCCGCAAGATTTTTGATCGACACGATCGAGTTCCCACAACGCAAAGTTCCGAACAAAGTCTTTGAAACAAAATTAATTATTCGTGAGAGCATAAAAACATTGACAAAGGGATAACTCAGCGTTATATTGCTTATGTAAGTGTTTACAAAGGCGGTGAGTAGCTCTTTGTATTCTTAGTAAACTGGTTTACTAAAGTGGTTTACCTTTTGGAAAATTCCTGTATAATACCGAATGAAGACGAGGAGGATCAAGCAATGCGAATGGTGGATCTGATTGAAAAAAAGCGAGACGGAAATGAATTATCGACAAAAGAAATCGAGTATATTATTACAAAATACACGAATGGTGAAATTCCAGATTATCAAATCAGCGCATTGTTGATGGCGATCTTTTATCAAGATATGACCGATAGAGAAATCACGGATTTAACACTTGCCATTGCCCACTCAGGAGATGTCATTGATTTAAGTCCTTTAGATGGGATCAAAGTGGATAAACACTCTACAGGTGGTGTGGGAGATACGACAACGTTGATCTTAGCACCTTTAGTCGCAAGTGTGGGTGTTACAGTTGCCAAAATGTCTGGTAGAGGTTTGGGGTATACAGGTGGTACGCTGGATAAACTAGAAGCAATTCCTGGATTTCAAATCGAGCTTTCTGATGAAGCGTTTATCCGAATTGTCAATGAGAGTAAAGTGGCTGTTATTGGACAATCAGGAAATCTTGCACCAGCAGATAAAAAACTTTATGCTTTGCGGGATGTGACTGCGACAGTGGATTCGATTCCTTTGATTGCCAGTTCGATCATGAGTAAGAAAATTGCCGCAGGAGCAGATGCGATCGTTTTAGACGTGACGACAGGTGACGGCGCCTTTATGAAGAATATTGAAGATGCTAGACGTTTAGCAAAAACAATGACTAGTATTGGAAAATTAGCTCATCGTCAGACAGTAGCCGTAATTTCTGATATGTCTGAACCTCTTGGTGAAGCAATTGGTAATAGTCTTGAAGTTGTGGAAGCAATTGAAACGTTAAACGGCAATGGACCAGAAGACTTGCTGGAAATGTGTTATGCATTAGGGAGTCAGATGGTGGTCTTAGCCAATCAAGCAGCAACAATCGAAGAAGCTAGAAGTTTGCTGCAAGAAGCGCTAGAATCTGGCAAAGCCTTAGACAAATTTAAGGAAATGATCCGTAATCAAGGTGGAGATGACTCTATCGTAGACCAACCAGAACGATTACTGACAGCTAAGTATGTTGTTGAGTTGCCAGCCAAATCGAGTGGTATTGTCTCAAAACTCGTTGCGAATGAGTTGGGGATTGCAGCTATGATGTTAGGTGCAGGACGCAAAACTAAAGAAGATGATATTGATCACGCAGTTGGTCTTAAATTAAATAAAAAAATTGGTGATCCTGTAAAAGAGGGAGAATCATTGTTGACAATCTACAGTAATACAAAAGAGATTTCTTCTGTTCAAGAATTGCTCTATCAAAATATCCAAATTAGTGACTCGGCTGAAAAGCCTACATTGATACATGATATCATCACCGAATAAAAGGAGAGAAAAAAATGGAATTGAACCGAATGATCGATCACACCATCTTAAAAGCAGATGCTTCTCAAGAAGACGTTATGCGAATTATTGAAGAAGCAAAGAAATACCATTTCTATTCTGTTTGTATCAACCCAACATGGGTCGCACTAGCAAAAGAACAATTAAAAGGCGAACCAGTGGCAGTATGTACAGTAATTGGCTTTCCTTTAGGAGCTAATACTGCTGAAACTAAGGCTTTTGAAACTACAAATGCGATTGAAAATGGCGCAGATGAAGTGGATATGGTCATCAATATTGGGGCAATGAAGTCTCAACAGTTTGATAAAGTCCAAAAAGATATTGAAGCAGTGGTTGCAGCGGCCAAAGATCGTGCTTTAGTCAAAGTCATCATCGAAACAGCTTTATTAAATCATGAGGAAATTGTAAAAGCTTGTGAGCTGGCAAAAGCTGCTGGGGCAGACTTTGTTAAAACTTCTACAGGATTTTCAACTGGAGGAGCAAAAGTCGAAGATGTTCGTTTAATGCGTGAAACTGTTGGACCTGAAATGGGTGTAAAAGCATCTGGTGGTATCCATAACGAAGCTGAAGCTTTGGCAATGATTGAAGTTGGTGCGACAAGAATTGGTACCAGTGCAGGAGTTTCGATTATGTCAGGATCTACTGGCGAAGGCTATTAAGTAGTAAGGGGAAGCTTATGACAGAAGTGAAGCAAGAATGGATCAACATTGCAGTAGAAGCATTGGATAAAGCATATGTACCATATTCACATTTTCCAGTAGGTGCATGTTTAGTCACTGAATCTGGAAAAACGTATCAAGGGGTCAACATCGAAAATGCCTCGTTTGGTTTAACCAATTGTGCGGAGCGCACGGCTTTTTTCAAAGCTGTTTCTGAAGGAGAAAAAGAGTTTACTCATTTAGTAGTGGCTGGTCATACGCCAGAGCCAATTTCTCCTTGTGGTGCTTGTCGTCAAGTAATGGCTGAGTTTTGTGTACCAGACATGCCGGTAACTTTAGTAGGGGATAACGGTGTGACTAAGGCAATGACGGTTAAAGAACTATTACCTTACGCCTTTACAGAAAAAGATCTATAGAATTATCACTCATGTTCATTCAGTCAGCTGACTGTTGAAAAATAAAACAATTATTTTAGGGGGCTTTACAGAAATGAAAAAAGCAAAATTATTTGGTTTAAGTGCTGTAGCGTTATCTGCTGGGTTATTATTGGGCGCATGTGGCAGCGGATCAGATTCAACTGATTCAACCGGTGGAAACAGCGGTTCAAAAACAGCAACTGCAGCATTGATCACAGATACGGGCGGTGTTGATGACCGTTCATTCAACCAGTCAGCTTGGGAAGGACTACAAGCTTGGGGGAAAGATCATGATCTATCACGTGGAAATGATGGGTTCCAATATTTCCAATCAGCAAATGAATCAGATTATATCCCTAATATTGACCAAGCTTTGAATGCAGGTTTTAAAACAATCTTTGGTATTGGTTATAAATTGAAGCCAGCTATTGAAGAGCAAGCTGCATCAAATCCTGAAACAAACTTTGCTATTATTGATGACGTTATCGACGGCAAAGACAACGTGGTTTCAGCAACATTTAAAGATAACGAAGCTTCTTATCTTGCTGGGATTGCCGCAGCTTACACAACTGAAACAAACACTGTTGGTTTCATTGGTGGGGTAAAAGGTGAAGTAATCGATCGTTTTGACGCAGGATTCAAAGCTGGTGTAGATGCTGGTGCAAAAGCATTAAACAAAGAAATTAAAGTCTTGAATCAATATGCAGGAGACTTCTCAGCGCCAGATAAAGGACGTTCAATTGCTCAAGGAATGTATGCACAAAATGCAGATATCATTTTCCACGCATCTGGTGGTACTGGTAACGGTGTATTCCAAGAAGCGAAATCATTAAACGAATCAGGCGACAAAAAAGTTTGGGTTATCGGGGTTGACCGTGACCAATCTGACGAAGGCGAATACACTTTAAATGGTGAAAAGAAAAACTTTACTTTGACATCAACTCTAAAAGGTGTAGGAACTGTTGTTGAAGACTTAGCTCAAAAATCAGCTGATGGTGATTTCCCTGGTGGGGAACATACCGTTTACGGATTGAAAGAAGACGGTGTTGGTATCACAAAAGGTCAACTTTCAGAAAAAGCAGAAAAAGCTGTGAATGAAGCAAAAGAAAAAATCATCTCAGGAGATATCAAAGTACCAGAAACTCCTGAAAAATAATCAAACGAATTTCTATAGCCTTGTTGGACAATTGTTTGACAAGGCTATGGTTTAGTAAATAACTAACGATTGTTTCTTTATCAAGATGTTGCTGAGAAGCTATTGAGATTTCCTTCCTTAATGCTCAGGTCAAAGCGCTCTTTTCACAGTCTCTTGCTAAACGGCGTTCAAAGAGCTGACCTTCGGCATTAAGTCAAAAAATCTCAAAACATGAAAAGCTGTTTCGAGATTTTCTTCCTTAATGCTCAGGTCAAAACGCTCTTTTCACAGCCTCTTGATAAGGGAATAATCCCCTGAAGTTTTTGCTTCAATTTGAGATTTTATGAAAAATCTTTGTTAATCGTTGCCTAGATAGAAATCGTTAGGATGTGAAAAATTGTGGTTCAAGAAAATATTGTCATCGAAATGCGGAATATCACCAAACAGTTTGGTACGTTCAAAGCAAATGACAACATCAACTTGCAAGTGAAAGCAGGAGAGATCCACGCTTTACTTGGAGAAAATGGTGCCGGAAAATCAACCTTGATGAATGTGCTCTCAGGCCTTTTAGAGCCAACATCAGGTGAAATACTGATGCATGGGAAAGAAGTGAAAATTACAAGTCCGACAAAAGCGAACCAGCTAGGTATCGGAATGGTCCATCAGCACTTTATGCTTGTGGATGCATTTACTGTTACTGAAAATATTGTTTTGGGAAGTGAGCCAAGTCGAGCAGGGGTACTTGATCGTCGCCAAGCACGTGAAGAAATCCAAAAGCTTTCTGAACAATATGGTTTATCGGTCAATCCTGATGCGTATGTCCGAGATATCTCTGTTGGAATGGAACAACGGGTAGAAATCTTAAAAACACTTTATCGTGGGGCAGATGTCTTGATTTTTGACGAACCTACAGCGGTATTAACGCCACAAGAGATTGACGAACTGATTGTAATCATGAAAGAGTTGGTCAAAGAAGGAAAATCGATCATTTTGATCACCCATAAGTTAGATGAGATTAAAGCTGTAGCAGATCGTTGTACCGTTATCCGTCGTGGTAAAGGGATTGGTACAGTAAATGTAAAAGATGTCTCTTCACAACAATTGGCAGATATGATGGTTGGACGTACGGTTTCATTTAAGACAATGAAGAAAGAAAGTCAGCCTCAAGAAGTTGTGTTATCGATTGAAAATTTAGTGGTTAAAGAAAACCGAGGATTGGACGCAGTCAAAGACCTAAGTTTAGAAGTACGAGCAGGAGAAGTTTTAGGAATTGCTGGTATTGATGGTAACGGACAGTCAGAATTGATCCAGGCGTTAACCGGTTTACGTAAAGCAGAAAGTGGAACGATCCGCTTAAAAGATGAAGATATCACGAATAAAAAGCCAAGAAAAATTACGGAGGCTGGTGTAGGACATGTGCCCGAAGACCGTCATAAGTATGGCTTAGTGCTGGATATGACGTTAGCGGAGAATATTGCTTTACAAAATTATTACCAAAAACCTTACAGTAGAAATGGCTTATTGAATTATTCGTTGATCAATGAACATGCACGAGAATTAATCGAAGAGTATGATGTTCGAACAACGAATGAACTTGTGCCAGCAAAAGCATTATCAGGTGGGAACCAACAAAAAGCAATTATTGCTCGGGAAATCGATCGTGATCCTGACTTGTTGATCGTTGCTAATCCGACACGTGGGCTAGATGTTGGAGCAATCGAGTTTATTCATAAACGTTTGATTGAACAAAGAGACAAATACAAAGCGGTCTTATTGATTAGTTTTGAATTAGAAGAAATTTTGAATGTTTCTGATCGTATTGCGGTACTCCACGAAGGAAAAATCGTGGGAATCGTTGATCCAAAAGAAACTTCTGAAAATGAACTAGGATTACTTATGGCGGGCTATTCTTTAGAAGAAGCAAGAAAAGAGTTAGAAAAGGTTGGTGGCGCACATGAATGATCGCAATGAAAAGATACGTAATCTCCTAGTTCCTATTTTTTCGGTAATTCTAGGTTTAGTTTTAGGTGCTATCTTGATGGCAGCTTTTGGTTATAACCCAGGCCAAGGTTATTCTTCAATGTTAAATGCGTCCCTTGGTTCTCAAAGAAGTATTGGTGAAACATTACGGCAAGCAACACCGTTGATTTTTACTGCATTAGGTTTTTCTGTTGCGAACTCAGCAGGATTCTTCAATATCGGGCTTTCGGGACAAGCACTCTGTGGTTGGATCGTTAGTGTGTGGGTAGCACTTGCCTTTCCTGATCTGCCAAAAGTCATTTTATTACCGACTTGTGTGATTTTAGGTGCTTTGGCAGGAGCCTTGGCTGCGGCTATCCCAGGGGTGTTAAGAGCCTTTTTCGGTACAAGTGAAGTAATCGTCACTATTATGATGAACTATATTTTACTTTATTTAAGTACTTTTGCTTTACATGACATCATGCCAGATACGTATCGTTCAAGCTTAGATTCTTCAAATTTGATTGGGCAAAATGCTTCTCTTAGATTACCTTGGCTGACACAAATGTTTGGCGGTTCTCGTGTAAATGCTGGTTTGTTTTTAGCATTGATTGCACTGGTTGTTGTTTGGCTATTGATGAAGAAAACGACGTTAGGCTTTGAAATTCGTTCGGTAGGTCTAAATCCTTTTGCTTCTGAGTATGCTGGAATGAGTAGTAAACGTACGATCGTCTTCTCCATGATGATTTCAGGCGCTTTAGCAGGACTTGGTGGAGTAGTCGAAGGATTAGGAACGTATCAAAACTTTTTCGTCCAAACAACTTCATTAGCCATCGGATTTGACGGAATGGCTGTGTCACTGTTAGGTTCTGGTTCAGCGATTGGAATTTTACTTTCAGCACTCTTGTTCAGTATCTTGAAAATCGGTGGTTTGGGGATGCAAACAGGTGCCGGTATACCATTTGAAATCGTAAATGTATCGATTGCATTGATTATTTTCTTTGTTGGGATCAACTTCTTGATTCGTTTCATTATGGCGAAATTCTTCCAAGGTAAAAAACAAGAAGCGATCGTGGAGACTGTTGAATCGAAACCAACAAATCAGAGTCAAGAAGGAGGAGAATTATAATGTCAACAACTGAGTTAATTGCTTTAATCCTCACTTCAACGTTGGTTTATTCAACACCATTAATTCTTACATCTTTAGGTGGAACTTTTTCTGAACGAAGTGGGATTGTCAATGTAGGTTTAGAAGGCATCATGGTTATGGGTGCTTTCAGTGCGGTAGTATTTAATCTAACCATGAGTCCTACCTTAGGAGACATGACACCATGGATCGCTATTTTAGTCGGTGGGATAGTTGGTGTGTTATTCTCTTTATTACATGCAGTAGCAACTGTTAGTTTACGTGCAGACCATATCATCAGCGGGACAGTTATCAACTTGATGGCACCAGCTTTGGGTGTATTTTTGATCAAAACATGGTATGGAAAAGGACAAACTGATAACATTTCAGTTAACTTAGGATATTTCTCATTTCCTGGATTATCAAAAATTCCAGTAATTGGACCAATTTTCTTTAAAAATACATTTTTACCAGCTTATTGTGCCATTTTAATTGCGATTCTTGCTTGGTTTATTATTTTTAAGACAAAGTTCGGACTTCGCTTACGTTCAGTGGGTGAAAATCCTCAAGCAGTGGATACATTGGGAATCAATGTTTACGCGATGCGTTATTCTGGGGTATTGATCTCTGGTTTACTTGGCGGAATGGGTGGCGCAGTATTTGCTCAATCGATTTCAGGGAATTTCTCTGCCGGAACGATCGTAGGTCAAGGGTTTATCTCAATGGCTGCTATGATCTTCGGTAAATGGAATCCACTAGGGGCCATGGGCGCTTCTTTATTCTTTGGCTTTGCGCAAAGTTTAAGTATCATCGGGGCTCAATTACCAGTGATTTCTTCGATACCGCCAGTATTGTTGCAGATTGCACCTTACCTATTAACCGTTATTGTGTTAGTAGCGTTCTTAGGAAAAGCATCTGGACCTAAAGCAAACGGTAAAAATTATATAAAATCAAAATAAACTTTTAGTGAATAAAAAGGGTGGGTTACGGGAAATGTTTTTTCGACTCGCCCTTTTTGATTTAATAGCAATAATAAAAAAGAAAGAAGGAATAATCATGTTTAAACGCGTACATTTGATTGTCATGGATTCAGTAGGAATCGGTGAAGCGCCAGATGCTGAAAAATTTGGTGATAAAGGTTCAGATACACTAGGGCATATCGCAAAAGAAGCTGGTTTGACAATTCCTCATTTAGAACAGTTAGGATTAGGAACGATTCGCCCATTAGAAGGTGTCGAAGCGGTTAAAAACCACCAAGGCTATGCCACTAAATTGGAGGAAGTATCTGTAGGAAAAGATACAATGACCGGTCACTGGGAAATCATGGGTCTGAACATCAAGACACCATTTCGAGTATTTCCTAACGGTTTCCCTGATGAATTACTCAAACAAATCGAAGACTTCTCAGGACGCAAAATTGTTTGCAATCAACCATATAGTGGAACCGCTGTTATAGATGACTATGGTGAACATCAAATGAAAACTGGTGATTTGATCGTCTATACGTCCGCAGATCCGGTTCTACAAATTGCTGCGCATGAAGAAATTATTCCTTTAGAAGAACTTTATCGGATTTGTCAGTTCGTTCGTGACATTACTAAAGACGACCCATACATGATTGGTCGAATTATTGCGCGACCTTACGTTGGAGAACCTGGTAATTTTACTCGTACGAGCAACCGACATGATTACGCATTGGATCCATTCGGTCATACGGTTTTAGATTCATTAAAAGAAGCAGGAAAAGACGTTATCGCTGTTGGAAAAATCAACGATATCTTCAACGGTCAAGGGATTACAGAGTTCGTCCGTACGAAAAGCAACATGGATGGCGTTGACCAATTATTAAATGTGATGAAAAAAGAGTTTACAGGGATCAGTTTTACTAATTTAGTTGATTTTGATGCATTATTTGGACATCGTCGGGATGTTGTAGGTTATGCCCACGCAATTGAAGATTTTGATTTACGTATTCCCGAAATATTAGAGGCAATGGCAGAGGACGACTTACTGATGATTACTGCTGATCATGGAAACGATCCAACATTCCCTGGAACAGATCATACACGTGAATATGTACCATTATTAGTTTTCAGCAAAAAAATGCAAGGACAAGGAAGCTTGCCACAAGGCTACTATTCAGATATCGCAGCAACGATTGCTGAAAACTTCGATGTTCCTGCTACCGAAAACGGCGAAAGTTTCTTAAAACTTTTGAAATAGGAATGACAGACCGCGTTTGAAAATTTGACCTGAAAAAGCGTAACTAAGATAGGTCAATCATTTTGTTCAAAGAGCCATCTTGCTTTAACAGTATCAATCAAGAGGTGAAAAAGCCTTGTTAATCAGGCATACCTGTTTTTTTTAGCTAGTCGAACGACAGGGCTTCTAACCTCTTGACTTCTGTAGAAAAAAATAGTTAATAGGAGAAAGTAAATGACCCAATTAAGCGAAATGTTACAAGAAACAACTCAATTTATTCTAGAAAAGGGCGTAAAAGAAATTGATTTTGGTTTGATCTTAGGTTCAGGTTTAGGAGAGTTAGCGGAAGAAATCGAGGAAGCGATCGTGATTCCTTATGACCAAATCCCATTTTTCCCAACATCAACAGTTGTCGGCCATGCTGGTCAATTAGTCTATGGTACCTTGTCTGGTAAAAAAGTTCTGGCAATGCAAGGACGATTCCATTTTTATGAAGGTCATTCAATGCAAACTGTCACTTATCCTGTGCGGGTAATGGCAGCATTAAAGGCTCATTCGGTGATTGTCACGAATGCATGTGGTGGGGTAAATGAATCATTTGTTCCTGGCGATTTGATGTTGATTACTGATCATATCAACTTCACAGGTCAAAACCCATTGATTGGTCCTAACGAAGATGAGATCGGTCCACGCTTCCCTGATATGAGCGAGGCGTATACCTTAACTTACCGTGAAGTAGCCAAAGAGGCTGCGAGCCAATTAGATTTGACTCTTAAAGAAGGGGTATATATGGGCTATTCTGGACCAACATACGAAACACCTGCAGAGATTCGGATGTCACGTACGATGGGAGCAGATGCAGTCGGAATGTCCACTGTGCCAGAAGTGATCGTTGCAGCACATAGCGGATTGAAAGTTCTCGGCATTTCATGTATCACTAATTTAGCAGCAGGCATGCAAGCGAACCTTAACCATGAAGAAGTGGTGGAAACAACGCAACGTGTCAAACAATCATTTAAGGCATTGATTAAAGAAGTATTAGTATTACTATAACTGAATCAAGGAGAGTGTCAGATGAGCGTACACATTGAAGCAAAACAAGGAGAGATCGCTGATAAAATACTACTTCCAGGCGATCCTTTACGAGCAAAATATATTGCTGAAACATTTTTAGAAGATCCAGTATGTTACAACCAAGTTCGTGGGATGTTAGGTTTTACTGGAACCTACAAAGGCGAACGTGTTTCGGTACAAGGAACGGGGATGGGGATGCCGTCAGCGACGATCTATGCCCATGAATTGATTCATTCATACGGTGTGAAAAAATTGATACGAGTGGGTACATGTGGTGCATTATCTAAAGATGTCCATGTTCGTGATCTTGTTTTAGCTCAAGGAGCAGCTACTAGTTCTTCGATGATCGAGAAAAATTTCCAAGCCTTTCATTTTCCGCCGATCAGTGATTTTAATTTATTGTTGAAGGCGTATGAAATTTCAAAAGACAAAGGATTTACCACACATGTAGGAAATGTTCTCTCGGAAGATTCATTTTATAAAGATGATTCAACAGAAACGTTTAAATTAGCTGAATTAGGTGTGCTAGGTGTGGAAATGGAAGCAGCTGCTTTATACTATTTGGGAGCAAAATATCATGTCCAAACATTAGCAATCATGACAGTGAGTGACCATTTGCTTACCGGAGAAGAAACAACTGCAGAAGAACGACAAACGACATTTAACGAAATGATCGAAGTCGGATTAGAAACAGCAATCGCAGATTAATAAAAGAAGTGAGCGAGTGATTCAATTGAATCGCTTGCCCACTTTTTTTATTTATTATAAATAGTATTTTTTAGCAACTGTCAAGTCATCGTTTAATTCATAAACAAGTGGTTGACCAGTTGGAATTTCAAGATCCATGATATCTTCATCAGAAATTCCTTCGATGTGTTTTGCTAAAGCACGTAGAGAGTTACCATGTGCAGCTACTAAAACAGTTTTGTTGTCTAGTAAAGCTGGAGCAATTTCGTCTTGCCAGAATGGTAAAGCACGTTCTAAAGTAACTTTCAAGTTTTCGCCACCAGGAATATCGCGTTTGTCTAACATTGCATAACGACGATCGTTTGCAGCAGAACCTTCGTCACTTTCGTCCATCAATGGAGGAAGAGTGTCGTATGAACGACGCCAAATGTGTACTTGGTCATCTCCATATTTTTCAGCTGTTTCTTTTTTGTTCAATCCTTGTAATTTACCATAATGACGTTCGTTTAAGCGCCATGATTTGATTTGAGGAACCCAAAGTTGATCTGAGTGTTCTAAAATCAAATTACATGTTTTGATGGCACGAGTTAAAACTGAAGTGTAAGCAACATCAAATTCAATTCCAGCTTCTTTGATTTTGCGTCCGCCTTCTTTGGCTTCTTCGATTCCTTCTGGTGCTAAGTTTACGTCAGCCCAACCAGTAAATTGGTTTAATGCATTCCATTCACTAAGACCATGACGAGAAAAAACTAATTTTGGCATGTTTAGCTCTCCTTTAAAATAGGTTATATTTCTGAAATTTTCAGTTCTGCTTTATTGTACAATTTTTTTGACTAGATTTCCATTGAAAAATGAAGTTAATGAAAGGGAAAATCAGAAGATAGACAGATAAAAAAACAAAAATAATTCTTACAGTGACAGATAAACAGAGGTAGGTGGGTCAATGACTACTTTGACATTGATCCACCTACCTATTCATTATATACAGTTGATTCGTCTTTAGCAGACAGTCTGCGTTTGTTGCGCCAATCCATTTTTAAATGAAAGAATACTAAGATGTAGGCAGTCGTTTAAGATAATTGCTGAATCTCTTTTTCTGGAAGATTGATATATTTATAACAGGTTCCGACTGATACACCACATTTAGTAGAAATTAATTGGATCGTTTCTTTTTTTTCATAATAAAGCCGACGAATTTTTTTAATTGTTTTTGGATCGATTTTTGGACGACCCCCGATTTTACCTTTTTTACGTGCTTCATCTAACCCGACAAGTGTCCGTTCCTTGATTAAAGAGCACTCCATAATGGCTAATCCTTCCATTAGTTGAAAATAGATTTTCCCCATCGGTGTACGCGTATCGATCTCTTCTTGGATACTAACTAGGTGTAAGCCACGATCTTTGAATAATTGTGTGAGTTCTGTTAGCTGACGAGTAGACTTCCCTAGACGATGAAGTTGACAGATAACTAAAGTATCGCCTTGTCGCATTTCCTTGATTACTTTTTCTAAACAAATATTATTAGACACCGCATCTTTAGACTTGTATGTCTCGTGAAAAATCTCCTGACAACCAAAATTAGAGAGTTGCTCCACTTGTGTTGTAAGATCAACATCATTTATGGTTGTGCGTGCATAACCAATAATCTTCATGGTGATTCCTTTCTAGCAATGATTTTCTGTCTATAGATAACAGTAAAAATGTAGCATAAAGTCCATTGAAAAGATAGTTTTTTTATGTTTTTAAAATGAACTATTTTTGCTAATTTTTATAACTAATATCAGGGTTGTTATTTTTGATGAGGTGAGTCGATAATTGATACGCCTTGTGCGGAGCCGACAACGACTTTTGAAACCATATTTAAAAACAGTCCATGTTCAACGACACCAACCAGTTGATCAAGGTACGTTGCTAAAGCTTCAGGGTCATTGATCACTTCTAAATGTAAGTCAATAATGTAATGACCACTGTCCGTTTTGACTATCTGACCTGTTTCGGTCTGACGTAAAACAGGTTGGTAACCTTTCTCATCAAAGATCCGCATCAATTGTTGAGCGCCATAAGGAATCACTTCTACTGGAAGAGGGAACTGCCCAAGTTGCTCCACTAATTTTGATTCATCAACGATCCAGATGACTTGTTTTGAATACGTAGCAACAATTTTTTCAAAAAGTAATGCTGCGCCACCACCTTTAATTCCTTGAAATGCTTTACTGATTTCATCAGCACCATCGATCGTGAGATCAACTACGGGTACTTCATCAATACTCTTAAGAGGGATACCTAATTTTTCTGCTTGTTCTTTAGTGGCATTCGATGTAGTGACACCAGTGATGTTTAATCCTTCTTCACGCATTCTTCTACCGATTTCTTCTACCATATAATAGGCTGTAGAACCGGTACCCAAACCAACGATCATTCCGTCCTTCACAAATTTAGCTGCTTCAATTCCAGCTGCTTGTTTCAAATTCATCTGTTGTTCCCACCTTTTCTTTCGTCTCTATTCATAGCTATTTTATATTGAATGATTGGAAAAAGATAGCGTCCTTTTTTTAATTTCAAATGGCTAAAAAAAATACATAACACTGGTTGACAGAGTACTTTATTCATGATATCCTAACCAAGGTGCTTTATCTACAGGTCTCTGGTAAAGAGACGTGCTGACTGTTTATCAAAGCATATTTGATAAAGATGCAGAATTGCATTTATTTTTTATCGCAAAAAAAGAACCACCTGGATGTGTGGAACTAGACGCGAATCGTGGGAAGGAGGAAACAAGGAATGCCTACAATTAACCAATTAGTACGTAAACCTCGTAAATCAAAGGTGGAAAAATCTAATTCACCTGCTTTGAACAAAGGATATAACAGCTTTAAGAAAACTCAAACAAACGTGAACTCTCCTCAAAAACGTGGGGTAGCAACACGTGTGGGTACAATGACACCTAAAAAACCGAACTCAGCTTTACGTAAATATGCTCGTGTTCGTTTGTCAAACTTAATTGAAGTTACTGCTTATATCCCAGGGATTGGTCACAACTTACAAGAACATAGCGTAGTATTACTACGTGGTGGACGTGTAAAAGACTTACCAGGGGTACGTTACCATATCGTTCGTGGTGCACTTGATACAGCTGGTGTAAACGACCGTAAACAAAGCCGTTCTAAATACGGTACTAAAAAACCTAAAGCTTAATTTTAATTATTAAACAAATGAAACTTGTTCTTACTATGTTAAGAGAGTAAGGCAATTACTATGAAGAATATTTCGGAAGGAGGAGTTACGGATGCCACGTAAAGGTCCTGTTGCAAAACGTGATGTTTTACCAGATCCTATTTATAACTCAAAATTAGTAACTCGCTTGATCAACCGTGTAATGGTTGACGGAAAACGCGGTGTTGCTGCTAGTATTATTTATAACGCCTTTGATTTGATTAAAGAATCTACAGGTAATGATCCATTAGAAGTGTTTGAACAAGCTATGAAAAATGTTATGCCTGTTCTTGAAGTTAAAGCACGTCGTGTTGGGGGTTCAAACTATCAAGTACCAGTTGAAGTTCGCCCTGAACGTCGTACAACTTTAGCTCTTCGTTGGGTAGTAAACTACGCTCGCTTGCGCGGTGAACACACAATGGAAGAACGCTTAGCAAAAGAAATCATGGATGCTGCAAACAACACTGGTGCTTCTGTTAAAAAACGTGAAGACACTCATAAAATGGCTGATGCCAACCGTGCATTTGCTCATTATCGTTGGTAAGATCCTCTCTGCCTGTTGGGTTAAACGACAGCAGAAAGTCAATTTACAATCGATTTAAATAAAGAGAGGAGTAAGAAAATGGCAAGAGAATTTTCGCTAGAAAAAACTCGTAATATTGGTATCATGGCTCACGTTGATGCAGGTAAAACTACAACAACAGAGCGTATCTTGTACTATACTGGTAAAATCCATAAAATTGGTGAAACCCACGAAGGAGCTTCACAAATGGACTGGATGGAACAAGAACAAGAACGTGGTATCACAATTACATCTGCTGCGACTACAGCGCAGTGGAAAGGTTACCGTGTAAACATCATCGACACACCAGGACACGTAGACTTCACAATTGAAGTTCAACGTTCTCTACGTGTATTAGATGGTGCGGTAACTGTACTTGACTCACAGTCAGGTGTTGAACCTCAAACTGAAACAGTTTGGCGTCAAGCAACTGAGTACCGAGTGCCTCGTATCGTATTCTGTAACAAAATGGATAAAATCGGTGCGGACTTCTTGTACTCAGTAAAATCATTGCATGATCGTTTGCAAGCAAACGCGCATCCAATCCAATTGCCAATCGGTGCTGAAGAAAACTTCACTGGTATCATCGACTTGGTTAAAATGAAAGCTGAAATCTATACAAATGACTTAGGAACAGATATTCAAGAAACTGAAATTCCTGAAGAATATTTAGAACAAGCTCAAGAATGGCGCGAAAAATTAGTCGAAGCTGTTGCTGAAACAGACGAAGAACTAATGATGAAATATCTTGAAGGTGAAGAAATCACACAAGAAGAATTGATTGCTGGTATCCGCCGTGCAACAATTAATGTTGAATTCTTCCCTGTATTAGCTGGTTCAGCGTTCAAGAACAAAGGGGTTCAATTAATGTTGGATGCCGTTCTTGATTACTTGCCTTCTCCAGTTGATATCGAAGCAATCAAAGGGATCGATACAAAAACAGACGAAGAAACAACACGTCCAGCTGACGATGAAGCTCCTTTTGCTTCATTAGCGTTTAAAGTAATGACTGACCCATTCGTAGGTCGTCTAACTTTCTTCCGTGTTTATTCTGGTGTCCTTGAAAGTGGTTCATATGTATTGAACGCTTCTAAAGGCAAAAAAGAACGTATCGGACGTATTCTACAAATGCACGCCAACACTCGTCAAGAAATTGATAAAGTGTACTCAGGTGATATCGCCGCTGCTGTTGGATTGAAAGATACAACAACTGGGGATACATTATGTGCATTAGACTCACCGGTTATTCTTGAGTCAATCGAATTCCCTGACCCAGTTATCCAAGTTGCTGTTGAACCTAAATCAAAAGCAGACCAAGATAAAATGGGTGTTGCGTTGCAAAAACTTGCAGAAGAAGATCCTTCATTCCGAGTTGAAACAAACGTTGAAACTGGTGAAACTGTTATCTCAGGTATGGGTGAGTTGCACTTAGACGTTTTAGTAGACCGTATGAAACGTGAATTTAAAGTTGAAGCAAACGTTGGTGCTCCACAAGTTTCATACCGTGAAACATTCCGTGAAGCAACAAAAGCTGAAGGTAAATTCGTACGTCAGTCTGGTGGTAAAGGTCAATACGGTCACGTATGGGTTGAATTTACACCAAACGAAGAAGGTAAAGGCTTCGAATTTGAAAATGCAATCGTCGGTGGGGTCGTTCCTCGTGAATACATCCCTGCTGTTGAAAAAGGACTAGAAGAATCTATGAATAACGGTGTTCTTGCTGGCTATCCATTAGTGGATATCAAAGCAAAACTTTACGATGGTTCATACCATGACGTCGATTCAAATGAAACAGCCTTCCGTGTTGCTGCATCTATGGCTTTAAGAGCTGCTGCAAAACACGCACGTCCTGTTATTTTAGAACCAATGATGAAAGTAACGATTACTGTTCCAGAAGATTACTTAGGTGATATCATGGGACACGTAACTAGCCGACGCGGTCGCGTTGAAGGTATGGAAGCACATGGTAACTCACAAATCGTTAATGCGATTGTTCCATTGGCTGAAATGTTCGGTTACGCAACAACATTGCGTTCAGCAACTCAAGGACGCGGTACATTTATGATGGTATTTGACCACTATGAAGATGTTCCTAAATCAGTCCAAGAAGAAATCATTAAGAAAAACGGCGGTAAAGCTGAATAATTTCTTAAAACAAGATCGTCTGTTTGACAGATTATCTAAAGAGACTGTATTTTTAATATAGTTTCGTGTAAAATAATTATCGATGATATGGGCATGTGATAGACTTTTGGTTTATCACATACCTATCAGACAAATAAAAAATATATTGTATTTTTAGGAGGACATTTTAAAATGGCAAAAGAAAAATTTGACCGTTCTAAACCACACGTTAACATTGGTACAATCGGACACGTTGACCACGGTAAAACAACTTTAACAGCAGCAATCACAACTGTACTATCTAAGAAAAACGGCGGCCAAGCTATGGCTTACGATCAAATCGATGGTGCTCCAGAAGAACGCGAACGCGGAATCACAATTTCAACAGCTCACGTTGAGTACGAAACTGACACTCGTCACTACGCTCACGTTGACTGCCCAGGACACGCGGACTACGTTAAAAACATGATCACTGGTGCTGCTCAAATGGACGGAGCTATCTTAGTAGTATCTGCTGCTGATGGTCCTATGCCTCAAACTCGTGAACATATCCTATTATCTCGTCAAGTTGGTGTTCCATACATCGTTGTATTCTTGAACAAAGTAGATATGGTTGACGACGAAGAATTACTAGAATTAGTTGAAATGGAAGTTCGTGACTTATTGACAGAATACGAATTCCCTGGTGACGATGTTCCTGTAGTTGCTGGTTCAGCTTTGAAAGCTTTAGAAGGCGACGCTTCATACGAAGAAAAAATCCTTGAATTGATGGCTGCAGTTGACGAATATATCCCAACTCCAGAACGTGACAACGACAAACCATTCATGATGCCAGTCGAAGACGTATTCTCAATCACTGGTCGTGGTACTGTTGCTACAGGTCGTGTTGAACGTGGACAAGTTCGCGTTGGTGACGTTGTAGATATCGTTGGTATCGCAGAAGAAACAGCTCAAACAACAGTTACTGGTGTTGAAATGTTCCGTAAATTATTAGACTACGCTGAAGCTGGAGACAACATTGGTGCTTTACTACGTGGTGTTGCACGTGAAGACATCCAACGTGGACAAGTTTTAGCTAAACCAGGTACAATCACACCTCATACAAAATTCTCTGCAGAAGTATACGTGTTGACAAAAGAAGAAGGTGGACGTCATACTCCATTCTTCACTAACTACCGTCCACAATTCTACTTCCGTACAACTGACGTAACAGGTGTTGTTGAATTACCAGAAGGAACTGAAATGGTTATGCCTGGCGACAACGTAACAATGGAAGTTGAATTAATCCACCCAATCGCTATCGAAAACGGTACTAAATTCTCAATCCGTGAAGGCGGACGTACAGTTGGTGCCGGTGTCGTTACTGAAATCAAAGCTTAATCTTTGATCAACTGAATTGTAAGCAACATTGTATTCGGACAATAAAAAGTCATGGTGTCATTAGACATCATGGCTTTTTTTATGGCTTATTTTAAACTTTATTGAGTAAATGAAAGCATTTTGTTTGACAAAAGGAAAAAAAGATGTTGACAAAAAAACGTTCCCTCGATAAAATTAAAGCGTTAACATATTTATTTTTCATGTGACTAGATCATACTAGGCATGGGAAGATTCCGTCGATAAGGAGACTTTGGTGGAATTTTTCTATGCTTTTTTTGTTGTCAAGCTTAAGATTGATAAAGGATGATTAGTCCATGAAGTAACTTTAATTCTGCAGAAAAAGGGTTATTATTATGAAAATCAAAAAGATTTTTAATCAAAATGCGGTCTTAGTCGATGACGATGGACAAGAAAAGGTCGCAATTGGTAAAGGTGTTGGATTCGATAAAAAGCGCAATGACTTGATTTTTCATCGAGAAATTGAGCGGATGTTTGTGATGGAGCCAGAAAGTCAAATGAAACTACAAAGTTTGCTGAATCAAATTGACGAAAAGTTTCTTTTTGCCGCTGAACACATCATTGATCATGCAGAAACAGTTTTAATGAAAAAGCTGAACGAGCATGTGTTGATTGCGTTAACGGATCATATTGCTTTTGCTGCTGAAAATATTCGTAATGGAATTGTTATTCGAAATAAATTACTGCGAGAAATCGAGGCGCTGTACCACGAAGAATTTAGTATTGCGCAATGGGCAGTTGATTATTTGAATCACACTTTAGCTATTCCTTATACATATGATGAAGCGGGTTATATAGCGATACATATCCATAGTGGTCATAGCGGACAAACTAGTAATCATCGTAGCATTCGCGAAGTCACGATCGTGTCGGAAATTATCCAGTTGATTGAAAAAGAGCTGAGGATCGATATCCATTCCGAACAAATGGCACTGAATTATTCTCGTTTAGCAAACCATCTTCGGTTGTTGATCCAACGGTATCACAATCAGCAGTATGCGGTCTTAGACGAGGAGATTATTGAGATAGTCAAACGAAAATATTCAGGAAGTTATGCAGTCGCAAAAAAAATTCGAGTACTTTTAACTAAACAATATCAAATGTCTATTACAAGCGAAGAACTTGGTTATTTAGTTATTCATATCGAACGCTTGCGAGGGACAACAGAATAGGAGAACAAAATGAAAACATACTTACAACGAATGGGACGTTCCTTGATGTTACCAGTAGCAACCCTACCAGTAGCTGCTTTATTCATGGGGATTGGTTATTGGATCGATCCGACTGGTTGGGGTGGCAATAACATTTTTGCCGCTTTTATGATCAAAGCTGGAGGAACAGTCTTAGATAATTTAGGAATCATTTTTGCTGTTGGGTTAGCATTGGGGATGTCTAAGGACAAAGATGGTTCATCAGCATTGGCAGGATTGATCGCCTTTTTAGCACCAGTCACATTAGTCAATAGTGCTTCTGTTGCATTGTTTACTAAAGTGGATGTTGAAAAAGTGAATATCGCTTTTGATGCAATCAATAATAAAAATGTATTTATTGGAATTTTGGCAGGCTTAGTCGCTGGTGCGATGTATAATCGCTTCAGCGGAGTTAAATTGCCAATGGCGTTATCTTTCTTTAGTGGAAAACGAGCAGTACCGATCGTAACAGCTGGTTTAATGGCAATTATTTCTGCTTTATTGATTTTTGTTTGGCCACCAGTTTATGATACATTGGTTAGTTTCGGTGAATTGATCTCTGGAATGGGCGCGTTAGGTGCTGGTCTATATGGCTTCTTCAACCGTTTGCTGATTCCAACTGGTTTACACCATGCACTGAACAATGTTTTTTGGTTCAATTTAGCTGGAATTGATGATATCGGTAAATTCTGAGCAAGTGAAGGGGTAAAAGGAGTCACCGGTATGTACCAAGCTGGTTTCTTCCCTGTCATGATGTTTGGGTTACCTGCTGGTGCACTTGCTATCTATCAATGTGCGCGACCAGAAAAGAAAAAAGTGACCGCATCTTTGATGTTAGCTGCCGCTTTCGCTTCTTTCTTTACAGGGGTGACTGAACCGTTAGAATTTTCATTTATGTTTGTCGCTTGGCCATTGTACGTCGTTCATGCTGCTTTAACAGGGATTTCGATGTTTATCGCAGCAACCTTCCATTGGACAGCGGGCTTTAATTTTAGCGCCGGCTTTATTGATTTCTTCCTAAGCTTACGTGTACCTATTGCCAATCAACCATTAATGCTATTGGTATTAGGCTTGGCGATGGGTGTGATTTACTACTTTACATTTTTATTTGTCATCAAAAAATTCAATTTGATGACGCCGGGGCGTGAAGAAGATACTGGAGTTGCAGAAAATGGGGAAGTAGGAACAGTGCCAACTGGTGACAATCGATTTGCCACGCTAGCTAATCAACTTTATCAAGCATTAGGTGGTGCAGCGAACGTTGTTTCCATTGACAATTGCACGACACGTTTACGCTTGTATGTAAAAGATACGGCAAAAGTTGATCAAGGGAAAATCAAAGCGACTGGCGTTCCAGGTCTGAAAGTAATTGATGCCAAAAATATTCAAGTGATCGTTGGAACGGAAGTCCAATTTGTTGCAGATGAAATGAAAAAAATTCATGGAAGTAGCGGCAAAGGAACTGTTCAGTCCACGCCTACTGTGACAACCAAAACAGTCGTTGATCCACAAAACCAAGATATTTTTGCGGTAGCAAATGGGAAGCTAATGCCAATCACAGAAGTGGCAGATGATGTCTTTTCACAAAAAATGATGGGAGACGGGTTTGCGGTTCTACCAACGAATGGCGAAGTGTTTGCTCCAATAGCTGGTACGATTATCAATATTTTTCCAACAAAACATGCAGTTGGTATCAAAACGGAATCAGGAATTGAAGTTCTCTTGCATATGGGGATCGATACCGTGAACTTAAAAGGAGCGCCTTTTACGATCTACGTTGAAGAGGGACAAAAAGTCGCACGTGGTCAATTAATTGCAACCATGGACTTGGTGGCACTACAATCGGCAAACAAACAATCAGATCTGATCGTTGCTTTTACCAATGGTGAAAAAGTGGCGAAGCTAACGATGGATGCTAGTGGGGTAGTTAAAGCAAATGCTGTGATTGGTCATGTTAAGAGTAATTAAGGAAGAAAACTACTGACACCAATCAATAGTCGCTTATTTTCATCGTTTCGTCTATTCATCACTTTTATGTACTCTGATGTCTCATGTAAAACACCGAAGACAGGTTTTTGCCTGCTTCGGTGTTTTTTGTCTTTTTTGCTACTTTTTTGTAAACGCTTTTAAAAATGTCCAGAGTAATGGACAGAACAAAAAATGAGTTGTCAGAAAATTCCGTTATAGTATAAACAAGGAGGTTGAACAAATGCAGCTAAGCAAAAGAGAGAAAGAAATGGTCGAATACTTTGTTAAACATGGCTTATCCCTTACAGCTCAGGAGTTAGCTGAATTTGCCCATGTTTCTACGAAAACGGTCTACCGTACGATTAAAAAGATAAATGATGTGTCTGAAAACGGGGAAATCATTTTGGCAGAGGCAGGCAAAGGATTTCGGTTAGACTACGATAAATATTTAAATGTGAGTGCAACGCATAATGAAAGTCGAACGAGTCAAGGACCTTTGGAAAGAAG
Source organism: Enterococcus sp. AZ077 (assembly GCF_051714965.1). Classification (NCBI taxonomy): domain Bacteria; kingdom Bacillati; phylum Bacillota; class Bacilli; order Lactobacillales; family Enterococcaceae; genus Enterococcus; species Enterococcus sp. AZ077. Next base: position 64,980 of record NZ_JBIOSX010000001.1, read on the forward strand.
AAATGCGATTTTGCTTAATTTGTTGTTTAAGGCACCCAAGAAGTTATTAATCAATGAATTGTTCCATCCGTATTATGTGAGTGATCCGGTAATTAGTAATGATTTGGCTAAGATCAGTTTATTTTTAATGAAAAACCACCTCCAACTTAAACGACAAGGTACCCGAATTGGTATCGAAGGAACAGAAAAACATATTCGTAAAGTAGTGAATATGCTATTAAGTATCCATTTATTGGAAGATAAAAAAGTGGTTCCTAGTCACCCAATGATCAGCTCATTTGATATCAATTTTATTACTTCGATCGTTGAGTTTATCGAACAAAAACTAGTCAGTCGAATTGCCTATCCATATGCAATGAATATTTTTTCTCATATTTATATCTTAGTCAAACGCTTCCGTGAAGGGGTCGTGTATTTAGAAGAAGATACGTGGGATTTAGATGAAGAAGATCAGGCGCTGATCCATTATAACCAGGAACTGTACCAACTATCAAAGCAAGTCATGCTCAAATTAGGTCAATATTTAAATACGACTCTCCCTGAAAGTGAAACTTTTTATCTTTTTCAATACTTGATTTCCTCCAGGATCGAAAATGGTTCGATTAAACATCAAAATATCTCAAATGAAGCTGAAGAAATCACCCGTTTTTTTTCTGCTACGATGAGCCGGCTCATGGGAGTGGCGATTGATCAAGAACGAAACCGACATGATTTGTATAGTCACATTCAGCCGCTATTGTATCGATTAAAACATGAGATCACAATCAAAAATGATTTATTGCACGACATTGAATTAGAGTACCAGGAAACGTTTCAATTAGTAGAATTTGTCAGTAAAATGGTCCAAAAAAAATTTCATACAAACCATATATCCAAAGATGAAATTGGATTTTTAACATTATACTTTGTGAGATACAAAGAGTTAGCCCCAATAAAAAAACGTGTATTAATCATGTGTAGTAGTGGTGTTGGAACTTCAGAACTATTGAAAGTCAAAGTAAAAAAAGCCTTTCCTGAATTAGAGATTATCGCTGTTTTATCTTCTCGGCAGTACCAGAAAAACCAAGCGGAATTTAGTAAGATCGATTTGATTTTAACAACGGTTTGTTTGAATGAGCCACCGAAGATTCCCACGATATTAGTAAACTCAGTATTTACCAAGCAAGACGAAAAACGTGTGAAGCAAATGTTAGGAGAGATGTGAAATGGTTACAAAACAGGTAATGTCAGAATTTAGTATCGCAAATGTAATTACAGAAAAACTGATACGTTTAAAAATGAAAGCGAAAACAAAAAAAGAAGCGATTCTCGAATTAAGTGAATTACTAAAAGAAAACGGCATTATCAAAGATGTTGATGATTTTTCATCAGATGTCTTTCAACGGGAGAAAGAAGGAATCACAGGGATTGGAAACGGTGTGGCGATTCCCCACGGAAAATCAGCGAGTGTCATTCAGACTTCTTTGGTTGTGGGTAAAGTCGAGACCCCGATCCCTTGGGAATCATTAGATGAGCAGCCTGTAAAGGTCATTATCTTATTTGCAGTAAAAGATACAGATGCCAATACCGTTCATATCAAATTATTACAAAAAGTAGCAATGTTATTAGCAGAAGATACCATTATCGAAAAAATGAATCAGGCAACTAGTAAAACAGAATTAATGGAACTATTAGCAAAAGAACCAACTGTCTAAAAGAAAAGGAGGAAGGAAAAATGAAGATCGTCGGAGTAGCAGCCTGTACTTCAGGAATTGCACATACGTATATTGCCAAACAAAAATTAGAAAAAGCAGCAAAAGCATTAGGACATGAAGTGCACATCGAAACACAAGGAACAATTGGTACAGAAGACGAGTTATCGAAGGAGGAGATCAAGCAGGCAGATGTCGTCATTATTGCAGCAGATATCAAAATTGGTGGCAAGGAGCGGTTCGAAGGAAAAAAAGTGATTGAGATTCCTACGAACATGGTCATTAAAGCACCGAAAGGGTTGATTACTAAAATTGAAGAAGAACTCAGTAAAACATAAAAGGAGAGGAATTGGATGCTTCGTCAACTACAATTAAAAAAGCATGCACTGACAGCTATTTCATACATGTTACCAGTTGTTGTGACCGCTGGACTCTTGATCGCTATTGGGAATTTAACAGGTGGGCAAGTCATCAATGATTATCAAGCGTCTTATTCTGTACCCGATGCCTTAGTTTCTCTAGGGGTTTTGGGCATGGGATTATTGGCTCCAGTGATTTCTGCAGCGATTGCCTATTCCATTGCCGATCGCCCAGGGATTGGTCCAGGTTTGTTTATGGGGTTAATTGCCAATGCCATTGGCGCAGGTTTTTTAGGTGGTATGTTAGGCGGTTACTTGGTGGGGTTCTTTGTCCTGTTATTGGTGAAATATCTCAAAGTTCCTAAGTGGGCACAAGGATTGATGCCGATGATGATCATCCCACTGTTAGCGACCCTTAGTATCGGTTTATTGATGTTTTTCGTGGTAGGTGTGCCGATTGTTTGGGCAACAGAAGCGATGACCGATTTTTTACAAGGACTACAAGGTTCTGGAAAATTCCTCTTTGGGTCAATTGTCGGTGGGATGGCTGCCTTTGATTTTGGTGGACCAGTCAATAAGGTAGCCTCATTGTTTGCTGATGGGATGCTTTTGGAAGGTGTGCAAGAACCAGAAGCTGTGAAAGTGTTAGCGTCAATGGTTCCGCCTTTCGGTGTCACCATTTCATGGGTTTTATCTAAGTTATTTCGACAAACAAAATATTCAAAAGAAGAAGAAAACAACATTAAGATTGCTTTTCCGATGGGACTTTGCATGATTACGGAAGGCGTTATCCCCTTAGCGGCAGTTGATCCGCTTCGTGTGATCATTTCGTGTACAGCTGGTGCAGCGATTGGCGGAGGTTTGAGTATGTCGTGGGGAATTGGGTCACCAGTTCCTTCTGGTGGGGTCTTTATTATTCCAGCAATGACGGATCCGTTAAAGTTTACCTTTGCCTTATTGATTGGTTCTGCAGTTACCGGCATTCTATTGTTTGTTTTGAAAAAGGCGCCAGCTGAACACCCTGTCGTAGAGGAAGAAGAGGAAGAAGTAGATTTTTCTTCTATTAAATTATCTTAAAAACTGTAGGGAGAAGGATTTGATATGTATGTGTCAATGAAAGAGATGCTCAAAAAAGCAAATCAAGAAAACTATGCTGTCATGGCGATCAATTGTTTTAATCTAGAAACAGCAAAAGCAACGATCCAAGCTGCTGAGGAATTACATGCGCCGATCATCATAGATTTATTGCAAGATCACTTAAAGCAACACATTAATTATCATTATTTAACGAAGCCCATCATCCGCATGGCACAGGATGCCAAAGTCGAAGTAGCGATTAATCTAGATCACGGGCAAGACATCGCATTTGTCAAACAGTGCTTACAAGAAGGATTTTCCAGCGTCATGATGGATGCTTCGATGTATCCCTTGGATCAGAATATCGAAATAACGAGAGCGATGGTTCAATTTGCCCAAACGTATGATGCGAGCGTAGAAGCAGAAGTAGGAAATATGGGGGCAGTCACAGGCGACCATTTTACAGATGATGCCATGTGTACGGACCCAGCAGAAGCAATCCGATTGATCAATGAAACGGGTGTGGACTGCTTAGCGATTTCCTATGGCTCCAGTCACGGAGATTATCCTAAAGGGTACAAACCACGTTTTCGTTTCGATATTGTCCAAGAAATAAAAGAGAAGACTCAACTTCCGTTAGTTTTACATGGGGGGTCAGGAGCGGGAAAAGACAACATTCGCCAATCCATTGAGTTAGGAATCAATAAGATTAATGTTGGTTCTGATTTTATGAAGGCGCAACAACAAAGATGCCAACAGCTTCTACAACAGGAGCCAACGATCGAATACCCCACTCTCATCCAACAAACAGTCATAGCAGGAAAAGAGTTAGTTCAGCAATACATTCAACTATCAGGTTCAACCAATAAATCATAGAAATGGAGAAAATAGACGATGTTAATCAATATGAATCAAATGTTAGAAATTGCCAAGGAAAATCATTTTGCAGTAGGGGCGTTTAACGTTGCTGACAGCAACTTTTTACGAGTAGTCATTGAGGCGGCAGAAGAAAATGATGCACCCGCAATCATTGCAGTCCATCCGACAGAATTAGACTTTACCAAAGATGAGTTTTTCCAATATGCAGTGAGCCGAGCGAAAAACAGCGCTGTGCCTTTCGTTATCCATATGGATCATGGCGATAGCTTAGCAAGTATTATGCGAGGGATTCATTGTGGGTTTAGTTCAGTTATGATCGACGGCTCCTTGTTGCCATTTGAAGAAAATATTGCACTAACAAAAGAAGTGGTAGATGTTTGCCATAAGATCGGGGTCTCAGTTGAAGGCGAACTAGGAACGATTGGTAACACGGGTACTTCAGTAGAAGGCGGTGTATCGGAAGTCATTTATACGAAGCCGGAAGATGCACAGGAATTTGTGGAACGTACAGGAATCGATTCGTTAGCGGTGGCAATCGGAACCGCTCATGGTATCTATCCAAAAGATGTCAAGCCAGCATTGAAAATGGATGTTTTAACAAGTATTAAAGAAAAAGTAACCATTCCGCTAGTTTTACATGGAGGATCTGCTAACCCAGACGAAGAAATTGCAAAAGCAGTGCAAATCGGTATTCAGAAAGTCAATATTTCATCCGACTATAAATATGCTTTTTATAAAAAGTGTCGTGAGATCTTAGCTACAACAGAGCTATGGGATCCAAATGCCATTTATCCTGAATGTATCGCAGCAGCAAAAGAAGTGGTGAAACAAAAGATGGAACTCTTCCATTCAATCAACCAAGCAAAAGTCTATCGTCAAGCGAATATTCAACCTTGGCGACAAGAACAGAACTAAAAAAAATAATCCAAACTTTGTTTTTCAAGAAAAGTGTATGGCTTAGATCATCTATCACTTCCGATAGTTAATAGAATAAAAAACCGTAGAAACCAACATGATTGGGGGTTCTGCGGTTTTTTTGAATAACTGAAGATAGGCGAACTACTATAGGAAGGAAGTTTAGTAGAAATAAAATGTGACATTTAAGGATAAGAGGCATCTAAAGTTATCTAAATGAAAACTTATGAAAACAAATTGTTTTTTACAGGAAAAAAGCCTTGCTTTGTGGATTTAGATATATTATAATTACAAAGGTGCGTTTACCTAAACGTAAATGTCACAGACGTGATCTATAGGATTTCGTCGGCTAAGAAACGAGAGGTTGCGACACGCCCGGACGCTTTGCCACGAACGAGCGTGACGGAAATTTTCGTGGAGCTATGTCTACTTTTCAAAATAGGCGAAGGAGGGAACAAGATGGCAAAACAAAAAATTCGTATCCGTTTAAAAGCGTATGAACACCGTATTTTAGATCAAGCGGCGGATAAAATCGTGGAAACTGCAAAAAGAACTGGAGCTAGCGTGTCTGGTCCAATTCCATTACCAACTGAACGCAGTCTTTACACAGTTATTCGTGCGACTCACAAATACAAAGATTCACGCGAACAATTCGAAATGCGTACACACAAACGTCTTATCGACATTGTGAACCCAACACCAAAAACTGTTGATGCTTTGATGAAGCTAGACTTACCATCTGGTGTTAACATCGAAATCAAACTATAATATTAAAATAAAATTAATGGAGGTGTACTCATGACCAAAGGAATCTTAGGGAAAAAAGTGGGAATGACACAAATCTTCACTGAATCTGGCGAATTAATTCCAGTAACTGTTGTAGAAGCTACTCCAAACGTAGTGCTACAAGTGAAAACAATGGAAACTGATGGCTACGAAGCTATTCAAGTTGGTTACCAAGATATGCGTGAAGTTTTATCAAACAAACCTGCGAAAGGTCATGTTGCAAAAGCAAACACGGCTCCTAAGCGCTTCATTCGTGAATTCAAAAATGTTGAGCTAGGAGAATATGAAGTAGGAAAAGAAATTACAGTAGATGTTTTCCAAGCAGGAGACATTATTGATGTAACAGGTACTACGAAAGGTAAAGGATTCCAAGGGGTTATCAAACGTCACGGCCAAAGCCGCGGACCAATGGCTCACGGTTCTCGCTACCATCGTCGTCCTGGGTCAATGGGTCCAGTTGCACCTAACCGTGTATTCAAAAATAAACGTCTTGCTGGCCGTATGGGTGGCAACCGCGTAACAATCCAAAACTTGGAAGTTGTTCGCGTTGATGCAGAAAGAAACGTTATCTTAATTAAAGGAAATGTTCCTGGAGCTAAAAAATCATTAATCACTATCAAATCAGCTGTGAAAGCTAAATAATAGTAGGAAGAAAGGAGGAACTAAGGAATGCCGAATGTAGCATTATTCAAACAAGATGGAAGCCAAAACGGTGAAATCACACTTAACGAAGAAATCTTCGGAATTGAACCAAATGAAAGTGTTGTTTACGATGCAATCGTTATGCAACGTGCGTCATTAAGACAAGGAACACATGCGGTTAAAAACCGTAGTGCTGTTCGAGGCGGTGGACGTAAACCATGGCGTCAAAAAGGAACTGGTCGTGCTCGTCAAGGATCAATCCGCTCACCACAATGGCGTGGAGGTGGCGTAGTCTTTGGACCAACACCACGTTCTTACAGCTACAAACTTCCTAAAAAAGTTCGTCGTTTAGCAATGAAATCTGTATTGTCAGAAAAAGTTGCTGAAAACAACTTGGTAGCAATTGAAGGATTAAGCTTCGATGCACCAAAAACAAAAGAATTTAAACAAGTTCTTGCTAACTTATCTATTGACTCTAAAGTATTGGTTGTTCTAGAGAATGGTAACGACTTTGCTGCTTTATCAGCACGTAACTTACCAAACGTAACTGTAGTAACTTCTGATAACGTAAGTGTTCTAGATGTTGTTTCAAATACAAAAGTGTTAGCAACACAAACTGCTCTTACTCAAATTGAGGAGGTGCTTGCATAATGAACTTACTAGACGTAATCAAACGCCCAGTGATCACTGAAAAATCAATGCTTGCCATGGATGACAAGAAATATACTTTTGAAGTGGACACTCGTGCAAACAAAACTTTAGTAAAACAAGCGGTTGAAGCTGCTTTTGACGTAAAAGTTAAAAACGTGAACATCGTGAACGTACGTGCGAAATTCAAACGTATGGGCAAATATGCAGGATATACAAAAAAACGTCGCAAAGCGATCGTTACATTGACTGAAGATTCAAAAGAAATCCAATTATTCGAAGCTGCTGAATAAGCACTTACTAGATAACTCATTAAATTAGGAGGGAAAAACGTGGCGATTAAAAAGTACAAACCTACCTCAAATGGTCGTCGTAACATGACAGGTTCTGATTTTGCTGAAATCACAACATCAACACCTGAAAAATCATTGTTACAACCATTGAAAAACCATGCTGGACGTAACAATAACGGCCGCATCACTGTACGTCACCAAGGCGGCGGACACAAACGCCAATATCGCGTGATCGACTTCAAACGTAACAAAGATAACGTTGTTGCAACTGTTCAAACGATCGAATACGATCCAAACCGTTCAGCTAACATCGCGTTAGTACACTATGAAGATGGAGTGAAAGCTTACATCTTAGCACCAAAAGGACTACAAGTTGGAATGAAACTTGTTTCAGGTCCAGATGCAGATATCAAAGTCGGAAATGCTCTTCCTTTAGAAAACATTCCAGTTGGTACTGTTATCCACAATATTGAAATGAAACCTGGTAAAGGTGGACAATTAATCCGTTCTGCTGGTACAAGTGCTCAAGTACTTGGTAAAGAAGGCAAATACGTATTGATCCGCTTAAACTCTGGTGAAGTTCGTATGATCTTAGCTGCTTGCCGTGCAACAATCGGTTCAGTAGGTAACGAACAACACGAATTGATCAACATCGGTAAAGCTGGACGCTCTCGTTGGATGCGTAAACGCCCAACTGTACGTGGTAGCGTAATGAACCCTAACGATCACCCACACGGTGGTGGTGAAGGTAAAGCTCCTATCGGACGTAAAGCACCAGTTTCTCCTTGGGGACAACCAGCACTTGGTTACAAAACTCGTGATAAAAAAGCTAAATCAGACAAACTTATTGTTCGTCGTCGTAAAAATAAATAATTTCTTTGACCATGTGTCGCACATTTTGAGAGGAGGTTCACCATGGGTCGTAGTTTAAAGAAAGGACCTTTCGTTGATGAGCATTTAATGAACAAAGTTGAAGCTCAAGCAGGGGTTGAAAAGAAAAAAGTTATCAAAACTTGGTCTCGTCGTTCGACCATTTTCCCAAGTTTTGTTGGATATACCATCGCAGTATACGATGGACGTAAACACGTACCAGTTTACATCCAAGAAGATATGGTAGGACACAAACTAGGTGAATTCGCACCAACAAGAACTTATCGTGGCCATGCTGCAGACGATAAGAAAACGAAACGCTAATTGAGGGGAGGATAAAACCAAATGGCAGAACAAATCACATCAGCTAAAGCAACTGCAAAAACAGTTCGCACTTCACCTCGAAAAGCCCGTTTAGTAATTGACCTTATCAGAGGTAAAAGTGTTGCGGATGCAATTTCAATCTTGAAATTCACACCAAACAAATCTGCTGGAATCATTGAAAAAGTATTGATGTCAGCAGTTGCGAATGCAGAAAACAATTTTGACTTAGATGTTGAAAACTTGGTAGTATCTGAAGCATTTGTTAACGAAGGACCAACAATGAAACGTTTCCGTCCACGTGCAAAAGGATCAGCTTCTCCAATCAACAAACGTACAAGTCATATCACGGTAGTCGTATCAGAAAAATAAGGAGGGATAATCAGTGGGTCAAAAAGTACATCCAATTGGAATGCGTGTAGGCATCATCCGCGACTGGGATGCTAAATGGTATGCTGAAAAAGAGTATGCAGAGTTCTTACACGAAGATTTAAGAATCCGTAAATTTATTTCAACTAAACTTGCTGATGCTGCTGTATCAACAATTGAAATCGAACGTGCTACAGGCCGTGTTAACATTTCAATTCACACAGCAAAACCAGGTATGGTTATTGGTAAAGGCGGATCTGAAGTCGAAAACCTAAGAAAAGAATTAAATAAATTAACTGGTAAAAGAATCCATATCAACATCGTGGAAATCAAAAAACCAGATCTAGATGCAAAATTAGTAGGTGAAGGAATCGCACGTCAATTAGAAAATCGTGTTGCTTTCCGTCGCGCTCAAAAACAAGCCATCCAACGTTCAATGCGTGCTGGCGCTAAAGGGATCAAAACTCAAGTATCTGGACGTCTAAACGGTGCGGACATCGCTCGTTCAGAAGGATACTCAGAAGGAACTGTTCCTCTTCACACATTACGTGCGGATATTGATTACGCATGGGAAGAAGCAGATACAACATACGGAAAACTAGGAGTTAAAGTGTGGATCTATCGTGGAGAAATTCTTCCAACTAAAAAAAACACTGAGAAAGGAGGGAAATAATCATGTTAGTACCTAAACGTGTAAAACACCGTCGTGAATTCCGCGGAAAAATGCGCGGGGAAGCCAAAGGTGGTAAAGAAGTAGCATTCGGTGAATACGGTTTGCAAGCTGTTGATTCACATTGGATCACTAACCGCCAAATCGAAGCTGCTCGTATCGCAATGACTCGTTACATGAAACGTGGTGGGAAAGTATGGATTAAAATTTTCCCTCACAAATCTTATACTGCCAAAGCAATTGGGGTACGTATGGGTTCTGGTAAAGGGGCACCTGAAGGATGGGTTGCACCAGTAAAACGTGGTAAAATCATGTTTGAAATTGCAGGCGTGTCTGAAGAAGTGGCTCGTGAAGCGTTACGTCTAGCTTCTCACAAATTACCAATGAAAACTAAGATCGTAAAACGTGAGGAAATGGGTGGTGAATCGAATGAAGGTTAAAGAAATCAGAGAATTAACCACTGCCGAAATGCTTGATCAAGAAAAACAATTAAAAGAAGAATTGTTTAATCTTAGATTCCAATTAGCAACAGGTCAATTAGAAAACACTGCACGTATTAAAGAAGTACGTAAATCGATTGCACGCATCAAAACTGTATTGCGTGAACAAGCTAAGTAATTATGGAAGGAGGCCATTAAGCGTATGACTGAAGAAAGAAATCAACGCAAAGTTTATCAAGGTCGCGTGGTATCTGACAAAATGGATAAAACCATTACAGTTTCTGTTGAAACAAAGAAAAACCACCCTATCTATGGCAAACGCATGAACTATTCTAAGAAATACAAAGTGCATGATGAAAACAACACAGCTAAAGTTGGCGACATCGTGAAAATTATGGAAACTCGTCCATTATCAGCTACAAAACGTTTCCGTTTGTTGGAAGTAGTCGAAGAAGCAGTTATTATCTAATAACACGAGATTTTCCTATATAGATTGAATGCAAAATCTGAAAGGAGGATACACAACGTGATCCAAGCAGAAAGTCGTTTAAAAGTCGCTGATAATTCAGGCGCACGTGAAATTTTGACGATCAAAGTCCTTGGTGGTTCTGGTCGTAAAACTGCTAACATCGGTGATGTGATCGTTGCTACGGTTAAACAAGCAACGCCAGGTGGGGTTGTCAAAAAAGGTGACGTCGTAAAAGCCGTTATCGTTCGAACAAAATCAGGAGCTCGTCGTACAGACGGTTCATATATTAAATTTGATGAAAATGCTGCAGTGATTATTCGTGATGATAAAAGCCCTCGTGGAACGCGTATCTTTGGGCCGGTTGCACGTGAACTACGTGAAAACAACTTCATGAAGATCGTTTCACTAGCACCAGAAGTTTTATAATCTTGAGACACTTATCAAAGGAGGTGCGAAACAGTTATGTTTGTTAAAAAAGGCGATAAAGTTAAAGTTATCACTGGAAAAGACAAAAATAAAGAAGGCGTTGTATTAGCAGCGTTTCCGAAAAAAGATAAAGTCATTGTCGAAGGTGTGAATGTTGTTAAAAAACACCAAAAACCTTCTCAAGCTGCTCCTCAAGGTGGAATTGTTGAGATGGAAGCACCAATTCATGTTTCTAACGTGATGGTGATCGACTCTACTGGCGTAGCTGGCCGAGTTGGCTACAAAGAAGTAGATGGCAAAAAAGTCCGCGTTTCTAAAAAAACCGGTGAAGTTTTAGATAATAAATAAGTTTAAGGAAGGAGGGGCTTACTGAATGAACCGCCTAAAAGAAAAATATCTTAAAGAAGTAACTCCATCATTGATGGAAAAATTTAACTATAGCTCTGTTATGCAAACACCTAAAGTTGAAAAAATCGTCATCAACATGGGTGTTGGTGATGCGGTATCAAACGCTAAAAACTTATATAAAGCAGTTGAAGAATTAACTTTGATCACTGGACAAAAACCAATGATTACTAAAGCTAAAAAATCAATCGCTGGATTCCGTTTACGTGAAGGAATGCCAATTGGGGCAAAAGTTACCTTGCGCGGAGAAAGAATGTACGAATTTCTAGACAAATTGGTTTCAGTTTCTCTACCACGTGTACGTGACTTCCATGGTGTAAGTAAAAAAGCCTTTGACGGTCGTGGAAACTATACTTTAGGTATTAAAGAACAATTGATCTTCCCAGAAGTAGATTACGATTTAGTAGATAAAGTACGTGGTATGGACATCGTTATTGTAACGACAGCTAACTCAGATGAAGAATCTCGTGAGTTGTTGACACAATTAGGCATGCCATTCCAAAAATAATTAAAGGAGGCGAACTACGTGGCTAAAAAATCAATGATTGCTAAAAACAAACGCCCTGCAAAACATTCAACACAAGCTTACACTCGTTGCGAACGTTGCGGACGTCCACATTCAGTTTATCGTAAGTTCCATCTTTGCCGTATTTGCTTCCGCGAACTTGCCTATAAAGGTCAAATTCCCGGCGTGAAGAAAGCTAGCTGGTAAAAAAGTAAATTCGCATAAGAAGGAGGTAAAAGATCAATGGTCATGACAGATCCAATTGCAGATTTTCTAACTCGTATCCGTAACGCAAACATGGTTAAACATGAGTCTTTAGAAGTTCCTGCATCAAAAATTAAACGTGACATCGCTGAAATCTTAAAACGTGAAGGTTTCGTTCGTGATGTTGAATATATCGAAGATGACAAACAAGGCGTGATCCGTGTTTTCCTAAAATTTGGTAAAAACGGCGAACGTGTTATCACTAACTTAAAACGTATCTCTAAACCAGGTTTGCGTGCTTATGTCAAAGCTGACGAAGTACCAAAAGTATTGAACGGTTTAGGTATCGCAATCATTTCGACTTCTGAAGGTGTTGTTACTGATAAAGAAGCTCGTGAAAAAAATATCGGCGGCGAAGTTATCGCTTACGTATGGTAATCAACTAGAATTTACAAGGAGGTGTCTTTAAGTGAGCCGTATTGGAAATAAAGTTGTTGTGATCCCTGAAGGAGTAACAGTTACTCAAGATGGAAACAACATTACAGTTAAAGGACCTAAAGGTGAATTAACACGTACTTTCTCTTCTGATATCAAAATGAATATCGAAGGAAACGAAGTGACTTTCACTCGTCCAAATGACAGTAAAGAAATGAAAACAATCCATGGAACAACTCGTGCTAACTTCAACAACATGGTTGTAGGTGTTAGTGAAGGATTCCAAAAAGCATTAGAATTGATCGGGGTTGGGTACCGTGCGCAATTACAAGGATCAAAACTTGTCTTGAACGTAGGTTACTCACATCCAGTAGAAATCACACCACCAGCTGGCGTAACTGTTGAAGTACCAGCTAACACACAAGTAATTGTTAAAGGTGCGAACAAAGAAGAAGTTGGCGAATTAGCTGCGAACATTCGCGGAACTCGTCCTCCAGAACCTTATAAAGGTAAAGGTATTCGTTATGTTGGCGAATATGTACGCCGTAAAGAAGGTAAAACTGGTAAATAGTTTAGAAAAATTGCATAGAAGCCAGCAGCAGGAAAAAAGGATTTTGCAGAAGTTTACCTTCATTCAAAAGAAATTTAACTTGTGCCGCAGCTTCTATTTTTCGAGACTTTGGTGTTTCTGCCTAAGTGCAGTACAATAAAATTAAAGAGGTGACAATTGTGATTACAAAACCAGATAAGAACAAAACACGTCAGAAAAGACATCGTCGTGTACGTAACAATATCTCTGGTACTGCTGAGCGCCCACGCTTGAACGTTTTTCGTTCTAACAAAAACATCTACGCTCAAATTATTGATGACGTAGCGGGTGTAACGCTAGCAAGTGCCTCTACCTTGGATAAAGAAATTTCAGGTGGAACAAAAACAGAAGCAGCACAAGCTGTCGGTAAATTAGTTGCTGAACGTGCAACTGAAAAAGGCATTAAAGTAGTAGTCTTTGACCGTGGTGGATACCTTTACCATGGCCGTGTGCAAGCTTTAGCTGAAGCTGCTCGCGAAAATGGACTAGAATTTTAGGAAAAGGAGGAATACCATTCATGGTTTATATCGATCCAAAACATTTGGAATTAGAAGACCGCGTTGTTGCAATTAACCGTGTAACAAAAGTTGTTAAAGGTGGACGTCGTCTACGTTTTGCTGCTTTAGTTGTTGTCGGTGACAAAAACGGACATGTAGGATTTGGTACTGGTAAAGCACAAGAAGTACCTGAAGCAATCCGTAAAGCAATTGAAGATGCGAAGAAAAACTTAGTTGAAGTACCTATGGTTGGTTCAACAATCCCACACGAAGTCATCGGTGCTTTTAGTGGTGGTAGAATCCTAATGAAACCTGCTGTTGAAGGTTCTGGGGTTGCTGCTGGTGGACCAGTTCGTGCCGTATTGGAATTAGCAGGGGTAGCAGATATCACTTCTAAATCTTTAGGTTCAAATACACCAATCAACGTTGTTCGTGCAACTGTTGAAGGTTTGAAACAATTGAAACGTGCAGAAGAAGTTGCAGAACTTCGCGGCAAATCAGTTGAAGAATTAATCGGATAAGGAGGACAAAAATAATGGCTGAATTAAAAGTTACTTTAAAACGCAGTATTATCGGACGTCCTCAAAACCAACGTGATACAGTAAAAGCGTTAGGTCTTACAAAGATTAACAGCTCAGTGGTTAAACCTGCTAATGAAGCAATCAAAGGCATGATCAACACTGTTTCTCACTTGGTGGACGTTGAAGAAATCTAATTAAACAAACCTAGTATATAGTAAGAAATATGAACTAGAATATTAAGGAGGTGCCAAACCTATGAAACTTCATGAATTAAAACCTGCAGAAGGTTCACGACAAGTACGTAACCGTGTTGGACGTGGTACTTCTTCTGGTAACGGAAAAACTGCTGGACGTGGTCAAAAAGGTCAAAAAGCTCGTTCAGGCGGTGGTGTACGTCTAGGATTTGAAGGGGGTCAAACTCCATTATTCCGTCGTTTACCAAAACGTGGTTTCACAAACGTGAACCGCAAAGATTATGCAGTCATCAACCTTGATGTCCTAAATCGTTTTGAAGATGGTGCTGAAGTAACTCCAGTTGCTTTAGTAGAAGCTGGAATCGTGAAAAACGAAAAATCTGGAATCAAAGTATTAGCTAACGGTGAGTTAACTAAGAAATTGACTGTGAAAGCCGCAAAATTCTCTAAGGCAGCTGAAGAAGCAATCGTTGCTGCTGGTGGGTCAATTGAGGTGATCTAATGTTCAAACTGTTAAAAGATGCTTTTAAAGTAAAAGACATTAGATCCAAAATCCTATTTACTGTTTTTGTTCTATTTGTATTTCGCTTAGGTGCTCATATCACTGTGCCCGGAGTAAATGCTAGTTCATTGCAAAACCTTTCTTCTTTGCCTTTTTTCAACATGTTGAACTTGGTGAGTGGTAGTGCGATGCAAAACTTCTCCATCTTCTCAATGGGGGTTTCGCCTTACATTACAGCTTCGATCGTTATCCAATTGTTACAAATGGATATCGTGCCACGTTTTGTTGAATGGTCAAAACAAGGGGAGGTTGGTCGTAAGAAGTTGAATCAAGCAACTCGATACCTGACATTAGTATTGGCATTTGTCCAATCTGTTGGGATCACTGCTGGATTTAACCAATATGCTCAACTAGGTTTTGTGAATAACCCTAACGTTTCAACCTATGTTACTATCGGTCTGATTTTGACTGCGGGTACAATGTTTGTCACTTGGTTAGGAGAACAAATCACAGAAAAAGGAATCGGTAACGGAGTATCAATGATCATCTTTGCAGGGATCATTTCTCGACTTCCTGAAAGTGTAAAAGAAATTTATGAAGACTATTTCGTAAATATCAATCAATCAGATATCTGGAAATCTGCAATTTTCATTGCTATTTTAATCGTTGCAATCTTATTGATCGTAACGTGCGTTACATTTTTCCAACAAGCTGAACGCAAAATCCCAATTCAATATACGAAACGTGTAGCAGGGGCGCCAACAAGTAGTTATCTACCGTTGAAAGTCAATGCGGCTGGGGTTATCCCGGTTATCTTTGCAAGTTCGTTTATTGCGACACCTAATGCGGTTTTACAAGCATTGAGTGGAAGATTTGGGGCTGAAAACTGGTATAAAATAATGATGCAGATCTTTAACTATAATACTGCACCTGGTGCAACTATTTATACGATCTTGATCGTCGCATTCACATTCTTCTATGCTTTTGTTCAAGTAAACCCTGAGAAATTAGCGGAAAACTTACAAAAACAAGGAAGCTATATACCAAGCGTACGTCCTGGTAAAGGAACTGAAGAGTATGTCTCAAGCTTATTGATGCGTTTAAGTACAGTCGGTGCGATTTTCCTTGGTTTAGTGGCTTTATTACCGATCATTGCTCAAATGATTTGGAATCTGCCTCAGTCCATTGGGTTAGGTGGTACTAGCTTACTGATTGTCATCGGTGTAGCTTTAGAAACTGCGAAACAGTTAGAAGGCTTAATGCTGAAACGTAAGTACGTTGGATTTATCGAGTAAGAAAGCGTGTTGAGGTTTTTCCTCAACACACGTTCTCACATTTATTAGGAGGGAAAACAATGAACCTCATTTTAATGGGGCTACCAGGCGCAGGTAAAGGAACACAAGCAGAAAAAATCATTGATGCTTATCATATTCCTCACATCTCAACAGGAGACATGTTCCGTGCAGCAATGCAAAATGAAACAGCTCTTGGCTTGGAAGCAAAGTCTTATATTGATAAAGGTGAATTAGTTCCTGATGAAGTAACAAATGGAATCGTGAAAGAGCGCTTAGCTGAACCTGATACGGAAAAAGGCTTCTTATTAGATGGTTTTCCCCGTACACTTGAGCAAGCAGAAGCGCTAGATGCAATGTTAAAAGACTTAGACAAAAAAATTGATGCAGTCATCGATATCCATGTTGGTGAAGATGTATTGGTTGAGCGTTTAGCTGGCCGATTCATTTGCAGCAATTGTGGAGCAACTTATCATAAAATTTTTAACCCTACAAAAGTTGAAGATACATGTGATCGTTGTGGTGGGCATGAATTCTATCAAAGAGAAGATGATAAACCTGAGACGGTTAAAAATCGTCTGGCTATCAACATCAAAAATAGTGAACCAATCTTGGCCTATTACAAAGAACAAGGTTTGCTAAACACTATCGATGGTGATCGTGAAATCGATGCTGTATTTACTGATGTCCAAAAAATTATTGAAAAATAGCACGATTGCCCGTAGCCGACTTGCATTAAGCAGTTACTCTTGTCAAGTTCAATAAATTATGATAGAATATGTCAGTCCGACTTCTAGAGAAATCCTCTAGATGATCCATTTTGAGAATTTTGAGGTGGGAACTGCAGTTTCCGCCATTTTATCGTGTGAAAATGCGAAACAAGTACAAGGAGGTACTGTGCGTGGCAAAAGAAGATATGATTGAAGTCGAAGGTACAGTCGTCGAAACTTTGCCGAATGCAATGTTTAAAGTTGAACTAGAAAACGGTCACCAAGTTCTTGCTACTGTTTCAGGTAAAATCCGTATGCATTACATCCGTATCTTACCTGGTGACAAAGTGACGGTTGAATTGTCTCCGTATGATTTAAACCGTGGCCGTATTACTTATCGCTTTAAATAATTGTACTCCGTAAAACTACAGGAGGTATTATCATGAAAGTAAGACCATCAGTAAAACCAATGTGCGAACATTGTAAAGTAATTCGTCGTAAAGGACGCGTTATGGTGATTTGCCCAGCAAATCCAAAACATAAACAACGTCAAGGATAATTGGAGGTGCAATAAATATGGCTCGTATTGCAGGAGTAGATATTCCTCGTGATAAACGTGTAGTAGTTTCTCTTACTTATATCTATGGTATTGGTAACACTACTGCTAAAAAAATCTTAGCTGATGCTGGTGTATCTGAAGATGTTCGTGTTCGTGAATTAACGAATGAACAAACAGATGCTATCCGTGCAGAAGTAGATAAATTAAAAGTTGAAGGTGACCTTCGTCGTGAAGTGAACTTAAACATCAAACGCTTGATGGAAATCGGTTCATACCGTGGAATCCGTCATCGTCGTGGATTGCCTGTTCGTGGACAAAACACGAAAAACAATGCACGTACTCGTAAAGGTCCAGCTCGCGCTATCGCTGGCAAGAAAAAATAATTCTTAAGTGAAGGAGGTTAGAACTTCATGGCAGCAAAAAAAGTGAATCGTAAACGCCGTGTGAAAAAGAATATAGAAGCAGGTATTGCACATATCCATTCTACATTCAACAACACTATCATCATGATCACTGATACTCACGGGAATGCATTAGCGTGGTCATCAGCTGGTTCATTAGGCTTCAAAGGAAGCAAAAAATCAACTCCTTTTGCCGCTCAAATGGCAGCAGAAACAGCTACAAAAGCAGCAATGGAACACGGATTAAAAACTGTTGAAGTAACAGTTAAAGGACCTGGTTCTGGACGTGAAGCAGCAATTCGTTCATTACAAGCTACAGGTTTAGAAGTGACTGCAATTCGTGACGTGACTCCAGTTCCTCATAATGGTGCCCGCCCTCCAAAACGCCGTCGTGTTTAATGAGTGCCGCTCATTTTGAGTTCTATTAGTAACGTCATTGAACAAGACACTTTTCGTTTTGAAAGGGGTAAAGATAAGAATGATTGAGTTCGAAAAACCAAGAATCGCAAAAATTGATGAAGAAAAAGATTATGGCAAGTTCATCGTTGAACCTCTTGAAAGAGGATATGGGACTACTTTAGGGAATTCCCTACGTCGTATTTTATTATCTTCTTTGCCAGGTGCTGCCATCACTAATATTCAAATCGATGGTGTACTGCATGAATTCTCTACCATTAAAGGGGTAAGAGAAGACGTCACTCAAATCATCTTGAACATTAAAGGCTTAGCACTTAAAATGTATGGTCAAGAAGAAAAAACCCTTGAAATCGATATTACCGGACCTGCTACAGTAACTGCTGGCGATATTATCGTTGATAGTGAGGTAGAAATTCTTAACAAAGATATGTACATCTGTAGCGTCTCTGAAGGAGCTACGTTCCACGCTCGCTTAACAGTGAAGCCAGGACGTGGTTATGTTCAAGCAGATGAAAACAAAAAAGAAGATATGCCAATTGGTGTACTTCCAGTCGATTCAATCTACACGCCAGTTCGTCGTGTGAACTACCAAGTAGAAAACACTCGTGTTGGACACCGTGAAGATTTTGATAAATTGACGATGGAGATTTGGACAGATGGTTCAATCGAACCGTTGGAAGCAATGAGTTTATCTGCAAAAATCATGACAGAACATTTAGACATCTTTGTAAACCTAACTGATGAAGCTAAAAATGCTGAAATCATGGTCGAAAAAGAAGAAACACAAAAAGAAAAAATGTTAGAAATGACAATTGAAGAATTAGACTTGTCTGTTCGCTCTTATAATTGTTTGAAACGTGCAGGAATCAATACTGTACAAGAACTTACAAATAAATCTGAGCCAGAAATGATCAAAGTCCGTAACTTAGGACGTAAATCATTAGAAGAAGTGAAAGCTAAATTACACGACTTAGGTTTAGGTTTACGTAAGGAAGATTAAAACCTTTTACGAAGGAGGGAAACCAACGTGAGTTATCGTAAACTAGGACGCACATCTAGCCAACGTAAAGCGATGTTGCGTGATTTAACAACTGACTTATTAATTAACGAACGTATTGTGACTACTGAAGCTCGTGCGAAAGAAGTTCGCTCAACTACAGAAAAAATGATCACTTTAGGCAAACGTGGAGACTTACATGCACGTCGTCAAGCTGCGGCTTTTGTACGTAATGAAGTTGCTAGCGTACGTGAAGAAAATGAGGACATCGTCATTGAATCAGCTTTACAAAAACTATTTAATGATATTGCACCTCGTTATGCTGAACGTCAAGGTGGCTACACTCGTATCTTGAAGACAGAACCAAGACGCGGTGATGGTGCACCAATGGTTGTCTTAGAACTTGTCTAAAATCACACTAATAACATCACTTTATAGATGATTCTTTTAGAGTGTTATGATGTTGGAAGTTAACTCTTCCGAGTCTAGCTCAGCGCTACTCCCCAAATCTATCGGTTTGGGGAGTATGCACTCATCATAAAGTGTTTTTTTGTACCTTCAATTACCTGTCAAGACATCTAATTGAAGGTGTAAAAAAACACTTTAATTAAAACGGAAACAATTGAAAAATCAGGTGTTTTTTGATAGTGTTAGTAGGAACTTAGGATGGAGAAGGAGTAATTATGGAGCCAATAATTGAATTAGGAAAGATTAATTACAAATATCAACCTGATGACCCTCGTCCAGCATTAAAAGACATTTCATTTACCATCAAGCAAGGTGAGTGGATCGCAATCATCGGACATAATGGATCAGGGAAATCAACACTTGCAAAAACAATCAATGGGTTGCTTCTACCAGAGTCTGGTATTGTGAAAGTTGGCAATCAAACACTTAATGAAGAAAATATCTGGTCGATCCGTCGAATGGTTGGAATGGTTTTCCAAAATCCAGACAACCAATTTGTTGGATCTACTGTTGAAGATGATGTTGCTTTTGGTCTTGAGAACCAAGGTATACCTAGAGAAGAAATGGTGATCCGTGTACAAGATGCGCTAGAAAAGGTACGTATGATCGATTTTGCCAAACGTGAACCAGCAAGACTTTCTGGTGGACAAAAACAACGAGTAGCCATTGCTGGAGTCGTAGCTCTACGTCCAGATATTATTATCTTAGATGAAGCTACTAGTATGCTTGATCCAGAAGGTCGTGAAGAAGTGATTTCCACGATTAAAAAAATCAAAGATGAAAGTAATTTGACCGTCATATCTATCACTCATGATATCGATGAGGCAGCAAATGCCAATCGGATATTAGTGATGAAACAAGGAGAATTAGTCAATGAAGGCACACCAGAACAAATCTTTTCTGCTGGTCCAGAATTGATCAATTTAGGGTTAGATCTTCCTTTTCCTGAAAAATTGAAAAGCGCCTTGAAGCAACGAGGAATTGATGTTCCTAGTGAATATATGACAGAAGAAAGGATGGTGGAATGGTTATGGACATCCGTTTTGAAAAAGTAGATTTCACCTATCAACCAAACACACCATTCGAACAACGTGCATTATTTGAGATTGATTTAATGATTAAAGAAAATAGCTACACAGCCTTAGTCGGGCATACTGGAAGTGGGAAATCAACCTTACTGCAACATTTGAATGCGTTGATTAAACCTACCAGCGGGATCGTACATATTGGCGATCGACAAATCAAGCCCGATACGAATAATAAAAACTTAAAACCCATTCGTAAAAAAGTAGGTATTGTTTTTCAGTTTCCTGAAGCCCAATTATTTGAAGAAACGGTAGCAAAAGACATTGCTTTTGGACCAAAGAACTTTGGTGTCAGTGAGGAAGATGCACGAGATTTAGCTAAAGAAACATTAGCACAAGTTGGTTTAGATGAAACTTACTTAGAGCGTTCTCCTTTTGAATTATCAGGAGGACAAATGCGTCGAGTAGCGATTGCAGGTGTACTTGCTATGAAGCCGGAAGTACTAGTATTAGACGAACCAACGGCTGGACTTGATCCTCAAGGTCGAAAAGAAATGATGGATATGTTCTGGCGACTGCACAAAGAACAAAAAATCACGATCGTATTGGTCACTCATTTAATGGATGATGTGGCAAATTACGCGGATTATGTTTATGTCTTAGAAAAAGGTAGGATTGTAAATAGCGGTCAACCTCATGCAGTTTTTCAAAATCTATCTTGGCTCAAAGAAAAGCAATTAGGTGTTCCGACTGCGACAGAATTTGCGGAAAAGCTGAATAGTCGAACAGCGCTTTTTTCCGAACTTCCAATCACTGCAGATGAATTAGCAGATCAGCTCGTAGCATTAGTAGGGGGACAACCTGATGATGAATAAATTAATTTTTGGTCGATACATGCCTGGAGATTCCTTGATCCATCGATTAGACCCTCGAGCAAAGTTATTAGCAAGTTTCTACTTTATTGGAATTATTTTTTTAGCAAATAATTGGCAGACTTATGCGTTATTAGCTGTTTTCACTTTACTTGCTGTCTTTCTCTCAAAGGTAGATTTCAAATTTTTCATCCGAGGCATCCGTCCTTTGATCTGGTTGATTTTATTTACAGTGGCACTCCAAGTATTATTTACTAGCGGTGGTGCTACCTACTGGAGTTGGGGAATCTTCAATATTACGGAGTTCGGTGTAATGAATGGGCTGTTTATTTTTTGCCGATTTGTACTAATCATTTTTATGTCTACCTTATTAACATTAACGACTCCACCTTTGGAATTATCTGATGCGATTGAGTATTTACTTCGCCCATTAAAAGCAGTTCGCTTTCCGGTGCATGAAATTTCGTTGATGCTTTCGATTGCTCTACGATTCGTACCAACGTTGATGGATGAAACAGAGAAAATCATGAATGCACAACGAGCCCGTGGGGTTGATTTTGGTGAAGGAAGTCTAGTCCAAAAAATGAAAGCAGTTATTCCTTTACTGATTCCTTTGTTTGTTAGCAGTTTTAACCGGGCAGAAGATTTAGCGACTGCCATGGAAGCAAGAGGATACCAAGGTGGTGAAGGAAGAACAAAGTACCGCATACTGCATTGGCATCAACGAGATACGATGGTCCTTGTTGTTTTTGTCTTGATGACCATTGCATTAGTCTTTTTAAGAAGTTGATGAGTAGGTGAAAGTATGACACGTTATAAAGCAATTATTGCCTATGATGGTACCCATTTTAATGGTTTTCAGAAGCAACCAAATGGTCGTACTGTCCAAGAGGAAATGGAAAAAACGCTAAAGAAAATGGCCAATGGAAAAGAGATTACTGTCTTTGGTTCTGGCCGTACTGATGCAGGGGTCCATGCGATGGGGCAAGTGATCCATTTTGATTACCCTGAAGAACGACCTTTAGAACGTATGCGTTTTGCATTAGATACGCAATCGCCAGAAGATATCGCAGTTAAAGCCGTTGAGATCGTTTCAGATGATTTTCACGCGCGCTATTTAGTAAAAGAAAAAACTTACCAGTTTCGGGTCGATATTGGAAAACCACGCAGTCCGTTTCGTCGGCATTACGCAAGTTATTTCCCCTATCCACTTGATTTATCGAAAATTCAACGAGCATTGCCCGACTTAATAGGTACCCATGATTTCACTTCTTTTTGTGCTTCTGGAAGTTCAATCGAGGACAAAGTAAGAACGATCTATGAAGCAAAGATGGAAGTCAATGAGGCCGGGGATGAGTTGTTATTTACTTTTCGTGGGAATGGTTTCTTGTACAAGATGATTCGGATCCTTGTCGGTACGTTGCTGAAGATTGGGAACGGGCGACTCTCAGAGGATAGTATACCCGAAATCATTGCGAAAAAAGATCGAAATGCTGCAGGACCCACAGCTCATCCAGAAGGGTTATATCTGTATGAAGTGGTGTATGATTAATAAAGACCTTTCATTCACACGTTTCGTTTAGAGAAAAAATATTTCTCTAAACGAAACGTTTTTTTATTTTTTTATGAGTTTTAACTATCTAAAAAATAATAACAGTAACACGATATTACTAGCATCTAAGTAGCTAAATGATCAATTTTATAGAAATATAAAATAACTATTATTTAAAATAACAACCGAAATAACATAAAGTATATAAAAAAGAAAAAGTTGTTGCTAAAGAGAGGATTCTTTTCTTTATAATAGAACCTAATGAGCGAAAGGAGAATAAATGATATGAGCAATGAAAAATTAGATCAGAATACTTTAATCAGCATACTGGGAGAAGTAAATGAGGCAACACCAGAACCAGCAAAAAATTCGGCAAATAATAATCCATCAATACTATCGAGTGCGAAGATGGAAAATTCAACTAGCATATTGGGAGAAACAACCGGTTCAAAATCGTTTATGGCTATGACAGCAGCTGAGAAAAAAATTTTTAAAAACGCTATGGGTAATATATTCCAACAAAACCTAACCATACAGCCAAAAATAGTAACACCAGATCCAGCAAAAAATTCGGCAAACAATAATCCATCAATACCATCGAGTGCGCAGATGGAAAATCCAACTAGCATATTAGGAGAAACAACCGGTTCAAAATCGTTTATGGCTATGACAGCAGCTGAGAAAGAAAATTTTAAAAATGCTATGGGTAATATATTCCAACAAAACCCATCCATACAGCCAAAAATAGTAACACCAGCCCCAACAAAAAATTCGGCAAACAATAATCCATCAGTACTATCGAGTGCGAAGATGGAAAATTCAACTAGCATATTGGGAGAAACAACCGGTTCAAAATCGTTTATGGCTATGACAGCAACTGAGAAAGAAATTTTTAAAAACGCTATGGGTAACATATTCCTAAAGAACCTGCCCATACATCAGACAACAGTAATACCAGTGCCAATAACAAAGGAATCGTCAAAAACTAAACCTTCTGATCAAGGAGAGCATAGAAGAAAATTCGTTGATGTATTAAACCAAATAAAGTTAAACAATCCAGTAGCACAAGAAAAAACAGCAGAGTCTGCAAAAAAAGAATTTACAGAAAACACCTCTTTGATATTACCGAGTGAGGAGAAGTCAGGACAACCCGAGTCAACAAGAACAGATCTTACGGAAAACACTCCTTCGAAACTATTGAGCGAAGAGAAACCAAAACAACCCGAACCAGCAAAAAAAGATTTTATGGAAAACACTCCTCCGGCATTAACGAATGAGGAGAAACCAAAACAACCCATGCCAACAAGAACAGATCTTACGGAAAACACTTCTTCAAAACTACAAGGTGAACAAAAACTGCAACGATCAAACTTTGATAATGTATTAAACCAGTTAATGTTAAATAAACTAACGGCACAGAAAATATCAGTAGGACAAACAGTAGAAAACTCGGCAGACGATAATCCTTCGAAATTATTGAGCGGAGAGAAACCAAAACAACCCGAGCCAGCAAAAAAAGAATTTACAGAAAACGTCCCTTTGACATTACCGAGTAAGGAGAAGCTAGAGCAACCTGAGCCAACAAGAACAGATCTTACGGAAAACAATTCTTCGAAACTAGAAGTTGATCAAGAAAAACATAACAATAAAACCAATCAACTGGTACCAAAAACAAATGTCAAAGCGTTAACTAAGTTTTTTGAAACAAAGAGTTCTATAAACGAAGCTTGTGATAGAGCAAAACAAGGTGCGGAGTTAGAAAAAAATAGAATTTCCCAAAATACTGTGACAAATGGACAATCTTTATCTAGGTAATAGCTGATAATCAACCCTTAAATAAAGAATTCAGATGGATTTTATACGGCTAGTGAGTACGCCTGTTGTTTAATTATTTGAGAACGTACCATAGCTACTCAAGGTGAGCCATTTTTGTAGGATAGAATGCTTCAATTCATGATTTTGTTTTATGAATATGCGAATCGAGTTCAGTACTCAGCTAAATATTGGAAGAGTAGATATGAAAAATAATGACTAGATATTAAGTTAGACGATGTGTACGAATGTCGAACATTTTTACTAAGCGAAACATAAATTTTAAAAAAAAGAAAAAATAGGTAAAGGAATGATTGGATTTTAGTATACAATATGGACTAACTTAACGGAGGGAGATTTTTTAATGGAAAATAATCAGGAAACATTGAAGACTATACATGGAGACCTTATAGCGATAGCTAACAATCTAGGATTTTATGATAGCGAAACATTTCATAAAAAAATAAGTGAAGAAACAAAGAAAACGTTATCGAAAGACAATAAGCAATTAACCAAAGAAAAACTAGAAGTAGCAGTGATGAACTTAACTGAAATGATACCGAATACTATAAAAACTAAACTAAAGGCAGATGAAAGGCTAGTAGCAAGTAAAAGCGCACGTTTATTTACACGTGCTGTAAGCGAAAAAAAGCAAGATTCAGATGGTATTTTACAAGATATACTAGCATATAACAAAAGTATTAGTGATGGAGTGGAATCACTGAAGAAAGCTATACCGCATGAAAGAGAACAGCTAATTAGTTCAATTGAAGAAGGTTGGGAAGCTGCTAAGAACAATTTGAACCTATTAAAAAAAGACGAGGGTATTGCTCCTGATGGAATGACTAACACTGCAGTAATAGAATCTCTATTATTTCAGAGAAAGAATTTTTTAAATACATATCACATGATACATCAAGTAAGGGAACAACTTGGTTTAAAACAAATTCGAAGGCAAGATTTAAGTGTTGGTGCTAATAGCCAAAACTCTTCGGTTAGTTTAGCAGAAGTGGTTAAAATGAAATTTAAAGAATTCCAAAAGAAACAACAAGAGAGTCTAAAAAACAATTCAGAGGACAACACAATACATAGTTCCCAACTTACGAGTCAAGGACAAAACGGAAATCATGCTGTTGAGGATAATGGGTATGACGAACCAGTTGAATATGGTGAAGTAGGCATTTATGGGGAGAACAAAAATCCTGAGGAGCTAACTACTCGTTCAAGTGCTGTTGATGATAATGGGTATGACGAACCAGTTGAATATGATGAAGTAGGCATTTATGGGGAGAACGAAAATCCTGAGGAGCGAACTACTCGTTCAAGTGCTGTTGCTGCTCATGTGTATGGCGAACCAGTTGAATATTATGAAGTAGACATTTATGGGGAGAACGGGAATCCTGAGGAAGTAAGTTTAGAGCCAACTCCTCGTCCAAGTAATGCTTCTACCACGTCTTCAATATCTTTTAGCATCTATGATGAAGTTGCGGATATTAATAATGATTATGAAGTCGTAGATAATAACCGGGATCAAGGGCCAAAACCGGAACTTTGGCAATCCATGAACTCTTTAAGAAATGAAAAGCAAAAACTATATAAAGAGATCATTCAGTTATCTAAAGAACATAAAGTAGGTACAAAAGAATTTTCTGAAAAAGTAGAGAGATTACTAGATATTCGCTATAAAATCGCCATAAAAAAAGAACTGATTCAAAAGGTTGGTTTTGATTTCACAAAAATTTTAAATAATTCTAAATTTTTAGGTAGAGACAATCCAGACATGATAAACAAATATGATGATGCAATCAGTAATTTTATAAACCAAACGAAAACTAATATACCACAAGTAACAACTGACAATACTAAAGATGAGAATAAGAAAAAAAGAGCTAAATTATATCAGAAAATGAAACATCAATTTAATACCAATCAAACATTGTCTGGAAGAGAATCAGCTGCACAGATTTATCCACTTATAGTAGAAGTATTGAACAAAAATATACCTAATAACCTATCGACCTATGATTATTACGATTTGAGTAAAAGTAAAACGTTGAAAAAGGCCGGTCTTCATAAATGGGGAAATGTTGAGAAGATATTGGATGCTTCGAATCGATTAAAGTTTAATTATCCGTCACCAGATACTAAAAACTTGCAGTACGTTAAACAAAGCAAAAAAGAGTTAAAGGAACTTGAATTGGTTTTCAATAAACAAGTTACTAAATTTTATAAGCTTTTTAAAAATGCTAAAACTTCACTAAATAAGGATGTGCATGAAAAAGAATTCATCACTAATCTAAGCAACTTACGTGACATCCATCATCAACTTGAGACTAGAAAAACGATCGAACACATGCTTGGGATGGACTATGAGAAATTTTGTCACAAATTTGCTGAGCGAAACAACGTTGATCCCCAAAAAATCATTCATGCATGGCAGGAGACAGCAGCAACGCAATTAAAAGATAAAAGTCCTAATCTGGTGGATGATTTTACACAGGAGGTTAGCAAAAGATTTCAGGATGTGACAAGGAGTGCTGACCCGTTATCAGTTGGGAAGTTGAATGAATTTTTTAATATGGATCTATATAAGGCTAGAATAGCGAAGAAATATTTAGACTCCAAAAAGGTTGATTATGCTCAAGATAGAGCTTGGATTATTAATAAGGTCAATTATATAAAACGATTGGATAAAGAGGGATCATATAAAAGGGCGAATGAAGAGTTCATAAAGCTACTACCAGAAATAGATAAGCTACTTAATCAATACACGCTAATCGAACAACCATTTTATCACATTAATACCCCTATTAATGAGTGTCCTACATTAAAGAACTTAGGAATTAAAGATTGCCGTGAGTATTTACCAGATCCTGTGAAAAAAATAGAACCCCTTTACGCTCAAGTGAATAAAAATAAGGGAATGAATCCAGAAAATGACCAAGGACGATTATTAAATATAATAAATGTAGCACAAAGTAAAGTACAGCAGGATGCGCAAAATCAACAACTTGATCCGTCTAAAGGAAAGCCTAGTAATGATTTATTAAGAGAGACTAGTGTCTAATTGAAATTATAAAATGTAAAACAAACAGTTAAAGAATCTAAAACCATTTTTATACCGATCCCTAAAGATTAGCTCAAAAACTAACTTCTGGGGGTCGGTAGTTTTATGAATAAATAGACAAAAAAGTAAGGGACAAAAAAAAGACACCACAACATTATAATTTACCTATGACATAGGGACTGAAAGAGCGAAGGGAGAAAAAATTTATGGAAAATAAGCAATCAATAGGACAAGGTAAGCACCATGGAAAATAAAAAAAACGATGGTATCCCTAAAGAGCAGGCAATGCGATCCGAACCAAGTATCATCAAATGACAATAAAACAATTGCAACAAACAAAAAAAAGAATTGTATAAAACTATTATTGCGTTATCTAAAAAAGGGGAGGTAAATACCGAAACATTTAAAGAAAATCTATCTAATTTGTTGGAAATAAGATATCAACTTGCAATAAAAAAAGAATTTGAACAAAGTATTGGTGTAGAGATTTCCATTTTTTATCAAAAAGAGTCATTATTTACTATGCCAGCTATAGAATCAAGTTTGGAGCAAACTTTAGAATCAATACAACCTTTAAATCAAATTTACAAAAATAAAATGACTGAACTTTATCAAAAAAACCAGCAATCATCAGAAGGTCCTTCGGTATAATTTACCATCAAAAAATAGTTTTTCTAATAGTCGACCGAAACCTGTAACTAGAAATGATCATTTACAACCAACAAATGGTGTTTCTAACAGTCGATTGGAAACTGAAACCAGAAATGATCGTTCTTTTTAACTAATAGATAAATAAAGCATCAAGAGTGACAGAAGCATTCAGCCAGGATGTATCATTTGTGTTATTTTATTTTTGGAGTTCCTAATTGGAAGACTCAGGTAAGCTCGCGTACTACGAGTAAATTCTAAAATAGATCAATCAGTTTACTGAATCCTCTGTTAATATACAGAACTTAAATTTTAAAAATAAAGAAAAAAATGGACTAGGAACCACTTGTTTTGAGTATATAATGTGAAGGACTTAGTAGGTTTATTAACGAAAGGAGAGTTATTTTATGGGAACTGAAGAAGATAAATATCTAGGAACATCAAGCTTTAACCGTATTACTTACCATCAAAGTTTTGACGATAGTTCGGATTCTGAGGATGAGTTTGAACAAGCTGCAGACCCAAGGGAGAATGCTGGGGCTAACGAAAACCAAGCCATGATCGTTGACTATAGTAAGCTAACAATGAAAGAGTTGAAACACGAGAAAGAAGATTTGTACAAAGAAATCATCCCAGCTTATGAAGAAGGGGATTTGGATACCAATCAATCGAAAGAAAAATTACGTAACTTGTTAAACATACGATACCAAATTCTTGCTAGAAATCAGCTTAAAAAACAATTCGGTATTGATGTTCACGCTTTGTATCATAAAGATCATTTGTTTGATGATCGAAGCGTAGAAGGGCAACCATTGAATCAAACATACAAAAAAAATAGTTGCTCTTTCTAATGGAATCTCAGACCCTCCAGAACAATCAGTAGATTATTTAGCTAAACCATCAAAAAAAGATCTAAAAGAAATTGGTAAGCTCTATAAGCAAATAAAGAAGTTAGAAACAAAAGATTTAGAAAAAGCAAGGAGTTTAGTTAAGATTTTGCATAACAAACTTCAACCTGAAATGTATAAAATATTACAATACCTAAACGATCGATATAGCTATGATTATTACGATCTAAGTCGAAGCAAAACTTTACAAAAAGCAAGGATACACGATATAGATAGTAAAAATATACTTATAACAAATAGCAAAGAACGTTTAACTCATAGAAGCTATAATCATAAAACATTTGACTTTGACATTCATACTAAAAATAAGAAGGAACTAAAGCAACTAGAAGAGAAGTACAATAAATCACTTGCTTCGTTGATTAAACAATCAAGAAAGCAAGAAACCTCTAGTTTGAATGAGTCTATTAAATGGACTATAGGACGACTACGTGATGTCCGTCTTCATCTTTATGTCGTAAGAAACGTGGATCGTGTTTCTAGTATTGACCTGCGCGAGTTTTGTGAAAAATATGCTCCAAGAATAGGGGAAAATCCG
Source organism: Enterococcus sp. AZ077 (assembly GCF_051714965.1). NCBI lineage: Bacteria > Bacillati > Bacillota > Bacilli > Lactobacillales > Enterococcaceae > Enterococcus > Enterococcus sp. AZ077. The sequence goes on from NZ_JBIOSX010000001.1 coordinate 94,953, forward strand.
CAACGACTCTATCGGTCGTTTCAATTGACGCTGGCAGATCATTTAAAAACGTCGGGGACTAACTTCAGTGAACGGCAATCTATTGATAAAGAATATCAAGAATTAAAGAAAACGGATAGTGAAATAACCTGGAATGAATCGAAGAAGAAGATAACCGAACTCTGTTCTAAAATATTTCAGGTACTTGAACATAATGGCTTGATAGAAGCTAACGCCTATAAGTACAAAAATGACTTAGAAAATGCTGTTCCTGAAATTTCAAAAGAACGAAGTGAGTATGTAAAATTAGGAATAAAAGATTTGAGGAAAACAAAAAAGAAATTATATGATGAGATTATTACGGCGTATCAAAACGGGTATATAGACACTCCAAGCTTTAAAGAAAATTTACGAGATTTACTAGAAGTTCGTTACCAAATTGCAATGAAAAAAGGGTTGAAACGAAATGTTTTTATCCTAATGACAAAAGCGGAAAATTCAGTCGCAACAAAAAGCTATAATTATTACGATCTCAGCACAAGCAATACGTTAAAAAAAGCAGGTATACATAACATAGATAGTAAGATGATTCTCAGTAAGGAAAATGAATACACATTAAATGAACAAGATCAAGAATATCTTACAAAAAATGAGCAAGAATTGGAACAAGAATTAGCTGATTTGAAAAATCTGAAGAATACACTTGATAAACAATCAAGTGAACAAACAGATCCTCGGCTGAAAAAGCAAATGGAAGTGGGATTAGCTGAATTAACAGCTCAAATAGAGGACACTTCTCTTCATCATCGTGTATTGCGAGATATAAACGGATTTGTTGGTATTGACCTCCAAGAGTTTTGTGAAAAATATGCTCGAAGAGTAGGGGAAGATCCACAAAAATTACATTATATGTTTCAAAAAAAAGCAGTAGAAACATTAAAAACGTATAATGGAAATGTTGAAGAAACAAAGTCAGAATTAAAATTTGTTGCTGAGAGCTACGAGAGCATAAAACAGGATGATAAAAAAAAATACTGGAAGAAAGCGAATAGGGAGATAAACACCCTTATTTCAAAAATAAACAATGTATTTGAAACGGATAAGTTAACCGAAAATCAACACTTACAGGAACCACGATTATCTGTGGAAGAAGGACAATCAAGCAGAAGTAGCTTCGATCAATCCGCTCGCAGCTCTCAAGCCGGCTCCGAATTTTCAATTAGTAGTAGTTTATTGGATAAAGAAAATGATGCAACTCCAGAAGAAACAAATTTATATCTAGAAGCGAGAAATACTACATTAGCTAGTGAGATAAAAGGAGCAACAGACGGTTTAGGCAAACCCGCTTGTAACTTTAAAACTGGCTCCAATACTTCAAACCAGAGTAATTTAACAGATAAAGAGATTAATCCAAATCCAGAAGTAACACAGCTTAGTGGAAACAGCAAGGAAGAAGGAAAAACAGGCAGTTTAGATCAACTTACCTCTCAAACCAAAAAAACATCTTTGTTTAGAGCTACATATGCGGATATCAGAGACTTGCAAGACAACTTAATATATCAAAAAAAAGCTAGACAATTAAGTAATGAAGTGGGGAATAATGGCAAGTTTAATAACGGAGAAGTAGATAATGGAAAGGTAGATAACGGTAGGTTGAGTAATAGTCAGAAAAAAGAACTGAGAGTAATTTTAGGAAACAGTGGCACACAGGAGGCCAAAATGCATTCTACAGCATCTCCAAATCTTGTAAGCCGGGTAAATAATCCTAAGGGCGCCGTTGGGTACGACAGATGAGTAATCAATAAACCAGAACATTTAACTTTTTAACTTCGTTGAGGAATGATCAGAAATTGATGTTGGTTATGAGAGATAGAATAATTGGGACAGAAAGAAGAAAAGTTTCTTTCTGTCTTTTTTTATTTGGTAGGTTTTGCCATGACGGAACATGTTTTGTAGGTTGAAATAATAAAAATAAGCGATTGGATCCTTGACAATTCACCCTCTCTTTCCGGAGGTGGGAATTTAAATAAGGGCAGTTCATCTAATCAACAGGGTGATGTTCAACGCTTAAGAGAGCTTTTGGAGAAAAGACGTGAATCAAGTTCGAGTCTGCAATCAACGTCAAGGATTGCAGGCTCCACAAGTCCTGTAAGGAAGATAACAGAACATAATGAAATTACTGAATACGGTAGTAGATAAGTAATCAGAACTATAAGAGTCATCAACGTAAAAATCAGCGCCATCATTTCAATTTTAGAAATGATGGCGCTGATTGGATCATTAACTATGTTTATATCGCTTATTTACTTTGGGCTCTTTTTTTTGATACCACACATATAGGATAAAAAGTCCGATACAAAGAACGAACAAAATCGATCCGATGATAAAACCTTGAGGTAAGTAACTAAAAGTGACGGTATGTTTGCCTGCAGGTAGTTTGATCATTACAAAGGCATCTTTGAAGTTTTCGACTTTGACTGCCTTTCCATCGATTTTTGCGGACCAACCAGCATCATAAGGGATCGTTGTGACTAACATTCTTTCTTCGGATGTGTTGACAGTACCAGTGGCTGTTCGGCCGGTCGTTTTCATAGCAACACCATTTTCTTTGATTTGGTTCATTGCTGCTTGATAAGCAACAACATCAAGTCCAAGAACTTTAGGTTCCATAAAGCTAACCTCTTTTGTGCCATAAAAACTAGCAGAGAAAGTAACTGTTGTGTCTTGAGGATAATATCCTAGATCATAATATTGTCCAGAAATACTGATCTGAGTCTTTCGTGACACACCGTTGACAGTAATCGTGGCGGTAGAACTTTCTAATTGGGCATAGTTAGTAGGGAACAAACTTAGATAAGCTTGTGTGTTTGCTGGTACACGCACTTCCCAAGTGAGCGTTTTGGGCTGGTTATTCGTGGTTTCAGAATAAGTCACCCCGGTAGACGTCTTGTTTACTGTGACGTTTTGTTGGCTTTTCAAAGTTGGTGTGTAGAAAGTAAAATACCGCTCATTTAAATCAGCCAGCCGATTGATCAAATTGGTTTGACTCGTGAGATTGTCAGTTAATGGTTGTTCCACGTGATTAATATCTAATGGTGCTGTAAAAGCTAGCGGTAAAGCATTTAGGTTTTTATAGAGTGTATAGTCACCGCTCTGACTTTCTTTCACAAAGCCATATTTGCTAAAGCTGCTGTCGTTTTTAGCAATATTATATTTTATTCCTGTAAACCCATCCATCAATAACGTATTGTTTGCGTAGCGGATATTAAGATTTGTTCCTCTTGAACGAAAGCCTAACGAATCTAGATAAGCAGAAGAGTTCCTGTTTCTAATAGAAGAAAACAAACTGATACCACTATAGCCATAGTTAATGGAATCATTAGGAGAAATCGGATCAAGATTTTCTAATCGATAAAAAGTATCCGATTCTTTTTTTGTCTGATCAACAAGTGACTTGATGCTAGGAGCAGGATCAGTATATAAGCTTCGTGAAGCATAATTCCAATCGTCTAATATCCCATGAATCATACTATTCGTATTGACACTTGCTTCTCCTGTCATCAGTAACAGTAACAATAAGCTAAGGTATTTAACGGGCTGTTTTGGTTGCTGGAAAAAGCCAATTGTTAACGCGTAAAGACTCAAGAAAACAATCGTTAAGACAAACGATGTCGTTGTAATATAAGAGTAACTATTATTAGGCTTAAGTCCCCATGCGATAGCAAAAACTGCTGCTAAAATGATGATGATACTGAGGAGTAAGCCCTGATCCTCTTTAGTTATTCGTTCCCATCCTTTGGCCGCTAACAAAAGGACGAGAAAAGAAAACAAATAGGAATAGCGGAACAAAAACATATTAGGCGCATGCATACCATGCCAAAAGAGGTTGAGTGGTACAAGATAGAAACTAGCAATTAATAAAGCAAATAAACTACCATACAAAAGTTTGTTCTTTAAGTTGATTTTTCGACTAGCAAAATAAAATAGACATAAAACTAATGGAAACAAACCAGCATAAATAAAAGGAATGGAGCCATATTTGGTTGTGTCATAGACACCGATCATGTTTTTCATGATGATATCCAAATATGAGGTAGCTTCGGTTTTTAGTGTAGTGATCTGTGTTAATGTTTCGCCATTTGATCGGAGATCCAAGACTGCTGGAAGAATAATGATCATTGATGCTCCACCAGCTAATAAGGAAGTAATCCCATAAGGTACAATCGATTTTTTGTAGAGTGACCATTTTGTAAACAGCCTTGCCATAAAATAAAGAAAAGAAAAAATACCGATCATAAAGCCCATATAAAAACTGGATAAAAAGAGCAATAAGTAACTAACAAATAATAATGTTGGTCGTTTATAATCCATGACCCGATGGATACCCAAAATAATAAGTGGAAGATAAATAAACGCATCCAACCACATAATGATTTCAGAATGAGCGGTAATGAAAGAGATCGAAGCATAGCTGACACTTAAAGCCACTTGTCCCCAACGTGGAATTTTATACGTCCGCGCAAGGATCCAAAAAGATAATCCAGCAAACCCAACTTTAAGCAGAGTTAGAAAATATAAAGCATCAGGCATCATATTATTAGGAAACAAAAGAACAAGCGGAGTAAATAATCCGCCTAAGTAATATGAAATTAAAGATAAATAATTCAGACCTAATGAGGCGTTCCAAGTATAAAAAATACTTTGCTTTCCTAATAACATGTTCCGAAAGCTTGCATGGAAATTTGAAAATTGAGAAAATGCATCACTTGCAAGAATGCTTCGGCTACTTCCTGGATAAATTCCGATACTTAAGTAAACTAACGCAAGTATCAAAAAAGGGATCAGAAAACTAGCAAAAGCATAACGACCATTTTCTTTTAAAAAAAGTTTGATTTTTGTTTTCATTGATTCATTCACCAAATTTCTATGAAATATGAAGTTATCTCTAGTTTATCATATTCATATTTTTAACTACATGAAAAGACTTGGCATTTCCAAAAAAATAAAAAAACAATAATAAATAACGTTTATTTTGAAAATAAAAGGCAAAAAAACTTATATAAACTGATTTTATAAATAATAAAATACCAGTTTTTAAAAGAATACATGTTTAATATTAAGGATTTGACAAAACCTAAAAAGCCTACAAATGATCGTTCATCCAGATCATTTGTAGGCTTTTCAACTAACTTCTTTTATGAAAAGTAAGGCATTATAATAAAAATAAAAACCGTTCACGCACCGAACGGTTCAAACTTCATTCAATTAAACGCGTGCAACTTTTCCTGACTTCAAAGCACGAGTTGACACCCAAACTTTTTTAGGTTTTCCGTCGATCATAACGCGAACTTTTTGTAAGTTAGGTTTAACAGTACGTTTTGTTGAGTTCATCGCATGAGAACGATTGTTTCCACTTTTTGTCTTGCGACCAGTAAAGTAACAAACTTTTGCCATGTAATTTTCCCCCTTTACCTCGATTTGGAGCGATAGAATAATTCAGCTCATACCAGAATAACATATCATATGAAGGGGTAATATGCAAGTGTCTTTTCATAGCAAGAATTGACAATCCATGGGAATAATTGTAAATTATACAGGACTAATTTTAAAATTTTCAGCGGTTTTTGAGTACTTTAGGGTAACTGCCTTTTATTTCGGGTGACGCTATGATAAAATATGATAGAAGAAAAATGGGAGTATTTTGCCCGTTAAGGAGGCTCATTCATGGCTGTAAAAATTCAAACGTCAGCTGGAACCATTGAAATTACCAATGATGTGATTGCAACAGTTGTTGGTGGCGCCGCAACAGATGTGTTCGGTGTTGTAGGAATGGCCAGCAAGAACCAAATAAAAGATAATATTACTGAAATTCTACGAAAAGAAAATTATTCTCGAGGAGTAGTTGTTCGCCAAGAAGCTAATGGTATCGCAGTAGATGTTTATACGATCATTAGTTATGGTACAAAAATTTCAGAAGTTTCTCGCAATGTCCAAGAAAAAGTAAAATACAACTTGGAGACATTACTAGGTGTAACAGCCAATTCTGTTAATGTTTTCGTCCAAGGTGTTCGTGTACTGCCAGACTAGGCAGAAGGCTTGCTGAATGATTCAGCAGTCGATCTGAAGGAGGATTATCTAGGTGAGTGTAACAGAAATCAGTGCAAGCCAATTCCAGGAAATGGTTCAGGCGGGCGCGAATCGTCTGCAAGTAAATGCAGAATATGTCAATTCGTTAAATGTATTCCCAGTTCCTGATGGAGATACAGGTACCAATATGAATTTATCTATGACAAGTGGAGCTAAAGCAGTTGCTGATTCTACTTCTGAAAAAGTAGGCGAGTTAGCAGCAATGTTATCAAAAGGCCTACTAATGGGAGCCAGAGGAAATTCAGGAGTTATTTTGTCTCAATTATTCCGAGGCTTTTCAAAGCAAATACCTGACGTGACAGTGTTAAACGCTGCAGATTTAGCTGCGGCTTTTACGCATGGCGTTGAGACAGCTTATAAAGCAGTCATGAAGCCTGTTGAAGGAACCATTTTGACAGTAGCTCGTGAAGCTGCAAAAGCTGGAGAAAAGAAAGCTAAAACAAGTGACGACGTTGTTGAAGTGATGACGGCTGTGGTAAAAGGTGGGAAACGTGCCTTAGCGAAAACACCTGATTTGTTACCAGTGTTAAAAGAAGTCGGTGTCGTCGATAGTGGCGGTCAAGGTTTGCTATTTGTATATGAAGGCTTCTTAAGTGCCTTGAATGGTGAGTTCAAAATGACAGAAGTCTATGAACCATCACCAGCTGAAATGGATGAAATGGTCAATGCTGAGCATCATCGCAGTGTCCAAGGTCAATTAGCAACAGAAGATATCCATTATGGTTACTGTACAGAAATCATGGTAAAAATCGGTGAAGGGCCAACCGTCGATAGCCAATTTGACTATGAAGAATTTCGTAATTACTTAGATGGAATCGGTGATTCATTATTGGTTGTTAATGATGATGAGATCATTAAGGTCCACGTGCATACCGAAAATCCAGGTGAAGTATTAAATTATGGACAAAAATTTGGTTCATTAGTAAAAATCAAAGTCGACAACATGCGTTTACAGCATGAAACGATTTTAGAACACGATGAGCAAGCGAAGCCACAAAAAGCAGCTCGTACACCTTATGGGATCGTAGCGATTGCAGCCGGTAAAGGAGTGCAAGAGTTATTTGAAAGTTTAGGAGCAAACTACGTCATTAGTGGTGGACAAACGATGAACCCAAGTACGGAAGATATCGTTAAAGCGATCAAGGAAGTCAATGCGGATAAAGTCATCGTATTACCAAACAATAAAAATATCTTCATGGCTGCGGATCAAGCGGCTGAAGTAGCAGATATCCCAGTAGCGGTCGTACCATCAAAAACGATCTCTCAAGGATTAACTGCGATGCTTTCATTTAATGATCAAGTATCGTTGGAAGAAAACAAAGCGACTATGACAGAAATGCTTGCAAGTGTCGTTAGTGGGCAGATTACTCATGCGATTCGTGACACAACCATTGATGGTGTGAAAATTACTGAGGGCGATTTCTTAGGGATGATTGATGGGAAAATCGTTATCTCAGATTCTGACATGATGGCAACTTCATTCGCTACCTTAGAAAAAATGATCACTGAAGAAACAGAAATTGTGACGATTTTAGCAGGTGAAGGTGGTTCGGTTCATCAAGCAGAAGAATTATCAGCTAAATTAGTTGAACAATATCCAGATTTAGAAATTGAAATTCATCAAGGCGATCAACCGGTTTATCCGTATTTATTCTCTGCAGAATAGAAAAGGACAATCCTTTTCGCCTGAACGAACGTTAAAAGAACGGGGGCTGTACCAGGTTGTTGGTGCAGCCCTATTTCTAAGGAATGGATTGATAGTGAAACATACGGTAAAGGAGGGTGAAATATGAGGTCTTTAAATGATCCAGTGACGATGTTAGCCGGTGTGGGAGCAAAAAGGGCGGATAGTCTTGCTAGTCTGGGAATCCAAACCATCGAAGACCTATTGACCTATTATCCTTTTCGCTATGAAGACATTCAAGAAAGAAATTTAAATGAAATACTTGATCAAGAAAAAGTGACTTTAAAAGGCCTGGTTGTTTCACCACCAGTAATGAGTCGCTTTGGATACAAAAAGAATCGACTCCAATTTCGTATGATGCAGGATCATGCTGTTTTCAATGTTTCTTTTTTCAATCAACCATATTTGAAAGATAAAGTGATCTTATCCGAAGAAATTGCTGTCTATGGAAAATGGGATGCGAAACGGAAGTCATTAAATGGTATGAAAATTTTGGGTTCTCAAGCGGTGGATGATTTTTCTCCAATCTATCATGTCAATAAATCAATCCGTCAAACAACTTTAGTCGATTTGATTCGAAGAGGGTTCGAAGAGTATGGTGATTTGATCGAAGAGAATCTTCCCAATGGATTAGTTGAGAAATATCGACTGTTGGATCGGCCAACAGCTGTTAAGAGCATGCATTTTCCGAAAAATCATGAAGAAAACCATCAAGCAAAACGAAGAATTGTCTTTGAAGAATTCTTTTTATTTCAAATGCGACTTCAAGGGCTTAAAAAATCGGAAAAAGCAGAAACAAATGGCATTGAAATTTTATATGACATCCAGCGCTTGAAACAATTTATTCAAAAACTACCTTTTGAATTGACGGATGCCCAAAAAAGAGTCACGAATGAAATTTGTCGTGACTTAAGAAGTCCGCAACATATGCAACGCCTATTGCAAGGTGATGTAGGTAGCGGAAAGACGATTGTTGCAGCAATTGCCTTATATGCGGCGGTCACTGCAGGGTTTCAAGGCGCATTGATGGTACCAACTGAAATTTTGGCACAACAACACATGGAAAGCCTTCTTCAATTATTTGATGCGCAAGAAGTTAAACTTGCTCTGTTAACGGGTTCGACGAAAGCCAAAGAACGAAGAGAACTACTCGAATTGCTGGAACAAGGAGAAATCGATATCGTTGTCGGTACCCATGCGTTGATTCAAGAAGGAGTCGAATTTCAACACTTAGGTTTAGTTATTACGGATGAACAACATCGTTTTGGTGTGAATCAGCGAAAAGTACTCCGTGAAAAAGGCTGGCGTCCAGATGTTTTATTTATGACAGCCACACCAATTCCTCGGACTTTAGCGATTACTGCATACGGAGAAATGGATGTTTCGGTAATTGACGAACTTCCAGCTGGCCGGATTCCAATAGAGACGAGATGGGTTCGTACGCCACAATTAAATAGTGTGTTAGATTGGACATGGAAGGAACTGGCGAAAGGACATCAAATGTATGTCATTTGCCCGTTGATTGAAGAGTCAGAAGCATTAGACGTTAAAAACGCTGTTGAAATTTATGAAAAATTAAGTGCGCTTTTTGCGCCTCAGTATGAAGTCGGATTGTTACATGGTAAAATGAAGAACCAGGAAAAAGAAGCAATTATGGAAACATTTAAAGAAAACAAGATGCAAATCTTGGTTTCAACGACGGTCATCGAAGTGGGTGTAAATGTTCCGAATGCTACAGTCATGTTGATCATGGATGCTGATCGTTTTGGATTAGCACAGTTACATCAATTACGTGGACGTGTTGGACGTGGTAGTGATGCTTCTTATTGTGTATTGGTAGCTAATCCTAAAAATGAATTAGGGATTGAGCGAATGAAAATAATGACAGAAACGAACAATGGCTTTATTCTAAGTGAGAAAGATTTAGAGTTGCGTGGACCAGGAGAAGTATTTGGTTTTCGCCAATCAGGCTTACCGCAATTTGCAATTGCTGATCTTGTAACAGATAGTAATATATTAGAGGTAGCTCGTGATGAGGCACAAAAGCTATGGCAGTTAAAGGATTGGCAACTATTGCCAGAATACCAACATTTGGTCCGCAGTTTAGACTTGGAAAATCAAGATAATCGTTATTTTGATTAATAGACTGTGCTATACTTTATAGTGATGATAAAAAAGGAGTGGAAATAATGAAAATTGCCGTAGATGCAATGGGTGGAGATCACGCACCACAAGCCATTGTGGAAGGTGTGGCTTTAGCTCAAAAAGATTTCCCAGATGTGGAATTTATCCTTTATGGTAAGGAAAATGAAATAAGAAAATATCTAACAACAGAACACAATGTGACGATCATTCATACAGATGAAAAAATCGATAGTGATGATGAACCAGTTAAAGCCATTCGCCGTAAGAAGAATGCTTCGATGGTTTTGGCAGCACAAGCTGTCAAAAATGGTGAAGCAGACGCGATTTTTTCAGCGGGGAACACTGGCGCATTATTAGCAGCTGGACTCTTTATTGTTGGTCGTATCAAAAACATCGAACGCCCTGGTCTGATGTCTACTTTACCGGTAGTCGGTCAACCCAATGCAGGGTTTGATATGCTTGATCTAGGTGCAAATGCTGAAAATAAACCGGAACATTTATTACAATATGGAATCTTAGGCTCATTTTATGCAAGAAAAGTCCGAGGAATCGGTAGACCTCGAGTTGCTTTATTGAATAATGGGACGGAAGCAACAAAAGGAAGCGAATTAACTAAAAAAGCTTTCGAATTACTTCAAAATGAAACCAGTTTGAATTTTATTGGAAACGTTGAAGCGAGGGAACTATTGAACGGGGTAGCAGATGTTGTTGTAACCGATGGATTTACAGGCAATGCAGTATTGAAATCCATTGAGGGAACAGCAATGAATCTGATGGACCTTTTGAAAGCTGCCATTTTAAATGAAGGATTTAAAGGAAAAATGGGCGCACTATTGTTGAAAGATGGGTTACGTTCATTAAAATCAGAAATGGATTATTCAAAACATGGCGGAGCAGTTCTTTTTGGATTAAAGGCACCAGTCATCAAAACTCACGGTGCGACTGGACCAGATGCAGTGAGACATACCATCAGACAAATCCACACTATGTTGGAAACCAATGTGGTAGGGCAGTTAGTTGAACAATTCGAAAAACCTGCAGAATAATGTTTCTGTTTGCTCGTCGACGACCCTATAGAAAAAAAGGTGGACAATCTTAGAAAATGTCAGTAAAATTAGCCTTGGTGAAGGAAATCGGCAATTTTGATAATTGTTGGAGGTGAAAACATTGTCACGTGAAGAAGTATTTAATAAAGTAGCGAAAATTATTTCAAATCATTTTGAAATTGATACAGATAAAGTAACTGATGAATTAAATATCAAAGATGACCTAAAAGCTGACTCAATCAGCATCATGGAATTTGTTTTGGAACTTGAAGATGAGTTTGGAACAGAAATTTCTGACGAAGATGCAGAACAAATTGAAACAGTTGGTGGGGCAGTTGACTACATCAGCAATCATCTTAACTAATCATCAGCATGAAAGTGAGTAAAGATCAATCGGATCTTTACTCACTTTTTTTTTAATTTTTCAAGTGATTTATCTTTATTTTAAATAGATTTTTCTGACAATTCTGGCAACTGACTGAAATTTTCTTGCATTGTAGAGGGGTTTTATATATAATTATTAATAATATATTGCACTATCCTTAGAATAACGCTTATTATAAAACGTTTTATTCTGTGGGATATCATTTTTTATTAAGAAAACTTCCAACCAGGGAGCAGAGAGGGGTATTCGATTGTCAGATAATCAACTATTAGATGTTCAGAACCTACATACAGGCTTCCGTCTTAAAGATGAGTATTACGATGCAGTAGATGACGTTTCTTTTACATTAGATAAAAACGAGATCTTAGCAATCGTTGGAGAATCTGGTTGCGGGAAAAGTACATTAGCGACTACTATTATGGGGTTACTTGATCCAAACAACACAAAGATCACAGGCGAAATTTTATATAATGATTTAAACTTGATTGAATTGAATGAAACTTTGTATAACAAAATCCGCGGGAATGATATTGGGATGATTTTCCAAGATCCGTTATCTGCGTTAAACCCTTTGATGCGTATTGAAGATCAAATTAAGGAAGGGTTATCTTATCATACCAAAATGAACGCTGAACAACGGCAAGCTCGTGCCTTGGAATTGTTGGAGCAAGTTGGGATTCCTAATCCTGCCAGAGTCGGACGACAATATCCCCATGAATTATCTGGGGGGATGAGACAGCGGGTAATCATCGCCATTGCGATTGCGTGTAAGCCACCGATTGTTATTGCGGATGAGCCAACGACAGCGCTAGATGTAACGATTCAAGCGCAAATCCTTGATTTATTAAAAGACTTACAAGAAGAAACCAAAACAGGAATCATTCTGATCACGCATGACTTAGGTGTCGTGGCAGAAATGGCTGATCGGGTAGCGGTAATGTATGGCGGTCAATTTGTTGAAGTAGCTGGGGTCAAAGAACTTTTTGAAAATCCTAAACACCCTTATACCCGTTCATTGTTGAACTCTATTCCTCAAGAGGGGAACCATGAAGCTGAGCTCCATGTGATTGAAGGCGTTGTTCCTTCTTTGAAAAATATGCCACGAACTGGTTGTCGCTTTGCTCCTCGGATTCCTTGGATCCCAGCCAGTGATCACGAAGAAAACCCTGTCCTTCATGAAATTGCTCCGAATCATTTGGTTCGTTGCTCTTGCTACAAACATTTCCACTTTAGAGACGAAAAAGGAGAGGTGTAGATGACAGAATTAATTACAATCAGCGATTTGAAAGTACACTATCCTATTCGTAGTGGATTCTTTAATCGAGTAACGGATCATGTATATGCAGTAGATGGTGTCGACTTCATTATTGAAAAAGGAAAAACGTATGGCTTAGTCGGAGAATCTGGTTCTGGTAAATCAACGACAGGGAAAGCAGTCGTTGGATTAGAAAAAGTGACTTCAGGACAAATCATTTATGAAGGTAAAGATGTCACTAAAAAAAGTAACCGACAAAAAATTGGCTATAACAAAGATGTTCAAATGATCTTCCAAGACTCAATGTCCAGCTTGAATCCTAAAAAGCGAGTATTGGATATTATTGCAGAACCGATCCGTAACTTTGAACGCTTGAGTGATCAAGAGGAAAAGAAAAAAGTGAAAAATCTACTGGATATCGTAGGGATGCCGGAAGATGCGCTGTATAAATATCCGCATGAGTTTTCAGGTGGACAGCGTCAACGTTTAGGGGTTGCACGTGCAGTTGCGACAAACCCAAAACTCATCGTAGCAGATGAACCAGTTTCTGCATTGGATTTATCCGTTCAGGCGCAAGTATTAAATTTCATGAAACGAATCCAACAAGAATTTGGTTTAAGTTATTTATTTATTTCTCATGACTTGGGAGTCGTGAAACATATGTGTGATAATATCGCAATTATGTATAAAGGTCGATTCGTTGAAATTGGTACACGAGAAGATATTTATAATGATCCACGTCATATCTATACGAAACGTTTACTGTCTGCTATCCCTCGGATTGATGTCGAAAATCGGGAGTTACACAAAGAGAATCGACGAAGAGTGGAACGTGAGTACATCCAAAATCAAAAGGAGTACTACGATGCAACTGGTCGAGTGTACGATCTCCGTACGATCACACCGACGCATAAAGTAGCGTTGAAAGATGGAGGTGCCAGCTAATGTGGAAAACGATATTACGACGTGTATTATTAATGATCCCACAAGTTATTATTCTTAGTATTTTGATCTTTATGTTGGCAAAAGCGATGCCTGGAGATCCTTTTACCGGGTTGATCAACCCCAACCAAGATCCAGCAGTCATCGAGCAAATGAGACAGGCAGCTGGTTTGAATGATCCTTGGTATGTCCAGTATTTCCGATGGATTGGGAATGCGTTACAAGGAGACTTCGGTCAAAGTTTCTTATACAAACGTTCAGTTTCTGATTTGATTGGTGAGCGTATCGTCAATACTCTTTACTTGTCGATCTTAACAGTTATCATTACTTATTTGATTGCTGTACCACTAGGTATGTTGGCGGGCAGATACCAAAACTCATTTTTGGATAAAGCTGTTGTAATCTACAATTTCTTTAGTTTTGCTGTTCCGTTATTTATCTTTGGATTGATTATGTTATTTGTATTTGGTTATCGTCTAGGTTGGTTCCCAACCAGCGGCTCCCAGACGTTAGGAATCCAAGGGGGCTTTTTCACCCAGTTGATTGATCGCATGAAATACATCATTTTACCATCGATCACTCAAGCCTTTTTAGCTACAGCTGTAACGATCCAGTATTTACGTAGCGAAGTCATTGATTCAAAATCTTTAGACTTTGTGCGAACTGCCCGTTCAAAAGGGGTACCAACCAATAAAGTATTTAGTCGTCATATTTTCCGAAACGCGGCATTGCCGATGGCTTCACAAATGGGTTATGAAATTACTTCCTTAATTGCTGGTTCAGTAGTTATTGAAAAGATTTTTGGCTACCCAGGAGTCGGTAAATTGTTTATTGATTCGATCGGACAACGTGACTATACAGTTATTACCTCCTTAGTATTGATTTTAGGAATTGCGACGTTGATCGGAACCTTGCTTTCAGATATCATCATGAGCATTGTTGATCCACGTATCCGTATCCAATAAAATTCAATCAGAAAGGAGAAAAGACAAATGAGTGATAAAAAGAAAGACGTTGTGCAAGAAAGTATCCCGCCAATGGGGTTACGAATGATTGCCCGTGAATTTAAAAAAGATAAAATCGCCATTTTTTCATTAGGCTTACTCGTTATTTTATTGTTAGTTATCTTTATCGGTGCGTTATTTACAGACCAAGATAAAGTAATGTATGTCAGCATCTTTGATAAATATGCAGCTCCAGGTGCTATCTCTACCGAGGGGACAAAATTTATTTTAGGAGCAGATGAAGGTGGTCGGGATGTTTTAGGACAACTGATTATCGGTGCAAGAAACTCCGTCACCATTGGTTTTGCAATCACAGTCATCACTTCGATTATCGGGGTTGGACTAGGGATTATTTCTGGGTTTTATGGGGGGATCATCGATAACATTTTGATGCGTATCGTTGACTTCATTATGATTTTACCGATTATGTTGATTATTATCGTATTTGTATCGATTATCTCTAGATATAATGTTTGGTCGTTCATCTTCATTATGAGTGCATTTTATTGGGTTGCTAAAGCTCGATTATTCAGAAGTAAAACTTTATCAGAAGCAAGGCGTGATTATGTGAGTGCTTCAAAAACAATGGGAACAAGTGATTTTAAAATCATGTTCCGTGAAATCATGCCTAACTTAAGTTCATTGATCATTACCAACTTAACGATGAACTTTGCAGCAAATATTGGGATCGAGACCACTTTGACTTTCTTAGGGTTTGGCTTACCAGCAAATGTTCCTAGTTTAGGAACGCTAATCGGTTATGCCAGCAACGGTGAGGTTTTAGTGAATCGACAATGGATCTGGTTACCTGCGTCAATTCTAATTTTAGTATTGATGTTGAGTATAAACTATGTTGGACAAGCGTTTAAGCGTTCTGCCGATGCACGCCAACGATTAGGTTAAAGAAGAAAGCAAAGGGGGAAATAAGGAATGAAGAAATCAATTTTAGGCGTTGTTACACTTTTTTCAGTAATGGCATTAGCTGCTTGTGGAAGCGGCGGAGGTTCTAACTCTTCTGGGAGTTCAGCAAATAACGGTGAGAAGAAGGAATTAACATTTCCAATCTCAACGAAAAATGATAAAGATGCAATAAAAGATGGCGAATTGGAGGCTGCAGTAGCAACCGATAGTCAATTCAAAGGATTGTTCCAATGGGAATTTTATCAAGATTCTTACGATGCAGCATTTATGGCACCTTCTCATGAAGCACTATTTACAAATGATGCGGACTTCAAGATCACAAATGATGGTGCAGCGAGTTTAGATTTAGACCAAGAGACGAAAAAAGCAACGATCAAAGTAAAAGACAATGTAAAATGGTCAGATGGTAAAGATGTAACCGCAGATGACGTGATTTTCCCTTATGAAATTATCGGTAACAAGGATTATACAGGTATCCGTTATGATGATAACTTCCGAAACATCGTTGGGATGGAAGAATACCATAGCGGTAGCGCTCCGACAATCTCAGGTATCAAAAAAGTGGACAATAAGACAGTTGAAATCGAATATAAAAAAGTGGAACCAAGTATGCTTCAATCAGGTGGTGGGATTTGGGCATATGCAGCTCCAAAACACACACTTGAAGGTGTAGCAATCAAAGACATGGAATCAAGTGATCAAGTACGTAAAAATCCAGTGACTTTTGGTCCATATTACATGAGTAATATCGTTGCAGGAGAATCAGTAGAGTATCTACCAAATGAATATTACTGGAATGGCAAACCACAATTGAAAAAAATCACGATGAAATCATTGCCGATTGCTAGTGCAACAGAAGCTTTGAACTCAAAACTTTATGACATGATTTTCCAAATGCCTACAGATACGTATGACACATATAAAGATGTCTCAGGTTACACAAACTTAGGACGTGAACAAACATCATACACTTACTTAGGCTTCAAATTAGGTAAATGGAATGCTGAAAAGAGCAGTGTCGAATACGATCCAAATTCTAAAATGGCAGATAAATCATTGCGACAAGCAATGGGTTATGCATTAGATAACGATGCAGTAGGGGAACGTTTCTATGCAGGGTTAAGAAGCAATGCTACTTCATTGATTCCTCCTGTATTTGAATCATTCCACGATGACGATCTAAAAGGATTTACGCAAGATATCGATAAAGCAAACAAATTATTGGATGATGCTGGCTATAAAGATGTAGATGGTGATGGGTTACGTGAAGATAAAGACGGAAATAAATTAACGATCAACTTTGCTTCAATGTCAGGTGGCGAAACAGCGCAACCATTATCTGATTACTATGTGCAACAATGGAAAAAAATCGGCTTAGATGTGAAATACACGACTGGACGTTTAATCGAATTTAACTCATTCTACGATAAATTAGAAAATGACGATCCTGAAATTGATGTATATCAAGCAGCTTGGAGTACAGGAACTGATCCAAATCCAAACGGACTATGGGGACCAAATGCAGCATTCAACTACACTCGTTTTGAATCAGAAGAAAATACGAAATTGATCAATGATATCAATTCAAGTGAAGCATTTGATGCAGATTACCAAAAAGAAGCATATAAAAAATGGCAAGCATATGCATTTGAAGAAGCTTTCGCAATTCCAACATTGTTCCGTAATGAAGTACTACCAGTGAGCGATCGTACTAAAGATTGGGATTGGTCATATGATGCACCAAATCCATGGGCGAAAGTAACGGTAACAGCAGAATCACGTTCTTAAAATAAGGACATACATGCCGTTTAGCGAAAGTAATGAATGAATCTGGCAATGAGAAAGACCTCCCAAACACGGAAACGGTTTGGGAGGTCTTTTCGTATAGCTGGCAACTTTTGAATACTATTTATCAAATCAATCAAATGATCAGCTAATAAATTCTTTAATCGAAAAAATCATTGGATCCTTGAGGTTTATTAAACCTTTACTTACCTTTTGTCGGAACCATTTCAAATTTAGACAAAAACCAGTATAATAAGGAAGTATTGAAAAAATATCCATAAAGGAATGTGAAAAATGGACAATCAGCTGACAAATGAATTAAAAGAAAAGTATACTATCGTTTTTCACGATCTCAATCTACTTGAACAAGCTTTTACCCATTCATCCTATGTGAATGAGCATCGCAACCTTCAACTATCAGATAACGAACGATTAGAATTTTTAGGAGATGCCGTATTAGAATTAATGGTTTCAGAATATTTATATCGTTTATATCCAGATATCCCAGAAGGTAAACTAACAAAGACACGTGCGGCGATCGTTCGTGAAGATAGTTTATCCAAGTTTGCCAAAGAATGTGGATTTGATAAATATATCATGTTAGGTAAAGGAGAAGAAAATTCTGGGGGAAGAACCAGACCAGCTCTTCTTTGTGACTTATTTGAAGCCTTTCTAGGTGCTTTGTACCTTGATCAAGGGTTTGAAGCAGCCCATGCCTTTCTTCAAACAGTTGTCTTTCCAAAAGTCAAAGCAGGTGCTTTTTCACATGAGATGGATCATAAAACGAAGTTGCAAGAAGTGTTGCAAAAATCAGGTGATGTATTTATTGAATACCGATTAATAAAAGAGGAAGGTCCGGCACATGAACGGATTTTTTGGATCGAAGTCTATGTAGATGACAAGTTGATTGGGACTGGGCAAGGAAAATCGAAAAAACTAGCAGAACAAGCTGCTGCAGAAAATGCACTGGCAGCACTGTAAAAGTAAGTGAGGGAACGCTTCGTGTATTTAAAACGAATTGAAATAGCTGGATTTAAATCCTTTGCAGATAAAACAGTGATTGATTTTGAAAATAGTGTGACAGCCGTCGTTGGACCAAATGGGAGTGGCAAAAGTAATATCACTGAAGCAATCCGCTGGGTTTTAGGCGAGCAATCTGCTAAGAGCCTTCGAGGTGGGAAAATGCCCGATA
Source organism: Enterococcus sp. AZ077 (assembly GCF_051714965.1). Taxonomy (NCBI): domain Bacteria; kingdom Bacillati; phylum Bacillota; class Bacilli; order Lactobacillales; family Enterococcaceae; genus Enterococcus; species Enterococcus sp. AZ077. The sequence continues at coordinate 113,438 of NZ_JBIOSX010000001.1, forward strand.
TTATTTTCGCTGGTTCAGACTCTCGTAAGCCTTTGAATGTGGCAGAAGTTACAGTACTTTTGGATAATACCGATCATTATTTACCATTGGATTATCAAGAAATCAGCGTGACTCGTCGCTATCGACGAACAGGCGAAAGTGATTTTTTTATCAATAAACAACCTTGTCGATTGAAAGACATCCAAGAACTGTTCTTAGATTCAGGTTTAGGAAAAGAATCGTTTTCGATCATTTCACAAGGGAAAGTAGAAGCAATTTTTAGTAGTAAGCCAGAAGACCGTCGGGGAATATTTGAAGAAGCAGCAGGTGTATTAAAATATAAACAACGCAAGAAAAAAGCGGAACAAAAGTTATTTGAAACAGAAGATAATCTTAGTCGAGTGCAAGACATTATTTACGAGTTGCAAGAGCAATTAACACCTCTAGCTGAGCAAAGTGAAATCGCTAAGAAATTTTTGCAGTTAAAAGAAGAATTAACCCAAACGGATATAGCGTTGATGATTACAGAGATCAACGTAGCGAAAAAAGAGTGGGAAGAAAAACAAACTCAGCTGACACAATTCAATCAAGAGCTGACAAAATTAGCGACACATATCCAATCGCAAGAAGCCGTGCTATCAGAAAAAAGAAAGCAAAACGCCAAAAAAGACCGTCAAATTGAAAAAGGTCAACAAAGTCTGTTGGCATTGTCTGAAAGATTAAAACAAGCAGAAGGGCAAAAAGATGTCTTAATAGAGCGGACAAAGCATACACAAAAGAGTACGCAAGAATATCAGGCTTCTTTGGCCGAGGCGCAAAAGAAAGTAGCGCATTTTGAGGAACTTCAGGAAAAATTGACAAAAGAAACAACTGAAAAAGAAACAGAAATCCAAGAAGCACAACAACAGTTGATGAAGACACAACAAGAATTGGAAAAATATCAAAAATCAACGAAGGAATTATTATCTGAATTACGAGATCAATATGTTGATTTGATGCAAGAACAAGCGAATGTCGGAAATGAATTGAAATATCTTGAACGTCAATATTTACAAGAAACGTCCAAAAGTAAACAAACATTAGCGAAGCAATCAGAAGTAGAAGCCTCTGTCTTGGCGTTATCCTCTCAAAAACAGGAACTATCTGAAAAACAAGCAAATCTTCAACAAGCTTTAGTTAAGAACCAACATGAGTTGGAAGAAGTTCAAACAAAAGGGAAAACAGTACAAACTAAATTAACCAATGAACAACCTAAAATGTACCAATTGATGAACCAAGTCCAACAATTAAAGGCACGCCAAAAAAGTTTACAAGAAATCCAAGAAAACTATTTTGGTTTTTACCAGGGCGTTCGGTTAGTTTTACAACATAAACAACAATTATCTGGTATCGTAGGTGCAGTCGCTGAGTTGATTGATGTACCTAGCTCTTTTACCCTTGCAATCGAAACAGCTCTAGGTGGAGCAGCGCAACACGTCATTGTTGAAAACGAACACGATGCACGTCAAGCAATCACTTATTTGAAAAAGCAAAGAGGGGGTAGAGCGACCTTTTTACCGTTAACAACGATTAAACCTAGACAGTTACCTGCGCACGTTCTTTCGCAAGCAGCAGCGGTAGATGGGTTTTTAGGTATTGCAAGTGAACAGGTGACATTCCCTGCAGAAGTTCAAACCGTGGTCCACAATTTATTGGGAACGATCTTATTAGCGAAGGATTTAACTAGTGCCAATGCTATTGCTCAGACCATACGATACCAATACCGAGTAGTGTCTCTGGAAGGAGACGTGATGAATGCTGGTGGTTCCATGACGGGTGGAGCAAATAAACGGGGGAATCAAGGCAGTCTCTTCTCTCAAAATCAAGAATTGAAACAGCTGACAGCAGAATATGAACAAGCAGATCAGCAGTTGCAAAATCAAGAAAAAATTGTTCAAGAACTACAAACCAAAGTCGCTGACTTGAGCCAAAAACAAGAAAAGTTGCGTACGCAAAATGAACAATTACGGTTTGAAGAGCAGGAAATAACGAATCAACTGCAAAATATCACGAATGACTTAGCACGCTTTGAAAAAGAAAAGCAACTCTCAAACTTTGAAACGAGAGAATTGCAACAATTCATCGAAACATATCAAAAACAACAAGCAGAGTTAACGGCAAGACAAAAGGAAATCGAACAACAACGACAACAAATCGATGAAGAGATCAAATCACTGAACCAAGAAAGTGATCAAATGGAAAAAAAACGATCACAAGTCCAAGCACGAAAAGCACAGGAACAAGCAGATTTAGCTGTCTTGAAAGAGCAATTCAATCATTTACAGATCCAATTACGTGGAGCACGTGTTCAAAAAAATGAAGCACTTGAACGTCAGACAAGTTTAGAGCAACAATTAGCAACATTGACTGCAGATTTTTCTGATCATGAAATCACTGAAGAAAGTTTAGCGAGCCAAATCACGGAACTTGCGCAACAGCGTGAAGAACTGCAAGCAGAACTAGTGGCAGTGAAGGAACAACGAGAACGTACGCAAAAAGAAATCGATCAGCTTGAAACAGTACTTGCTGAAAAAAACCAACAACAAAAGCAACAGCTAACAGAACAATCGAAACTGGAAGTGCAAAAAGACCGTGCAGAAATGTTGTTGGATCATCAGCTGAGCTATTTGCAAACGGAATACCAAATCAGCTTTGAAAAAGCTGTCACTGATTACCAGCCAACTTCCGATATTGTAAGTAGTCGCACGAAAGTAGCAGTCTTAAAAGAGCAGATAGCAGACCTTGGACCAGTGAATATCCGTTCGATTGAGCAATTTGAGCAAGTGAATGAACGACATACGTTTTTAGCCACACAACGTGATGATTTGTTATCTGCAAAGAACCAATTGTTTGAAACAATGGAAGAAATGGATGCTGAAGTACGGGCTCGCTTTAAAGAAGTCTTTGAAGCAATCAGGCAAGAGTTTAAAGTAGTCTTTCCTAATATGTTTGGTGGCGGTCGCGCAGAATTGGTATTGACTGACCCATCGGATCTATTAAAAACAGGGATCGAAATCGAAGTGCAACCACCGGGCAAGAAATTACAAAGTCTGAGCTTGCTTTCTGGCGGAGAAAGAGCATTAACTGCTATCGCCTTGCTGTTTTCAATCATCCGAGTTTGTCCTGTTCCATTTTGTATTTTAGACGAAGTAGAAGCTGCGTTAGATGAAGCAAATGTGAAAAGATTCGGACGTTATTTAAGTGATTTCCAAGATGACACTCAATTCATCGTGGTCACACACCGAAAAGGTACCATGGTAGCTGCCGATGTTTTATATGGAGTAACCATGCAAGAATCAGGTGTTTCAAAAATTGTGTCTGTCCGTATGGAAGATATCAATGAAGAAGGAAAAATGGAAACGAAGGTGTAAGGAAATAAATGATTAAATTAATTGCGATCGACTTAGACGGTACATTATTGAATGAAGAAAAACAAATTTCAGATGAGAATAAGCAAGCTTTAGCGAAAGCAAAAGAAAAAGGTGTTAAGATCGTTTTATGTACTGGTCGTCCCTTAGCAGCAATGGCTCATTATTTGCAAGAGTTAGGATTAGTGGACGAAGGGGATTATAGCATCACCTTCAATGGTGGTCTTGTTCAAAAAAATGATACAGGAGAAATCATTGAGAAAAAAGTGATGGAAGTTGCTGATATCCATCGTTTATATGATCTTGCGCAAAAATTGGCATTGCCCTTAGATGTATTATCAGATCATGTGGTTTTACAATTACCGACTGCACCAGGGAAGAAATCTTTATACAACACATTAAATAAATTATTGCAGTTTCAACCGGCAAATTTAGCAGATCTGACAGACGAGTTTGTGTTGAATAAAGCAGTTATTGCCTATCCGCAAGCGGAATTAGATCCTAAGATCAAAGAAATACCAGCCGAATTTCATGAACGTTATGAAATCATCAAGACCCGCAGTATGCTTTTAGAATTTATGCCAAAAGGTGTGACAAAAGCTTATGGTATTTCTTTACTAGCAAAAGATTTAGGTTTAGAACCAGCTGAGATCATGGCAATTGGGGATGAAGAAAACGATTTGCCGATGATTGAATACGCTGGAATGGGTGTTGCCATGGCAAATGCCGTCCCATTTGTTAAAGAAGCAGCGAATTATGTTACATCAAGTAACTTAGAACATGGTGTAGCCAAAGTTATCGAAAAATTTGTTTTAGATTAGGGGGGATCGTATGGGCTTTTTTGATAAAATCAAGCGTGCTTTTACTGGTGAACAACAAGAACCAGAAGAAGTCGAAGTACAAGAGAAATATGATAAAGGGTTAGAAAAAACCAGAAAAACATTTGGCGAACGAATGAATGAATTGTTTGCTAATTTTCGGACAGTAGACGAAGACTTTTTTGAAGAATTAGAAGAAACACTGATTGGTGCGGATGTTGGGTTTGATACGGCTATTCAGATTTCTGAAGCGTTGCGTCAAGAAGTAAAACTGAGAAACGCAAAGAAACCAGCTGAGATCCAAAATGCAATCATTGAAAAATTAGTGGATTTATATGAACAAGAAGGAATCAATGAAGTTAATGAATTAAATCTACAAGAAGAAGGATTAACAGTTATTTTGTTTGTCGGGGTAAACGGTGTTGGAAAAACAACCAGTATCGGAAAACTAGCCCACCAATACAAAAATGAAGGAAAAAAAGTGCTGCTGGCAGCAGCCGATACTTTCCGAGCAGGTGCGATTGACCAATTAGTGGTTTGGGGCGAACGTGCTGGTGTCGAAGTGGTTCGGGGAAATGCTGGTGGCGACCCAGCAGCAGTTGTGTATGATGCGATGGAACGTGCAAAAAGTGAACAGGCAGATGTGTTGTTAGTAGATACAGCTGGACGTTTACAAAACAAAGTCAACTTGATGAATGAGTTGGAAAAAATCAAACGTGTCATTCAACGAGAATTACCAGATGCACCTCACGAAACATTACTTGTACTAGATGCGACTACTGGTCAAAATGCAATGGTACAAGCAAAACAATTTAAAGAAACAACTGATGTCACTGGGCTCGTTTTAACCAAACTAGATGGTACAGCCAAAGGTGGGATCGTGTTAGCCATCCGTAATGAACTTCACTTACCAGTGAAATTGGTAGGGCTTGGCGAAGGAATCGATGATCTTGAACCATTTGAACCTAATGATTTTGTTATTGGTTTATTTAAAGGATTGTTGAAAGAAGAGTAAGCAGTTATTCTTTTTATCAGCAAGAAGAGCATTTAGCTAAAAAATTGAATCTTTTTAGCTAGATGCTTTTTCTTATAGAAAGGTAACGGTAATTCTACATATAATGATGGTATTAGTAAGGTATGGGAGTGAACCAACCCAACCGACGAAGTAAGCGTACATAAAATTGGATAGGCTTTTTTTATATTTTGAAACAATTTCATTCTTTTTCTGGCTATTTTTTACTATAATTAGAGGCATACGAACTGGAGGATAATCAACATGAATTTTAAACAATTACTAAAACATCCTAGTTCACGTCCATTTATCGATCAAGCACGTTTTGGTGTGGAACGAGAAGGACAGCGAGTGAACCTTACAGGAGATCTAACACGTACTGATCATCCAAGTGTTTTTGGCGATCGTACGTTTCATCCATATATACAGACAGACTTTAGTGAAACACAAATTGAATTAATTACACCAGTCACCGATTCGATCCATGAGCTTTTCCAATATATGTCAGCCATTTATGATGTTGCTGCTCGCTCAATTCCTGAAAATGAAATGATCTGGCCTTTAAGTATGCCACCAGCATTGCCAGCAAAAGATGAAGACATCATGATTGCAAAATTAGCAAATTTTGAAGATGTGTTATATCGCCGCTATTTAGCTAAAGAATATGGGAAAAGAAAGCAAATGGTTAGTGGTATCCATTTTAATTTTGAATTTGGAGATGATTTGCTTCGATCGTTGTTTGTGCAACAAACAGAGTTTTCGGAGTTTGCTGCTTTTAAAACAGAGCTATATTTGAAAACTGCGCGCAATTTTCTGCGCTATCGGTGGTTGATTACCTATTTTTATGGGGCATCACCATTAAGTGAAGCAAACTATTTCATTGATAAACCAGCTCCTAATGAGCCAGTTCGAAGTATTCGGAATAGTTCGTATGGTTATACGAATCATCCAAATGTCAAAGTTTCGTATGCTTCAATGGAGCAATATTTGTTCGACATTGAAAAGATGGTTGAAGAAGGAAAACTATCAGAAGAAAAAGAATTTTATACGCCACTTCGTTTTCGTGGTGGTAAACGGGTAGCAGATTTAGCTAAAACGGGTGTGCGTTATATCGAATTAAGAAATATCGATTTAAATCCCAATGCACGTTTAGGAATTGATCAAGAACAAGTTCGTTTCTTACAGTTATTTTTAACTTATATGTTATGGACGGAAGAAAAAGAAGCAGCTGATCAATGGGTAGAAGAAGGAACTAGAAAAAATGAAATCGTCTCTCTTGAACATCCTCTAAATCAAACCGAGTTTATCGAGGAAGGCCGTTATCTTTTAACTGATATGAAGAAAATGGCGCTCGAACTTGAGCAACTAGAGGCACTACCATTGATTGAAAAAATGTTAGAAGAACTGGAACGTCCAAGTGAAACACTAGCAGGAACAATCTATCAAGCAGCAAAAGAAAGTAGTCAACATCAGTTTGCTACCTCTTTGGGTCTTTCTTACTATCAAAAAGCGCATGAACGTCCGTATCAACTCGCAGGATTTAGAGAGATGGAGTTGTCTACGCAAATCTTGTTATTTGATGCGATCCAAAAAGGTATTGAAGTGAAAGTGATTGACGAATCTGATCAATTTTTGCGGTTACAGCATCACGATCATATTGAGTACGTGAAAAATGCAAATATGACAAGTAAAGATAGCTATATCGTTCCCTTGATCATGGAAAATAAAACGGTCACTAAAAAAGTCTTGAGAGAAGCCGGCTATCGTGTGCCAAACGGAGCCGAGTTTACGACAATGGAGGAAGCAGTCAAAGCCTATCCAAGATTCGCAAACAAAGCATTTGTCATTAAACCTAAATCAACGAACTATGGACTAGGCATCACGATTTTTAAAGATGGTGCTGATTTAGCGGACTATCAAGCCGGACTTGCGATTGCCTTTAGCGAAGATCGTTCGATTTTAGTAGAAGAATTTATGCCAGGCACGGAATATCGCTTCTTTGTGATTGATGGCAAAGTCAAAGCAATCATGCTTCGTAAACCTGCGAATGTCGTCGGAGATGGACAACGTACAGTTGCTGAATTGGTCGCTGAAAAGAATCTTGATCCTTTAAGAGGCACAAATCATCGAGCACCTTTAGAACTAATTCAATTAGGAGAATTAGAGCAACTGATGTTAAAAGAACAAGGGCTTACCGTTTCTTCTGTTCCCCAGAAAGATCAGGTTGTTTATCTACGAGAAAATTCTAATATTAGTACAGGTGGCGATTCGATTGATGTCACAGACGAATTTTCTGAAAGTTATAAGCAGATAGCTGTTTCTGCAGTTGAAGCTTTAGGCGCAAAAATTAGTGGAATCGATTTGATTATTCCGGACAAAGAGGTAGCACCGGAAAACAGCGCTACTGCTTATGGGATTATCGAAGCTAACTTTAATCCAGCGATGCATATGCACGTGTACCCATTTGCAGGTAAAGGGAGAAGATTGACTTTAGACGTGTTGAATTTATTGTATCCTGAACTTAATATCCTGACTCAAAATTAATCACATTATGGCAAAACTCACTAGCTAAAAAATAAACCATAGAATCCAGAAAATAAGGGTGTTATTTTCGGATTTTATGGTTTTTTTATGCATCGGGTTGCTAAGTACACGATTTATTTTTAAAAGTCATGTACAAATGATCGCCCTGTTTACTACTTTTACTGCTCAGTCTCTTAGATTTTTTTGAAAACAAGTATGAAATCAAAAAAAACGAACAAAAACTGAATCTAGTTTAATGATAAGCTTTTTTTGTTCAATCAGGACAGTATAAAAATACCCGATGTTTGAAAAAGAAAGTGAGTGAAATAAATGAAAAAAAGTACTTTTTTAATCAGCACTGGCTTGTTGGCTTCTTTTTTATTAATTAATAATCCAAGGGTATACGCAGCAAGCACAACTACGACTCCGAGTCCAGCAACAGCTGAAACACCGATCAGTGCGCCACTTGAATTACCAACGAATGGTGGGAGTAATCCAACGCCACCAAGTAATACGAAAGATCCTGCCAGCTCATCTGATCCAGGGAATAAATCAAATAATCCTACGGTTGCCTTTGGGATTGCTTATGAACCAGGTACTTTTACAATCCCGTCAACAAAATTATTGGAAACTGGCTCTCAAACGATCCCTGTGACCATGCCGCAAAATTCTGGCACCTTTGATGTCGGGGTCAAAGACAAAACTCGGGAAACTATGGGATGGTCTTTAAAAGCACAAGTTGTTTGGGATAATGGAGAAAAAGGAATGTCGATCCAAACCGCCCATACCGGAACCGATGCGAAGGTCAATACTGGAAATGGTCAGTTAGTGGACGCTCCAGCTGGTTCAGTTACTGCTGTGTCTAATGCTGAGATTACATCAGATGCTCAGGTTTTGTTGATGTCAGGAGCACAGGGTATTGTGCATAATGACACCTATGATTATGGATTAGGACATGTGTCTCTTAAAATAGCAAATACAAAAACAATGCCAGCAGGGACACATACAGGACATGTCGAATGGAATCTATCGGTTGCTCCATAATTACCTTAAAAAGGGAAAGGACTTACTCTTTTCCTTTTTTTGATTATTGGCAGACCAAGCTTTTGATCAAAGAGCTGCTGATAATCAAAAAAAGGAAGGAAGAACGGTATTGTTAAAAAAAGTGCAATCAATCATCTTATTTCTTATGTTTATGTTTATTGGTACGTTGGATGTTCAAGCAGAAGAAATAATGGGAGGCTATACGATCGAACGTATCCCAAATGTACATCAAATTGATACTAGTTTAGGCTATTTTTATCTATGTGAGCAACCAGGCACACAAGATCAATTGGGTGTTAAATTGATCAATAGTTCAAATCAGGAGAAACGATTAACGATTAAAGTTACAAACGCAAATACCAATGTGAATGGTTTGTTAGATTATACAGGTACGATAAAAGACAACAAAGATTTGAAATTACCATTGACTTCGATCGTCAAAGCGACACAGTCAGAAGTCAAAGTACCAGCAAAGAGTGAAGTAAAGACCTCTCTTACGGTTACATTACCCAAAGAAAAATTTCTCGGTGTGGTCGTCGGAGGAATCGTGGTTTCTGAGAAAGCTGAAAAAACACCAAAAGACCAGAAAAAAGAAGTATCAATCGAAAATACGTATAACTACACATTAGGAGTAGTTTTAACCAACAATGCAAAAACCAAAATGAATCAACCTATTTCTGTTACTTTAGAAAAAGTCGCTCCGATTTTATCAAATGGAAGAAAAATCATTCAAGCAGATATTTTAAATCCTAACCCTTATATATTTGATCAAGCAACTGTTGCAGGTAAAATTCTTGAAAAAAATACAGATAAAGTCATCAAAGAGCAACAAAAAACAAATGTAAATATTGCACCTTATTCAGTCTATCCTTTTCAATTTGATTGGAAAAAGGATGAACTAAAAGCAGGGACATATGTTTTTACTGGTTCAGTTAAGGCAGGTGGCAAGGAATGGTTGTTTAGCAAAGAATTTACGATTAATCCTACAACAGCTCAGGATATCAATGAACGGTCGATTTATCATGTTGTTGTTCCTCAGTGGCTCCAAATTAGTTGGATCATTCTCTTTTTAGTCAATGCAGCTGGCATCATCTATCTGGCTATAAGATATAAGAAAAAATAATGAGTACTCATTCTCTTTTTTCGTTTATATCCATTTTTAGAAAAAATAGGAGTATGAATGATTTACTTTATGAACAGAAATAACATACTTTCAAAGGAGGAATCAAATAAGTATAAGTCTTATATTTATTTGATTGGAAGGAGTGGACAATTATGTATACGATACCGATTTTTATTATTTCAACGGGTATTCTCTTCATGGGCGCAGCTATTTACCTGTTTTTAATAAATTATAAAAGAGTGATTATAGGAGAAGAAAATAAAACGATTCTTTATCTTAATACACTAATTCTTGTGATTTCAATTAGTTTAATCTTATTAGGCGTTGGATACTTTTTCGTTGTGGCGAAACAATTATAAGTGAAGAGGAGCTGACTGATTTGAGAAAAATAAAATATGTTTCGATCATGATGATTTTGTTAGGAAATATGGTTTATTATGGACAATCAGGCTTTGCGGATAGCCAAACAGCGACTACCGTTGAAAACAACGACTTGAAGCAAGTAGTAGAATCGCCAACAGCAGGAAGTCATGAGGGAGTCTATCAACACATCAACTATCGATTGAATAATTCAGAACTAACACTGTCAGGATTGTCAGACAATACCCAATTCCCAGACATCGTGATTAATTCTTCATTTTTAGATGCTATTCAACCAAATATAAAAAAACTAATCTTATCTCCACAATTTTTGAGAGATATCAACAAAAATGAAGTACGTTCTTTGACGGTGTCTGCTGATCTCCCTTTCACCCCTTGCATTGCTAGTGATCATGGGAATAGTGTCAATCTGACACAAGTATTTTCTGGAAACCAAACACTCAAAAATGTTGATTTTGGGCTGACTGATTTTAGTCAGGTGGTTAATACAAGTGAGATGTTTAAAAACTGTACTCAATTACAGTCTGTAAAGATCCACAAACTTGATGCGACTAATCTATCAGGTATGTTTATGAATTGTCCGGATTTAACACAAGTGAAAATCTTAGAAAATGAAATGCCAGAAGATTTGAGTGATATGTTTAATGCTTGTCCACAGTTAACAAAAATTGAGGGAATCAACAATTGGAAGACAACCATGATTAAAAGTGTCAAAGGATTCGTCACTAATTGTCACGCATTAAAAAATTTAGATTTAAGTCATTGGCCTGTTTCATTACAGAATCAATTGCAAGAACAAAATGAACATTCTATTGAGGGGAGTTATGTAGCGACATCCCCTGTAGATCAAGTAACTTCCTCTGTTACAGCAGCAACCGGTACTGTATCAGAATGGCAATATCAGTTGACGCCACAAAAGGATCGTTATCTTTTAACGAAATACATTGGTAAGAGCCAAGAAATCGTTGTACCTACAGTAATCAATGGGAAACCGACTATTTTGAACAATATCAATCATGCTGTTTTCCCTAATTATAAATCGATTACCAGTTTTAAAATTGCTTCTGGGAATAAAGTACCAATTCAAACGACAGATTTAAGGTATGCTTTTCAGTTTTGGTCGAACTTAAAGGAAGTAGATTTGACTGGATTGAATGTTAGTACAGTGACAAATACAGGAGCGATGTTTGCTAATGATCCTCTTTTAACTAAAGCGAATCTGAGTGGTTGGGATACTTCCCATATTACAGATATGAATTATATGTTCAATGCAGATCGAAATTTACAAGAATTAGAATTAGCAAATTGGGATGTTCGTCAAGTGATGAATATGAGTTATATGTTTGCCTATTTATCTAGTTTAAAAAAATTAGATTTGAGCTCTTTTCAAACAGAGAAAGCAAAGTTTATGAATAGCATGTTTCTTGGCATGAATGAGTTAAACTTATTAGATTTAAGACAATTTGATCTGACGAATGTCACTGATACTACTAATATCTTTACTACAGACAACAAGACCCCACTATTAGTTATTGCCAAAGATAATAAACTATTGAATTATAATTATCTTTCAAATAATCGGATAATCGCTGGTCCTACTTTTGATGCCAACGGGGGGACGTTTGAAGATAATAGTATAACAAAACACTATTTCCAATCTGTTGCGGTTTCTCCTACCGATCCTAAACTACAAATGGCAACACTTGATCAATTCAAAGCTACTCTAGTCGCTGAGAAACCAAATAGCATTTTTATCGGCTGGAACATAAAAGAAGGGGGCAGTGGAAATCAGGTGACAGACTTACTCAATACGACTTATCAAGCCATCTGGTCACCATTACCAGAAATGCCATCTCCTTCAGACAATATGAGACCGGGAACAACAAGTTCATTTGGACTTTCTTATATCCCTAAGAAATTTAGCTTTCTTGAAACACCATTAAAAGAATCAGGAGAGCAATATATTCCATTTATTAAACAAACTTCTTTTGATGTCGGTGTATGTGATGAGAGTCAAACTAATAATAGTTGGTCACTACAAGCGCAACTTGTTTGGGATAGCGCTCAGGAGATTCCAACAAGCTCGATCGTCCTAACTAACCAAGGTATCGTGAAGAAAAATATCAATGATGGAAATGCGCCATTTAATCCTAGTACGGACTTGGTTGATTGTGGTAGTGAAGTCCAAGGTACTATTTCACCAGAAATAAAAACGGATAGCCCAACCGTTATAATGAAAGCTACTCAAGCAATTCATACCTCTGTCTATAATTATGATTTAGGAAATGTCTCGCTCAAAATCACTGATGCAAAGGTAGCGCAACCCGGAAATTATACGGGGCACGTTGAATGGAATTTAGTTAATGCCCCTTAAAATTGATTGAATAGTTATGAAGATCAAAAGAAATTAGCTATGGGATAATATAGGTGAAAGATTTTTTACTGAATGAGGTATGTTGTAGATTGAAAATAGTGTTCAACGCCAAAAAAAGAGAAGATACTTAAATTGCTTGTCAATTTTAGTATCTTCTCTTTTTTAGAGATTGTTTTGAGTATCATGCCTTTTATGGGAAATATGACAGTCAGCATAAGCTTAAAATAGTCGTTCCCAAAAACTTTTTTTCTTCGGCTGTTCTTTTGGAGAAAGAGACTCTTGTTTGGGATATTTCTTTTCTACATCAATGACTGGCTCGTTGACCGCTTCTTTAGCAGCGACTAATAAACCAAAGCTATTGGGATCATCAGATACATAATCATTAACGATCGTAAAGCGTACATTTTGTTTGGTAGCAAGTTGGATATATTGATTCTGGATCGTTAAAGGTAGCGAGCCATTCAGAAGAACCGTAACATCGGGTTGTTTTTCGATTTCTTTGAGAAAGTTTTCTTTGTTTATAGGATCTTTCATCTCAGCTACAGTCATACTTAAATAGCAACGTTCACGGAATGTCCCCATATATTTATGTTGTTCCTCCGGATTAACTAATGGTGTACCATACATCCCCTTATCTAAGTGGCTTTGTACATCATCTTTTGACATCAAAATATCCTCCTTTTCATTGTATAGCTAATAAAAGTATAACATACAAACAATTGAAGTTTGAAAGGAAAAAAAGCGGTTGCTTTTGTTCATCTGTTCACTTAGAATAAGAATGAGAATCATTATCAATTACAGGAGGGGTTTGATGCGCTACGGTTGGCTCATAGGGTTGTTAGGTTTACTGACTATCAGCTCATTATTTATTGGTGTCTCAACGATTCAAGTAATTGATTTGCTTCAATTCAAAGGACAAAGCACGCAATTGTTTCTTGCCACTCGTCTGCCACGAACGGTTTGCCTGATCCTTGCAGGAGCAACTAGCAGTATTTGTGGCTTGATCATGCAACATTTGACGCAAAATAAATTTGTTTCGCCTACCACAGCTGGAACGATGGATAGTGCAAGATTGGGTATTTTAGTGGTGATGCTTTTTTTACCAAATGCACCGTTGCTTTTACGTTCATTTACCGCTTTTTTGTTTGCTTTTGGTGGGACACTTTTATTTCTTTTTTTGGCACAAACGTTACCTCAAAAGAATCAACTGATGTTACCATTGATCGGTGTCATGTTAGGTAATATCATCGGCTCCATTGCCACTTTTTTTGCTTATCAATTTCAATTGATCCAAAATATGTCTTCTTGGTTACAGGGGAATTTTGCCACGATTATACGTGGAAATTATGAATTGCTTTATGTAACCGTTCCATTATTAATCGTTATTTCTTTCTTTGCTTATCGATTTACGATTGTTGGATTGGGGGAGTCATTTGCGGTCAATTTAGGGATTGACTATAAAAAAATGCAGTTACTAGGGATCGGTCTCGTTTCTTTGGCTAGTGCGATTGTTTTGATCATGGTGGGAAGTATTCCATTTTTAGGGGTAATCATTCCAAATATCACAGCCCGTTTATATGGAGATCAAGTACATAAAACAATTGGTATTACTGCATTGTTGGGAAGTGTTTTCTTACTTTTTTGTGATATCGTTGCTCGCTTGGTGATCTACCCTTACGAAATCCCAGTAAGTGTGATCGTGGGGATCTTCGGGGCAATTATTTTTCTCTATCTGTTGGTTAGGAGGAAAAAATATGCTTAAAAAAAGGGGCGTATTCATTGGACTGTTGCTTCTTGTCCTCTTAGTGATTATGAGCTATTTAACGATCAACACTTATGGAAATTGGCAATTTGCTTGGGCCTTACGGAGTAAAAAAATCGTTGCTTTTTTACTTGTTGCGTTAGCCACCAGTAGTGCCACGATCAGTTTTCAGACAATTACCCAAAATCAGTTTCTGACACCCTCAGTATTAGGACTAGATTCTCTCTATGTCTTAGTTCAAACGGTCCTTTTCTTTGTCGTTGGGGGTGTGACCATGCTTCAGCAAACAGGGACTGGCTTTTTTTTGACAAATATTGCGTTAATGGTAGGTCTGAGTCAATTACTCTTTTTCTTTTTACTGAAGAGAGGGCAAACGAACTTGTTTTTGCTTTTGATGACTGGTGTCATCTTAGGGACTTTATTCAGCAGCATTAGTACATTTCTACAAGTGGTGATGGACCCAAACGAATATGATTTATTACAAGGAAAATTATTTGCTAGTTTTGGGAACATCCCTAGTCATTATCTAGTACCAGCAACTATATTGATTAGTGGTACATGGCTCTTTTTGTTTTATAAAAGTCGTTATTTAGATGTTTTTCATCTAGGGCAAGAGCAGGCAATCAATTTAGGAATCGATACAGAGCGATTTCAATTTTTAATCCTGTGTTGTGTCAGTCTTTTAACAGGAACAGCAACGGCATTAGTAGGACCATTAACTTTTTTAGGTTTTATTGTAGCAAATGTTAGTTACCGATTATTTGCGACTTATCGGCATCGAGAGTTGTTTTTAGGTAGTTTTTTGGTAGCGTTACTGTTTTTGGTAGGGGGACAACTGCTGGTTGAACAAATTTTTAAATGGAATACCACTGTCAGTGTCATCGTAGAGTTTTCAGGAGGACTGTACTTTATGATCAAACTGATTCGAGAAAGGAAGACAATTGGATGATCGATTTAAAAAAGGTCAATAAAAGTTACCATGACAAACGGGTAGTCAAAGATGTCGATGTCTCTATCCATGACCAAAGATTAACGGCTTTTATTGGTCCCAATGGTGCTGGTAAATCAACGGTTTTATCCATGATTAGTCGTTTGATTGCGAAAGATACTGGGGAAATCTATCTTGATCATAACGAAGTGAAAGCCTGGCGATCAAAAGAATTAGCTCAAAAATTAGCCATTTTACGCCAATCAAATGGCATCAGTATGCAAATCACAGTGGAAGAACTGGTAGAATTTGGGCGCTTTCCTTATACAAAAGGCAAGCTAACTACAAAGGATCAACAAATCGTGGCGGAAGCTTTGCAGCACTTAGGTTTAACCTCCTTAAAAAACCAGATGATTCATACGCTTTCGGGTGGGCAATTACAACGAGCTTATATAGCGATGGTGTTAGCCCAAGATACCGATTATATCTTACTTGATGAACCGTTAAATAATTTGGATATGAATTTTGCTGTTCAGATCATGCAAATTTTACAACACTTAGTTCGAGATTTAGGGAAAACGATCATTATTGTGCTTCATGATATCAATTTTGCAGCAAGCTATGCGGATGAGATCATTGCCATGAAAAATGGGGAACTGTTTATTCAAGGAGCCACCAATGAAATTATCCAAAAGAACATCTTAGATGAATTATATGAAATGGACATTCGAGTTTGCGAGATTGAAGGACGCAGATTCTGTCTTTATTTTTAAAATAGCAGAAGGAGAATCGGAATGAAAAAATTAGTTGTCAGTTTTTTATTAGTAGCAACAGTAGCGTTAGCAGCATGTGGTAGCAATGCGGGGAGTACTACGACAAATACGAAAACCAGCGGCGGAGAAGTTCAATCTTCTTTGACCGTAAAAGACAGTAACGGTGAGAAAATTGAAGTTAAACAAAAACCTCAAAAAGTCGTCGTCTTTGATAATGGTTCTTTAGATACTTTGGATGCATTAGGAGTGGGGGATAAAGTCGTTGGTGCGGCCACGAAGAATTTACCAGACTATTTGGCAAAATATAAAGAAGTGGATTCCGCAGGCGGACTTAAAGAACCTGATTTAGAAAAAATCAACCAAATGCAACCTGATTTGATCATTATCTCAGGTAGACAAAGCGATTATCAAGAGGAATTAAACAAAATTGCGCCTACTTTATATTTAGCTGTTGATTCAAGCAAGCCATGGGAATCGATACAACAAAATGTTCAAACCTTAGGAAAGATTTTTGATCGAGAAGATCAAGCCGAGGCAGGACTTACCGATTTAACTAAAAAAATCAATGAGATAAAAGAAAAAACAAGTAATCTTGATCAAACTGCGTTAGTGACGTTAGTCAATGAAGGACAATTATCCGCCTATGGTTCAGGATCACGCTTCGGACTTGTTCATGATGTCTTTGGTTTTAAACAAGCAGATGAACATATTGAAGCTTCTACTCATGGACAAAGCGTCTCTTATGAATATGTATTAGACAAAAATCCTGGTATTCTTTTTGTGGTAGATCGTACGAAAGCGATCGGTGGCGATGACAGTAAGGATAATGTCGCTGCGAATGAGTTGATTGCACAAACGGATGCAGGTAAACATCATAAAGTGATTTCGCTACAGCCAGACGTTTGGTATCTAAGTGGTGGAGGCTTAGAATCCATGAAATTAATGATTGAAGATGTTGCTCAAGCCTTGAAATAAAGTAAAAACGAGATGGGACGATTGTTATCGGTCTCATTTTCTTTATATATAAAAAAATATTAGATTCTATAGATGGTGGAGTAATCTTTTTTATAGTCATAACGGGATGTGCTCATATTTATGTAAGCTTAGAACAGCTATTTCTTTCTTGAGGAAAAAATTAATGAATATTATATCTTCAACTATGCTATATTTGTTAGCAACTCCCACTAATGAATCGAATAAAGTTTTTTAAATTATTCATCTTAATCTCTACATATGAAAGGAATTGAATTATATGGATGATTATCAACGTCGTTATGAGCTCTTTTAGCCCTGACCTTAGGGTTAAAACATAATACCAACTTATACTATAGAATGGAAGATGCTGTCAAAGAGCACAAGAGAGACGGTGATACTGGCACAGAGGACGAAGTGATGCTACTTTCTACCTACAAAAAAATGATTGAACAGGATACTGATGGGTTCTTTATTGATGAAAATAGGAAAGAACACATTCTTTCGTCATTAACAAAAACACTAGATTTTTGTAATGCACCAAGTACTACTGCATCGTTACAAATACTGGAAAGTCTTAAAACAAATGATCCTACGTCATTTTTGATTGTACCACTTGCCTATCCTCTTTATTCTGGTAAAGGACATTGTTCTGGATTAATAATATATAAACATGGAAATTGTTATGACGTAGTAATGGTTGATAAAGCGAAACTATTTAATCATCAATTTCCTGTTGGACTTGTAACCATCTATGCTGAAAGAATAGATCAGCTTAATCATGTACTTTATTTAAGTAATAAGTTTGCTCTACCAACGATACAACCTTTCGAAGAATTAAAGAAATTAGTTCACATATCAACAAAAAAGTGTGTTTCTAGGCTTAACGTTGATATGTCACTTCAAAATGTTGGAAACTGCATTGTTAACGAGGTAGAATCTACACTTAAAGTAGCTCTTTTTAACTGTCAAAAAAGTATTCTGTCATATTCTCATTCTAAACCAACATTGAGACCTAAATGGAACTCTTGCCCTAATTCAACTTTAGAGATGAGAAAACGATTTCTTAAGGCTTTGAAAACTAATAAACATGAACAAAATAAGTCTTTTGACTATATTTTTAACAATTATTATCTGAAGCGAAAAAATCATCCAAAAAATGTAAAATTACAACAGAAGATGATGAAATTAGAAAAAATACGAAGTCAAAGAAAAAATAATATATATAAAAAAATAAAATACATAGTTTTAAAAAGAAGATATAACAATATTTATAAAAGAAATTGGAGGCTTTATAAACGGAATAAAATTGTTGAAGAATTTAAAAAAGATTCTCGTATTGTAGGAATCAACAATGAACAAATGCCACCTTCTATACCTCAATTAAAAAAAATGGGAGATATTCTTACCTTACCTAGACAACAAAGAACTGAGCCTTCGTTACAATCATATGTTGTAAAGCAAGAGAAATACTTTTCTAGAACATAAGCTTGTTTAATAAAAGTACATTTTTTTTTAAGGAAGATTAATGGTTATGGATTTGTATATAGATATATATATTTAGAAGATTTAAATAGGAGAAAAAATGAGACTGTCAGAAAATAATCTGTCAGTCTCTCTTTTGGTTATAAAGCAAGCTATTAGTAGCATTTAGGGAAGTCTGTCTTCAACATAAATTCATTTTCGACTTCATAAGGATTAATTCTAGGTTGATGCTGGGTAAATAATCGTGTGAAAAATTTTTTTATCATCTCGTTCGCCTCCTATGGTGTTGATAAGGATACTAAACGAAACATAAATAAAACTTAAATTTTTATCCTTTTGTTTCAGCTAATGTTTGGTAATTTAAAATTGTCATCGTACGATAGAATTCAGCTGGTAAATGTGCCCACCGTTGTAATAATTGGGAAAAATAACTTTTTCCGGCTTTGATTTTATACTCACCGAGTACTAAGCCAAAAGACGGCATTAGTTTTTTTGATAATTGTTTAAATGTCGTGAGGGCTTGTTCTTTATCCTCGTTGACAAATAAGGTTTTTACTTCAATATAAGATCCTTCAATATTTTGGGTTTCTTCAATAAAATAGATTTTTTTCGTATATTCTCTCATAGGAACTCCTCCGATATCCATTGTATTTATTGGTTATTTCAACGATAACGAAAAGATGTTAATAAAACGTGAACAAAAAATTATTCTTTTTCAAGCAATGATTAAGGATTTTTTATTTTGAACTTTCCAGTCCTTTATTTTAGGCAGGTTTAAGAATTCTTTCGACGGAAGTAGTTGAAAGTTATAACAAATTTCGCTACAGTTAAGAAAACGAAAAAGCAAAAGGTGAGGATAGCGATGGAACAATTGATCAATCGAAATTTGGTTTTTGCGCAACATCAACGTATTGAAACAGAGCGCTTGATTTTACGCCCCGTTACATTAAATGATGCAAAAGACATGTATGACTATGCTCATGATGAAGAAACGACACGGTTTGTATTTCCAACACATCAATCCGTTGAAGATACGAAAAACAGCATCGCTAATTATTTTATGTCAGCACCTTTAGGGAAGTACGGTATTGAATTAAAAGAAAATCAACAATTCATCGGGACAATTGATTTAAGAGTACAAGAAAATGAAGATAACGCAGAGATCGGATATGCACTGAATAAGAACTATTGGGGAAGAGGATTTGTTCCAGAAGCGAGTCAAGCATTGATAAAATTAGGATTTGAAGAGTTAAACTTGGTCCGAATCTTTGCTTATCACGATGCAGAAAACCCTAAGTCGGGGCGTGTAATGGAAAAACTTGGGATGAAAAAAGAAGGAATCATCCCTGATGCAAGGCGTTTCAAAGGAAAAATCGTTTCAGTTGTCTTGCGAGGATTGACACGACAAGAATGGCAAGCAGGTAGAAGTTGATAAAGGTGTAGCATAAACAAGTTAGTTGCATCTGAGTTGTAAAATCATTAAGCTAAGTTTGAGGTGATAAGAATGGAATTATTACTAACAGATGAAGCAAAAGAAAAATTATTAGCACAACAAAATGAAGATGAACAGTTATTACTTGATATTGAAGACGGAGATGGTCCTTTTGCCGACAGTCGAGTAACTTGTCAGATTGATACATCCTTTCGTTTGATTCTCGTAAAGAAAGAGACAACAAAAGATTTGAGTTTATACTCTGTCAAAGTAGAAACAGCTGTTGGACCAATCTACATCAAAAAAAGTGCATTGATGTATCTAGATGATCCGACGACAATTGCAGTTGAACCGACTTATAAGAGTTTACAGTTAAAAGGCCCCAGTGGATTACTAAAAGGTAATCTTCAAATCATACATCACGAGTAGAAAATAGGAGACAGAAGGTAAGCGTATGGGAAACTTGGCAATTATCAGCGATTTACATGTAGATATCAATCAGTTTAGTGAACAAGAATGGCTGATTTTGTGGAAGGTTCTCACAGACAAAGGGATCACACGGCTTCACTTAGCAGGAGATGTGGCGAATAAAGTCGATCTTTGCCAAGCAGTTGTTGAATTTTTTGCCAAAAAAGGAATTCCTACAACGTTCAACTTTGGGAACCATGAATTGGCAGATGTTGAGGGAGAAGAAATGATGAATCATTTCCCGGATTCTCACTTTTTAAATGAACGATATCTGGCGTTGAATAAGCAGACAGTCCTACTTGGGATGAATGGTTGGTATGATTATCAATTCTCAGAGTTAAAAGAAAATAAACAAATTCTGCGCATGAAGAACCTTTACTGGTATGATCGTTTTATTAAACGAGAGGGAAGTGACATTGAAGTCAACGCTCGAGTTCTGATAGCAATGAAAAAGTTACTAGACCAGTTAGAAGCAAAAAAACTGGACGTTATTTTAGCGACACATTTTGTTCCTAAAAAAGACTTTATTGTCTATCAAAACGCTCCATTCGAACGCTGGAACAACTTAAATGCTTTTTTAGGTTCCGCTTCTTTTGGACAACTATTAGATCAATACGATAATATCAAACAGGTTGTTTTTGGACATACCCATCGTCGTTTTGAAGATAAAATCATTCATGGTACCCGCTATAGTTGCCGTCCTTTTGGTTATTATTATGAATGGCAATTGACGAGGGAGTTTGTACGAGAAAATCACTTGATCGATAGTTATCATCCCATGAAGTTACGCACGCTATTACGAAAACACGACCCAGAGTTTAATCGCTACCGCAATGAACATTTGTACGAAGAGTTTGCAAAAGCCATGACGACCATTTCTTATTAAAATGGTCGTTATGGCTTTTTATTCCATTGTCAACGAGTAATATCATTTTTTGAAAATAGGGTTAGAACGGTCACGGTCTAACTATTTATTGCGGAGCTAGGCACTCGTTTATTTTTTCTTGTTGAGCACAATCGGATTATTGATTTCACATTATCCCCTTTAGCGAATGAACTCATCTTTTGGCGTCCTTTTTTCGGTTCTTAATCCGTTAGCTATCCTATTTTTTTCGTCAGTTATTTTTTCAAAAATATTGATCATATTTTTGGTATTGCCAGCTTTTGGATACTTACTCATTTTCGGATCTGCTATAATTGCTTTGTTTAAGTGTATTGGTTTCTCTACTTTTGAAAGGTTACTAGAAGGCGTTTCTTTGAAGATTTCTTGAATTTCTGGATGATCGGCAAATATTTTTTTGTATATTTCATGTATTCTTTTTTTTCTGTCGTTGTTAAAGGCGAATGTTCATCATTCGCTCGTTTTCTCAATTTGTAAATTTCAAAGAAATAATCAGGAAGAGGAGATTTTATGTATTTTGATTTGATCACAGTTAAAAAACGTTTTTGCATCTCCAAAGTGGACTCGGGAACATCACTCCATTTTAATTTTTTTTACCTTGTGAAGCAAGAAGGTCATGGCGGCAATGTAAGAGCGCAGTTTTTGCAGTAGCTTCTATTTCTTTGACCACACAATTTCCTTCTTTTTGTTCATGCATCGTATAGTCTAGTGACGAAAAGCTGTTAGAAGAGGAATGGTCAATAATTCTGTACAGAATATCATAACAAGTTTCGAGTTTAGGATGATCTCTCTGTGCAAACAATTCTTTACAAAGGGGAGCCATTTTCTCCGAAGGAATTTTAACCATATTTACAGATGAGTTTGACAGGTGCTTCCTTTTATCCACTAGAATAATTCTATAGTTTTTCGTTTCTTTGTAGATGAGTGCTCCGGAAACATGACCACTTTTTTTATTTTTCTTTATACTATAAGATAAGGGCAAAAGAATAAAATCTCGAGGATCATTTGAAATCATCCGCTTTAAAGTATGAAAAAGTTGTGTGTGACGAGTAAAAGAATAGAAATCCTTGCTTCGGTTGAGTGACTGAATCATTTTTAATTTGTCTTGCTTACGTACAAAAAATTCTTGTTCATCTTGTTGGATCATTTTAATATAAATAGAAAATAAAAGTGGGTAATTCACTTTATCATCTTCCGGAGACCATCTATTATTTTTCTTTAATGATAAAGAAAGAGCAAATATATCAAGATGTCGTTGAAGCTCTGTTTCGTAAGGCATAGGAGTTCCTCCATTTATAAAATAAATAGTAAAGTCTGCAATTTATTTTGCGTTCTTTGCATAGTATGACATAGGTTAAAAGAGGACAGAAATCAATTTTTTCTCCAAATAAAAAAACTTGGAATTGAAGTGATTCCAAGTTTTTTTGATAAATTAAGCCATAAATAAGAATTTGTATAAGAAGACAGCAACGATACCAGCACAAATCGGTGCAACAACAGGTACCCATGCATAACCCCATTGTGATGAACCTTTATGTTTTAATGGTAACAATGCGTGGACTAAACGTGGTGCGAAGTCACGTGCTGGGTTCAAACCAGGTCCAGTAGGTCCGCCGAGAGAAGCAACTAACGTCCATACTAAGAAACCAAGAGCTAAGTGTGCTGTACCAAGATTGTCTTGGAAGAAAGGTGCTTTAGTAATTCCTAGTGCACCAAAGAATAAAACAAATGATCCAAAGAATTCATTAACAAAACCATTGAATTTAGAACCAACACTGTTGATTGTTGAGAAAGTACCTAATACATGGTTTACATCGTCTGTTTGATCATAATAAGGTTTGTAGCAAGCTACAACGATCAATTGTCCAATTGCGGCACCAATCAATTGAGCAGCAATATAAGGTAATACTTCAGCCCATGGGAATAAACCATTTGAGGCAAGAGCAATTGTGAACGCTGGGTTAATATGATTTCCACTGATACCACCAAAAATCATTGCTGGCATCATTACACCACAGCCATAACCTACAGCGATCAACATCCAGTCACTTCCATAACCTTTTGTTCCTTTTAAATCTACGTTTGCTACAGCACCATTCCCAAGAATGATTAATAAAGCTGTACCGATCATTTCCGCCACAAGACGGGTCATAAGTGAATAATCCATATATACCTCCAAAATTTATAAAAATGCAAAAAAAAAGAAACAACAACACAATAGGTGTAGTGCTTCGCATCCGACGTTTTTATTGGTCATAAATAAGTGCAGATAAAAAAATGATTTCTATGTATAAAAGAAATCTGACCAACTTCCAAAACAACGTATGGAACTTTCCCACAAAACACCAACCTTAATTATAAATATACCAAAAAAAAACGATTATATTTTTCAAATATTGTACTTTAGAAACAGCACAATTTGAAAATTTCAGAAAAATATTGTTAGTAAAATGAAAGCTAACAATAAGGAGTGTTTCATAGATGAAATTTTTTCAAGAATTTTTTATTATCCTCTTTTTCTCAGTTTTAGGTGAAGGAACTCGTGTATTGTTCCATTTACCAATTCCTGGAAGTATCCTAGGTATCTTATTTTTGTTCCTAGCTTTTGAGATGCGACTAGTAAAGCCTGAGCATTTAGGAGGAACAGGTGATTTTTTATTAAATAATTTAACGATTTTATTCGTCCCGGCAGGGGTAGGTTTACTTGACTATTTTGGTGATATTGCGACAATTTGGCCTATTTTATTAGGTGCGGTAGTGATCTGTTCGATCGTAACGATGGTCGTAGCAGGCAAAACGGCAGAAGTAGTAGAAAAAATGTTACAATCTGTTCAATTGAAACAAACAAGTAGCCAAAAGTTGCAGAAAATCAAAAGGAAGGAGCAACAAATTGACTGAATTTATTCGTAACCCATTATTTGGATTAAGCTTAACGTTAGGTGTCTACGTATTATCAGATAAATTTTTACGCAAGTATAAATTGCCAATTATCAATCCGTTGGTATTGTCTATTTTAGTGATCATTCTTTTTCTTCATTTTTCTGGAATCAGTTACCAGGATTATAATGTGGGTGGGAATTTTTTGACCATGATGATCACGCCAGCAACAGTTGCATTAGCTATTCCCTTATATAAAAATTTTCATTTGTTAAAAGAAAATTTTTTCCCAGTCATTGCGGCAATCTTAGCGGGGATCGTAGCTAATTGCTTAGTCAGTGTGGGTATTGGCTATTTATTTACATTAAAAAAAGCGATGGTCATTTCTCTGCTACCTAAATCAGTGACAACAGCGATATCTGTTGATCTTTCTCATACGATGGGAGGAATCAATGCGGTCACGCTTGCAATTGTTGTTTCTACTGGTATCTTTGGGTCGTTGATCGCTACTCATATCTTTCGTCTTTTTAAGATCAGCAGTCCGATTGCTAAGGGGGTTGCGTTAGGAAGTACCTCTCATGCGATTGGTACAGCAAAGGCAATCGAATTGGGTGAGATCGAAGGGATTATTTCAGGCTTAGCCATTGGCGTCAATGGCATGCTGACCGTCTTTTTATTACCATTATTATTTCAGTTTTTTACTAACCTGTTTTGATGTTGTTTCCCAGGATTTATGCTACAATGAAAAAAACGTTCTAGCATAAAGGAGTGGTAAAAGTTGTATTTGTCATCTGAATATTTAAAACGATTTGATAAAGACCTTTATTATAAAATTCTCCTGCTGGAAAATTTCGAGGATCATCAGTGGCACACGATTGCTGAACTGGCACAAACAGTCCAATTAGATGCAAGAAGTGTCGCTAAGTACTTAAACGAATTAACAAAAAATTACCATCAGTTCAACGAGAGCTCTCAAACATTGTTTATGAAAACCCCTCGTTCTGGCTATTCCTTTTATGATACGCTTGATTCTATCGAACATGAGCGTTTTTTGATTTTTCTCGTGCAAAGTACGCTGAAATACCAGCTATTGCACGATATTTTTTTTGAAGAGTTTCATACGATCTATCAATTTGCTCAAAAACAATATATCAGCGAATCAACTGCGCGTCGAAAGATCAACGAGTGGAGAGAACAATTAAAAAATTACGGGATTTATTTACAACGTGGGACTTATGTGGTGCAAGGAGAAGAAGAAATCATCCGGCTTTACCTTCACATGACGTTTTGGCAGTTGTTTCGTGGGAAAATTTGGCCTTTTGTAACGATTTCACAATTAGATGTGAAAAAAATTGCTGAACAAATCATGGCTTTTTTCAATGTTCGCCTTAATGAGATCAAAAAAAGAAGACTAGAGTATATGTTAGGAGCTTTCTTCTTGCGTAAATCTCAGAAGCATTACGTATCGTTAAACGAACGAAAGCGACAACTGATTACTGATAATCCTATGTTTCAAAAATTTTGTCATTGGATGCAACCAGTGTTTCCTAACTATTTTCAAAATGAAGAAGAATTAGGTGCGTTATTTTTAGTTTTGATGACACGAGAAGAGTATTATACGGATGAAGACATCCGAGAAGAAATGTTTGCTTTCCATCGAAGGAGACAAACACCGCCCTACCATGCACTTTATGAAGCAAAAGAAGCATTAGCTCTCTATCAAGTGGAACAAGGATTGTCAGAAGAACCCTTAACAAAAGAAGCTGAAACCTATCTTTTTAGTAGTCATTTATTTGCCTATCTTTTTCCAGAAGCTAAGGAAACTATTGATGGGAACGACAGTGACTTTATAAATCATTTGATGATCGAAAATAGTGAAATTATCCAGTGGCTCGATTTGTTTTTTGAGACCGAGCAAAAAGTGGATCAGCTAGCATTTCAAAATACGTCTTTTTTGATGGGGCGGTATTTAACGGTTTTAAAGACAATGGGTGCATTTATGCCAAAATTACCGCAGATCACGATTCTTTTGATGACAGATTTCCCTCTGTTTGAAGAGCAGTTGTTAATAGAAGACTTACATCGTTTTTTTCGAAATGTTTATTGTTTGAAATTTTTACCAACAGATTATCGGGGACGAGAAGTTGATTTATTACTTTCAACGAGCAAAGTGCATCGTAAGCCATGGTCTGATTTAGAATACTTTATCGTGACTGGAGAGTTACAGTTAAACGATTATATCCAATTGTACCAAAAATTTGTGTTGATCCAAGACCGAAAAGACAAAGAAAGGAACGAAATAAATGACATTTGAAGAAATTTTACCAGCATTAAAAAAAGGGAATAAAGTGATTCGAAAAGGTTGGAGTGGTTTTGAATTGTATGTCGTTCTTGTTTCAGGAGAAGAATTTGACGGTTGTCCCGTTACCCCTTACTTTTTAATCAAAACAAGTGACGAAGGATTTTCCAGTTTTGCGCCTACAGTCTGTGACATTTTAGCTGAAGATTGGATCATTGTGGAATGAAAAATAGATACAGTGATCTAACAGAGAAAGTTGTTTTTGTCACTGGAGCAGCTTCAGGTATCGGACAGGCACAAGCTAAAGCCTTTTTAGAACAAGGTTCGCGGGTGTTTGGTTTTGATCAGCAATTAGGCCGAATGGACGATCTATCCCAGCAATTTTCTGAAACCTTTGCTTATTTTTTAGGTGATATCACGAATCATTCTTTGTTAAAAAAGGCGGTTGAACAGTGTCACGAAACGTTTGGAAAAGTTGCGATCTTGCTGAATACAGCAGGAATTTTAGATGAGTACCAGCCATTGTTGGAAACAGATGAAGCTTTATGGGATCGAGTGTTTGCTGTTAATGTCAAGAGTATGTTTCAGCTAACGCACTTGATCCTTCCAGATATGCTTGAGGAAGAAAAGGGGACAATCATCAATATGGCATCAATTGCTGGCTTTGTCGGTGGTGGGGGCGGGATTGCCTATACCAGCGCAAAGCATGCAATTGTTGGCTTTACGAAGCAATTAGCATTAGATTATGCTTCTAAAGGTATTTGTATCAAAGGAATTGCACCAGGCGCGATTCAAACACCTATGAATGCAGTTGATTTTGCAGGAAATGGTGAGATGGCAGAATGGGTGGCGAATGAAACACCTGTTAAACGGTGGGCGCAACCAGAGGAAGTTGCTGAATTAACGTTGTTCTTGGCGACCCCTCAAGCAAGCTATATCCAAGGGACGATCATTCCAATCGACGGTGGTTGGTTATTAAAATGATTTTGTCTTTTTTATTGTTTTCAGATAAGCTATGATTAGCGAATTTATTCGCACTACGGCACTTCAGTTGGAAGTCAATTCCCATCCTTTGGTCGTAGTTATTACCAAGAGTTGAGAGAGACGAGATCTTTTGTGGCATTTTTGACCACAAGGATGATCGATTGTATCACGACCTTGTAAAGGAGAAAGAATATGGATCAAAAGAAAATTCGTTCTACTAATCGTTTTACCACAGCAGAAATTGCTCGAATGGCACTTGTAACAGGCTTATATGTGGCAGTTACATTCGTGTTGTCAGTTATCAGTTTTGGTGCCATTCAAATACGTCTTTCCGAAATGTTCAATTATTTGTCGCTCTATAATAAAAAGTATATTTTGGCTATCACGCTAGGTGTTGCTTTAGCCAATCTTTCCTCACCATTGGGATGGATTGATGTAGTAGTTGGTAGTATCAGCACCTTACTCGTCTTATTGATTAACTATGAGATAACAAAACGAGTAAGAAACATGAAAATAAAAATGGTGATTACAGCTTTGGTCTTTGCATTTTCTATGTTTACAGTTGCTGGACAATTGAAGCTATTCTATCAATTACCCTTTTTCTTCACTTGGGGAACTGTTGCTTTGGGTGAGCTAGCTTCCATGCTAGTGGGAGGAGTCGTCATTTATTGGGTCGGACAAAAAGTAGATCTAAAAAAATAAACGACGATTTAGCTAAGTCTAAAAATAGAAGATAAAAAGCTTACGATTGAAAGCTTTTAGATTGAAGGGACTGGGACAAAAGTTGTCTCAGTCTCTTCTAGTATCTCTAAAAAACGAATAAACGGTGAGACAAAAGTAGCATCTTCGGAAATAAGCCGAAATTTACCAAAAATTTGAGAAGCAATTTTCGGAAATTCCTTCTTATTTCTTGATGCTGAACACTTTTGTCTCAACCTCTTTTTTATATGTCTATTTTCAAAAACAAAAGAAAAATTTGTCTTCTTTTCTTTAGAAAAATACTCTTTTTTCGCTTGATATTTTTTGATTTAGCTTTATCATATTTAGACAAGCAAAAGTAAGCCCGATTTTCATGTGCATTTTTACAATTCCTATTTGATTGGTATAACGTAACCCATGAGATTCTTTTGTGGTGCTGAATATTCGTTCAATCGTTTCTTCTCTTTTTTTATAGAGATCTTTAAACTTACTTTGTTTTGAAAGCATCGGGTACAGCTCCAATTTATCGTTCTGTTTTAACGTATAAAAAAGACAAAACACTATAAATAAGCACTTTGTCTATAGTCTGAAAGCTTACGATTGTAAGCTTTTTTTATTTATCAACAATTCAAGGAATTTAGGTAATGTCACAATCAGTTTGAATCAGTGACGATTTTATTTTAAAAATTTTTCGTAAAGGAATACAACGTAGTAGTTGTTTTGTCTAGTTATTTATCCATACTAAACAACTGAAGTCGAGACAAACGTTTTTTTAGAAACAGACCTACCGAAGCGGCAGCAATCGATTTGATTGCTTCAGGGATTATAAAAGGAAGAAATCCACTTAAAAATGCTGTGTGAAGAGAAAGACGACTACTGATCATTAACCAAAGCATGCCACAGCATAATGCGGCTGCTGAACCAACTAAGTTTGCGGATATTGTCAGAGGATAGCGAGAACCGACTTTCTCCATGATAAATCCAATTAGCCAAGACTGGAGGATAAAACCAACTAGATAGCCACCGGTAGGACCGAATAATACACCAATCCCTCCAGACATCCCCGAGAAAACAGGTAACCCAATAAGACCTAATAAAAGATAGATCAAGACGGAGACAGTTCCTGTTCTCTTACCAAGGAAAGTAGCAGTTAAACCAATGGCAAAAGTCTGTCCAGTCAAAGGAATTAGACCTAGAGGGAAAGTGAATTGTGAAAGAACGGCAATGATCGCTGCAAATTCTGCAGCAAGAATGAGTTCTTTGAGTGATTTTGTCATAAGTTCTCCTTTGTTAACCATTTTTATTTTCTAAGTTAACGAAATTGTATAAGAAAAATTATTTTTTGTAAAGTATATTTTTTAAATAAACGAAGTATTCCTTCAAAATATTAGTCTATCTTCCTTTGAGGATAGGTTATATGTTCAGTTAAACATTGTTTCATTTTGAACTTTTTGGCAAGTCTCAACATATGATTCCAGGAGAGTTACACGGGCGAATCAAATTCAAATAAAGAAGAGAGCTAGAAAAGAGAGAGGGAAATCTACATAAAAAAAGCCCAACTATCGAATAGATAGTGGGCTTGTAAGCCAAAGCTTTGAAAATTATAGGCTTTGGTTGTAGTATTCAACGACAAGAGCTTCGTCGATTTCTGGATATAGTTCGTCACGTTCTGGTAAACGAGTTAATGAACCTTCCAATTTTTCAGCATCGAAGCTTACGAATGCTGGACGACCAACAGTTGCTTCAACAGCTTCTTTGATTGTTGTCATGTTTTGTGATTTTTCACGAACTGAGATCACTTGACCAACTTCAACGTGGTATGAAGGGATATCAACGCGTTTGCCATCAACCATCACATGACCATGGTTAACTAATTGGCGAGCTTGACGACGAGTAGTTGCAAGACCTAGACGATAAACAACATTGTCTAAACGTTGTTCTAGTAAGATCATGAAGTTAACCCCGTGTTTACCTTCTTTGATTTTGCTAGCTTTAACGAACAAGTTACGGAATTGACGTTCGTTCATTCCGTACATGTGACGTAGTTTTTGTTTTTCAGTTAATTGCATACCGTATTCTGATTGTTTGCCACGGCTGTTTGGTCCATGTTGACCTGGAGCGTAAGGGCGACGTGCTAATTCTTTTCCTGTGCCTGATAATGAAATACCTAGACGACGAGAAATTTTCCATGATGGTCCTGTATAACGAGACATTAAAATTTCCTCCAATAAAATAAATTTAGTTTTTGGAGTAAAATAATCCGATAAAAAATTCATAATCGTGTAGTCCATTCTTCAATCTTCACCTTTGCAGCCGCGGTTACGCAATTGAACCCGAATCGGGGCAATGAACTAGGGACGAAATTATTATTTTTCCGCTGCATTATTTTACACAAAGTCCAGTATAAGGGAAACAAGGTGAAACTGTCAAGTACGTTTCTCTTTAAAAACGCTTTACAAACCTTGTTTCACTCTATAAAATAAGAGGGTATCTTTTAAAAGCATGAAAAATAAACGTACCAATCTTAAAAAGAAATAAATGAAGGATCATGCTTGTGTAAGCACAGCCTATTTTCAACCTACAGAGCCACTAAAAGGTAGTGACAGTGATTTTTCAGCTGTCACCTAAGATACGGGCTTGATTTTTCAAGGAGGACTGTCTTGGAACTTTTAGTTTTTCAAAAAAATGAAGAAAAAGCACATCCAATGGAAATGTATATGAGAAATCAGTTCTCATTTGCAGGTGTGCCCAAACCAGAACGTTGGAAATTGCAACAAACACTTTTGCGTGAAAGCAAAGTGCTTGATGTTCCAGACCTTTTTTTCCTTGTTTTCTATTATTATGAAAAAAAAGAACGGGAGTATCAGTACCTGGCGATTGATTTGATTCAACAAAACATCAAACGTTTATCATTGGATGAGTTGGTCGAATTGTCTGTATTGGTACCGGAAAAAGCATGGTGGGATACGATTGATGCTTGGCGGAAAGTTTATGCTACATGGTGTAAACTTCATATGGAACAATTAGAGACGGTTTCTCTTTTGTTTGAAAAAAAAGAAGATTTTTGGCTTCGGCGAATAGCAATTACGTTACAGTTAGGATTTAAAGAAGCTACCAATCAGCTGTTGTTGGATCGAGTGATTACTGAAGATCGCTTCTCAAAGGAATTTTTTATTCAAAAGGCGATTGGGTGGGCATTGCGCGATTACAGCAAGACAAATGTTTCTTGGGTAAAAGAACAATTGACAAAAGAATGGTCTGCTTTGACAAGAAGAGAAGCAAGCAAGTATTTATAAGAAAGTGAGTCGACTAAAAAAATGAAACGTAAATTATTTGCTTTTGATATTGATGGGACGCTACTGGACACAAATAAACAAGCATTAGACAGCACAAGAGAAGCCTTGGATAAGTTACGTAAAGCAGGACATTTGGTAACGATTGCTACTGGGCGTAGTCGTTTCCATGCGCAAGAGGTTATCCGAGATCTAGCATTTACAAATTATATCTTATGTAATGGCGCTGCTGGATTTTTAGATCATGAACAAGTTTATAAAAATTTGCTTGACCGTGAACAATTAGACAATTTTGTCAAAGAAGCACAAGATAAAAATATCGATACTGCTTTTGTGAGTCTAGATAATATCAAACGTTATTCTTCCAATCATGTGGGAATGATGGAAGAGGCAATGCATTCTTTTGGTGCTGTTTTACCTGAACTTGATCAGTACTTTGTGGAAGAACAAGATATCTATCAAGCTTTAGCATTTTTTGATCAGAATTACGATCATCATTTTTCTAGTTACGATAAGATTCGATTTGTTCGTTGGCATGAAAAAAGTGTGGATGTTGTTCCACATGACGGTTCAAAAGCAGCCACGATTTTACACCTAGCAGAACAAGTCGGAATTGCGCAAGAAGATATCATTAGTTTTGGTGATGGCCAAAATGACCGGGAGATGCTGCGTATGTCAGGCATTGGTGTTGCAATGGGAAATGCAGTTCCAGAGGTACAAGCAGAAGCGAAGTTGGTTACTGATACAAATGATGAAGATGGAATTTGGAAAGCATTGAAGCAACTTTCCATGATTTAAATAAACAAGTATAATCTAGGATAGTAAAAAGAACTAGTTGGAGACTGACTTCAGCTAGTTTTTTAGTAGTTTCAGATGAGGGTTACGCAGAGGATTTTTCTGCCCTTTTCTTTCTACAAAAAAACAACTATAATATAGAATGATGTTAAAAGAGAAGAGGAAAACGTGTGCGGGTTTTATTTATTGGTGATGTAGTAGGTTCAATGGGAAGAGATATGATTACAACCTATCTTCCTCGTTTAAAAAAGAAATATCAACCACAGGTCACAATCGTAAATGGAGAAAATGCAGCTTCTGGAAGAGGAATAACTGAAAAAATTTATAAAAAGTTTTTACAAGACGGTGTAGATGTTGTCACGATGGGCAATCATACTTGGGACAACCGAGATATTTTTGAATTTATCGATCAAGCAAAAAAAATCGTTCGTCCAGCAAACTTTCCTGAAGGAACGCCAGGTCAAGGAATGGTATTCGTGAAAGTCAATCAAGTAGAACTAGCTGTAATCAACATGCAAGCACGTTCTTTTATGGTCGACTTAGATGATCCATTCCGCAAGATGGATCGCTTGATCGCCGAAGCAAAAAAAAGAACGCCAATCATTTTCGTTGATTTTCATGGAGAAACGACAAGTGAGAAACAAGCCATGGGATGGTTCTTAGATGGAAAAGTCTCAGCGGTCATTGGGACCCATACGCATGTACAAACCAATGATGCACGGATTCTACCGCAGGGAACTGCCTATTTAACTGATGTAGGTATGACAGGTCCTTATGACGGAATTTTAGGTATGCGCCGAGAACCAGTTATCGAAAAATTTTTAACAGCTTTGCCGAAACGTTTTGAAGTCGTTGAACGAGGACGAGGTATTTTGAGTGGCTGTTTACTGGAATTTGACGATGCAACTGGTAAAGCGAAAACCATCCAATTAATCCAGATCAACGAGGACCGTCCATTTTTAGAATAGAAAGTGAGACATCTTTTGCATAAAGAGCCGAATATTCAACGAGAAGCGGATAAATTAGCTCAACTTTTAAGTGAACATGAAACAATCATCCGCTACCACGAACTAGAGCGAAAAGTACAAACTAGTTCCTATTTAGAAAAGTTAACGGAAGATATCAAATCTGCACAAAAAGAAGCAGCAAACTATGCTTATTATGGGAAAAGAATAGCAGAAAAAGAAGCGAATGGTCGGGTTGAACAATTGACGAAACAATTTGATCAACATCCGATCGTAGTAGCTTATCGGAAACAATTGCTTGAAGCAAATGATTTATTGCATCATTTGACGAAAATGCTGCAAGATGAAATCAATAATTGGATAGAGGAGGAAGACAATGCCTCAAAAAACTAAGAATACTCCAATGATGGAACAATATTTAAGCATCAAGGCCCAATACCAAGATGCTTTTTTGTTCTATCGTTTAGGTGATTTTTATGAATTATTTTATGAAGATGCCATCAATGCGTCTCAAATTTTAGAGTTAACATTAACCAGCAGGAATCGTAATGCAGACGAACCAATTCCAATGTGTGGGGTACCCCATCATGCAGCACAAGGCTATATTGATATTTTAATTGAAAAAGGCTATAAAGTGGCTATTTGTGAACAAGTAGAAGATCCTAAGACCACCAAAGGGATGGTTAAACGTGAAGTGATTCAATTAGTAACACCTGGAACAGTCATGGATAGTAAGGGACTATCTGCTAAAGACAATAATTTTTTGACAGCAATTGTTAGCCAAGGCAACGAATTTGGATTTGCCTACGCTGATTTAAGCACAGGGGAGTTAAAAACTGCTCATTTGTTTGATGAAGAAGCTGTACTGAACGAAACGACGGCTTTGCAAACAAAAGAACTTGTTTTAGGAAATGAAATTAGTGAAAAACTTGCTGAGCAATTAAAGAATCGATTAGGATTAGTTTTCTCAAAACAAGAAACAAGTGAAGAAAATGCAGAGTTTAATTTCTTAACCAGTGAGCTATCCGATCCACTTGAAAAAGAAGTGACCGGAAAATTACTTACTTATTTAGCAGTGACACAAAAAAGAAGTCTTGCGCATATCCAAAAAGCGATCGAGTATCAACCGGATCACTATTTGAAAATGGATTACTATTCTAAGTTTAACCTCGAACTAAGCCAGTCCATACGTACAGGAAAAAAACACGGCACGCTTTTATGGTTGCTAGATGAAACGAAAACAGCTATGGGCGGGCGTTTACTGAAACAATGGCTTGACCGTCCGCTGATTCAACTCAATCAAATCAAGGCACGACAAGAAATGGTAGCTTCTCTTTTGAATAGCTATTTTGAACGACTTGATCTACAAAGTGCATTGACGAAGGTTTATGATTTAGAACGCCTAGCAGGAAGAGTGGCTTTTGGAAATGTCAACGGGCGTGACTTGATTCAATTAAAGACTTCTTTAGAACAAGTACCGTTGATTCGTCAACTGATCGAAGGGATCGATCAAGGTCAGTGGACTGACTTATTGAAGGAAATGCAACCGATGGATGATCTGGTTCATTTGATTGATCAAGCAATTCAAGAAGACCCGCCCCTACAAATTACTGAGGGGAATATCATTAAAGATGGATTTAATGATCAGTTAGATACGTACCGTTCTGCGATGACTAATGGGAAGCAGTGGCTAGCAGAGTTAGAAGCAAGAGAACGTCAGCAGACTGGGATCAAAAATTTAAAAGTTGGCTTTAATCGTGTATTTGGTTATTATATCGAAATCACTAAAGCGAATCTGGCAAATGTTGAACTGGAAAAATATGAACGTAAACAAACATTGGCCAATGCAGAGCGTTTTATCACACCAGAATTAAAAGAGTTAGAGACGCAAATTTTAGAAGCAGAAGAAAAGTCTGTTGATTTGGAATATCAGCTGTTTTTAGCAGTGAGAGAAGAAGTCAAAAAAGCGATCAAACCATTACAAATTTTAGCAAAATCAATCAGTACAGCCGATGTTCTGCAAAGTTTTGCTACGATCAGTGAGCGATACCAATATGTTCGTCCTGAGATGGTCTCGGATCGACACCAATTACTGATTCAAGAAGGTCGGCACCCAGTCGTTGAAAAAGTATTAGGACATCAAGAATATATTCCCAATAGTGTGGATATGGCTGAAGACGAAATGATTTTATTGATAACTGGACCGAATATGTCAGGGAAAAGTACGTATATGCGTCAGTTAGCATTAACTGTTTTAATGGCTCAAATGGGGTGCTTCGTCCCTGCGCAAAAAGCGATCTTACCAATTTTTGATCGGATTTTTACCCGGATTGGTGCAAGTGATGACTTGATTGCTGGACAAAGTACGTTCATGGTGGAAATGATGGAAGCCAATCAAGCGTTGCGGCATGCGACACCAAACAGCTTAATTCTTTTTGATGAATTAGGTAGAGGAACTGCGACTTATGATGGAATGGCATTAGCTCAAGCGATCATTGAATATATCCATCAACATGTACAAGCAAAAACGCTCTTTTCTACACATTACCATGAGTTAACAGTTCTAGAGGAAGAATTACCTCAATTAAAAAATGTACATGTAGGAGCTGTTGAAAAAGACGGCGAAGTAGTATTTTTGCATAAGATGATGGATGGCCCAGCTGATAAAAGCTATGGGATCCATGTAGCGAAAATTGCAGGGCTACCTTCTAATTTATTAGCAAGAGCTGCAGATATTTTGCATACATTAGAATCAGGAGAAGTGAGCCATCATTCCGTGGCTGTTACAAGTGAGCCGCTTGAAGCAATAGCACAACCAGTAACTGATACTGCATCGATAGAACAAGAAGAAACGCAACAACTGTCCTTGTTCAGTGAATTAAGCGATGCCGAAACAGCAGTTATTTCTACATTGAAACAAATGAATCTGTTAGAAATGACACCAATGGATGCATTGAATCAACTCTATGAATTGAAAAAACAGCTGTAAATCAACGATAAATAAGAAGAGTAAGCTCACTATAAATACTATATAGGAAGAAGGCGTAGAATGATGGCGAAAATCCAAGAATTATCAGAACGCTTAGCCAATCAAATCGCAGCCGGTGAAGTTGTCGAACGTCCAGCCTCGGTAGTCAAAGAACTTGTGGAAAATGCCATAGATGCAGGAAGTAGTCAAATCGATATTTTAGTTGAAGAAGCAGGATTAAAAACGATCCAAGTGATTGATAATGGAGAAGGTATTTTGACAGAAGATGTTGAGAATGCCTTTAAACGTCATGCAACAAGTAAAATCCACAATCGTGACGACCTTTTCCGAATTCGTACGCTTGGGTTTCGAGGAGAAGCATTGCCTAGTATTGCTTCTGTTTCAGAGATGACGGTAGAAACAGCCAATCAAGAAGAAACGCAAGGAACCTATTTAGAGCTTAAGGGAGGTGCGGTAATGGAACACCGCCCAGCTCCTTTAAGGCAAGGAACGAAAATCACAGTCAGCAATCTTTTCTTTAATACACCAGCACGCTTAAAATATGTTAAAACGTTGCATACTGAATTAGCGAATATCGGTGATATTGTGAATCGCTTAGCCTTAAGTCACCCGGCAATTGCTTTTCGATTAGTCCATGATGGGAATAAGATGTTAGCAACTTCAGGAAATGGCGAATTGAAACAAACGATTGCCGGAATCTATGGGTTGAATACAGCAAAGAAAATGTTGAAGATTGAAGCGAAAGATTTAGATTTTGAAATCTTCGGTTATATTTCTTTACCTGAAGTGACTCGTGCTAGTCGTAATTATCTTTCAACCATCATTAATGGACGTTTTATTAAAAATTTTTCCTTGAATAAAGCAATTGTAGCCGGCTATGGTTCAAAACTAATGGTAGGGCGATTCCCAATCGCTGTACTGGAAATCAAAATGGATCCATTGTTAGTGGATGTGAACGTCCATCCAACAAAGCAAGAAGTTCGTTTATCGAAGGAACAGGAATTAACTGAGCTAATTACTCAAGCGATTCAAAAAGCATTGGTACAGGAGAACTTAATTCCCAGTGCAGCTGACAACTTGCGATTCAAGAAAAAGGTTGCTGATCAACCAAAAGCGGAACAAATCGAAATTGATTTATCTTACGCTTTTGAAGAAGCGAAACCTAAGAAACCGCAAAGCTTGAATTTTGATCAAACAACCGGAACATTTTTTGTAGCGGAAGAAAAAAGCGAGTTTGTGCATGAATCTGTTGATAAGTCTGTGGATAATGTTGAAAACTCTCCTGTGTTTTCTGAAGAAACTACTAGTTATCCAGAAAGCAAAAGAAAAACAGTGGATAACTCTGGTGATATTGTTGATAACTATGTAGAAAAACCAGTGGATAAGAGTGAAAATGAGTTATCCACTGTTGAAAACTTTTCCAACGAGCATGAAACAACAGCTGAAGAAGAAACTTCTTCAGAAACAGTTTATCGTGAGGATTTAGCGCTACATCCAGAGTTTGATTTAAGTCAAAATGGGCGCTCATTAGATCAAGCGATTCAGAAATTAGAAAATGAGCAGGTAACACAACGCTTTCCACAATTAGAATATTTTGGACAAATGCATGGAACGTACTTGTTTGCTCAAAGTCAGGATGGCTTATACATTATTGATCAACATGCAGCGCAAGAACGAATCAAGTATGAATATTTTCGAGAAAAAATTGGCGAAGTTTCTAACGATCTACAAGAACTACTTGTGCCGTTTGTATTAGATTATCCCAATAGTGATGCTTTGAAACTGAAAGAGAAAAAACAATTGCTTGAAGAAGCAGGTATTTATCTAGAAGAATTCGGTCAAAATAGTTTTATCGTCAGAGCACATCCTACTTGGTATCCAGCTGGAGAGGAAGAAGCGATTATTCGAGAAATGATCGATATGTTGTTAACAACGGGTAGTGTCAGCGTGAAGAAATTTAGAGAAGCCACAGCAATCATGATGAGCTGTAAACGTTCAATCAAGGCAAATCATTATTTGAATGAAGCTCAGGCGAGGGTTTTATTGAAGGACTTAGCCCAATGTGAAAATCCTTTTAATTGTCCTCATGGACGCCCTGTGTTGATCCATTTTACTAATTCAGATATGGAAAGAATGTTTAAACGCATCCAAGATCCACATTAATGAGTCTCATGAAAAGGAGAAGAAACAGATGAAAATTGTGTTAGCTTCGCAGTCCCCTAGAAGAAAAGAATTATTAGGGCGACTGGTTAGTGCATTTGATGTTCATCCGGCTGATATCGATGAAACACCTTTTGTTCAAGAAAAACCTAAAAATTATGTTGAGCGAATGGCAACTGAAAAGGCAAAAGTAGTCAAACATCAATACGATAATGATGTATTGGTGATTGCAAGTGACACGACAGTTGTTTTCAATGATGAGATCATCGGTAAACCAGCGGATGAACAAGAGGCAAAAGCTATCCTTCAAAAACTTAGTGGGAAAACGCATGAAGTATATACAGCCGTGGTGCTGACGAAAGGTGATCAAGAAGAAAAAATCTTAGCACAAGCTAAGGTGACCTTTTATCCTTTGACAACTAAGGATATCGAAGCCTATTTAGCAACCGGTGATTATATGGATAAAGCAGGTGCGTATGGTATTCAAAGTTTTGCAGGTGCATTTGTTAAAGAGATCCAAGGCGACTATTACAGTATTGTTGGATTTCCAATCGGTGCAGTTTACCAAGGTTTGAAAAAATTTATGTAGCTGCAGTTGACGAAAATCAGAAATTGAGATAGGATCGTTCAAGTTTGTGTCCGCTACTTTCAGTCATATTTAGAATTGCAAAGTGTATGAGTGATTGGTATAATCAAAACGAAAGAGGAGTTGCGATCAACAACTCCTCTAGACAGCACCGCGAAAGACGGTGGCGGTTGAATTTAAATATTCGACAAAGAATAAGAATAGCCAGTCTCCCGCTAAAGTGACGGCTATTCTTTGTCGTTTTTAAGCATAGTGACGATCAAACTGACTAAAGCGATGGTGAACGTACCAAAGCCAAGTATGGTTTGAACGATCTCATATGCGGACAAAAAGCGAACTCCTTTCATAGATTTTAGTACTTATTCCCATAAGCACCACCACCTTTGTGAGAAGTTGCCACCGTCGATCCACTTTACTGTCGAGTTTATTGTAGCACATTATCGCGACGAGAAACGTGTTTTATAAAACATAAAAACGTTATTTTTATTTAGGTTTTTTTAGAGGAATTCTATCTTTACGAAAGTTGTAAATACCTGAAGGAATTGGTATAATGAAAACGAAAGAGGAGTTGCGCTAACAACTCCTCTAGACAGCACCGCGAAAGACGGTGGCGAATTAGTTTAATAGTTCAAAAAGAAATAGCTATACTCGCTAAAGTGACGGCTATTTCTTTTTGTCGTTTTTAAGCATAGTAACGATCAAACTGACTAAAGCGATGGTGAACGTACCAAAGCCAAGCATGGTTTGAACGATCTCGTATGCGGACAAAAAGCAAACTCCTTTCATAGATTTAGTACTTATTCCCATAAGCACCACCACCTTTGTGAGAAGTTGCCACCGTCGATCCACTTTACTGTCGAGTTTATTGTAGCACATTGTCGCCACGAAAAACGTACTTTTTAAAACATAAAAACGTTATTTTTATTTAGGGTTTTTTAAGAGGAATTCTATCTTTGCGAAAGTTGTAAATACCTGAAGTAATTGGTATAATGAAAACGAAAGAGGAGTTGCGTCCAACAACTCCCCTGGACAGCACCGCAAAAGACGGTGGCGAATTTTTATTTTACAAAAAATAGCCAGTCTCCTGCTAAAGTGACGGCTATTTTTTGTCGTTTTTAAGCATAGTAACGATCAAACTGACTAAAGCGATGGTGAAAGTACCAAAGCCAAGCATGGTTTGAACGATCTCATATGCGGACAAAAAGCGAACTCCTTTCATAGATTTTAGTACTTATTCCCATAAGCACCACCACCTTTGTGAGAAGTTGCCACCGTCGATCCACTTTACTGTCGAGTTTATTGTAGCATATTAGCGCCACGAGAAACGTACTTTTTAAAACATAAAAACGTTATTTTTATTTAGGGTTTTTAAGAGGGATTCTATCTTTAAGAACGTTGTAAATACCTAAAGTAACTGGTATAATAAAAACGAAAGAGGAGTTGCGACCAACAACTCCCCTGGACAGCACCGCGAAAGACGGTGACCGTTTAATCAGATATTTCAAAGAGAAATAGCCAGACTTCGGTTAAAGTGACGGCTATTTCTTTTTGTCGTTTTTAAGCATAGTGACGATCAAACTGACTAAAGCGATGGTGAACGTACCAACGCTTAAAGAGTGAAAAATAACCTGAAAAAATTCACTAAAAGAATTTTTTCAGGTTATTTTTCATATAGTAGTATTTTTTATTTTAGTTGCGCTTTTCCAATTTTTTCGCTATGACGAACGAGACCTGTTTGATCTAATGTTAAGGCAGCAACTTTTTCATTATTTGTTAATACAACTAAGATGTCCGTTTTCTTCCCAGCCTGCTCAATTGCTGTGAGGTCCATGTCGGCTAGTTGTGTTTTTGGCGTGACTGAATCGCCTTCTCTTACATGGATCGTAAAAGGTAGCCCATTCAATTCGACAGTATCTAGACCCATATGAACGAGAACTTCCAGACCTTCATTAGTTAAAAGACCAATCGCATGTTGTGTATCAAAAATATTTGTTACTTTACCAGCGACTGGAGCATAAACTTTTTCGTTGGAAGGTAGTACAGCATAACCTTCACCCATCATTTTTTGAGCAAAAACAGGATCTGCTACTTCGGTGATTTCCTTGATTTGTCCATCTGCTACAGCGAATAACTCTTCTGTCGGAGTAGAAACTGCTGTTGCATTGGCAGCTTCAAATTTTTGTGGTGAAACGTTGTTTCCATCAGCTGTTTGTAGTTGTAAGCCAGTTGTGTTTTCTACGGGTACAGCAGGATCGATTTTATTTAAGATCCCTTGACGTCTGAAGATTACGGTTAAACCAAATGGAACAATAACTGCAATGATCATAGAAATGATGAACGGAACCCAAGTTTCTGCTTGGATAGCTAGAATACCAGGTAGTCCACCAACACCAATTGCATTAGCACGTACATTCATCAAGTTGGCAAACATTCCAGCTAAACCTGAACCAACCATTGCGGCAACAAATGGGTAAACATATTTTAGATTGATCCCAAACATTGCAGGTTCAGTTACCCCTAGATAACAAGAAATCATTGCTGGAATCGAGATTTGTTCTTCTTTTTTATTTCCGCGATGTAAGAAGATGATCGCAAGAACTGCCGAACCTTGTGCGATATTTGATAAAGCAATCATTGGCCAAAGATTCGTAGAGCCGAAATCGGCAATCAATTGCATATCAATTGCATTCGTCATATGGTGTAAGCCGGTGATTACTAAAGGTGCATATAAGAAACCAAAGACGGCACTAAATAACCAACTGATTGAAGAAGTCAAGCCAGTATTAACAATATTTGAGATCCAACTACCGATTGTCCAACCCACAGGCCCTAAGATGACATGGGCAGCTAAGACTGTTGGGAGTAGAGAGAACAATGGAACAAATATCATAGAAATCGACTGTGGAATATATTTACGGAAGAAAATTTCAAGATAAGCTAACATAAATCCAGCAAGCATCGCTGGAATGACTTGTGCCTGATAACCAATCATATCAACTTGAGCAAAACCAAAATCCCAAAATGGAATATCAGCCGCAGCTGTTGATGCGACACTATAGGCATTTAATAATTGCGGTGAAACTAACGTAATCCCTAAAACAATTCCTAATATTTGTGTAGTGCCCATTTTTTTCGCGATACTCCAAGTGATACCAACTGGTAAGAAATGGAAAATTGCTTCGCCAGGTAGCCATAAAAAGCCGTTTACGCCGTTCCAAAATTGAGAGTGTTCAACAATTGTTCCACCAAGACTTTCAAATTGGATTCCTTCTAATACGTTCCGGAAACCTAAAATCAGTCCCCCTACGATAATGGCTGGAATCAATGGTGTAAAAATTTCTGCCAAAACAGCGATTGCTCGTTGGACAGGGTGGAGATTTTGTTTAGCAGCAACTTTACTTTGCTCCTTGGATACGCCTTC
Source organism: Enterococcus sp. AZ077 (assembly GCF_051714965.1). Taxonomy (NCBI): domain Bacteria; kingdom Bacillati; phylum Bacillota; class Bacilli; order Lactobacillales; family Enterococcaceae; genus Enterococcus; species Enterococcus sp. AZ077. The sequence continues at coordinate 155,888 of NZ_JBIOSX010000001.1, forward strand.
AACACCTGATACAGCAACGAAGTCGTTGTAAAAGGTTGAAACATCGTTACCAATAATGACTTGGAATTGCCCAGCATTGGTAAACATCCCTTTCACACTAGGAATATCTTCGATTGCTTCTTCATTGGCTTTTTTTGGATCATTTAAGACAAAGCGCATCCGAGTGGCACAATGACTAACTGCAGCAATATTTTCCTTTCCACCAATTTCCTTTAACAGTTTCTCAGCATCTGCTTGGTACTTTGCCATAGGAATAAACCCCTTTCTTTTTAAACTTGTATACACAAGTTATCTTATCCATACTATACTTGTTTCTTCCTACTATTGCAAGCGTTTTACAATCGAAAAATGAAAAAATGTAATCGTTACACTTGGCTTAGTGTAGGGATATGTGAAAAGAGGGGGCGATTGAAATAACAAAAAAGCTGTAGTATAGTTTATATGCGAATAAAAGAAATTGAATATTAAGTGGAGGAAATGTAATGAATAAATTTAATGAAATTTTTTTAGATTTAGAGCAAAAAATTTTGGATCAACAATACCCTCCGCATACTTTGCTCCCTAGTGAAAATCAGCTGATTCAAATTTATGGTGTTTCACGAGAAACAATTCGAAAAGCGCTTAACCTGTTAACGACTGAAGGTTATATCCAAAAGAAACAAGGAAAGGGTTCGATTGTTTTAGACCGCAATCGATTTGATTTTCCAATTGCAGGATTAACAAGCTACAAAGAATTACAGGAAACACAACGAATCCCAAGTGAAACCATCGTTCAATTAATCGAAGAAACAGAAGTGGACCAATCATTGAGTGAAATAACAGGCTGGAAGAAAAAAACGCCGGTTTGGCATTTGGTTCGTCAAAGGAAAATCAATGGAGAAGTGGTTATATTAGATCGTGATTATTTATTAAAAAATGTGGTACCAACTTTAACAGCAACACAAGCTGCTGGCTCGATCTACGAATACTTTGAAAATGAATTGCAACTAACGATTGCTTACGCCCAGAAAGAAATTACCGTTGAAGAAGTAACTCCTGAAATCGAAGAGATGATGGATCTACATGGAGATCGCTATGTCGTGGTAGTAAGAGGACTGGTTCACCTCGAAGATACAAGGTGTTTCGAGTATACAGAATCAATTCACCGTTTAGATAAATTTCGTTTCGTCGAGTTTGCTAGACGTCGTAAAGTCTAAGCAATTATTACTATGAGCAGAATGTTTGCTTCTGATACTTTTGTCGTTATGATTAAAAGAAAAAGGAGGCGTTTTTAGTGGGCGATTTCAAGAAAAATGAGCGTGATTTAAAAGAGGAATTATCTCCAATTTCATATGCTGTGACGCAAGAAAACGCAACAGAAAGACCATTTAGTGGGAAATATGATGATTTCTATGAAAAAGGGATCTATGTCGATATTGTCAGTGGGGAACCATTGTTTAGCTCAGCCGAAAAATACGATGCGGGATGTGGCTGGCCGGCGTTCAGTAAACCAATCACTAGAAAAGATATTAAAGAAAAGGCCGACTTTTCTCATGGTATGCACCGAGTGGAAGTGCGAAGCAGTCAAGCAGATTCTCATTTAGGACATGTATTCAATGATGGTCCTGCTGAAAAAGGCGGACTACGTTATTGCATCAATTCTGCGGCTTTAAAGTTTATTCCATATGAAGAAATGGAAGAACAAGGATATGGAGAATATCTATCACAAGTTGAATAAGGAAGAGCTTTATTTTTGGGTAAAAAATCTTGAGACAATTTTTGATTGTTTCAAGGTTTTTTCTTATTTATCTTTATTGAAGCGTTGTTTCCTGAATATTGATCCTTTGTTTTGAGGAAAGTGCTGAAACTCTGATCGTTCAAATTAAAATCTCTTGCAAAAAATGTTTATCCTAAAAACCTTGATAAACTTACGTTAAAAAGGAGAAGCGTAGCTCGATCTTCTGTTCTCTTTTTTCAAAAGAAAAAGTATGCTACAATGGAAGAAAATATGCGAACATATGTGTGTGAAAGAAAGAGGATAACAGATGTATGAATATCTTACAGGTGTAGTAACCTTTATCAATCCTTATTATTTAGTAATCGAAACAAATGGGATCGGTTATCAAATTGCATTAGGCAATCCCTATCGTTATAGTAGTAAGCTAAACAAAGAAATCAAACTTTACGTCCATCAGGTCATTCGAGAAGATGCACATCTTCTGTACGGATTTGATTCTTTAGAAGAAAAACAATTATTTTTAAGGTTAGTTAGTGTTTCAGGAATTGGACCAAAAAGTGCCTTAGCGATTATGGCTAGTGATGATCATTCAGGATTGATTCAAGCGGTTGAAACAGGGGATGTGACTTATCTGACCAAATTCCCTGGTGTGGGTAAAAAAACAGCTCAACAAATGATTTTAGATTTAAAAGGAAAATTTGGCGAATTAAGTATTGATACGCCCTTCAATTTATTTGATGAAAGTACAGCACAAGATGCGACGGCATTATCAGAAGCAATGGAAGCTTTATCAGCACTTGGATATAGTGATAAAGAGGTCAAGCGGGTCGAGAAACAACTAAAAGAAGTAGAAAATCTCACAACAGATGAATACTTACGCCAAGCTTTAAAATTAATGATGAAAAAATAAGGAGGGAAAATGATGACCGATGAACAGTTATTATCCCCTGAAACGGGCGAGAATGAATTAAGTTTAGAAAAGACCCTCCGTCCACGGTTACTTTCCCAATATATTGGTCAAAAGAAAGTGAAACAGGAACTCAAAATATATATTGAAGCTGCCCGTCACAGGGAAGAACCATTGGATCACGTTTTGTTATATGGTCCGCCTGGATTAGGGAAAACGACAATGGCAATGGTGATTGCGAATGAAATGGCAGTCAATATACGAACAACTAGTGGTCCCGCAATCGAGCGACCTGGAGATCTAGTCGCTATTTTAAATGAGTTAGAAGCTGGCGATGTTTTATTTATTGATGAAATTCATCGATTACCTCGAGTAGCAGAAGAGATGCTTTATTCTGCCATGGAAGATTTTTACGTGGACATCATGGTTGGACAAGGACCAACTGCTCATCCTGTTCATTTTCCTTTACCACCTTTTACATTAATTGGCGCAACAACTCGTGCAGGTATGCTTTCAGCGCCACTTCGTGATCGATTTGGGATCATTTCTCATATGGAATATTATGAAGAAGCTGATTTAAGAGAAATCGTGATTCGTTCTGCTGATATTTTTCAAACAGAGATCATTGAAGAAGGTGCACTGGAAATTGCTAGACGTTCAAGAGGAACACCACGGATTGCTAACCGCTTGTTAAAAAGGGTACGTGATTTTGCACAAGTACAGGGAGATGGCAAGATCAATCAAACCATTGCCGATCAAGCATTAACGTTGTTACAAGTCGATCAGGCAGGTTTGGATTATGTCGATCAGAAACTATTACGTACGATGATTGAATTATATGGTGGCGGACCGGTTGGATTGAGTACGTTATCTGTCAATATTGGTGAAGAAAGAGAAACTGTTGAAGATATGTATGAACCTTTTTTGATCCAAAAAGGTTTCTTGAAACGGACACCTCGTGGAAGGATCGCCACACCATATGCCTATGAACATTTTGGATATGATTATCAAGTATAAAAAAGGATACTTGAATCGACTGTCCATATAAATACTTTTTCAAGAAAATCGTAGAACTAGAAGTCTTTGTAAAGAAGATAGGAGATGATGAGATGGGCGATACACCGCATACTAAGCAATTGATTAAAAACGTATTGATTGATTTATGTCAAAAGCAGTCTTTTCAAAAGATCAGTGTACAGAAAATCGCCCATGAGGCAGGCATCAATCGCCAAACATTTTACTACCATTTTACAGATAAATACGATTTGTTGCGATGGGTGTATTACGAAGATTGTTTATGCTATTTAGATCCTCATTCTCTTTCTTTAGACAACTGGGAAGAGCAAGCATTAAAAATGTTGAAGGCAATTGCTGCACAAAAAGAATTTTATGCGAACACTGTTACATCTGACCAAGAAATACTACAAAAAGAGTTTACTGCTGTTATCCAGCAATCATTTATTAAGATTTTTGATCAAATGGATGAAGAAAAGCAGTTATCAAAAGCGGACAAATTGTTTTATGCTCGTTTTTTTTCTTATGGATGTAGTGGGGTTCTAATCAATTGGATTACACATGATTACGAAGAGACGCCTCTAGAAATCGCTGTCCAATTGTTCCGCTTAGCCAAAGATACAGAATTATATTCCTATCGGTTGTATGCAAAAGAAGAGCTGGAAACAAATGATTAGAAGGAGAGCAAACATGACGAAAGTTTTATTTGTATGTCTAGGAAATATTTGCCGTTCACCAATGGCAGAAGGTTTGTTGAAGAAAATGGTAGCTGAAGACGGACAATCTGATCGATTTTTGATTGATTCTGCAGCGACAAGCACTTATGAAGTGGGGCGTTCACCTCATAAAGGAACAAAGAAAATTTTAGAAATTGAGAACGTGGATACGAGTCAAATGATTGCACGCCAAATCACAGAAGAAGATTTTCAACGATTTGATTGGATCATTGGCATGGATCAATCTAACGTAGAGGATTTACAACGGATGGCACCGACCGACGCACAACATAAGATCCATTTATTTTTAAGTCGGGTTCCTGGAAAAGAAACACAAAATGTTCCTGATCCATACTATACCGATAACTTTGACGAAACTTACCAATTATTGACTGAAGGGCTCAAGTATTGGATGCAAGAATGGAAAAAAGATAAATAAAATAACGATATATCTATATAGGTAACGCTTTCTTTTCGTTGCTCAGTATAGATAATATTCTTGTTATTTCGTTAAATCTTAGGTAGAATATAGTTAATTAAGTAACACTTTCTTAGCTAAAGGAGGAGTGCATTCAATGAACGAAGAAACAGTATCACCAATGAAGAAATTGACCAAGTTAGTCACGCATACGTCGTATCAGCTTTTTGATTCTTTTGTAAATGACACTGAAAAAATAGCAGAGAATGTACGTTTGCAAGGAAAGTTTGTTTTAGAGCTGCAAAAAGCAGCTACTCAACATAGTTTAGTGATTTTACAAGTAAGAGCCAATCGAAAAAGTAATAAGTACGAAACGATTTCAGGCTGGGTAGCTACAAAAAATGTTGAAAAAGAAGTAGTCATGATTCGCCTACAAAACAAGGAACAACAAATACGAATGGTTCCAATTGATCAAATCGAAAAAATCACCAGTCTTTCTCCAGCAGGAGATCAAGAGCGGTTATCTAAATAGAAGCAAAAAAAGCGATGGAATAGATTCTTCATTTTCCGTCGCTTTTTGCTTTTTTTCATATGATGTTGGCGAAGAGAAAACTTAAAATCAATACTAGAGCAGTACATAATTAAGTCATGAGGATAGATGGATTTTATCAATCAATAGAGAGGTGTTATGGGTGCCAAAGAATCGTTTGATTAATTATATGACCAAAAATTGGAAGATAGCCGGATGGAATATATTTGATTCTTTATTCCTTTCTGCAGCTGCAATCGTTGTTTCTTTAAATATAGTGTTCGTCCTATTTCCAGATTTGGATAACTATTATACAAACGCATTAAATTTATTTTTGATTGGTCTGATGATGGTGTTTGTTGGCTTGGGAGAATCAGTAAAATCTAAAGTTGGAAAACGAATCGATGTCTTAGTTGGCAGTGTTTGGGTAATTTATTTATGCCTCTATTACTTTACAGGTTTTCATAATCCTACTTGGATGAATTGGCATTTTTTTTGATACGATAAAACGAAAACCAAGAATGATACTTTGAAAAATTGGTAAGACTATTAGGAATGACAAAAGCTGGCTAGTTGGTGATAGATAAACTAAAACACAAAATGGTTGAGACAAAACTATTTTTCAGGCTTGTCTCAGCCATTTCTAGTTCAATAAAAAAGTCCTGCTAGCCGGGGAGCTAGCAGGATAAGGAGTTAAAAATGAAAAAGTGTTGTTAGGGTTGTTTGTTGGTATGCTTATATATTACTCAGGAGTTGTGAATTTTTTGTGACGAAAGTTTTTGGAAGTTGGTAATTTTTTTAGGAAAATATATTTCTGCTAGCCATTTGACTAAATAGTTAAGTACATCCAATGGATTCATTCAAAAAGTAATTTTGTCAGTTATCTGTTGATTCTAATGACTTAGTAAAAAATTCAGAGCCGAAAATAGAAGTAAAATACACAGGTTCCTTCTTGTATATATAAATAGAGCATATTTGAAGCACTTTTCCACTGTTAGATGCAATCTAATAATGGAAAGTTACTTCAAATATGCTCTGTTCATTTCACAGAAGTGATGATAGTACACCGTTCCTTCTTTTAGAAGAATGATCGTCCTAGATGCCGTTACTCTACAACAGGTGTTTCTTTTTTAACCATACTCCAAATCAAGCCAATTACTAAACCAATCAATGCTGGGACGATCCAACCCATTCCTAATTTAAAGAATGGCAGATAATTCGTTGCGAAGTCTAACAACGTTTTGACAAAGCTGGTTTGCTTGATTCCGTCTGGGCAAGCATTTAAACCGTCTAAAATTGAAGCAATTAGTGTAAAATAAGTGGTCATGCGGTAAACAGCAGGACGTTGTTTAAACAATGGACCCACAAGAACGAGTAAGATCAAGGTCATTGCTAAAGGATAAATAAACATCAAGACAGGTAATGAAATTTGGATGATATTTGTCAATCCCACAGTAGCGACCAAACAAGCAAGTGCACTAGCTAGTGTCACAAATACAATGTAATTTCTTTTAGGAAACAGATCGGTAAAGGTTTCTGCGAAAGCAGTGATTAGTCCAATCCCTGTTTTTAAGCAAGCAAGGATCACAATAAGAGCGAGCAAGATACTGCCATAAGTTCCTAAATAATGATCTGCGATTTGCGCTAGTGCGATCCCGCCATTTGAACTTAAAGCAAATCCACCGAGACTCATTGTCCCCACATAAGCAAGTAATGTGTAGATGATTCCCATCAAAACGATACTGATTGCACCAGATTTGATCGTATCCTTAGCAATCTCAGAAGGCTTTGTTACGCCCATATTGCGAATCGTAGTAACAATAAGGATACCAAATGCTAAGGCAGCAAGTGCATCTAACGTATTATATCCTTGAGTAAAACCAGTAAAGAAAGCATGTTCTTGATAACTAGGTTGGACAGTAGCTTGATCGATTGCACCCAATGGATGAATAAAAGCAAGTACCAACAAGATTCCTAGTAAAATCAAAAAGGCAGGATTAAGGAATTTTCCTACATAATCAAGGATTTTAGTAGGCCGTCTGGATAACCACCAAGCAGTGAAGAAAAATAAAATACTAAAAATAACTAAAAATACATGTTGTTGCTTGGCTTGGATAAATGGAGCTAAACCAATTTCAAAAGAGGTAGTTGCTAATCTTGGTAAGGCGAAAAACGGTCCGATGACGAGGTAAAGCAAAACAGTAAAAACCAAAGCATATTTTTTGCCGATCCGTTCTGCTAATTCATAAACCCCTGATGTTTTTGAAACACCGATGGCAATTACACCTAAAAAAGGTAGTCCGATCCCAGTTACTAAGAAGCCAAGATTGGCCCAGAAAACGGCAGAGCCAGATTCTTGTCCCATGTGAACGGGAAAAATCAAATTACCAGCACCAAAAAATAAACCGAATAACATTGAACCGATAAACATACTTTCTTTGAACGTCAATTTTTTTGTCATAGATTTCTCCTTTACTTATTTATACTTTTTTTAAAGTAACAAAAATAACGTAGTTTAGCAATGTTTTTCTAATCAAATAATGAGTATAAAGTATTGATCTTGAGTTGAAATAATCATTATATCCTGAGTGGTTCTGTGAGAGAGTAATTGAAGGGGAGATGCTCTATAAGTAATTGACCAAAAAATCTGGAGGCTGAGCCAAAACTTGCCTCAGTCGCTTCTAGAAGCTCTAAAACCGAATAAATGGTGAGACAAAAGTGGCATCTTCGGAAATTCCTTCTTATTCTTGATGCGAAACACTTTTGTCTCAATCTCATATTCTAAAGATTTTTTGCGGCTTATAAAAAAGAGAGTCCTAACATACTTTTATCAATCTATTTTTTTTAGTATGGATTGTTGTCAGTATTTCAAAGTGATTGTTTTTCGTATTTCATTCGATAAATGATCAATAACCCAATAAACCAAACAGGAGTTAAGAGTAAGGCAATACGTGTGTCTTTGCCAAGAAATAAAACTAGACAAATGAAAATCATGTAGGCAAAAACAAGAAAATTACTATAAGGATAAAAAGGCATTTTGAACGTATGCTCTTTTTTACCTAACATACTTTTACGATATTTTAAGTGAGTGTAAACGAGTATTCCCCAGATAAATAAAAAGCAAGTAGTCGCAATACTGCTGACGAGTGTAAATACTTCACTAGGCATCACATAATTTAGGATAACGGAAATAAAAATCACAATAGTTGAAAAAACTAACGCATTTCCTGGTACACGGTGAGAAGTCAACTGATGGAATTTTTTAGGCGCGCTACCTTCTTGTGAAAGAGAGCGTAACATACGTCCTGTACTGTAGATCGCGCTGTTACAAGCAGAAGCCGCAGCACTCAATACGACTAAATTAATCAAAGAAGCGGCTATGGTGATCCCAATTTCTGAAAACACTTCGACAAATGGGCTGTTGTTCGCATCTAAGCTATTCCAAGGATAGATAGACATGATAACGAACAAAGAACCAAGGTAAAAAAGAATGATTCGAATAGGAATATTATTGATAGCTTCGGGTAAGACTTTCTCAGGGTTTTTGGTCTCACCAGCAACCAAACCGACTAATTCGATTCCTGTAAAGGCAAATGTGACCATCTGAAAGGAAAGAATGAATCCTTTTGTACCAGTTGGGAAAAAGCCGCCATGTGACCAGAGATTGGTGATACTAGCAGGTCCAGCACTTGTTTTGTAATGGGTAAGAATCATGTAAATACCAACAATAATAAATGCAATAATGGAAACGACTTTGATCAAAGCAAACCAAAATTCTAATTCACCAAATAATGAAACAGCCACCATGTTTAAACCAAGCAGTAAAATCAGAGCGATCAATTCAGGAAGCCATTGTGGGACTCCTGGAACCCAGTAACGGACATACATCCCGATCGCTGTCAAATCCGCCATAGCGATCGCAACCCAACAAAACCAATAAGTCCAACCTGTTACGAAAGCAACTTTTTTTCCAAGATATTCTGCAACAAAATCAAGAAATGAATGATTATTTGTATTAGATAATAAAAGTTCACCTAAGGCACGCATAATAAAGAAGCAAACGCACCCGGTAATAAGATAAGCCAGTAAAATAGAGGGACCAGCTAATTGAATCGTTTTTCCTGCTCCTAAGAAAAGACCTGTTCCGATCGCACCACCAATCGAAATCAATTGAACGTGTCTATTCTTAAGTCCACGCTGTAGTTCTTGTTGCTCTTCAACCATTGTTTAATCATCCTAACTAAAAAATTTGATAATTTCTATATTAATAGAATTTTCTAAAAATTACAACTTAATTCAGAAAATATTCAAAAATTCATTTTCAAACAAATGCAATCAGACCAATCAATCTAAGAAGAGAGGACTGATCGACTGATGAATTAATGAATGGTGTTCAAATAGATTGCAGATAAACATGAGAAAATAGTGAATCATTTCCCAAAAAAGGAAAAGCCTTTATCAAAACGAACCTGTCGTTTCGGATAAAGGCTTTCTTCTATTTTTTTAAGATACGTGATAAAAACTCTTTGGTACGTTCTTCTTTTGGATGAACAAAAATATCATCAGAGGTTCCTTCTTCAGCAACAACACCTTTATCCATGAAGATGACACGATCAGAAACATCTTTTGCAAATTCCATTTCATGTGTCACGATAATCATCGTTAAACCAGTGTGAGCTAAGTCTTGAATGGTATTCAAGACTTCTCCGACCATCTCAGGATCAAGTGCTGATGTTGGTTCATCAAATAACATTACATCTGGGTCCATTGAGAGGGCTCTAGCGATTGCCACACGTTGTTTTTGACCACCTGATAATTGAGAAGGTTTGGCTTCAATATAACGTTCCATTCCAACTTTTTCTAGATTTTCAAGAGCGACTTTACGAGCTTCGTCTTTGTTTCTTTTTAAGACAGTCGTCTGACCAGACATACAGTTTTCTAAGACATTCATGTTATTGAAAAGATTGAACGATTGGAATACCATTCCGACATTTGTTCGATATTTAGGCAAGTTATATTTTGGCGCAAGAATATTTTCGCCATTATACATAATTTCGCCACCAGTAGGTTTTTCTAAAAGGTTGATGCAGCGTAAGAAAGTTGATTTACCAGAGCCAGAAGAACCAATGATGGTTACAACTTCACCTTTATGGATATCCATGCTGATGTCTTTTAATACTTCATTTTCACCAAAGCTTTTTCTTAAATGATTGATTTTAATGATTTCTTCACTCATGATTCTTCCTCCTTATTCCTGCAAGTTGGCGTTGTCAACTTCTTCAATTTTTGTATAGGCTGAAGGACCATCGATTTTTTTCTCCACTACACGCAAGATTCTGGTAATCGTAAAGGTCATAACCAAGTAGATGATACCTACGATTGTAAATGTTTGGAAGAATTGGAAGTTTGCTCCTGCAGCAGAGTTCCCTTGGAAGAATAGATCAGCTACACCAATAACACTTAAGACTGCTGTATCTTTGATATTGATAACAAATTCATTCCCGGTCGCAGGTAAGATGTTACGTAAGACCTGAGGAACAACTACTTTTCGCATTGTTTGTCCATGTGTCATACCAATTGCTTGCGCTGCTTCAAATTGTCCTTCATCGACAGCGAAAATACCACCACGGACGATTTCAGTCATATAAGCACCAGTATTGATCGATACGATGAATAAGGCAGCAATCGTACGATCAAGGGAGATTCCAAAGGCTAATGCTAATCCGTAAAAGACGACCATAGCTTGAACCATCATTGGTGTTCCACGGAATATTTCAATATAAATCGATAGTAGTAAATTTGCTAACTTTTGGAAGAAACGTGTCACGGCATTGTCAGACTCAGGAATAGAACGGAAAACACCGATCAACAAGCCTAAGGTAGTTCCAATAACTGTCCCAATCAATGCAATAAATAACGTAAGTCCTGCACCACGAAGGAACATATTCCCATATTGATCCCAAATCGTTTTGAAATCAGTGAACAAACCAGCTTTTTCTCCCTCTGTATTTGTTGAAGCGGGTTGATCTTTGATTGCTTGATCCATAATTTCTGTACGTTCTTTTTGAGAGATACCGCTAAGAATTTGGTTAACTTTTTGGATATCTGGGTCACCTTTACGCATTCCAATAGCGATTTGGACATCTTCAGGATTTGTTTGAAAACCATTCTGACCAGTAAATTCTAACATTTTTAAATCTTTATTGACGCTAGTTGCTGTTACCCCTTCAGGTCGTTCGCTGACGTAACCATCAATCATACCTGAAGCAAGAGCGGTACGCATCGCAGAGAAGTTATCCATTGCTTGTTGCTTTTGCACATCAGGAATTTGATCGATGACATTATAATGGAAAGTATTCAATTGAGCAGTAATCTTAGCATTTGATAGATCCGCCAAACTTTTTGCATTGGCATATTTACTATCTTTTTTGACGACTACAACAAGTTGTGATTCATAATAAGGATCGGTAAAATCAATTTCTTTTTTACGTTCTGCTGTGGGGCTCATCCCAGCAATGATCGCATCGATTTTGCCAGATTGTAACGCAGGGGCTAATCCATCCCATTTGGTTTGCATGATGACTAATTTTTTCCCTAATCCATCCGCAACTTTTTTGGCAATTTGGACATCATAACCACCAGCATAGCTTTTTTGACCTTGGATCGGTACAGCGTTGTTGGCATCTGTTTGCTGTGACCAGTTGAAAGGGGCATACCCCGCTTCCATACCTACACGGAACTCATCTGTTGGTGTTTTCTCATCGGCATTCACGAAACTTCCTACAGGGAAGAATGAAAAAATAAATGCCATCAATAGGGTAAGTGTAACTGAACTTTTTTTCATAATCTTTCTCCTTTTCTTTTTACACATACGGCTCGACGATTTCATCAGGAATGAAACGGGCGAAGTTCCGCTTCAGCTAACTTAATTTTACTGTCAGATAGACGTACTTATCAAATTAACTGTTTACGCATAATTTTTTTACGAGCGGTTAAACAAATGCGTTGCAGTAGCTTATCAGGAGAAATAAAAAACGACCGCTTCAAGAATATAAAAGGGTCGCTAACATTTCACAAAAGTGATAAACCTCTCACAAAACATAGCGCAACTTAGCATCACTGCTAAGACAGTCCACAAGCTCTTAACTTGTGTCCCAACGTAAACTTCAAGCAAAGAAGAGTACATTTCGGCGATCTTCCCTAGTCCTGCTTCACGGTGTTTGCTTCACTCCACAGGGTTAATGATTCTCGCGACCTCTACCTCATTGATTGAGGTATCTCGTATTCAGTTATTTATACAAAAAATAGTTTACGATAGACAAAGCACTTTGTCAATCTATAACAGAAGTTTTCTTGTGAAGTATTGATAGCTATAGAAAATTTCTATAATTATACAAAAAATAAGAAAAATGATATTCAAAAAGAGCGAGAGTTGTAAAAGAATAATTATTCATTAAATAAATAAAAATTAGGACACGAATCTATTTAAGTGTCCTAATTCCTACTTATTATATAAAATAAAGCAGTCGAAAAGATGAGCTGCTTAGCAATAGCTGACCCAATCAATCATTTTCGATCCTGACTTTCTGTATATTATGCTGTTTTACTAACTACTTTTTTTTCACGACCTAAGATTGCTTGAAGAATAATCGTTACGCCATAAATAGCCAATATTAGATAAATCAGACTTGAATATTGAGTGATTCCCCAACCCCATGTTCGGAAAATAACTAAGGTAATCGCTAAAACGATCGCAGCAAGTACATTGAAAAATGCAAATGCCCAAAGATTTCCATTTTCTTTACGAGCAAGGTAAAAAATTGAAAAATAAATACTTAATGCTAACCAGGCGATACAAGCTAAAATCACGCCCCAGTAAATAATGGATGGTACCATACCAACTCACCTCACTTTTGTTCTATATGCTTGGTTTATCGTACTATTAGATAGCAATAGTGATGATCATACCGAAGAATCTAGCAGTATTGTAGCACGTTTTCATTGGTTTGTCAGTCTATATTGTGAGATGTTTCTCAAAAAATGAAATCGTTTGAATAAAAAGTACGATCAATCAATAAACGAAAGATAGATGTATAATAAGAGAGAGGTGAAAGGAAATGAAAAAAGTAACCGTTGAAGAAGCGGTAGCAACAATAGCCACTAGTTCAAAAATCACTTTCCTAACTGGCGCTGGGGTATCAACGCCTTCTGGTATTCCCGACTATCGATCGTTAAAAGGAATCTATCATGGATTGGAACAACCCGAATACCTTCTAAGTCATGAAGCAATGAACAATGAGCCACAAAAATTTTATTCATTTGTGAAAAAAATCTATCATCCAACAGCAAGACCAAATATTATTCACTTAGAAATGGCAAAGTTAGCCTCAAAAAAGCAAGTTTGGGTAGTTTCCCAAAATATCGATGGATTACATGAAAAAGCGGGAAGTCCAAAACTTGTGAATTTTCACGGAAATCTTTATCATTGCTATTGTAGGAAATGTGGGAACACCGTTTCTTGGGAAACCTATTTACAAACAGATCAACATGCAACATGTGGGGGACAAATTCGACCAGATATCGTGTTGTATGGGGAGGGATTTAATGATGAAGTCATAGAGCGAGCAACATCGGCTGTTCAACAAGCAGAGTTGATCGTCATCGTCGGAACGAGTTTTCAAGTACACCCGTTTTGTGACTTAATCCAATTTCGTAATACGAAGTCTCAAATCTTAGTAATCAACCAAGAGCCAATCCAGTTAGACCAAGAATATGATTTTCTGCAAACGGACGGTGCTATAGTATTTGAAAAATTATCAAAAGGAGCAAATTATGACCATTAGAACAGAAAAAGAAAAAATGATTGCTGGCGAATTATATTTTGCTAATGATCCGGAATTAGTAGCGGATCGTCAATACGCAAGAAGCCAAAGTACGATCATCAACCAAGCAGAAACAGCAGAGCTACGTTCTCAATTACTAAAAGAAACCTTTGGAAAAACGGGAGAAAAAATCTACATGGAGCCAACGATCAATTTTGATTATGGTTACAATATTCGTGTAGGTGAAAACTTCTATGCGAACTACAACTGTACATTTTTAGATGTAAGTACGATCGAAATCGGCGACAATTGCATGTTTGCGCCAAATGTTCAACTTTATACAGCCACTCATCCACTTCATCCAGTGAAAAGAAATAGTGGCTTAGAATATGCGAAACCAATCAAAATTGGTCATAATGTCTGGCTTGGTGGTGGTGTGATCGTTACGCCAGGTGTTACGTTAGGAAACAATGTCGTGGTTGGAGCGGGTTCTGTTGTAACTAAATCTTTTCCTGATAATGTAGTGATTGCAGGTAATCCTGCTCGAGTAATCAAAAAAATATTAGAAGATCAACAACCAGAAAAACTTGAAGACTTACGTCAAACAATCGATCAGATTGATCAACAAATCGTCAAATTACTAGAAAAACGTATGGACACGGTAACGAAAATTGGCGAAACCAAACAAGCATCGAAAAAAGCAGTCTATGACGAAAAAAGGGAGCAAGAAGTATTAGAAAAAATCGCTAGTCGGTTAGAAAATACGAAATATAAAGAAACGATCACAGCGACATATATCGATCTTATGAAACATTCTCGTGACTATCAAAATGAATTAAATGGGGAGAAAGTGGATGATTGATGGAGAAGCACGGCGCAAAGAGATTCTGCATACCCTGGCAAATGAAGAAAAACCGGTCAGTGCCAGCAAATTCGCTTCACGTTTTCAAGTGAGCCGTCAAATCATTGTCGGAGATATTGCGTTGTTGAGAGCATCAGGTGCGACTATTATTGCAACGGCAAGAGGTTACGTTCTTGAAACCAATGAAACACAGAACGGCTTAGTGAGCAAGATTGCTGTCCAACATGGTCGTGAGCAAACAGAAGAAGAGTTGCGCTTAATTGTTGAAGCCGGTGGCGAAGTTTTAGATGTCATTGTAGAACATCCTTTATATGGTGAATTGACAGGCATGCTTCATATCCAAACAACTCAAGAAATTGAATTGTTTATGAAACGTTATAAAAAAAGTAATGCTACGTTGTTATCTGAGCTGACCGATGGGATACATCTGCATACCATCCGTTATCCAGATACTAATGTGTTGAAAACGATTAAGCAACAGTTGATAAAAGCAGGAATTCTCTACGAAGGCTAATGAAGAGCAGAGTAGTCTGAGATGAATATTTAAGAATGTTAAATAGTGAATAACTGGTATGATTTGTCCATTTATGAATCGTACCAGTTATTTTATTTTTTTGAAAAAATAAGCGTTCGACTATTTTATTTATAAATTACAATAATACGGAATATGAATAATTCAAGCACTATTCTTCTACATAATAAAAAAATAGTGGGAACCAAGTTTAGCAATAGATATTTTTAATACATATTAAAGTAAAGGAGTTAAACCAAATGGATAAATTCACTAGCAAAACAGTACAAGGAAATGGGGAAAAGGCTAAAGTCACAGCAAACATCCAAGAAAACGCAGAAGTGAAAGACCAAAAAGAAGTAAATTCCAATATGCCTTTTATCCAGCAAAAAATAGAAGAAATTTTCACTTTACAATGGGGAATTCAAGAAGTAGAACAAAAATTAGAACAAGAATTAGAACAAGAATTAGCAGCAAAACAAAGCTTCATTAGCCTCTGTAAAAAAAATCAGAATCAGAATATTGAGGAAATTAGTAACAAATTCAACGAGTTAAACAAAACAAGTGGAATAGTCAATCCAATTCCGACTTTCATCAATCAAAAGTTAGAAGAAACTTTCCTATTGAACAAGCGTATTCTGGAAATACATGACACAACAGAAATAGATAGTAAGTCAAAGAAATCAATGATTGAGAACTTAGAAAATTCGAAGGATAAGCTTATGGATCAATTAATTAAGAAAGTTAGTGAAGAATTCAACGAACTAAGAATGGATAAATCAATTAGCGAAACAGTTCAAGGCAATGATGAAAAGGCTGAAGTCACAGCAAACATCCAAGAAAACGCAGAAGTGAAAGACCAAAAAGAAGTAAATTCACCAAATAATCTACTGAAAACAAGTGGAACAGTAAATACAAATATGCCTTTTATCCAGCAAAAAATAGAAGAAATTTTCACTTCACAATGGGGAATTCAAGCAATAGGACAAAAAGGAGAACAAGTATTAAATAAATCAAGATTTTACCGCGTTACATACTTTAAAAACCAGAAGAATCAGAATATTGAGGAAATTAGTAACAAATTCAACGAGTTAAACAAAACAAGTGGAATAGTCAATCCAATTCCGACTTTCATCAATCAAAAGTTAGAAGAAACTTTCCTATTGAACAAGCGTATTCTGGAAATACATGACACAACAGAAATAGATAGTAAGTCAAAGAAATCAATGATTGAGAACTTAGAAAATTCGAAGGATAAGCTTATGGATCAATTAATTAAGGAAGTTAGCGAAGAATTCAACAAATTAACAAAAGAACAATCAAAACAGACATTAAGAAGCATGAAAGAAATACAAAAGGTAAAAAACACAAGTCAAAATCCTTTATCTAAAAGGGCAAACTCTTCACCACAAAAAGCAGAACCAGATCAAAAGAAGTCAAGATAGTAATATAAGTTGCAATAACATTGAATATGAATTATTCAGGTACTATTTTTCTACATACTAAAGTAAAGGAGCTAAAACAAATGGATAAATCAACTAGCGAAACAGTTCAAGGAGATAGTGAAAAGGCTAAAGTCACAGCAAACATCCAAGAAAACATAGAAGGAATTTTTATATTTGACGAAGTGATTCGAGAAACTCAAGAAATGGTAAGAACAAAGGAACTGATAAGATCAGGAGAATCACTGATTGCGATCTTAATAAATCGAAAGGAACAGTATATTAAGGAAAATAGCAGAAACCTCAACGAATCAAAAAAAGAACAAACACAACAGGCATCAAGTAACATGAAAGAAATGAAAAAGGTAAGAAATACAAATAAAAAGCCTTCATTGCTAAAGGTAATGTTCAATAAACTAATGAGAAGGTCAAAAAATAAGGACAAAAAAGAAGTAAATTCCCCAAATAATCCAATAGAACCAAGTGGAATTGAAAATACGTCTTTACTCAAACAAAAGATAGGAGAAATTTTCATATTTGACGAAGTGATTCGAGAAACTCAAGGAAAGGAACTGACAGAATCAGGAAAAAAAGTGAATGAGTACGTAAAAAATCAGAAGAATCAGCTTATTGAGGAAATGAGCAAAGAATTCAATGAATCAGACAAGGCAAGTGGAATCGAAAACCCCGTTTCGTCTTTAATCAATCAAAAATTAGAAGAAAATTTTGAGGCGAATCAATTCGTTCAAAAATACGAAAAAGATGTAAGCACACATACTTCCGCAATGGTACTATCGATTAAGTTATTAAAAAATAAGAAGTATGCTATTGAGGAAACTATTGGAAAAATCAACGAATTAAAAAAACAACCACAACAGACATTAAAAAGCATGGAAGAGGTACAACAGGTAAAAAATACAAGACAAAATCCTTTATCTAAAAGGGCAAACTCTTCACCACAAAAAGCAGAACCAGATCCAAAGAAGTCCAAGATAATGCAACAAGTAGGCCAACCGGATCAAAGTCGGTCATGATATCTGAAATGGTTAAGGTAAGATCGTTACACTAAGAGAATAATATTGTAGTACAAGAGTTTACGTACTTGAAACTAATGAAACAAAGAACGGCTTAGCGAGGAAAAGAGTTGCCTGGGCTGAATATATAAGAACATTAAATAATAAATAACTGGTATGATTTATCCATTTACGAATCGTACCAGTTATTTTATTTTTGGGAAAAAGAAGGAAGAAACTAGTTTCATTTTTTAAGTAAAATGGGACAATAGGAAGTTTTGCAGCTGAATTTATTTTTTGATTCTGCTTTTTTACAGAAGTATTCGTGACATAAATAAAATATAGGAGTTGAAGCGCATGATAGGATGGATCTGTCAGTTTGAAGATGTGATTCGCTTTTTGGATGATGAAATTAGCGTAAATTTAAAGCAAGCTAACTTACGAATAGCAACATTCAATGCATTTTCAAATAAAAATCAGACTGAAATAAGCCTCCTAAATAAAGGGGAGGATGCTCAATCTAAGCTAATAAAAGAACAATCTCAACGCTTGTCTATGAAAAATTATGCACAGAAAGATATTAGTTATCTATCGAAAGAAAAGCTTGCTGAATATGCAAATATAGCAGAACAGCGAATCATCGAATGAAAGACAAAGAATTCTGGAGATAAAGTACTGGAACAACAAGCTAGTTTTTGGAAGGGGTACAATAAAGTTGCTATCTGAATTAAAGAGTATTGAAATGTTGGAAAAGCGGAAAAGAAATATAATAGAATTCCCCTTTTTATACGAACAAAGCACCGTTGAACAAACGATCAGTTGGTTCGATGAAAACTGGGGATCGGATTTCGATAGAAGTGGGCGCACAAAGGCTCTCTTAAAAAAGAATCTTACCATTTGTCAAGAGGATCTAGAATTTAGAGCACAAGCAGATAAATTACAAGATGAGGTGAATAAGCGACCTGTTTCAGAAATAAATGCATTTTTAAGAGCAGTGGCAGAACGAATAGTTAAAATACAAACAAAACTACAAGAAATCGAATTAAACTCTTCTGAATTTGACTGGCGGGACCTAGATTCTGCAAAAAAAGAATTAGAGAAGTGGAAAGGTTTCGTGGTGGAAATATACAAGTCGCAGGCTGTTCTGATACAACCTTATCTATATGATAAAAATACAGTTGAGGATAAAATAAAACAATTGCCGAGTAATAATGCCACGCTCTTTAATTTGATGGCTAGAAAAAGATGCGAGAAAGATCTTGCGTTACGATCTGAAGCAGAAACAATAATTGAAAATATAAAATGCAAAAATACTCCAGAAATAGTACATATATTAAAAAAAATAGAAGGTCAAATTGAAAAAATTAAAGTTGGGATCAATAAATTAAAAGTATCAAATTCTGAATTAGAGACAGAAATTACTAAAAATCAATTAATGCAAAAAGATGAGCTAATAGGAGAACGCAAAGATCAATTAAAAATCTTGACTCAGCAACTTCGTGCTCAGCGAGAGAATCAATGCTATGCGCAACAGAACGGAGAACAACAGTTAGACAAATGGATGGAAATGATTGGTGAAATAAAACGTTGGGCAAAAACAAACAAGATAGACCTATTGGAGTTGGAAAAGAATCTGACGTTAAGCCCATCTCTAGAGAATCTAGGGCAGAAAAAGATAGTAGAAGGCACAACTAGAGCGGGAGGTAAACTTGAACGACAAGAAGAAAAGTTGGGAGAAAATAGACATAGTAAAGACAGAAACCAGTTTAATGGACAACGAACACATCGCTGATTCTTAGTAATATAAAAAAGGAGTGGGGCTCCCCACGTCAAAAAGCAACATCTTCGAAAAAATGAGTAGCGATTTCCGAAGATGTTGCTTTTTAGTTCAATTTCTTACGAGTCATTTAGATTGAAATACAACTTTCAATCATTTTTATTCAATCACCAATACGCCTTCTTTAAGGGCAAATGGATTCTTTTCGTTGATATGGTCGTAGAACATCACGCCGTTGATATGATCAATTTCGTGTTGGACAACGATTGCCTCATAATTTTTCAAGCGGATTTTATGTTTCTCGCCATTCATATCTGTATAAGAAACCGTGATCTTAGCGTGGCGGACTACGTAGCCAGGTACTTCTCGATCAACAGATAAACAGCCTTCTCCTTCGCCAAGGCAAGCATCTTGAACTGAGTGACTAAGGATTTTTGGATTATACATTACCGTACTTAGCGTGGGTTCTGTTACTTCTGGATCAGGGCTTGGCACGTGTACAGCAATGATGCGTTTAGAAATATCTAGTTGAGGAGCAGCTAAACCAACTCCTCCACGTAAGTTTAATTCTTCCGCTTTGATTGGATCTTGGCTATTTTTCAGGAATTCGAGCATTTCTTTTCCTAGGTCGATATTTTCTTTGCTTAATGGGAGAGCAACTTCTTCAGCTACTTCCCGCAAAGTAGGATTTCCTTCACGGATGATATTATCCATTGTGATCATGGAATATGTACCCCTTTCTTTTTAGACAGTTATACGTCTATTTTCGCATTATAGTTTAACATAAAATTTAAAAAGTAGGAGAAAGTTTGTTTAAAAACTAAATTTTCTTAATGATTCTTCACTTGATTTCTCCCGTAGATTCAGGTAAAGTATAGCTGTATGCGTAAGGCATATCGCCTGTTACTTGGTTAAGCGAATCACCAACGTTTTACTCAGTCACAGGGGAATAATCGAAAGAGGTGAAAGAAATGGCAATTTCAAAAGAACGTAAAAATGAAATCATCAAAGACTATGCACGCCATGAAGGGGATACTGGTTCTCCAGAAGTACAAATCGCTGTATTAACGGAAGAAATCAACCACTTGAATGAACATGCACGTATGCATAAAAAAGATCATCATTCATACCGTGGCCTAATGAAAAAAGTTGGTCACCGTCGTAACTTGTTAGCTTACCTACGTAAGACTGATGTACAACGTTACCGCGAATTGATCAAACGCTTAGGTCTACGCCGTTAATTTTGACAAAAAGAGTGGGGTTCAAATGAATCTCACTTTTTTTACTGTAATACCTAATACAACCATTCTCGAAAAAAGCATGATAGACTCCTACTAACCAAATGAAAGCTGGATAAGCGACGTTTGGCGGTTTTCATTTGTTTAGTAGCGTCTTGCTTTCACGAGAAAGAAAAGGAGTAATTATGTCAGAAAAACAAATATTCAAAACGACATGGGGAGGCCGTCCCTTACAAATCGAAGTCGGTCAATTAGCAAAACAAGCGAACGGAGCAGTTTTAGTTCGCTATGGAGATACTGTAGTTTTAAGTGCGGCAGTTGCTTCAAAAGAAGCAAAAGATACTGACTTCTTCCCGTTGACGATCAACTATGAAGAAAAGATGTATGCTGCCGGTAAAATTCCTGGAGGATTTATCAAGCGTGAAGGTCGTCCAAGTACAGAAGCAACTTTAACGGCTCGCTTGATCGACCGTCCGATCCGCCCAATGTTTGCGGATGGCTTCCGTAACGAAGTTCAAGTAACCAACATCGTGATGAGTGTTGAAACAGATTGTTCACCTGCGATGGCTGCAATGCTAGGTTCTTCTTTAGCATTATCAATTTCAGATATTCCATTTGATGGACCAATTGCTGGTGTCGAAGTCGGCCGTGTGAATGGCGAAT
Organism: Enterococcus sp. AZ077; assembly: GCF_051714965.1. Lineage (NCBI taxonomy): Bacteria > Bacillati > Bacillota > Bacilli > Lactobacillales > Enterococcaceae > Enterococcus > Enterococcus sp. AZ077. The sequence continues at coordinate 177,517 of NZ_JBIOSX010000001.1, forward strand.
ATGTCTTGAATCCAACAGTTGAACAAGCGGAACAAACAGATATTGAACTAAGTGTTGCAGGTACAAAACAAGCAATCAACATGGTTGAAAGTGGTGCGAAAGAAGTTTCTGAAGAAGATATGCTTGGAGCATTACTATTTGGTTTTGATGCAATCAAAGAATTAGTTGCTTTCCAAGAAGAAATCGTCCAAGCTGTCGGCAAAGAGAAAATGGAAGTTTCTTTGTTACAAGTAGATGCAGATTTGAAAAAAGAAATCTTTGATGCTTCTTATGCTACGATGAAAACGGCTGTTATGACAGAAGAAAAACTAGCTCGTGAAGACAATATCGAACAAGTAAAAATCGATATTCGTGAAGCTTATGCCGAAAAATTTATCGGGCATGAAGAGGAAGATCAATTACTAAAAGAAGTAAAACAAATTACTGAGGACTTAGAAAAAGATGTAGTTCGTGAATTGATCACGATCGACAAGATTCGTCCTGATGGGCGTAAATTGGACGAAATCCGTCCACTAGCTTCAGAAGTAAGCTTGTTGCCACGGGTGCATGGTTCAGGTTTGTTTACTCGAGGACAAACTCAAGCATTATCTGCTTGTACCCTTGCGCCACTAGGTGAACACCAAATTATTGATGGACTGGGAGTAGAAGTTAGCAAACGATTTATCCACCATTACAACTTCCCACAATTTTCTGTTGGTTCAACAGGGCGTGCGGGATCACCTGGTCGTCGTGAAATCGGACATGGTGCTTTAGGTGAACGTGCACTAGCACAAGTGATTCCTTCAGAAGAAGATTTTCCTTATACAATCCGTTTAGTGGCAGAAGTTTTAGAATCGAATGGTTCTTCTTCACAAGCAAGTATCTGTGCTGGGACATTAGCATTGATGGATGCCGGTGTACCAATCAAAGCACCAGTTGCAGGGATTGCAATGGGACTTGTTTCAGATGGCGAAAACTATACGATTTTAACAGATATCCAAGGATTAGAAGATCATCTGGGAGATATGGACTTTAAAGTGGCTGGAACTAAAGATGGGATAACTGCTCTACAAATGGATATTAAGATCCAAGGAATTACGGAACAAATCCTAAAAGAAGCGCTAGCCCAAGCAAAACAAGCACGTATGGAAATCTTAGAAGAATTGACTTCAACGATTGCAGCACCTCGTGAAGAATTAAGCCCATATGCACCGAAAATCGAAATGATCCAAATCGACCCTGCGAAGATCAAAGATGTGATCGGTAAAGGTGGCGACACAATCAATGGTATCATTGAAGAAACTGGTGTGAAAATCGATATCGATCAAGATGGTAAAGTAAGTATTGCTTCATCTGATAAAGAAATGATCCAAAAAGCAATCAAGATCATTGAAGACTTAACCAAAGAAGTAAAAGTCGGTGAGGTTTATCTAGGAAAAGTAGTTCGTATTGAAAAATTTGGTGCTTTCGTTAACTTGATTAAAGGAAAAGACGGATTGGTTCACATCTCTCAACTTTCAAATGACCGTGTCAATAAAGTAGAAGATGTAGTCAAATTGGGTGATGAAGTCCTTGTCAAAGTAACTGAGATTGACAAACAAGGTCGCGTAAATCTTTCTAGAAAAGCGATGTTAACAGAAGATGGTTCTGAAAAAGAAACAAAATAATCGTTTAAGCGATAAAATAGCAAAAAGAATAATCTGAAGGGTGAAATGCCTACGCCAGTGAAAAATACTTGTTTTTGCTACATTGAAAAAGAAGGAGTGAGACAATGTCTTACTCCTTCTTTTTATAGCTAAAATCCCTCTGGAAAGTTTACTTGGATAAAAGCTATTCATAATCTTTGGTCTAATTTTCAAAATAACGTAAAATAAAGGTGTATTTTTTAAGGAGGGAACGAGATGCTTTATTTTTTTCTGACTTTGATCGTTGGTGGCGTTTTAGGTCTGTTCGCTGGATTGATCTTAAATGAGGATGTACCTGGCGGTGTCACTGGAAATGTAGTGATCGGTTTTTTAGGAAGCTGGTTAGGAGAATTTGTTCTTGGTGAATTAGGTCCCTCGATCAAAGGATTCTACCTCATCCCTTCATTGCTAGGAGCTCTTTTTTGTCTCGGTGTGTATTCATTTTTAGCAGACTATATCCGTCGACATTACTAAATGAAATCTTGTATAATGATTTGACACTTCGTAGGGGTCTCTAGTTAAGTAAATCACATGAAATAAAAGATCAATGATTTGTGAAGAAAATACGATAGTGAACGAAAGTAGAAAAGAGGGGGACAATTGACAACAAAACACAACACTAAAAAAATTTCAATGGCTGGTCTATTAGTTGCGATGGGCGTAGTTTACGGAGATATTGGAACGAGTCCACTATATGTAATGAAGGCCATCGTAGAAGATAACGGAGGACTACGAGGTATCAATCCTGAATTTGTCCTTGGTTCGGTGTCATTGATTTTTTGGACACTAACATTACTTACCACAATCAAGTATGTGGTGATTGCGTTAAATGCCGATAACCACGGTGAAGGTGGGATTTTTTCTTTATATACACTGGTCAGGAAAGGGAGCAAATACTTGATCGTTCCGGCAATGATCGGTGGAGCTGCTTTACTTGCTGATGGAGTATTGACCCCAGCGGTGACTGTCACGACAGCAATCGAGGGGTTAAGAGGTATCCCACAATTTTTTGATCGATTCGGTAACAATCAAAATATTATTGTCATTATTACATTAGTCATCATTTTCGTATTATTTATGGTTCAACGATTCGGTACCGAGATAGTAGGAAAAGCGTTTGGCCCGATCATGTTTTTATGGTTTACTTTTTTAGGTGTGATGGGTTTAATAAATTTCAGCCAAGACTGGACGGTGATCCGAGCGTTGAACCCCTACTACGCGATTCGCCTACTTTTTAGTCCAGACAATCGATTAGGTCTCTTTATTTTAGGAAACATCTTTCTGGCTACGACAGGGGCGGAAGCATTGTATTCTGACTTGGGGCATGTGGGGAAATTAAATATCCGTTTAAGTTGGCCTTACGTTAAACTTTGCTTAGTATTGAATTACTTCGGACAAGCGGCTTGGTTACTGAATATTTATCAAAATCAAGAGGTGCAACAAATCAATAATCTCAATCCATTTTTCCAAATGTTACCTAAAGGTTGGTTGATTATTGGCGTTGGGTTTGCTACGATCGCTGCGGTCATTGCTTCACAGGCTTTGATTACTGGATCATTTACATTGGTATCAGAGGCGATTAAGTTAAAACTCTTACCACGCTTGAAAATCATGTATCCAGGAAACAGTATCGGTCAGATGTATATTCCCGCGGTTAATTTGATTTTATGGTTGGCTTGTTCGTTGATCGTGGTTACTTTCCGAACATCACATCATATGGAAGCAGCCTATGGACTTTCAATTACTGTCACGATGTTGATGACGACGGTACTTCTTTATTTCTATTTGATCCAAAGCAACTATTCCAAATGGTTCGCCTGGATTGTGTCTTTCTTTTTTGGTGCGATCGAGATCATCTTTTTCATCTCAAGTATCGTGAAGTTTTTCCACGGAGGGTTTGTTGCGGTGTTGATGGCGATCATTATTTTAGCTGTCATGTTTATTTGGGAACAAGGAAATATCATCCGTGAGTCTGCTGCGGAAGATGTGGCATTAAAAGATTACATTCCACAATTAGCGGAATTAAGAGATGATCACTCATTGCCACTTTATCAAACTAATGTGGTGTTCTTAGTACCAGATATGGCCGAAGGAAAAGTTGGTAGACAATTTGTCTACTCGATTCTGGACAAACGACCAAAAAGAGCACGTGTATATTGGTTCGTACATGTGGAAGTGACGGATGAACCTTATACGAAAGAATACCAAATCGATATGATGGATACTGATTTTGTCGTACAAGTGAATCTCTTCTTAGGATTCAGAGTACAACAAGAAATCAATGTCTATGTTCGTCAAATCATTCATGATTTGATGAAACAAGGAAGATTACCAAAACAACCGCAGACTTACTCGTTAACTCCGGGAAGAGAAGTCGGTGATTTCCAATTTATCTTGATTGATGAAGTGATCTCAAATGTGACGACTCTCAGCAAATGGGAACGACAAATCATGCAAGCAAAACTTGCAATTAAAAAAATTGCGACCACGCCAGAAACTTGGTTTGGTTTAGAGTATAGTGAAGTAAAGCATGAAACAGTACCGTTACTAATTGGTGTAACAAGAAAAACGTGGTTAAAAGAACGGAAAAATTAAACTTTAGCGAATAAAGTATTCAATGGGAGAGACATTTCTTGGAATGTTTCTCCCATTGTTTTTGGGCTATTTAGCGTTGCAAAGAGAGTTTAGCTTTTTTAGGCTCGCTTAGATGTTTATTTGAAATACTATTGATTGCTTTTCTTTTTAAATCTTTTAGGTGAGATTTTCCTAGGTAGATGCCAATTTCATTTGGTTCTTGTTGCATTTGCTTTATGTAAACTTGGGTTTGCGTCTTTTTATATGCGAAATTCATCTTAGCGAGGTGTTTTTTAACACCAATTTCGATTACTTTTTGAGTTTTTAGAATGATTTTTTTTCTTAGTATTTCAGCATCCAACTTTGGTAATTCAAGGTTATTAATGATGTGGTTTAGGCTGTGTAACGTTTTTTTTTTTTTGCGATTATTTTTATTTTTTGATTGAAATTCGATATTATATTCATTTTGTTTGCTTCAACTATTTTTTGTGTGTTGGCTAATCGGTCCATTGTTTTTGGTAACTGGAGGTTAGCCATAATAAATTTAATACTTCTGGCTTTATAGTTTAATTTAGACAAAGATGCTAAGCATTCGTTTGGGCCACGTTCTTTACACCTCGTGTTCCACTGGTCAATCGTATTTAGTAGTTCTTGGTTGGATTGAAAATCTGAAGTGATAGTTGATCGCTCTGCCGTAATGATTTTATCTGATTCAATGACTGGATTTATCGTTTCTGGTAAGTAAAGATTCGCTATGATAAATTTGATCATTGAATCATTATAGTTACAGGTAGCTAGAAAAGCGAAGGTTTCATCAGCACCGTTTAGTTTAAGCATTGCGTTCCACTGGTCAATTGTGGTTAGTAACTCCTGATCAGATGAAAAACCTGATTCCACCACCGTTTTGCCCAGAACATTTAACAAGGTTTCAATCTGTTCTTTATCTGTTCCTGCTGGCAAATGAAGGTTGTTTATAATATTTTTGATACTTTCAGTTTCATAATTAAATGTAGTTAAATAGGCTAAGGTTTGGCTTAAGCCGTGAATTTTCAACATTCGATTCCACAAGTGAATACTATTTTCTGATACTTTCATTAATTTGTGTTCTTTCAGAACTTGACTAAGGGGCATAAGATAATCTCCTTTTGATTTTTTTACTAGAACTATTGTAAAGGAATCGATCAGACAAAGAGTCTTCTTTTTTCGGCTATATGAAATTTTAGTTTTGGATAAAAGCTTGACAAAACTTGCTAAGTTAAAAGAGTTTTGTTGTTCAAGAAGAGACTGGGACAAAACTTGTCTCAGTCTCTTCTAGTATCTCTGAAAACGAATAAACGGTGTTCAAAGAGCTGACCTTCGGCGATAAGTCAAAAAATCTCAAAACATGGGGAGCTGTTTCGAGATTTCCATCCTTAACGCTCAGGTCAAAACACTCTTTTCACGACCTCTTGTTCACGGTGAGACAAAAGCAGCATCTTCGGAAAATTTGCCGAAATTTACCAAAAATTTGAGAAGCACCGAGTAGGTAACAATCAACATCAAAAACAAGTATTTGTGTTTCTTGTCAATTTTCGGAAATTTCTTCTTATTTCTTGATGCTAAACACTTTTGTCTCAACCTCCGATGTGATCGTGGATCGTTGATTTAAATTATTTTTCGAAAAGAGGTACAATAGGTGAGAGAAGAGAGGTGGGAAGTTATGGTACTTAATTTTGCCATATTATTTTTGATGATTGCGGTGACTTCTTTTTTTGTAGCTAGTGAATTTGCATTAGTTAAAATCAGACGTTCACGCTTAGAACAATTAGAAAGAGAAAATGTAAAGAATGCCAAATTAGCATTACATGTCACGCATCATTTAGATAACTACTTGTCGGCTAGTCAATTAGGAATTACCTTGACTGGGTTGATCATTGGTTGGGTTGGCGAAGGCTCAGTGGCGACGTTACTAGAGCCTTGGATCGGTCGATTGCCGTTTAGCTCAGCATTGAGCGGAACGATTTCTGTCGCGTTAGGGTTTATCTTAGTGACATATATCGATGTGGTGATCGGAGAACTTTTACCTAAAAGTTATAGTATCGTGAATACAGAGCAAGTGGTCTTATTTGTTGTACGTCCGTTGCATTATTTTTATAAAGCAATGTTTCCTTTTATTTGGGTATTGAATCATTCTGCTGCGGCTTTAGGAAAAGTATTAGGTGTGAAATTAGTTTCAGAAGGAGAAGAGACATTATCTCAAGAAGAATTGACGTTAGTGGCTATGAATTCTTATGAAAAAGGAGAGTTGACGAAAGAAGAGTACTATTATTTAGAAAATGTCTTTGAATTTGATGATACGTTGGCAAAAGATATCCAAGTGGATCGAACCTCTATGCAGGTTTTTGAAGCTGGTGAGACAGTGAAAGATGCGATTCAAGCTTCTATTCAAAGAGGTCATACCCGCTACCCCGTTATTTCTGGGTCAAAGGATCACGTCCTTGGTTATGTTACTTTACCAGATTTGATTAAGCAGTCGTTTAAAGACGATCAATTAACAGTGGATGAGTTGGTGGAAGAACCAATCGTTACTTCGGAAATGATTCCCATCAAAAAACTGTTGACGATCATGCGTAAAAAAGGAAAACATATTGCTATTTTAAAAGATGAATACGGGGGAACGAGTGGTTTAGTGACGATTGAAGATATTTTAGAAGAAATCGTAGGGGAAATTCGGGATGAAACGGATTTGGATGAAGCATTGATAGCGAAACAAGCAGATGGGAGCTATATTGTTTCAGGAAAATTGACGTTAGATGATTTTGGTCGTTATTTCCACGTTACGATCCCTGAATTTGAAGAGTCTACTTTTATCACACTATCTGGATTTATGTCGAACCATGAAAAAAACATCAAGACAGGTACAGTGATCCAAATTGATTCTTTTCAATTTACGGTGTTAGAATATAACCATACGCATGTGGACTATTTTAAAATCAAAAAACAAGAAATAGCAGAAAACAGTATCGATTCGAATAAAACAGAATGAAGAATCTGGGATAAACAAAATCCTACATTTCACGATCAAAAAAAATGAGAGAAGTAAGACAAACATTCTAACCACTACCAAAAACGAATAAACCGATGTTTATACTTTCTTTTTGTCCCTTAGTCGGAAGCTTCCTACTCATTTTGGTGGACGGATCTCTTGATCATAAGATTTTAAACGATAGAACTGATGCCAATCCATTCGACTTAGCTGAATGGATTGGCATCTTTTTTACTTTGTAAACCATATATTTGTTCTAAAAAAAAATATCCGATAGAATAGATCTGTAAGCGGAATCACTAAATACAGACATACTATTAACAGGAGGGATTCACATGAATGAAAGAAATCTAACAGTTATTGGTAGTTACAGTACGAGGGAAGAAGCTTTATCAGTGATCGAACAATTGCGTGATGAAGGATACGATCGAGACGATATCATTATCTATACGACAAAAGATGCTGCTCAAAATTTTGGTTTTTCTGGTTTATCAGGAATTGATGTAGAAACGAATGTGGATGAGGTTGAAGGCACGCATGAAGAACGCTCGCTATGGGAACGGATCAAAGATACGTTCACTTCTAACACCTATGAGGAAGATTCGTATACAGAAAAAGCGGATGATTCTGTTAACGATGATCCATTGTATTCATACAAAGAGGATATTGCCGCTGGGAAAATAGTGATTACGGTTAAAGATTACAAAGCGCCAAATGAAGCAGTTGTTGAAAACGATCGGACTCAAAATATGCCCGATCCAACGGATACACTAAATACAAATAATGAAAATATTCAACTCAAAGAAGAACAGTTAGATGTCAATACCCATGACGTGACAACTGGGGAAGTTGATATCCATAAACACGTTGTTAATGATACTAAAACAGTGGAAGTCCCTGTGAAGCGTGAAGAAATCGTTATCGAAAGAAAACCAGTAAATGCTGAAGCAAGCGATAATATTTCAGATGATTCTTTGGAAGACAAAACGATTACAATTCCTCTTAAAGAAGAACAAATTGATGTCAATAAACATACTGTAGTACGTGAAGAGGTAGGTATTCACAAAAAAGAGCATGAAGATATGAAACAAGTGACGGAAGAAGTAAGTCGTGAAGAGTTGGATATTGATACAAAAGGAGACGTTCGAGTAGAAGATACGGATGAAAATACTCGTAAAAATGATCATATATAATAATTGATCGCTAAAATCATCTAACCAGACTCCTTCGTTTTTTGAACGGAACATCATGTAAATTGCTAATAAAAAAGACATTTCTGCTTATCTGATCGATGAGAGAAATGTCTTTTTTTCTTTTATTGGATACTATTGTACTGGATTTCAGGATCATCCATAGCGTATTGTTGTTCATTCTCGAAAGATTTAAGTTGTTTCATTGAACGCAAGTAAGAGTATAGTAGAACAGCGACAGATCCTGCCCAAGCAAGTGGTGAAGCAGCTGCAGCACCCGTATAACCAAGTAAACCAGTTAAAATGATTGCTGCAAATGAACGCATGACTAATTCCATCATTCCTGCGAGTGTTGGAATCTTACTTTGACCAAGTCCTTGTAGTGTGTAACGTAAGATAAATAAAATCGCTAAGATCCAATATAAGGAACCATTGATATTGAAGTAAGTTTGAGCTAATTCAAAGACACGAGTCTCTGTCGGTGAAACAAACAACTGCATAAGTGAATGACCGAAGAAAATCACGATCGCACCTGCAACAACACTAAAGCCAATACTCATCATAAGTGTTTGCTTAACACCTTTTAAAATTCGACCATATTCTTTTGCACCATAATTTTGAGCAGTAAATGTTGCAATAGCAATCCCGAAGGACATCATTGGTTGGTTAGCAAATTGGTCAATTCTGCTGGCTGCTGCTTGAGCGGCTACGACATCTGTTCCTAAACTGTTCAACGCAGCTTGAAGGACGATGGCGCCAATGGCGATGATGGATGATTGAAAAGCCATTGGAAGAGCAGCGTTTAAATGAACACGAATCTCTTCTTTATCAAAGTGAAAATCTTTTTTACGTAATTGCAACAAAGGAATTTTTTTCTTGATATAAACTAAACATAGTAGGCTTGAGCAAACTTGGGCAATAACCGTTGCAATTGCTGCGCCTTCGACACCCATTCCAAAAGAAATGATGAAAATCAAATCAAGCACAACGTTGACAACCACTGCAATAATCAAAAAGAAAAGTGGTGTCCGGCTATCTCCAAGCGCGCGAATAACATTTGAAAGCAAGTTAAAACTCATAGATGCGAAAATCCCTAGTAAGATGATTGAAATGAACGTTTGTGCTTGGTCAATAATCTCAACGGGCGTTTGCATCAATTGCAGCATCGGGCGAATAAATACTAAACTAAGGACGGTTAATGCAATAGTGACAACCAAACTGATAACAACACTTGCAGCAAAACTTTTCTTAAGACCACGATAATCTTTTGCACCATAACGCTGAGCTGTAATGATCGCTAATCCAGCAGTAAGACCTTGAGCGAAGCCAAGGATTAAAAAGGTCAAGCTTCCGGTTGCACCAACAGCAGCCAGCGCATTTTTCCCTAATGTTTGACCAACGATGATCATGTCGACCATGTTGTAAAATTGCTGAAAGACATTACCAATAAGTAAAGGAACGGTGAACATTAAGATTAGTTTAGCTGGACTTCCTTTTGTTAAATCGCGCATTTTTTAAACTCCTTATTGTCTATAAAATTTAGTTAGTAGTATATAGTGTTTATCCTGAGATTACTAGGTAAAAATGAAATAATTTTGATAACTTTCAATGTATTGCAGATTCATTTTCAAAGATATTTTCAATGATGTGCATCATAAAACAAGCCAAGAATTGAATCGCTGAATAAATTCAAAGAATGAAACGCAAAGAATAAATTCAAAGGATCAACTACTTGGCCTGGGCGTACAAATCAAAAGGGACAACGAATGGTTGTGAACCTTAATACTGTCTTATCTCGCTGGGTAAAAGAATGGTTTCTCTAGTACCATCATCATAAGCATATACTTGGCTTGGAAAACTTGATGAATAGTGAAACGGTAAATCGATTCCCATCTCAACATCACTACCAGCTTGCGAAAAATGCATAGTTACTTTTCCATTATTGTCGATTAAATCAAAGGCTAACATATTATCTAAGGGGATGACTCCCTTAAGGTCTAGGTCAATAATAAACCAGATACTATCAATCAGTTCATCTGGTAAACTTGATACAACACCTACAGAGGCATACCGGTTACGACTACTGTCAAAACTTTCAAACATCTGTTTAACCTCCTTCGTTTTATCGAATAGACATGTTTTATTTCTTCATTTAGGATAAACGATTTACTGTAACGATGGTTCATTCTAATAGACTTTTTTTAAAAATGCAACAAAAATCGTGTACTTTTTTTCAAAGTATAAGTTTTTTTTAAGGAGAGAAAAAAACGTGCCAAAAGCGAAGGTTACCAACGCTTTTGACACGAACAAGTCACTTGTTATTCTTCCGTTGAACCAATAACTTCTGGTTCGCTTTCTTCATCAGTAGTTTCAGCTTCCTCAGTTGGAGCTGCTACTGCAGCAATTTGTTCTTCACCATCAGAAACGACTTTATAATCGTTGTTTTCAGGTAGATCGGCTACTGTGATTGCATCGCCTAGATTTAGGTTTGTTACATCAACTTCGATACGTTCTGGTAAGTTGCTTGGTGTAGCAGAGACGATCACAGTGTAAAGGTTTTGTGCTAAGACACCACCAGCTTTTACACCTGCAGCTTCGCCAACAAGAACGATTTCAGTTTCGACTTCAGTTTCTTCTGACATGTTCACAGATAGAAATTCCACATGTTCAAAATGGTTGGTAAAGGTATTCGTTTGGACTTTATGAACCAACGTGTTGACTTTTTTTCCATCAATCGTCATTGTGATTACTGTATTTGCGCCATTTTCACGTAATAATTTACTGAATATTTGTCCATCAATAGCAATCGGAGTACTTTCAACATTGTACCCATAAACAATAGCTGGAACTTTACCTTCATGACGCAATTTATTTCTCAATGAACGGGGACGTACTTCTCTCTTACTTACTTCTAATGATACTGACATAACCAAAATTCCTCCTTAAAATGTGACTGTCGGCAACGTAGACCAACAGATTTTATTTAAGTGAACTTTCGACGGCTATTCTCGTGCACATTATTGGCTAGGGCGCTTAAAAAACGCAAAAAGGTAGATGCGCGCATCTACCTTTAGAAAGTCAGGATTCAACTTTTCTCCACCAGGTCATTACGCTGTGTATGAGAAATCCAATTCACTTTACTCTTTAACCGTAGCGCGAATCTGAATTTAAGTCAAGGAATAACAATGGCTTTCTTATTTGCATCTACTCTCTTTCGGGTTATAATGCTTGTTAGGCTAAGAAAGGAAAGCACCATGCGTTTAGATAAATTAATTGAAGAAACTTTACAAACGACTCGAAAAGAGATGAAGCGTTTATTTGCATCAAAACAAGTGAAAATTGATGGTTGTGTCGAATTTTGCCAAAACCGAAATGTGGATAGTTTGATTCATGAGATCGAAGTCTCAGGTAAGCGTTTAACGACAAACGAAGTCTATTACTTATTGAATAAACCGAGTGGTGCTGTGACTGCAGTTAAAGACCAAACAAAAATGACCGTGTTAGACTTGATTGCTTCAGCGGATCGAGCGAAGCCGCTCTATCCTGTCGGACGCTTGGATCGTGATACCACAGGACTACTATTACTGACATCAAATGGTCAGTTGGGATATGAAATGTTGCTGCCTGATAAAAAAGTCTTCAAAACTTATGAGGCGCAGATCAATGAACAAGTGACAGCTTCAGATATCGAAGCTTTTCAAGCAGGAATTGTTTTTGAGGGTGGCTATCGTTGTTTACCTGCACAATTAACAATCATGGAAACATCCAAAAACAGCAGTCGAGTACGAGTAACGATACAAGAAGGAAAATTTCATCAGGTAAAAAAGATGTTCCTTGCACGTGGTAAAAAAGTGACAAAGCTAAAGCGACTAATGATGGGACCTTTACAGTTAGATGACCAACTTGCTGAAGGTGCCTATCGTTCACTGACATTAACCGAATTAAAGCAATTGAAAATATATTTTAAATAGGAGAGAAAAAAAATGAATTATCATACTTTATTATTCGATGTAGACGATACGTTACTTGATTTTCAGATGACAGAAGCAAAAGCATTAAATGAATTATTTGCAGAGCAAGGAATTGAATTGACACCAGAAGTGAAAACAAGTTATAAGGCATTAAATCATCACTTATGGCGTGAATTTGAAAAAGGGAATATGACGAGAGAAGAGGTTACCGGGAGTCGTTTTGGACTACTATTTCAACAATTTGGTAAAACAGTTGATAGTTTAGCTATGGAGAAAAGATACAGACATTACTTGAATCAGGGGCATGATTTGATTGAGGGAAGTCATGAACTGCTTCAGACGTTATCTTCACAAGCGGATCTTTATATTGTGACAAACGGGGTATCGAAAACGCAATATCAACGTTTGACTGATGCGAAAATGTTGGGCTATTTCAAAAAAATTTTTGTTTCAGAAGATGTGGGCGCCCAAAAACCAATGAAAGAATTTTTTGATCATGTCTTTTCACAGATTCCTCAATTTGAAAAAGAAAAAACAGTTATTATTGGCGATTCATTGACCTCAGATATTAAAGGAGGGAACTTGGCAGGAATTGATACGATTTGGTTTAACAAAAATCGGTTGCCGGAAATTCCAGAAATCGTACCGACTTATCGGATTGATTCGTTAGCAGAACTTTATCCTCTTTTGGAAATCGAGAAGCATTAATTTTCAGAAAAATATAGCATTTTCGTGTATTTTCGCTATAATAGATAAGAATGTAAAAACGGATATGAAAGAGGTTTTAGTCAATGACAAAAAGCAAGCCAATTATCATTGGTGTGACGGGTGGATCAGGAAGCGGTAAAACAAGCGTAAGTCGTGCCATTTTCAATAATTTCCCAGACCATTCCATCATGATGCTTGAACAAGATTCTTATTATAAAGATCAAAGCCATTTGAGCTTTGAAGAACGATTGAATACGAATTATGATCATCCCTTTGCCTTTGATAATGATCTGCTGATTCAGCACGTGAAAGAACTACTGAACTATAACGCCATTGAAAAACCAGTTTATGATTATGTTGCACATACAAGAAGTCAAGCAACAATCATCCAAGAGCCTAAAGAAGTAATTATATTAGAAGGCATTTTGATTCTAGAAGATGAAAATCTACGTGACTTGATGGATATCAAAGTATATGTAGATACAGACGATGATATCCGTATCATCCGCAGAATCAAACGAGATATGGAAGAACGTGGCAGAACGTTGGATTCCGTGATCGAACAATATTTGACTGTGGTTAAACCGATGTATCATCAGTTCATCGAACCAACTAAGCGTTACGCCGATATCATCGTGCCAGAAGGTGGCGAAAATCACGTAGCGATCGATTTGATTACGACAAAAGTTGCTAGTTTTTTGGATCATAAATAAAACAAAGAAACCAATAGGATAAGTCGAAGAATCATGAAAATAGGAGAAGCTATTTTCGATTCTTCGACTTATTTATCAAGTGAAACGTTTACTTTTGCAACGATTCTTAATGAAAAGTAGCGCTAAAAGGTGGAGAGACTGAAAATGAACGATCACAATCATTTACATAAATATATCCGAGTAATCCCGATTATTGGCTTATTGTTCTTTTTGGTGTTAATCATTTATGCTTATCAACATGGGATCTTTCGATCAACCACTTCTTTGCAACGCTTCATCCAACAATTTGGGGAGTATGCAGTAGTGATTTTTATTCTCCTGCAGATCATTCAAGTGATCATCCCAATACTACCTGGAGGAATTTCTTCAGTGGCAGGCTTGTTGATGTTTGGAAATGGCTGGGGATTACTTTATAGCTGTATTGGATTGATTATCGGTGAAGCCATTGGTTTTTTATTGGTTCGTTATTATGGCGTTAGTTTTGTACAACTTATTTTATCGCCCAAAAAGTACCAAAAATTCGACCAATTACTGACACAGAAAACGAAGGATATCAAAAAAGTACTATGTTTGACCATGTTGATTCCTTTTGCGCCTGATGACTTGGTTTGTCTGGTCGCAGGGTTAACTAAAATATCTTTTAAGGAATATATCCAAATTGTCCTATTATTGAAACCTTGGTCTGTCGGTGCGTATAGTTTGATTATGTTGTATCTGTTCCAGAAAGCACAAGGAAATTTTTAGCAGTAAGAGAGGAAAGAAAAAGAATGTTAGAAAAAGTCAAGGTAACCTCAACTGAAATTGACGAGTTGGTATCAGTAATCAAGGAAGTTTGGCCAGAAGCATTTGTTCCGATCATTGGGCAAGCACAAGTGGACTATATGCTGGCTACCTATCAATCAAAACAACAGATTGAAAAAGAAGTGGCGGAAGGTGTGCAGTATTTTCTCTTAAAAGAGCAAGGGCAAACGGTCGGATATACCGCCTATGAGGTAATAGCCTCCAAAATATATTTGAGTAAGTTATACTTAATGAATCAATTCAGAGGGAAGGGATTGACGTCGGCTCTTTTTCAGTGGTACGAAACTATCGCTAGAGAACAAGGAATCAAAGAGATTTTTCTACGTGTCAATCAAGGCAATGCTCAAGCCATCGCCGTTTACCTTCATCAAGGTTTTGAAATGGCTGGTGAACTGATCTCGGATATTGGTCAAGGATTTCAAATGGTCGATTATCAAATGAAAAAAAGACTCGCATAACTTTGGGATATGTGTTAAAGTAACGACATGCGACGGGTCGAGAAGGCCTCTGGTTTACAGATGCGCCTAATTGATTTTGGAGACACAAGATCATGATGTGATCACTTGCCGGAATGCAAGGGTGTCGGGCAAGACTTTTGTGGAGAAGGGCTTGTCTGCTTGAGTTCACAAAAACTCAAGTACCAGTAAGATAGGACATTAGTCAGAAGAGATTCTGGGTAATGTCCTATTTTTTATGGGCAATCTTTCGTGGTTTGTTTGGCTTGAGTGTTACTATTACTGACAAGAAGACGTGTCGCAATAGGTTATCGCTCGTTATAAGTCGGAATTCTTAGTTGAGAGTATTGGCTAAAATTGGTTTCTACTTATGATTAATGCTAGAATGAATGAAAAATAAGTTTTGTAATTACTCGCTAAGGAGTTTTTTTATGTTCGAGAAAATCAAACAATTTGGTCGTAATTTTACGCAATCAACACCTTTTATTTTAGCTAATACGGTTATATTTATTCCTTATCTTTTATTTCTGAATTTGAGCGATGGGGCTAACTGGGCTTCGATTTTACCGTTTACCTTATTTTATACTTTCCGTATGACGGGATTGTTTTTGATCCGCAGTATTCGTTTAGGTCTAGATAGTTATACATTACTGATGATTGCTCTTTTGATGGGAGGGGCGGGTTCGTTATTAGGGATCTTTGGTGTGCTCTATTTCCCCTTGTTTTATTTGTCTAGTATTTTATTGGGATCTAGTGCAGCTTGGCTACTTCCAGCAAATGTGACTGTTAATTACCATGAAAAGCGACAGGGTTTTACGAATATGACAGGCAAAAAATATATCTTTGCGCTACTATTATTGGTTTTGCTTTTTCGCTCGATCGAGTTGTCAGGTACGACCCAAATCGTTGTGACGTTAGGGCTTTATACATTGTTTTATATCATGGCTTATCACACCATCAGCCATTATCCTAGATATGAATTGGATTTTAAAGAGATGAAAACGACGATTTTTGTCACGAAAGAATTTGTGCTGTTCATTGTGTTTTTTGTCTTATTGTTTTTGCTTCGAAATGCACGCTTGCTCGTTGAGCCAGAACTGTTTGATCTTACAATTTATGTTTTTCTCTTTTTATTTGTTTTAGCCGCTTTTTATTTAGGGCGAGGCAAAAAAAATTGGCAGTTTCCAAGTTGGCTCAATCTCATGAATTTTTTGAGTGGAATGGTGGGGAACTTTCTCTTTTTGTTTAGTACATTTTATGTAGGAGTTTTGTATGGATTTGATCATTTAGCCACTTATATGTATCTACCTTATATTGCTGGAATGGTCGTCGCTAAGCTGATTGGTAAACGTATCTTACGTAGTTTCCCCTATCCTCCAGTGATCGTCCAGTTGATCGGACTATCTCTCTCTTTATTGATTTTATTGATCCCGACTGCGTTTGTGATTGGATTGTTTTTCTTAAGTTTTTGTCATGCTGTGATCAGCGGTTGGTTAAATCGTGTGTGTTATGACACTGATACGGATATTCCCATGGATCAACGAGTCATCATTAAATTTACGACACAAAACAAAGGGAGTGTGGTCCATCAGTTTCTCTTGATGGGGCTGTTACTAGTTCTTACCCGTTGGCTAGAACTACCTGTTGCAGTGCTGTTGCAGTTGACTGACAAGTTAAGAGTTCCTACGATCAGTGTGCAATTAATGGAATACGCTAAGTGGGGGAACATCAGCTGGTTACTCCTTGGTGTGCTGGGTGTTTATCTATTATGGAAACGAGAGGTGCGGCATCATGCGAATACTGATTGATGGAGATGGTTCGCCGGTTAAGGAAGATGTAATTGAAATTGCTGGTTTGTATCAAGTGGAAGTCATGATCGTGACGAGCGTGGCTCATTACACCCATAAAGAATATCCAGCGTATGTTCATTTTGTGTACGTTGACCAAGGCGCAGATAGCGCAGATTACCGCATTGTAGGATTGATTCGCAAAGGAGATATTCTAATCACACAAGATTATGGGTTAGCTTCTTTAGTTTTACCAAAGAGGGTACGAGTGTTTCATCAAACGGGTAAAGAATTTAGTGCAATAACGATTGACTCCTTGTTAGAACAACGTTACCAAAGTGGAAGGTTGCGCAAAGCAGGTCTGCGGACTAGAGGACCTAAACCTTTTACCACTCAAGATCATCAAAACTTTAGACAGGCATTAATTCAAGCACTTGAACAAGTCAAGTTATCTTCAAACAATGAGTAGCGACAATAGGTTTGTTTTCCCCTCAATTAGTACGATATCTTTGCTTGTATTGTCTTTAAAATGATAAAATAATTAAAGATATTTTATTATCTAATTTTTTTCTAATCTGAGGGGAGAGAGTGGAAAATGAAACATGTAAAAGCATTAATTGTAAAAGCAATCATGATTTGGGCGATTTTATGGATCGTATTAACAGGATTATACGGAGTTAGCTTCATGGATTCGACAATTGTTGGGGTCATTGTCGTTGTGATGATTTATGTATTAGGTGATTTACTCATTTTGCGAAAGGTGGGGAATATTGCGGCGACGATCGCAGATGCCGGTTCTTCCGCAGTCATTTTGTGGGTATATCTTTATTTTATGAATGATATGACGAACATCTGGATGAAAGTTTTGATTCCTGCTTTATTAATTGGCATAGGAGAATGGTTCTTCCATAAATGGTTGTTAAATCAAGGGATTGTCCCTGATGAACGAAAGATGGAATAGATGAAAAACAACAATCGAAAAAGAGGCGCAGGCAGCGATGCCGTGCCTTTTTTCTTGATTTAACAAATAAGTTTATCGACTTTTTGAAAAATAAGCTGTTTGATTCTTTTGATTTTGTGCTAAAATATGAAGTAAAAGTGAAAGATATTGGATACGGGAGGACAATCTTTTGAAGATTACTTTACTATATGGTGGACGCAGTGCAGAACATGATGTTTCAGTTCTTTCAGCGTTTTCAGTCTTAAATGCTATTTATTATACGTACTATCAAGTTCAACTGATATTTATCAGCAAAGAAGGTCAATGGGTGAAAGGCCCTTTGTTAACAGAGAAACCAGCGAGCAAAGAAGACTTACATTTGACATGGGACCCAAGCGGAAAAGTGACAGATGGCTTTACGGGAAGAGTGATCAATCCTGGAGAAATCAAAGAAGAAGGAACGATTGTTTTCCCTGTCTTACACGGACCTAATGGTGAAGATGGAACGATTCAAGGATTTTTGGAAACATTGAACTTGCCATATGTCGGCGCTGGCGTTTTAACAAGTGCTTGTGCAATGGATAAGATCATGACCAAATACATTTTGCAAGCGGCAGGGGTACCACAAGTTCCTTATGTCCCTGTTTTGAAAAATCAATGGAAAGAAAATCCTAAAAAAATCTTTGATCAATGTGAAGGGTCTTTGCTTTACCCAATGTTTGTCAAACCAGCAAATATGGGTTCAAGTGTAGGGATCTCTAAAGCGGAGAACCGTGAAGAGCTGCAAAATGCGCTTGCATTAGCTTATCAATATGATTCTCGTGCGATCGTTGAGCAAGGAATCGAAGCACGTGAAATTGAAGTAGCTGTTTTAGGGAATGAAGACGTGCGTACCACATTACCTGGTGAAGTAGTCAAAGATGTTGCATTCTATGATTATGATGCGAAATACATCAACAATAAGATTGAAATGCAAATCCCAGCTGAAGTACCGGAAGAGGTCTATCAAAAAGCGCAGGAATATGCAAAAATTGCGTATACAATGCTAGGTGGGAGTGGCTTGAGCCGTTGTGATTTCTTCTTGACGAATAAAAATGAACTATTCCTAAATGAGTTAAATACAATGCCTGGATTCACGCAATTTAGCATGTATCCATTATTGTGGGAAAACATGGGCTTGAAGTATGGCGATTTGATCGAAGAATTGATTCAATTAGGAATCAATCGTTTTAATCAACGACAAGGTTTTTTTGAAGCAAACGAATAGACAAATAAAAATAGAAGCTGGGGCGAATGTCATTCACATTTGTTCCGGCTTCTAAATGCGAAAAGGCGGGTTTTTTATGAAACTAACAGTACAAGAAATCGCTCAAGCTGTAGGAAGCGTAATGAATGATTTAACGGAAATCACAGGTGTGGAGTTCGATAGTCGCAAGATTGAAAAAGGTGGGTTGTTCGTGCCGCTAAAAGGAGCAAGAGATGGACACGAATTTATTCAACAAGCCATGGATAATGGAGCGGTTGCTACTTTTTGGAGTCTGGAAGCGTCCAAAGCACCTAGTGGGATTCGAGTGATTCTTGTGGATGATCCACTAAAAGCAATGCAAGATCTGGCGAAGTACTACCTAGCGAAAGTTGGGGCTGAAGTGGTGGCAATTACGGGAAGTAATGGGAAAACAACGACAAAAGATTTGACTGCTTCAGTTTTAGCTCAAAAGTACAAAACCTATAAAACACAAGGAAATTACAACAATAATATTGGATTGCCTTATACGATTTTGCACATGCCGATGGATACCGAAAAAATCGTTTTAGAAATGGGGATGGATCATGCCAGAGAGATCACTGAGCTTTCTTTGATTGCCCGACCTAAAGTAGCGGCTATTACGATGATTGGTGAAGCACATATTGAAAACCTTGGCTCACGAGCAGGAATCGCGCAAGCAAAAATGGAAATTGTTGATGGTTTGAGAGAAGATGGGCTGTTGATTATCCCAGAAGAAGAACCATTATTGAAACCTTTGACTGAAAGTTTGACTCAAAAAATTGAAACGTTTGGATTAAATACAGGGCAGCTACAGGCGGAGGTAACGAGTGAAGAGAAAACAGCCACACATTTTATCGTCAATGATGAATCGTTCATGATTCCTCTTCCTGGAAGTTATAATGTCACCAATGCGTTGATTGCTTATGCTGTTGGGCAATTTTTTGGTCTGCCAACGGAAGCCATCCGTCTAGGTTTAGCAAGTGTCACAGTGACGCAAAATCGTACGGAGTGGCTAAGTGCTGGAAATGGTGCGGGGATTCTAAGTGATGTCTATAATGCGAATCCTACAGCAATGGGATTGGTCTTAGATACTTTTGCCAACTTACCAACAAAAGGGAGAAGACTTGCTGTACTTGCGGACATGCTGGAATTAGGACCAGATGCTTTGAAGATGCACGCAAGTATGGCTGAACATCTTGATCCAGCTAATTTTGCGGGAGTCTATTTATATGGGCCCAAAATGAAAGCATTATATGAAAAGTTGAACGAAAAGTATCCAGATTTATACGTACAATATTTTGAAACAGATAAAGAACAACTCATTGCAACGGTGAAAGAAGAAATACGTCCGGAAGATAGCATCGTTTTAAAAGGAAGCAATGGAATGGGATTGATTGATGTCGTTAAACAATTGCAAGGAATGAAATAATAAACTGCAAACTTGCAGAAAATAAGAAATTATGCTAGAATAACCTATTGCCGAAAGATGAAGAGAAATTGGACTGGTTCTTTCGTTTATGTAAATTGCTAGAGCCAGATGTCATAACAATGATAAAGCTGAACGCGACCCGTTTGGCTTTTCTAATGCCTAAACTTCGCAAAGTGATTTTTCGGTGGTGCCACAGGGGCTAAGAATGAGTAAAAACGTACGTGGCCACTGTCAAAAAGAACCAAACACTTTGACCGAACAATCGACGGGGTAGCAAAAATTAAGCTACATCCTCAGTTAACAACCATATAGGAGGATTCATTTGAAATTTAAAGAATTAGAATTATCACCAGAATTATTGAAATCAGTAGAGCGTGCTGGTTTTGAAGAAGCAACACCGATCCAGTCAGAAACAATCCCTTTAGCATTGTCTGGAAAAGATGTGATTGGACAAGCACAAACAGGGACTGGTAAGACGGCTGCTTTTGGTTTGCCGATGTTAGAAAAAATCGACACTAATCGCCACGAATTGCAAGGGTTAGTCATTGCACCGACACGTGAATTAGCGATCCAAACACAAGAAGAGCTTTATCGTCTTGGTCGTGATAAAAGAGTACGTGTACAAGCTGTTTACGGAGGCGCTGATATCGGTCGCCAAATCCGTGGATTGAAAGATCGTCCACATATTGTCGTAGGAACACCTGGACGTATGCTGGATCACATCAACCGCCACACATTGAAATTAGGAACAGTGGAAACATTAGTTCTAGATGAAGCAGATGAAATGTTGAACATGGGCTTTTTGGAAGATATTGAAAGTATTATTTCAAAAGTACCTGAAGAACGCCAAACATTATTATTCTCAGCAACAATGCCACCTGCAATCAAAAATATCGGCGTGAAATTCATGAAATCACCAACACACGTGAAGATCAAAGCGAAAGAAATGACAGCTGACTTAATCGATCAATATTATGTTCGAGCAAAAGAATACGAAAAATTCGATATCATGACACGTTTGTTCGATGTCCAAACACCAGAACTTACGATTGTTTTTGGTCGTACAAAACGACGTGTTGATGAATTGGCACGTGGATTAGAAGCTCGCGGTTATCGTGCAGAAGGAATCCATGGGGACCTTTCACAACAAAAACGAATGAGTGTTTTACGTTCATTTAAAAATGGTCATTTAGATATTTTAGTTGCTACGGATGTAGCTGCACGTGGTTTGGATATTTCAGGCGTGACTCACGTCTACAACTATGACATTCCACAAGATCCAGAAAGTTATGTTCACCGTATCGGACGTACAGGTCGTGCGGGTAAAGGCGGGATGTCAGTGACATTCGTTACGCCAAACGAAATGAGCTACCTACATGTTATTGAGAACTTAACGAAAAAACGGATGGCTACTCTACGTCCGCCAACTGAAAAAGAAGCATTCAAGGGACAACTAGGTGCTGCAGTGGAACAAATTGAAGCTAAGCTTGAAGAAAACGGCTTAGACAAGTATTTGCAAACAGCAGATAAATTGCTTGAAGAGTATTCTGCACAAGATTTAGTAGCTTTGTTACTAAAAACGACTGCGAAGGATCCTTCTGATGCAATACCAGTTAAAATCACTCCAGAACGTCCATTGCCAATGCAGAAAAAAGGCTATAATAAAAATGGCAAACGTGGCGGCGGAAATAACCGTAATCGACGCGATAATAACAACTACCGTGGCAACAAATCAAAAGGTGGCTACAGTAAAAATAATAACCATCAAAAAGATGGCGGTAAGCGTCAAAACGATAAAAAACGTGGATTTGTGATCCGTACAAATAACGATTAATAATAAATGATAAGCTTCTCTTTTTTAAGAGGAGCTTTCTTTTTAGTTATTTATGGACATATTGGTGGTAAAATACCGAGAATTTGGTAGAATGAGAGTGTTCTAAAATTTTTGAAAAGAGTAGAGTCTATGATTAAAGGAATTGGGATTGATGCAGTTGAGTTACCAAGGATTGCAAAGATCATCAAAGAAAAACAAAATTTTATCGACCGAGTGTTGACGCCAAATGAAATCGAGCAATTTCAAATCCTGCCTTTTCACCGACAAGTAGAATTTCTCGGAGGGCGTTACGCTTGCAAAGAAGCTTTTTCAAAAGCGTGGGGAACTGGTATTGGTAAGGTGACGTTTCAAGAAATTGAAATTTTAAAAAATGATGCAGGACAACCTGTAGTCACAAAATCACCTCATTCAGGTACTTGTTTTGTTAGTATCACGCATACGGATGAATTAGCGTTTGCACAAATTATTTTAGAAGATTAGAAAGAAGGAAAAATCATGGTTGTCGCTTGGCACCGACCTACAAGAGTCATTATACATACAAAAGCTATTACTGAAAATGTCAAAAAAGAATTAGCTAGATTACCAAAAGGAAAAGAGCTATTTGCTGTAGTCAAAGCAAATGGTTACGGGCACGGAGCAGTCCAGACAGCAGAAGCTGCACTGGCTGGAGGTGCTACTGGATTTTGTGTGTCTAATCTAGACGAAGGGATTGAATTGCGGGAAGCGGGATTCACACAACCTATTTTAGTGTTGAATATGATTCCCATTGACGCATTGACTTTAGCGGTTGTCCATGATTTATCGATCACTGTAGGAAACAAAGAATGGTTAGAACAGGCTGTTGAATATCTGCAAGAAAGAAAGCTGAAACATGCGTTAGCACTTCATTTGAAAGTTGATACCGGCATGGGACGGATTGGTTTTTTGACACCTGAAGAAGTCGTAGAGGCAGTTTCATTTATTCAAGAAAGTGCTGTATTGGAATGGGAAGGGATTTTCACCCATTTCTCAACGGCTGATCAAGCGGATGAAACGTATTGGCAACAGCAACATCAACGTTTTATAGAGACAATCGATGCATTGCCTGCTTTACCTAAGTATGTTCATGTAAGTAATAGTGCTACTGCTTTATGGCATGATGAAAAAATTGGTAACATGATTCGTTTTGGTGTAGCAATGTATGGGTTAAATCCTTCAGGGCATGCACTGCCAGAACCGTATCCATTGGAACCCGCACTAGAGTTAGTTTCCGAGTTGATCCAAGTGAAACGTTTGGCTAAAGGTGAAGGCATCGGCTACGGGGAAACCTATATTACCGATCAACCAGAGTGGATCGGGACGATCCCGATTGGCTATGCGGATGGCTGGTTACGAAACATGCAAGGCTTTTCCGTCCTAGTGGATGGAAATTTATGTGAAATTGTCGGACGTGTGTGTATGGATCAAATTATGATCCGTTTACCTCAGGAAGTTCCACTGGGAACAAAGGTTACTTTGATTGGTAAAAATCAGGAAAAAGAGATATCGATGCAAGCAGTAGCGGATCAATTAGGTACGATCCACTATGAGGTAGCCTGTGTACTAGGAACGCGCATTCCTAGAGAATATGAAGAGTAAGGAGAATCCTATGGTAAAAAGAGGAGACATTTATTTTGCTGACCTTTCTCCAGTCGTGGGTTCAGAACAAGGCGGGACACGACCTGTCTTAGTTATTCAAAATAATTTAGGGAATCATTTTAGTCCAACGATTATTGTGGCGGCCATTACTGCCAAAATGGCCAAACCTAAATTGCCTACGCATATTGGAATAAAAGCAACTGGTACTGGAATCGAACGTGACTCTGTCATTTTACTTGAACAGATCAGAACAATTGATAAATCAAGATTAAAAGAAAAAGTTTGTCATTTAGATCGAGGAATTATGTCAGAAGTCGATCATGCACTTAAAATCAGTGTAGGTATCGAAGCATTGACCCCTGTCGCTAAATAAGCACATTATGCCTTTACATATAAAAGGAACAAGCTAATTATCTTGAATGTCAATCAACAAAGGTTATAAGAGAAATCGTTGGATCTGAGCGTTAA
Source organism: Enterococcus sp. AZ077 (assembly GCF_051714965.1). NCBI lineage: Bacteria > Bacillati > Bacillota > Bacilli > Lactobacillales > Enterococcaceae > Enterococcus > Enterococcus sp. AZ077. The sequence goes on from NZ_JBIOSX010000001.1 coordinate 201,960, forward strand.
TGATGTCAATCGCTATACGGTCGTTTCTGACTCTTAATAAAAAATGCTGGATAATGATAAGAAAAAAGTTGAGTCAGCATTGTTCAACTTATAAAAAAGCCGTAAGGACCAAAAATAGTTTTCCTATCTTTAGTCCTTACGGCTTTTTTTATATGTGTTTGATTAGTTTATCTTATTCAGAGAGTGACTGCTATTTTGCCAGAATATCTTTCGTCTGTCTAATACTAATTACCAACTAGCTTTTTTGACACCAGGGATCAGTCCTTGATGAGCTAGTTCGCGAAATTTTACACGAGACATGCCGAATTTTCGCATATATCCGCGAGGACGTCCATCGATCAAGTCACGGTTTTTCAAACGCTCAGGGCGTGCATCTAAAGGTAATTGACGTAAGGCTTCATAATCTTTATTCGCTTTTAACTCTTGTCGTAAATCAGCATAGCGGGCAATCATTTCTTGTTGTTTTCTAGCTTTTGCAATTTTTGATTTTTTTGCCATATTTTCCTCCAATAATCTCTTTAATTTTTCAAATCGTAAAAATTACGGTTTAGTGTAGATACCTTAACATAGTGTGAGAAATAAAACAATTATTTTGTTTCTAAAAATGTTTAGTCCTTCTCTTGTTCTCTATGAAAGAGAAAGGCCACCGATGCGATTAAAACAGTTTTTTTGTCAAATAGTGGTGTTACACGTAAACTAGAAGAAAAGGAGGGGGTAGAGATGCGTAGGTTTGCTATTAGTGGTTATGGACCAGCTGAAAAGGTGTTTCAAGAAATAGTAGACACACCAAGGGAGGTCACGCCCAATCATCTTCGTGTGGAATTGAAAGCGTTTAGTATCAATCCTTATGATGTCGCTTTGCGTTCAGGAAAGATGAAGGAAGTCCGAACCTTAACATTCCCTTACGTATTAGGGAATGATGGTGCTGGAATCGTGACGGAAGTAGCAAGTGACGTCGATTCATTTGCTGTGGGGGACCGTGTAGTCGTTCATCCTGTGTCAGGTGCTTACGGCGAAGAAATCGTCTTACCAGCAAGTAAAGTGGCTAAAATACCAGATGAAATGAGTTGGGTAGAAGCAGCTGCAATGGTAACGACGGGGATCACTGCTTACAATGTGATTAATCATCTGCTAACGATCCAACCAACTGACACGGTAATGGTGACCGGAGCTTCAGGAGGCGTAGGAACTAGTTTGATCCAATTACTTCATCAAAAAGGGATTCGGACGTTTGCTAGTGCATCAAAGACAAATGAAGAATTAGTCCGAAGTTTAGGCGTTACTCATTTTTCTTCTTATGATCAAGAAAATCCTGAAGAAGTATTCAGTAATCAAGCAGATATTGTGATCGATGCGACGAAAGGAAGCATCGCGGGAGACATGGCTATCAAAATTATGAAAGAAGAAGGTCATTATGTTGCGTTGAACGAATTGCCTTCCCTTGCATCTCGTCAGAAAAAAAATGGGTTTTATGAGACTTTTGTTCCTAGAAAAGAATACTCAGATCAAGAAGCTTTGACTCATTTAATTGCTGCATATAAAACAGGAAATTACCATATTTTTGTAGCAGAAGAATTAGCTGCAACTCTTGATCATTTAATCTGGGCGCACCATCAACTTGAAGGACACCCCTCTGCAGGTAAAATCGTATTAACTTATGATTAGAGCTGGGCTGGTAAAAGGAGCAAACTTTTTATGGATGCGTTTTCTTCTTCTGATTTTTAGCATGAAAATTTCTTTCTGCTTTATTTAATGGTAAAGTGGTACATGTAAAATTTAACTATTTCTTCAATTCTATGGTCAGACAATCGGACAGTTTGACTATTATGTCTAAATTATCGAGCTTTTTGAAAAAAGGGAATTGAAAATTACATGATTTACATGGTAAAGTAATGCAGCTGAAAAAAGAAGAAGGGGATATTTATGCGGTCAATCAAAAACACATTAAAATTATATCTACTTGACTGGAAAAGAATTTTTAAAAATCCAATTGCTACACTTTTGATCATTGCAATTATGATTATCCCTTCATTATATGCGTGGTTCAACATCAAAGCGTTATGGGATCCTTACGGAAATACCGGTGAATTGCCTATCGCGGTTTATAGTGCAGATCAACCGGCAGAATTTCGAGGGAAAGAAGTCGCAATTGGGAAAGAAGTGATCAAATCACTTCATGACAATAAACAACTCGGATGGCAATTCGTTGACTCAAAAGCAGAACTGGAACAAGGGGTTCGTTCTGGGAAATATTATGCAGGAATCTACTTACCGAAGGATTTCTCAGAAGACTTGTTAAGTTTTACGAGTGGAGAGATCAGAAAGCCAAAAATCGAATACACGGTGAATGAGAAAATCAATGCGATTGCTCCTAAGATCACCGATAAAGGAGCTTCTGCGATCCAAACCCAGATTACAGATGAATTTATCAAGACAGCTAGTTCAACGTTATTGAAGGTCTTTAACGAGATCGGTTATGACATTGATTCGAATCTAGTAAGTATCAATAAGGTCAAATCAATGATACTTTCAACGGATGAGAACCTTGATACGATCGATGGCTATACGCAACAAGTACTTGATTTACAAAAACAACTACCTTCTATTAAAGAAAAGTTAAACAAAGCCAATGAATTTGTGGACTATCTCCCACAAGTCGATGAAATGGGACAAAAAGTGGTTGCCCTGAATGATAAAATGCCACAGCTCCAAGAGCAAGCGAAAATCATTTTAGATTTACAACAAAAAATACCGGAAATCCAAAATGCAGGTCGACAAATTGCTGAGATCGATCAGGATTTTTCATCGATCCAAGAAACGATGGATCAAGGAATCACTGAAGCGAAACAAGGGTTGTCGATCATTCAACAAGTCCAAGAAATCTTACCTGACGTGAAGAAATTAGAAACACAAGCAAAAGATCTAGCTACTCAAACAAAATCAGGTGCAGAGCAGTTAAAAGATGCGTTACCAGGTATCACAACGAGTGTGAATACAACGGTACAATCAATTAGTCAGGTAGCAACATCTATTGATTCATTTACAGCGAGTGTCGATCAGGCAATTGCAGATAATCAATTGACGGAAGAAGAGAAGGGAAACTTACTCAAATTATTGGATAATCTCTACAATAGTTTACCAGCACAGCAACAAGCGATTGATCAGTTGATTACCTTTTTGACACAGCTACAGAATCAAACGGGTAATACCAAGCTCCAAAAACTAATCGATACATTGAATAGTATCAAGCCAGTTCTAAGCGGCTTACAAAATCGCCTACCAGCGTTGAAACAAGCCATTCAAGAAGGAAATATCGATAACGTAAGAAATATCTTAGGGCAAATTCAAACTGCTGCTAAAAATGTCAATAACTTGATTTCTGGAATCGATGTGAACCAAGTCAGTTCAACCGTTGATTCACTATTAAATCAAGTCATCAGTACGATTGAAACAGCTCAAGGTGCGTTAAGCAAGGCTGACCAAATCGATTTTGATTCGCTGTTAAATTCAACAAAAGCAACAGTGACCAATGCAGTGGCGATATTAGAGAAGTACCAAAAAGAAATGCCAGCGATCGGACAAGAGATCCATGATGCAAACACCATGTTGAATGGTAATATGGAAACGATCGTCAATGGGATCAATAAAGGAGCCGATCTGTATAATAATGATTTGCCAGTGTTAGCCAACAAATTGAGTACAGCTGCTAACTTTATCCAAAATGACTGGCCAACGATCAAAAACGAAATCACAAGTACGATGACAACAGCGAATGAAAAAATGCCACAAGTTGAAACGGCAGTAAATGCAGCAGCTGATTTGATCAATAATGATTGGCCAAACATCAAGACAGGTATCCAAAAAGCAGCAGATGCTATTCGTAAAGGAGAAAAAGAAGTTGATCTAGGAGAAGTGATCAAATTATTGAAACTAGATGCCACGAAAGAGAGTGACTTCTTTACGCAACCAGTAGAATTAAAAACCAATACGATGTATCCAATTGCAAACAACGGATCGGCAAGTACGCCATTTTATACAGCACTTTGCTTGTGGGTGGGAGCTGTCTTACTCTCAAGTGTAGCGACAACCGATTATTATCTCGGTAAAAAAGAAAGAAACAATTTTACAAAACGAGAACAATTTGTTGCTCGAATGCTCACGTTCTTAACGATGGCTATCGCACAAAGTTTGATCGTTACTTTAGGAAATATCTTTTTATTAGGTGTAGATGTCCATAATCCAGTTTACAGCGTGTCCTTTGCCGTTTTGATCTCGCTAGCCTTTATGATGATCGTGTATGTTTTAGCGGCGCTATTTGATAATGTTGGAAAGGGACTTGCGATCATTATCCTCGTGCTATCGATTTCTGGTGGAGGTGGGAACTATCCTATCCAAGTATCAGGGAAGTTCTTCCAAATGATCAATCCATTCTTGCCATTCACTCATGCGGTTAATCTATTACGAGAATCAGCAGGAGGAATCTATTGGCCAAATGCTGCAAATGCGATTTGGATCATGATTGGTCTATTCGTTAGCTTTGGTGTTATTGGAACGGCTGTTGCGCCTTATGTCCAAGAAAAAATGGTCAAATTCAAAGAAGCAGCACATCAGAGTCATATTTTCCACTAGTAGTTAAAGCAATAACCAGTTTGAAAAAAGAAGACCTTGTTAGACAGAAATAGTCATGTATTTTCGTCTGACAAGGCCTTTATTTTATTAAAAGAGCAAGCAGGAGCTTAGGTGATCAGAGGAGCTATTTTTTTCTTTTGTAGAAACAATGCGTTTAACTGAAAAAATTGAAAATAGAAAAGTAAAGTTTGTTATGGCTGATTCCACAATGATTGATGATTGCTAGAAAAAATCACAGTCCGTTTACTTATTTTTTGGAAAGTGCTGGTTGTTCAAGTTCTACGAAAAGTAAAAGTTTTTATTGAATAGGAAAGAAAAATCTCGATGAGTGAGATGTTACATTTTTTGACAGAAAAGGAAAAAAGTCGTTGAAATGTAAGGCATTTGCTAATTTAACGTACGATTGAAAAAAATACTGTTTTTTTTCTAATTTTTTTCAATTAATTTTATGAAAGTTTATTGACTTTTATATTATGGGAGCGTACTATAACATCTTGTTTAAGATAAATTTTTTTTAATTTTGACAATAATAATTTTGAAGTAAATATGTGTGTAAAGGAGTAAAAAAATTGGACTACTTAAAAAGGTTGTTAGTAGGTAAGCCGTTGAAATCTGCTGAAAACGACGAGCATAAATTAACTCGTTTTGCCGCGTTAGCATTGCTGTCATCGGATGCCCTATCATCCATTGCTTACGGTACAGAGCAGATTGTGGTTGTTTTAGTTGCCTTGTCAACTGCAGCCATTTGGTATTCACTGCCAATTGCAGCGTTTGTTATTATTCTATTGATTTCATTAACTCTCTCTTACCGTCAAATCATTCACGCGTATCCTCAAGGCGGAGGAGCTTACGTCGTCAGCAGTGAAAACCTTGGGAAAAATGCCGGGTTGATCGCTGGAGGTTCCTTGTTGATCGACTATATGTTGACGGTAGCTGTTTCCGTGTCAGCTGGTGCCGAAGCGATTACCTCGGCAATTCCCGCATTGTATGGTCACCAAGTAGCAATCTCAGTTGCAATCGTATTGCTCTTGATGATGCTGAATTTACGCGGGTTAAGGGAATCGGCTTCTTTCTTGCTATTCCCTGTTTACACGTTCATCATTGTGATTACGTTGCTAATTGCGGTCGGACTGTTTAATATCATTACTGGTGCCGTACCATTACATGCAACAGCCTTACCTGGAGCTGCAATCCCAGGGGTGTCGATCGCATTGATTTTGCGAGCATTCTCTTCTGGTTCTTCTTCTTTAACAGGGGTTGAAGCAATTAGTAATGCCGTACCATTTTTCAAGAAACCTCGAGCAAAAAATGCAGCAGCAACTTTAACAATGATGGCTTTGATCTTAGGCTTCTTCTTTGTCGGTATCACGTTCATCAACTATTGGTATGGGATCGTACCTGAAAAAGAAGTTACTGTATTGTCTCAGATCGGGAAAGCTGTCTTTGGCCATGGCGTATTGTATTATGTATTACAATTTGCTACCGCTTTGATCTTGGCGGTTGCTGCCAATACTGGATTCTCTGCATTCCCAGTATTAGCATACAATTTGGCAAAAGATAAGTTCATGCCACATATGTATCAAGATCGTGGCGATCGTTTAGGGTACTCAAATGGGATCATGACATTAGCTTTTGGTTCGATTATTCTCTTATTTATTTTCCATGGTTCAACGGAACGTTTGATTCCGTTATACTCGATCGGTGTATTTATTCCTTTTGCGCTATCGCAAACAGGAATGGTCGTTAAATGGAAAAAAGAAGGAAAGAACTGGTTAGGAAAATCTATTGCAAATATCACAGGTGCGTTTATCTCTTATGCGATCATTGCGATTTTGTTCGTTTACCGCTTAGGTGATATTTGGCCATTCTTTATCATCATGCCAATTGTGATGTATATTTTCTATCGCATTCATGATCACTACAAAAAGGTAGCAGAACAGCTGCGACTTGAAACGGACGCCAAGTTACATGACTATGATGGAAATACCGTGCTGGTTTTAGTAGGAAATGTCACACGTGTTAACATCGGTGCGATCAATTATGCTCGTTCGATCGGGGATTATGTGGTGGCCATGCACGTGTCATTGGATGAAGATATAGCAAAAGAAAAAGAAATTGAAGCAGACTTTAAGAAACATTTTCCTGATGTCCGTTTTTCAGTTGTTCATTCTTCTTATCGTTCCATTGAAAATCCAATTATCCGCTACGTTGATCTGGTAAGTAAAAATGCCGCAAAACAAAACTATACGACGACAGTATTGATTCCACAGTTTGTACCAAACCGTCGTTGGCAAAATATCTTACACAATCAAACAAGTTTACGATTAAGACTTCGTTTATCTTGGCGAGAAAATATCGTGATAAGTACGTATAGTTATCATTTGAAGAAATAAATGTTAAAGACAAAAAAATGCTTGAGTGAGAAACTCAGGCATTTTTTTATTTATTTATTTTATAATTACAAAAAAAATAAATAAAAAAGTGTCACTTAATTGATGTATTTTTTTAGTAGAACATGTTTATCCAATTTATTTGAAGGAGCTGAAAAGACAATGGCACAATATTATAGAAATACTGAAAATGGAAAAGTCTTGACGGAAGATCAATACAAAGAAATCAAGGATCAAATGGGCCACTTTCAAAAAGTATCTGACGATCAACTCAATAAGTCAGAAATGTTGATGGCTAAAATTGCTTCAGGTGATCTAAATGATTATTCTTCTTTTTATGAAATGGAAGATCTAGCTCTAGATCCAAACATCGAAGTAGAGCCGGAAAATACACTAATAGTGATCAACATGGCGGAAGATGTTCACTGCTTAGAAGTGTTCAATAAACTTAAAAGAAATGATCTAAAACCAGATGTTGAGGTTCAACAAGTAATGTTAGCTCAACGCGCGTTTGACGAAAGAGGATTCACAGTGATGGATTTTGAGAATCTTTCAGGCGAAAAGAATGAGTGGCGTGATAGTATTTTAGGTATTATCATTGGCTTTATCGGTGGTCCATTAGGGGCGATCTTTGGCTGGGCAATTGGCGATGTCATTGGTTTTGGGCAAGCGCATCATGCAGAGAAAAAATCTAAAAATGTTTTTCATTATATTGCTAACTGTATCCCAGAAGGACAAGAAGGAGTCTTAGCAATTGTCAAAGAAATAGATGCAAAGAAATTGAATGACTTAATCACTACGGAATTTGGAGGCACAATTGAACGTTTTGAACTCAATCATATCAATGATGCAATCAAATCTATAAAAAAATAAAACGATCATTTGCAAGAAATCGGTTTGTTCGTTCGTTTCTCTTTCTTCTTTTTTCGAGTGCGGGTTTTGCCAAGGCAACAGTAAAAATGTTAGAATGACAAGGCAGAAGATAGAAAGTGAGTGACGATATGTTAACAACAGAAGATTTTGACTTTGATTTACCAGAAGAGTTGATCGCTCAAACACCACTAAAAGACCGTGACCATTCTCGGTTATTAGTTTTAGATCGTACAACTGGGGAAATGTCGGATAAACATTTCCATGACATCTTAGAAGAATTGCATCCAGGAGATGCGTTAGTGATGAATAATACACGTGTGTTGCCAGCTCGTTTATATGGTGAAAAAACTGAAACAGGTGCACACCTCGAAGTATTACTTTTGACAAATACAGAAGGAGATACTTGGGAAACGTTGATCAAACCGGCAAAACGTGCGAAGGTAGGTACACGAATTACATTTGGTGATGGTCGCTTACAAGCAGTTGTCAAAGAAGAATTAGAACATGGCGGAAGAATCATTGAATTTGAATACGAAGGTATTTTTCTTGAAACGTTGGAATCATTGGGCGAAATGCCTTTACCTCCTTATATCAAAGAACGTTTAGAGGATCCAGATCGTTACCAAACTGTTTATGCAAAAGAAAACGGGTCAGCAGCAGCTCCTACAGCTGGATTACATTTTACCAAAGAATTGTTAGCAGAAATCGAAGCAAAAGGGGTAGAACTCGTTTATTTGACACTTCACGTAGGGTTAGGAACATTCCGGCCGGTCAGTGTGGACAAGATTGAAGAACACCATATGCACAGTGAATTTTATCGTCTAACAGAAGAAGCAGCAAGTCGCTTAAATCAAGTCCGTCAAAATGGTGGCAAGATCATCGCCGTAGGAACGACTTCGATCCGTACACTTGAAACGATTGGAACTAAATTTGATGGTGAAATCAAAGCAGATAGTGGTTGGACAGATATTTTCATCACACCAGGTTATCAATTTAAAGTAGTAGAGGCCTTTTCAACAAACTTCCATTTACCAAAATCAACGTTAGTCATGTTAGTGAGTGCCTTTGCTGGACGAGAATTAACATTAGCAGCTTACCAACATGCTATTGATGAACGTTATCGCTTCTTTAGTTTCGGCGATGCAATGTTTGTCAAATAAAGATAAAAAAGCTGTTTCAATACGATTAAACAAAATGGCAGTAATTGCCCATTATAAATTATTAGTCAAAGAATCCTCAACTAGAAAAATGGGTTCTTTGACTGATTTTTTTCTATTCTTTGTTTTAGTTGGAATTAAAAAGTGTAGGAGACATGGATTCGTTTCTTGCAGAAGATAAATAAACTCAGGCGACAAAAAAAGCTGGGCTCTCGATAAGCCCAGCTCTTCGTATGCGGAAGGAATCAAATAAACAAAATAAGTGTAACTTTCCATGACCCATGCAAAGTACCGTGTTGAATTTCTTCTTGATAAACAAAAAATCTTGTTTTTGTTACATCTTCAACAGTTGAAACATCTCTTGATTCTATTCAGTTTTCAGATATTCATGTTCTTCTTTTTTACGTATCATGTTACTTCTGGTTTAGATACTGCATGATCTAACGCCTCATACGCATTCACTATTTGTAAAAGATTATACTTCACATGACCTCATTGGTGAAACCTGTACCTTTTAACAACTTTGTTTGCTTATACTAATCTATCGAGAAATTCTTTTGTTTATTTGATGGTATCCTCCTTCCTTACACTTATAATATAGCACACTTTGTTAGCGGTTGCAAAAAAGAAGCTCACGAGATATGCTTATTTTAGAGAAGCAACAAGCGGTATAGTTGAATAAGGCAATTTAACAATGGTATAGTAAAATAAGTACCTTTTTTGTGTGCTTAAAATAAAGGAGGAATAGGATGGATGATTTTAAGAAAACAGTGAAAGAAGTGGAGAGTGAAACAAAAACAACAATTGAACAGGGGTTAACGACCCAAGAAGCAGAAAAAAGAAGTCAAGAACAAGGGAAAAACAAATTTGAGGAAGCGCCTAAAGAGTCATTGGCAAAAAAGTTTTTACGAAGTTTATCTGATTTTACTACGATTATTTTACTTGTAGCAGCAGTCATTTCTTTTTATACTGCCTTTGCCACCGAACATGGGGATTTATTTGAAGGACTGTTGATCATTGCGATCGTAATCATTAATTCAGTATTAGCTATCGTACAAGAAGGAAATGCCGAAAAAGCGTTGGAATCTCTTCAGGATATGAACAAGCAAACTGCCACAGTCATCCGAGATGGCAAAGTTGAAAAAGTGGATGCTGAACACCTAGTTGTGGGAGATGTTCTGGTCTTGGAATCTGGCTCAGCCATTGCGGCGGATGCTCGATTAGTTGAAACCTCGCAATTAAGAGTAGAGGAATCGGCACTGACTGGTGAAAGTGAAGCGGTCGAAAAAGATGCAGATTATGTGAGTCAAGAAGATGATGCCTTAGGTGATCAAATCAATATGGTGTTTAAAGGGTGTACAGTCGCAGCTGGTCGTGGGAAAGCGATTGTGACCGCTATCGGGATGAAAACCGAGATGGGTAAGATCGCTGGACTATTAAATGACAACACTGCTCAAAAAACACCATTACAAATTCGATTGAATCAACTAGGTAAACGCATCAGTTTTATCGCATTAGCTGCTGCAGCGTTAGTGTTTATTATTGGTGAACTCCAAGGAGAACCCTTACTGGAAATGTTTATGACATCCATTTCTTTAGCCGTCGCTGCGGTGCCAGAAACATTGACAGTTATCGTTACATTGACTTTAGCATATGGTGTCCAAAAAATGGCGAAGAAACATGCCATTATTCGTCAGCTCCCCGCAGTTGAGACTTTAGGAACAGCCAATGTGATTTGTTCAGATAAAACGGGAACGCTGACACAAAATAAAATGCGTGTCCGCCGAGTTTGGAGCAAAGAAGATGAAGTGACTGATGTAGAGGACTCAATGACCAACAGTGCGATGGAAATCTTGAAGATGGCTGCTCTTTGTACCGATGTGACGGTCGAAAAAGAAAATGATGAATTGATTGTCAAAGGAAACCCTACAGAAGCCGCGATCGTACGAGCGGTTGAAGAAAATTATCACACAAAAGAGGAATTAGAAGAAAAGTACCCGAGAGTGGCAGAACTACCCTTTGATTCAGACCGTAAGATGATGACAACGGTTCATCAAATGGGTGAAAAATACATTTCAATTACGAAAGGCGCTTTTGACGTCCTAGCTTCGCGTTTTACTTCAGGAGACATTGAACAGGCCACGATCGTCAATGACAGTTTTGGGAAAAAAGCTTTAAGGGTCATTGCGGTAGGTTATGCTACCTATGAAGAAGAACCGCAAGAAATCACTTCAGAAGCATTAGAAAAAGATTTACGTTTGATTGGTTTGATCGGTATGATTGATCCGCCTCGTCCTGAAAGTAAAGGAGCAATCAAACGAGCGAAAAAAGCAGGAATCAAAACAGTGATGATCACAGGAGATCATGTTGTTACGGCTAGTGCCATAGCCAAAGAATTAGGGATTTTAACAAATCCAGCCGAAGCACTGTCGGGCTCAGAACTACAAGCACTATCTGATGATGAATTAGACGAACGTGTCAAAGACCTTTCTGTCTATGCTCGTGTTACGCCGGAAGACAAGATCCGGATCGTTAAATCATGGCAACGAACTGGTGCAGTAGTTGCTATGACTGGAGATGGTGTCAACGATGCACCCGCTTTGAAGGCAAGTGACGTGGGGTGTGCAATGGGAATCACTGGAACTGACGTGGCACAGAGTGCATCAGATATGATCTTGACCGATGACAACTTTGCAACGATCGTCGATGCGGTTAGTCAAGGACGTTCCGTCTATCAAAACATTCGTAAAGCGATCAACTTTTTGTTGAGTTGTAATGTCTCAGAAATTTTTATTGTGTTGATTGCGATGCTAGTGGGCTGGGGAGCACCGTTTACAGCAGTTCAATTGTTGTTTGTCAACGTGGTTGCTGATGGGTTGCCTGGATTTGCTTTGGGGCGTGAACCAGCAGAAAAAGGGATCATGGACGAAGCACCGATTCCTAAGAATGAAGGGATTTTTGCTCGAGGATTACTACAAAAAATTGCGATCAATGCGACTATATTTACGATCGTGACTTTGTTTGGTTATTATTTGGGAAGCTATGTCGATACCATTAGCCCTTGGGTCGATGCAGGACAAGAAGTTGGACAGACAGTTGCCTTTTTAGTGTTAGCATACTCGTCAATCCTCCATGTATTCAATGTGCGTAGCAGTCAGTCAATTTTCAAAGTGAACTTAGCAACGAATAAATCGTTATTGGAAATGGCGGTACTTTCATTGGTCATCACTACGGTCATTGCACTTTTACCGTTTACCCAAGAACTCTTTGGCTTAGTGCATGTTAGCTTAAACCATTGGTTGTTAGTAGGCTTTTTATCAGTCGTACCTGTGGCTGTGAATGAGTTGATCAAATTTCATCAATTGCCTGAAGCAGAAGAAGAGTAATATGGGCGTACAAAGAGCAAATATTCGCTTGATTCTTACTAAATAGCAAAAAACGGTCAAAACAGCTATGGATGTTTTGACCGTTTTTAGTTCGCGTTCTTTGTTTTATTTATTTAAAACAAGTATTCCGTGTTGTACCGTATAGGTATATATTCCAGAACTGTTGGTTTTTAAATCTGGATGATTGACGATGAAGCGTGTACCAGCTTCTTTATGAGTGATTGTCACTGTATCGCCATCTTGCAAATGAATCGTGTCCACTTTGGCTTGTTGATAGAGATTGCCAATGTAGTCTTTATCAAAAATGATGTTGTTGCCATGTTTGATCGTAATGTGCGTATATTGTCCTGTAAAGTAGAAGTGAGGTCGTCTAGGGCTTGTGCGTAATGTGGCAACGCCATGTGCGACATCTAAGGTAGCAAAGATATTATTTGATAAACCGCTCAATGTGAATTCTTGTAATTGGTTGAAGGCATTTGTCAATTTTTGTAAAAGAGCTTGTTTTTGTGAACTCTCAGGCAAAGACCTGACTTGTTTCGTTACATTATCGATATCTTTTTGCATAATTGTTGGTTTGATTAGCGTATCACTGTTGTTTTCAAACAACTGGTTGACTGTATTTGTTACATAAGTCAGATCATCAATCACTAGTTGTCCTTTTTCAACGACATAATAGTATGTTCCCGAATTATTTGGTTTTAAATTTGGATGATTGACGATGAAGCGTGTACCAGCTTCTTTATGAGTGATTGTCATTTTATCACCATCTTGCAAATGAATCGTATCCACTTTGGCTTGTTGATGGACATCCCCAATGTAGTTTTTGTCAAAAATGACGTTGTTGCCACGTTTGACCGTAATGCGTGCATATTGTCCTGTAAAGTAGACGTGAGGTCGCCCAGCGTTTGTGCGTAATGTGGCAACGCCATGAGCGACATCTAAGGTAGCAAAGATATTATTTGCTAAACCGCTCAATGATAATTCTTGTAATTGGTTGAAGGCAGCAGTTAGTTTTTGCAAAAGAGCTTGTTTCTGTGAACTATCTGGCAAATCATTGACTTGTTTCCTCACCTGATCAATATCTTTTTGCATAATTGTTGGTTTGATTAGCGTATCACCGTTGTTTTCAAATAACCGATCAACTGCTACAGATGCTTCTTTAAGATAGCTAACTAAGTCGATGTTAATCGTGCCATTATCTCTGACAAAGATATAAGGATTTTTAAGGTAGCCAGTAGTGGTCTCCAATTCAAGAGAGTAAACACCATTTGGCATATCGTTTAAGACAACTGGACCTTTATTTAGTGTGATTTCTTTATAAACCTTGTCACCATCCATAATACGCATTTTTACTCCGTCAAATAGTTTTTCATCAGTAAAATTCAAAGTAACATTACTTTTTAGATTTAAAGCACTTAACTCTTGGTTTGTAACCAACGATAAGACAGAACTTAAGCGATTGTTTTGTGTGAGTTTTTGAATCGCATCATTTAGTTTGTTATTGGGAACAACTTGTGCGAGATGAGCTACAAGCGTATCTCCATTTGATTTAGCTTGTTGCTTCGTTTCTTTAGACACGTTTAATCCCCATGAAGTTAAAACAGCTGAAAAATCATATTTTTTAGGTGATCCTAGGTTGGTGACTAACAAATCTGGAAGTGAATGAGCAGCTGGATTAAATCCAGAGGTATTTGCGAGTTCACGGTATTTTACGTAAAAATTTTGAAGTCCTTCGTTTCCAGCTTTATCGATAATGTTTGATAAAATAATCAATTTTTGTCTCGATCCTTGATTATTGAAATTTGCTGCTGAACCAGTAATGGTCGTTTTTAAGCTGTTTTCAAGGTTTGCTTTATTCCCATAACCATATAGCCAAGATTTGCTATCAGCAGTTGCTTTCCCCATGTGTTTGTAGTTATAAATGACACCATAAATGTTATTCCATACTTCACCGACTGTCATCCCTTGATTCATAAAGCTTCCTTGATATCCATGACCTGTTTCATGTAATGCTCCCCAGCCATCTGATAGCCAAGCAACAGCAGAAGAACTTGTTTGTGCGGTCCAACGTGGTCCATAATATAATCCACCAGGGCCGTTAGCATCCGCTTTATAAAAATAGCGTCGTACCGAAGAACGATTCAATGGGTTGGGATTATCATCAGATAATCCAATCAACTGATTATAAAATCCGATGATTTCATTATCATACATATCAATTACGTGAGTTAAATCTGTCTGACAAGCTTGTACTCGGTTTTCTTCAGGAAAAAAGGACTGGAATCGTTTGCCTTGAATCAAGGCGTAACCTTTCGTTTGATTCCAAGTATTTTTAAATGTATTGAGATCCGATCCTTTATGGAATTTAGGTAGCGGAAGTGTTGGGCCTTCTACTGTAAATTCAATTGTTGGTTTCTCTCCATTTGGTTGATTGTAAGGAGTATCTACAAAAGGCACAGCTAATTGTTTAGCTGCAAGTGATACTTTGTTGCTTGAAAAATCAATCGATGATTCAGTACTAGACTTGTTTGTTAATAATCGTAGTGTCAAGTTACCATGAAAATTAGGATTTGTTTGTTTAATAGTAATGATCGAACCTTGTGCTAGTTGAATACCTAGATCTTGTCGATCTTGTTCTTGTCCCATCCTGATACCAGCACTGGCTGTATTTGATGGGTAAGGAGTTGTTTGGATCTCTTGTTTGTACACTTCATCAGAAATCGAGATTTCCTTAGTAGCAAGCTGTTGATAGTATTTGTTATACAGAATAACCATTACTTTATCTTTTTTTTTAAGGTTTGCTTGGTAATATCTAAATGTGTTTTTAGGTAAGCCAGACATTGGAACGAGTGCTTGTTTTTTCCCATTGACGATAACTTGCATATAAGCGGCGCCAGTCCCTGTATAATGGCCAGAAATAAATTGTGATTTCCCCTCTGTATAAGGATCAACCTGAGTGATATTCACTATTTCTGGTTTTTGGATAGTAATATTGGCTTCCCCAACCACTCGATAATCTCCATCAAATAATTCGATCGAAACCTTGTCTGTGATTTTTAAATTATTATCGAAATAATTAAAAGTGCCTTTAGGTAAGTTGTTCGTTGCCAATAATGGTTTTTTCTCACCGTTAACGGTTAAGCGCATGTAAGCAACTTCATCCCCGGTGTAACTACCTGAGACGTGTTGAGAAGTCCCCTCGATATATGGGTCAACGTGAGTGATCGCTACTTTTTTTGCATTTTTGATTGGGATTTTTTCTGTAATCAATTGTCGATAATTACCATCGAATAATTGTAACTCAACGGTATCAGTCGCTTTCAAATTAGTGACAAAGTACTTAAAGGTACCTTTAGATAACTTACTGATATCAATTAAAGTCATTTTCTTACCATTAACAACGAGACGCATGTAGGTCACCCCGTCACCGGTATAGGATCCAGTGACGAAAGAGGTATTTCCTTCCACATAAGGATCGATTTTGGTTACTTTGACAGGAACCATTTTTTTAATGACGATAGCTGTTTCTGAAAGAATTTTATAAGTTGAATCAAATAGTTGCAACGTCACGTGATCAGTGGTTTTTAGTCCAGAAATGTAATATTTAAAAGTTCCTTTTGGTAATCCTTTCATTGAAAGGAGAGTTTTCTTTTCCCCGTTAACGAGGATCCGAATATAGGCAGGTGCTTCGCCAGTATAAGTACCTGAGATGAATTGATTATCCCCTTCAACGTAAGGATCAATTTTGGTAACTTTAAATGATTGTTGTGACGGGATTGTTGATTGATTAGAAATAGAGGGTTTTTTTTGACTTGTGTTATTTTGATCTTTTTGATTCGTGTTAGCTAATGAGTGCGTTTCAGCTGCATAAGCGATAGCTGTCCCTGAACTAACAAGACTAGAGAGTAGTAATATGCTAGTTGCAGATATTGAGATAAAGTGGTTTTTAAGTTTTTTTGATTTTATTCTTTTTTGGTTAGGCATAAGTGTATCTCCTTTAATCGTGTCTATTTCTATTCTTTTCTAGTTTTCAATAGAATAATCATAAAGAAAGAAAATAAGATATTTTTTTTATTTTTGAAGCTTTATTCTAGAATGTTATTCTAAAAAAAAAATGAAATGTCACACATGTTGCTGGCTGTACTGAATAGAGATGGAAATACTTCTTTTATTCGTCAGTTTAAGTCGGCTCTATGTCGGGGAGAATTATCTATTGGATATATTTAGTAGCTATCAGTCTTGGCTTTTCTTCGTTAATTATTTCTAAATACTTTATCTAAAAAGGAAAAAATTAAAAATAGATACGTCGTTTTTTTATTTTTTTTGAAACTATCGTTACTGCTTTGTAAATATAAAGGAAAATACAGTAATTAACAGGTGCTATCATTTCTAGTGTACAAAATATTTTTATTTAAAAAAGGGGGATTCATGAAAATGAATTATAAGAAAAGTTTATTTATTACTTTATTATCTGTTTCAGTTTTAGGAGCAGCAACGACAACACATGTTTTTGCTGAACAAAATGACAAAACAGGTGTTTCAGCACCAGCAAAACCAACGGAAAAAGCAGGTGCTTCAGTTACAGCTCCTACAGTTGGAAAAGCAACAACACCTGCCAAACAAAACGTATCTATTACATTGTCTGACTATGTTGTTGGGCGTAGTTTATATATTACTGGTACGTATAATAACACGAATGCAGTTTATGTACGTGCTGAAGTCAACGGACAAAAGAAAACACTCGTGTCTTCAAAAGAATTAGCCAGTGGCAAAGTCAACTATTATGTAGGAAACCTGAAAGCAACTGACAAAGCTGAAATTATCTTATTTAATAAAGATTATCAAGAAATCGGTCGTCAACAAGTAAAGATCACTGAGCCAGTGAAAACTCAAATTAATTTAGAGCCATATGTGATTGGCCGTAGCCTAAATATTACGGGTAACTACAATGGAACCAATGCGGTTTACATGCGGGCAGAAGTCAATGGACAAAAGAAAGGACTTGTGTCTTCAAAAGGGCTAACTAGTGGCAAGATCAGCTACTATGTCGGCAATTTAAAAGCAACGGATAAAGCTGAGATCGTCTTATTCGATAAAAACTACCAAGAAATTGGTCGCCAACAAGTGACCTTTACTGAACCAGTCAAAACAGTTGTCACATTAGATAAATACGTGGTAGGAAAAAGTTCAACAATCAGTGGAACCTATAATGGAACCAATGCAGTGTATATGCAAGCTGAAGTAAATGGTAAAAAAGAAGCTTTTATCCAATCAAAAGGGTTAGCAACCGGTAAAATCAGTTACTATGTTGGAAAATTGAATACAGGTGATCAAGCTGAAATTATCTTGTTTGATAAAAACTACCAAGAAATTGGTCGTCAAAAAGTCGCAATCGATGGCCCCGCACAAGTGTTGATGAAATTAGATAACTATACGATTGGTCGTAGTACAAACATTACAGGTACGTATAATGGAACCGATGCGAAATATATCCAAGCAGAAGTAAATGGTAAAAAAGAGGTCCTTGTACAACCAAAAGAATTAGCTAATGGAAAAATCAACTACTATGTTGGTAATTTAAAAGTTGGGAGCAAAGTTGACCTTATTTTATACAACAAAGATTACCAAGAAATTGGCCGTCAACAAGTTACACTAGTAGAACCAGTACCAATCAAATTTAATTTAGATAATTATGTGTTAGGTGACAGCAACAGTATCACAGGTACGTATGATGGAACCAATGCGGTTTACATGCAAGCACAAGTGAATGATAAAAAAGAAGCTTTGGTAAAATCAAAAGAGTTAGCCAGTGGCAAAATCAACTATTATGTTGGCGAATTAAAAGCAACGGATAAAGCCGAAATTATCTTGTTTGATAAGAGTTACCAAGAAATCGGCCGTCAACAAGTTAACGTCGTTAAACCAACACAAGTCAAAATGACATTAAATAATTATGATATTGGTAAAAGTACAGCAATTACCGGCACTTACGAAGGAACCAATGCGGTTTACATGCAAGCGGTAGTCAATGGTGAAACAAAAGATTTACAATCTTCAAAAGAATTAGAAACTGGTAAGATCAACTACAACCTTAGCGGATTGAAACAAACAGACAATGTACAGCTTGTTTTATATAACAAAGGACATCAAGAAATTGGTCGTCAAGCTGTGTCGTTTTCTGTCAACCAAGTATTTTATGTTTCTGGTATACCTATAGGAGGTGGCAATAGTGATAAAGTATTGGTTTCAACTGAAAATCAACACATGACTATTACCAATAATGCAGGTGTTAGACCAGGAACCGTAGGGCCAATGCATAATGGTTTCGGTCATGCTCCTTACTTCACTTTAAAAGTAACTGGACCAAATGGTGACACAATTTATAATAATACTTGGTACGGAGATACACTTGTTCCAAGTGCTGGTACAGTTGCATCCTTTAAAGTGCCAAATGGTAGTACAGTCAGTGTGTATCATGCAGAAGGCTATACTCGTTATAGTACCAATGATAATGATGCTTTAAGAAGTAAAACGGGAACGAACTACACTTACAAAATGGAAAATGACCGTTTAGTATTGGTAAGTGTTGTACAAGGTTAATACATTTTATGTGAATGATTAATGAAAAAGATCGAAGGAGTTGTTTCCTTCGATCTTTTTTTATAGAGAAAGAGTTCAGCTTATTGATCATCTACATGGCATACAATATTTTTATCATAATCAGAAAAAAATATAAAAAATAAAGAAAAAATATTTTTGTTTCTTCTTTATACTAAAAAAGTATTTTTACAGTACTGAAACAGGAGGCGAAGAGATGGGGCATTTGACTAGAGAGACGTTATTTGATGTGCAAATTGATGCGGTAACGATGGAAGAATTGATAGTTCTCATTGATGAAAAAATAAAGACTAATAAACCAACACATATTTTGGGAATCAATGCAGACAAGATCAACGAGTTACAACAAAATGACTCTTTGCAACAAGTGGTTCAAAAAGCTGAGATCGTTCATGCTGACGGGGTATCGATACTGCTGGCTGCGCATCTATTGAATAAACAAGTCCCCGAAAGGATTGCTGGGATTGATCTAATGCAATGGTTACTAGATTTAGCTCAGGAACGTCAGTATACCGTTTATTTTTTAGGAGCAAAAGAAGAGACAGTCAATAAAATGAAAACAAAACTGTTAGAATACTGGCCTAAACTTCCCGTTGTTGGCATAAGAAATGGGTATTTCTCAGAAAGCGAATGGGAAAACGTTGCATTAGAAATCAAAGAAAGTCATCCACAATTGATTTTTGTGGGGATTTCTTCTCCTAAAAAAGAATATGTGATTGATTATCTCATGAATCAAGGGATCGATGCTGTGTTTATGGGCGTCGGTGGCAGTTTTGATGTGTTGGCTGAAGAAATAAAAAGGGCGCCACTTTGGGTCCAATACTGTCATTTAGAGTGGTTTTTTCGGATGATTCAAGAACCAAGAAGATTGTTTAAACGCTATATGTTTGGCAATCTCAAGTTTTTGAAATTAATAGCAACAGAAAAAATTAAAGCGAAAAAAAATGGAATTGTTAAGTAAAGAGAGTGGTGAACAGAAGATTTGGATAAAAAAGAAGTTATAGCCTTATTAAAAAAAGCGATCATTCCAATTATTTTAGTTGCTTGGGTATCAGCTTTTGTCAGCGTAGTTGCGATTAAATATTTTAAACTACTGCCAGAAAACTATGTGGTACAAAGCCAACTAGTAGTCAATCCGAAAACATCAGAAAAAGAAGACAGTGTAAAAAGTATGGATCTTTTAAAATACAACGAGAACTACAGCCTGCTTGTCTATAGCTCTTCTTTTCTTGAAAAAGTGGCCAAGAAATTTGACAATCCCCAATATAGTAAAGATCCGTTGAAATTAAAACCAAAAATCAAAGTCTTGTATTCTCCAACATCGCAAGTCTTAACATTGCAAGTCAACATGGATGATGAAAAAGAAGGAATTAAATTAGCCAATATCATGTTAGAAGAATTACGTAAAGAAGGAAACAAACTTTTTTCTCATAGTGATTTAACGGTATTAAGCCAAGCTGTAACGACCAATAAAATCAGTTATAGTACAAGTTTGCTTTTAATGGTATTAAGTTTCATTTTCTTTGCGATTTATTTATCAGTTTTCTTGTTTTATCAATACAAGAAAAAGCACAAACATAGTAAAAATAAAAAACGAAGAAGATAAGAAAAATTGGTGTGGTAAATGACAAAATTAAGATTGAATAAAGTAATTCTAATCGTTTTTCTCCTTATGCCGATCATCGAATCTCTTAATGGCTATTTTTACGAAAAAGGTATTTCTGATGCCTATCGTTTTCTTTTGATGATTTTGATTATCGGTTATTTTATACGATTTGGGCAACGTTTATCGTGGTATATGCTTAAATTTATGTTACTCACATGTATATTCCTCCTCGTTTTAGTTATCCAGTTTCTTTGGTTGCATAAAAACCAAGGGGTATTCATGACGGATATCAAAAGTGTGTTAAGAATATTATTGGCACCAATGTATCTAGTTTTCTTTTATGAGGCATTACACGCTAAAAATATCAGTTATACAGATCTTAGAAATTTACTTTTAGGTTATAGCCTATTGTATAGCTTATTAGTCGTTATCCCATATTTGCAAGGTGGTGGCTATGTTAGCTATGACTTTGACGGAAATGGGTTGGTGTCGAATGTCTCAGAAGTAAAAGGGATTGGCTGTAAAGGCTATTTTATCGAACTCAACTCATTGATTGCTATATTAAGTGCGTGTTCTTTTTTCATAAAAAATATGATTATCAAGTTTATCAACAAAAAACAAAACAATCAGTTGTTGCTAGCCACTGTGATCTATATTTTATTGATTGCGGCTTTATTTATTACAGCAACAAAACTTGGGATCGTTCTTGCTTTTTTATGTTCAGGTATTCTGACTATCCAAATATTACAATGTAATATTTTAATCAAGCAAAAACTATTTATCGTGCTATTCATTAGTTCTTTTTTGATTATTCTCCGATTGTTACTAGGGAATTTATTTACAGAAGTTCTTTCTAGGTTGGATTATTTTTATGGGCAATCGGAAGGGGATCTTCTAAACGTGATTACCAGTAATCGATATAGTTACTTGATCGAAAGTTTGAAGGAAATTGATCAATCGGGTCATAGCACATTTATTGATTTCTTTGGAGCAGGTTACTATTCTTCCTTTTCTTTAAGCGGCTTTAAGCGAAGTATTGTCGAAATGGATTGGTTTGATTTGTATTTTTCATATGGAATTATCGGGTTCACTTCATATTTGTACTTTTTTAAAGATGCTGTTTTCGCGTTGTTTTCCTCCAAAAGGAATGAGATGAAAAGTATGTTGCTTATTTTTCTTTTGTATAGCTTCTTAGGAGGGCACATTATTGTTAATTCTATGACTGTTACTTTTTTAGCTATTTGTTTGAGTTATTCAAGCGATAGCTATGAAATTTAGGTTCATTCTTGCATAAAAAATATAAATGAGGTCCAGAGCATGATACTGATTATATCGAATATGTATCCATCAAAAAAATATCCTAATTATGGTGTGTTTGTGAAAAATTTTTATGATGAATTGTCACAAACACAAGAAACCAGAATCGTCTATTTGACGAAGACCACGAACAAGTGGAAAAAAATAATCCATTATTTAAATTTTTATCGCAAGGTTTTTAGCCAATATGTGTTTGGTCATTATGATGTCGTTTATGTACATTATGCTGGCTATAATGCTCCACCTATTTTGTTGGCAAGATTATTCAATAAAAAAACGAAGTTGATTGTCAATGTTCATGGTAGTGATGTCACACCAGAAAAAAAGTTAGAAGAAAAAACTAATTTTTTAACCAAACATCTCGTGAAACAAGCCGATTTGACTGTAGTACCCTCTAGCTACTTTGAAGAAATTGTGAAAGAAAAATATGGCGAAGTATCTCCCCTATACATTTCACCTTCTGCAGGCATTGATCTTCGTCTTTTTAATGATCAAAGTAAATCGGTCTCGCAAGAACGACCATTCACGATTGGGTATGTCAGTCGCATTGATAAAGAAAAGGGCTGGGATCTTTTATTGTATGCTTTCCAACAACTACTTAAAGAAAACCAACGATTACGTTTAATTATGGTAGGTGATGGCGCTCAAAACGAAGAGGCAATCGCTTTGATCAAACAATTAAAACTGGAAGATCATGTTGAAAAAACCAATTGTTTGTCACAACAAGAATTAGTAAAGATCTATTCTTCTTTAGATGTCTTTGTATTTCCAAGTACTCGTGCAGGGGAAAGTTTAGGCTTAGTTGGTTTAGAAGCAATGGCTTGTGGGACACCGGTCATCGGTAGTGAATTAGGTGGAATCAAAACTTATCTGGAAGATGGAGAAAATGGTTTTCTATTTAAACCAGGGGATCAAGCGGAATTGGTAGTTGCAATTAATAAGTATCAAGCATTGCCGATAGAAACTAAGCAACAGTTTTCAAAAAATGCTGTAGCAACAGCTAAAAAATATGATCGTAAAAAAGTAAATAATCAATTGATTGACAAAATTATTGAAGTTTCTGAGAAGAGGTAAGACGTTGAAAAGCATTTACTATCTATTGTTTTATTTGACTAATTGTTTTACGGTTCCTTATCGATTGACTTCGATTGATTTTTTTTATCGGAAGACAAGGGAATGGCTGGCTAGAAAGTTGTTTAGTTTTGCTGGTCAAGATGTTGTGATTCGACCAAAATTAAAAGTATCCTATCTAAGTGAAATTTCTATTGGGGACCGTTCTTCTCTAGGAGATCGAAATATGATTGTTGCTGCTGGTGGCCTTGAGATCGGTGTAGATGTAATGGTCGGTCCTGAAGTGATGATCTTTACCCAGAATCATGAAATTACGCCAACTGAAGTGAAATTGATTGAGGGAAGCATTCAAATGAAAAAAGTAACGATTGCTGATGATGTTTGGATCGGTGCTAGAGCAATTATTTTACCAGGAGCGAAGATCGGACGGGGAACAGTGATAGCGGCAGGAGCTGTGGTTCCTGGTAAAGAGTATCCAGAAAATGTCGTTTTAGGCGGTAATCCAGCCAAAATAATCAAAAAAAGAAGTTCGACGAAAGAAACTCAACGGAAGAACGAAATGGAAGGAGTATTCAGGTGAAGAAAATAGGTATTATCACGTTAAATGGCGAATTTAACTATGGTAATCGACTCCAAAATTTTGCTTTACAAAAAGTTTTGGAAAGTTATGGAGTTGAAGCAGAAACAATAGTGATCAGACCGAGCAAATTCGATAAGTTGAAAAAAGAATGTTGGTTCGGTGAAATCCGCAGTATCGATGATCTTGGACAAATGTTCAAGAAAAACATATCAAAGATTACGCTAAAAAGTATCAAACGAAGAAAAAATTACCAAGAAATGCAAGCAGCAAAATGGTCCACGATTGAACAATTCAGTCAAAAAAAAATCAAGACGTTGCGAGTAGATAAAAAATATTTGAGCCAATTATCATTGCATTTTGATTTGTTTATCGTCGGGAGCGATCAAGTCTGGAATCCCAATATTATTGAATTTGATTCGATCCATTTCCTCGACTTTGCACCATCAGAAAAAAGGTATAGTTATTCTGCCAGTTTTGGTGTTGATCACTTACCCTCTAAACCAACGCTTTTAAAACCTCATTATACTAGTTACCTAAAACAAATGAATTATATTTCCGTACGTGAAGCTTCTGGAGTGATGATCGTCGAAGAATTGATCGGCAGAAAAGTGGATGTTGCTCCTGATCCAACGTTGTTATTGAGCAAAACCGAATGGCAAAAAGAGTTGACGATCACCGAAAATCAAGAAGAACAGTTTGTGTTGATTTATTTTGTTAGCGAAATCTCTGTAGAAATCATGCAAGAAATCCAACGGTTTGCGAAAGAGAAAAATTTAAGAATCCTTCAAATTATGGGCGATACTTTTAGCAGTGATCGGATCATTGTTGACCCGCAACAATTTGTCTCGATGATTGCCAAAGCTCAATATGTATTCACGGACTCTTTCCACGGAAGTGTCTTCTCAATTATCATGCAAACGCCGTTTTTCGTTTATGAGCGAACGGATCATAAGGGAACTTATACTCGTATTGAGCATTTAGCAGAAAAATTTTATATGAGATGTGCGCTGGTTTCTTTAGGTGATCGTTTAACCGAAAAAGAAACGTTGTTTGATTTTGATCGTGCAAAGATCGTCCTGGAGAAAGAACGAGAACGCGGAAAGCAGTTGATCGAACAAAATATTTTGACTCATAGCAAGGTTGAACAATAGATGACAAATCGGAGTAAAGGCATTGTTTTATCCTACCTGACAGTACTTGTAAAAAATCTTTCCTTATTACTTTATACTCAAATATTGTTAAAATTTTTGGGGAAAAGTGAGTATGGACTCTATCAAATTGCAAATTCTGTTATTAGCAATTTGACGTTATTGAATTTAGGTTTTTCATTTGCTTATATCAAATTTTATACAGGCTTTGCGGTGAAAAACGAAGAAAAAAAAATCCAAAAACTGAATGGAACCTATTTGCTTTTTTTCGCCATTATTTCCTTGTTGGCTGGGGTGATCGGTGGAATACTTGTTCATAATAGTCCTTATTTGTTGCCTTCATCTTCCATTGAAGAGCAGAAAAAATTAAAGAGTTTGATGTTGTTCATGATTCTTAATGTCGGCTTGACTTTTCTGAGTGCAACCTTTGAATCGAATATCTTAGCTAATGAACGTTTTGTTTTTCAGCAGATTAGACAAATGTTTCAATCAGCTTGTTTGCCGTTACTTACTGTCCCAGTTTTGTATTTTTTTCATACTAATATCGTCACGATCGTGATTATCCAAACGGTGATTACATTAGTGAGTTTGCTATGTAATGTTTACTTTTGTATCCAAAAACTTCGGATGAGAATAACATTTAGACAGTTAGAATTTTCATTTATGAAAGAAATCGGTATTTTCTCATTTTTTATTTTTTTGAATCAGTTGTTCAATCAAATCAACGATAGTGCACCAATTTTTACACTGGGAGTTCTATCAAATACTAGACAAGTAGCGGTTTATTCGATCGTGAACCAGTTAAAAGCTTTGTTTCTAACATTTTCTCAAGTATTGACAACCATTTTTATTCCCAAAGTCAATCGGTTAGTTCATCAATCTAATGATAATCGTGAATTAACACATCTCATGATCAAGATCGGGCAGTATCAGTTGTTAGTTCTCGGTTTGTTTTTAGGTGGTTTCATTCTATTAGGAAAAATGTTTCTATTCTTGTGGTTAGGTGAGGGGTTTGACGAAGCTTACTACTTGTTGATTTCAATCGTGATTCCATTACTGATTCCATTATCACAGAATATTGCGATTGAAATCCAACAAGCACGAAATCAACATTTCTTTCGTTCAATCATGTTGACGATTTTTTCTTTTTTGAATATCGCTATCACTGTTGTATGTGTCAAGCAAGTTGGAATCAACGGTGCAACAATTGGGTACATTTTTAGTTTGGTCGTCGGTTATGGCTTCGTCATGAACTGGTACTATCATAAAAAAATGAATTTGAACATGATGTTGTTTTGGAAAAAAATGCTACCAGCTATTATTCCCACTATACTAGCCGTCTTTATTAGTAAATTACTTTTAACAATTTTTTCAATCAGTAATATCCCGACATTCTTGTTCATGGGCATAGTCTATTGCAGCGTTTATGGTTGTAATGTCTTTTTGTTTATGCCCCATGTGTCTCAACAATTACTTGGGTTACTTACTAAAAAAGAAAAGAGGTATCGGCGATGAGAAATAAAATAAAAGAGAGTATTCCAAAACCAATGTTGGAACAGCTTAAGATTATTAGGAACTATGGCAGAAGTATCTCATTATTTAGGAAAGACAAACAACGTTTTCTACGTTATTTTTCAAAGATAAATACTCATGAAGAAGATCAATTAAAAGCTCGTTTACTGTTCTTTAGTCATTCAGTTGAAAAAGGCTTATCTAGAGAAAATTTTCGGTATGGATTTGGTCAAAAAGTCATCCCGGAATTATATGGATTGATCCAAACGTATCACGAATTAGGCTATGATCAAGAAGATGAGACCTATTTAAATGCAGTGTCTGTAGTGGACGAATATATCAAGATCCATGAAGAAAAACATTACGATCTAAGCGATCGGATCAATGTGGCTGAATTTAAAAAAAATTATTGTCGGAACAAATTTGAATTTGGCGGAGTAAAAGCAGTTAATCGTTCTGCTTCAAATGAAAACCAAACGAAGAACTTTAAAGAACTAGCACTCAACCGTAATAGTGTGAGAGATTATCAAGATACTGCGGTGGACTTAGAGAAAATCAATGAAGCGATTCAGATTGCAACGAAATCTCCTTCCGTTTGCAATCGGCAAAGTACACGTATTCGTGTCATTCGTGACTGTTCGCTCATCAAGAAAGCATTAGACATCCAGGGCGGGTTTAAAGGGTATCCTTTACCACCTTGCTTATTGATGATCACCACAGATACACGCTATTTTATCGATGTGACGGAACGTAATCAGGTATACGTAGACGGTGGGTTATTTGCAATGTCCCTTTTATATGCGTTAGAGTATGAGGGGCTAGCAGCCTGTGCATTGAATACGATGTTCGATCCCAAAAGAGAAAGTGCAACGCGAAAGTTATTAGGAATCAATGAATCTGAAAATATGATCATGTATCTAACTGTGGGGAACTTTAAAGATAATTATCAGGTACCCAAATCACACCGATTGAGTGTAGAGCAAATCGTAAAATATTTATAATAAAATAGAAGGCCAGAAAGGTTAAAATTTATTGACATAAAGATAGTAAGACGAAAGAGACACTCAGTAAATACTAGGTGTCTCTTTCGTGTGATTAGATGAGATGGTGTGAAGAAAATTGACCTTGACCTTTAAATCAAAAATATCTCGAGTGGGAGAAGCTATAACTATATTTTTTGACAGATCAGGTAAGCTCTAATTAAACCTATAGTTAAGATATGACTCTTACGATATTAGTATAAAGTCTATTTTTCTACTTTTTTTCTTCCTTTTTAAACGATAGTAAAGAGACCAACAAAAATAAAAAATAGTCGTAGGAATATCAACAAAAAAAAGCAGTACTTTTCATGTTTTTAATTGTAAAAGTTAAATAATAAAAATAAAAAAACACTGTCATTCTATATAATAAGAAACATAAAATAATAAATAATCGAAGAGGAATGATAGACAATGGAAGTGAAAATTGGTACAGTCATCTCGGCACCTTCAGTGTCAGGAACGCTTATTAAAGGAGAAATTATCAATATATTGAAACATGTCGTCGTTGTTTCGGCAGATGTGGATCATTATGTCGTAAAAAAAGAAAAATTGTTTGCTAACGGTTATACATTAAGTAATGAAGATATGACTATGGATGATTAACTTAATATATTAGTCATAAAAAATGTCAAGAAAAGAATTTATCGTAAAAAAGGAGATTGAGACAAGTTTTGTCTAAATCTCCTTTTTTACGATCTTTTATTCAAAATTCATTATACATGAAGCAATATCTTTGATATCAGAGAGCAAGGAACTTAATGAGATCGGATAAATTTTTTCGTTTTTCATACTTTCTTCATCAAGCAGGGTGCGCTCACAAATAATCAGATGGTCTGATTTCATGATATATTGTGGAACATCTTCTAGTGAATAATACAGTGTCGTATCGAGAATCACATCACTTAATGAAAGTTTTTTCTCCAATGATTTCCTAAATGTAATATGTGAGAGTTCACTTTCTGCGACAATGATGACTCCGATTTTATGTTTGCTGCCGTTCGTCAATACAAAAGAAGTCAGTTGACAAAAAGCTTGTAGATGGAAATAAGGGATGTAGCGAATAGGCGTTTCCAACTCTTGCCCCCATTTTTTAAAAATCTGTTTCACACGTTGTAGTAATTCCATTTGCTGAGCACTTAAAAAAGTATGTTTTGTTACCAAAAAATTACCGATATTCAAGGCACAGGTATAAAGCAAATTAAATAACGGTACCTCAAACAAAATATCTCCATAAAGATTAACTCCAAACTCTTTTTCAAACAATTCAATCAGTACATCGATTTCTTTAAATTCCGTAACTAATCGATTGCGAACATACTGATAATCTAAATCGATCATAAAATAGTTCGGTGAATTATATGGTAGCGTACGATAAATAATGGATAAATAAGCAATTTCTTCTTTTTTCAATGTTTCATCATCTTCAGACTCATTGAAAATATCTTGGAACATATTAAAAATAAGCGCATTTTCCAGAATGTTCATTGTTTCTGAAGGAATAACAATAGGATTGCTTGTTCGGCGAGACAAGGCTAAATAAACGGATAGTTTTAAAAAGGTATATTGTGTTTTATTAAGACGATTTGACAAGATATTTAGAATTACATCTGTGTAATGTTCTGCTTTAGCCATAATGTCCCAATTAACTTCTGAATTTAAATAATCACAGCGCATCCAAATCGATAAAATCAAAAAACGATATTGTAATTCATAAGTTTCTTCAGGATTATCGGACAAGGGCAAAAGCGCTTCTGCAAAATAATTTTCGACATCTTTCTTGATTTTAAAGGCTTTGGTTACTGATAAAAACTCTTCATCAACGAGCGTTAAATAATCATATTCACCAATGATGTAGCGGGAACAAACCTTTAAAAAATTAGAATCTTGATAGATGATTTTGATCAAATCATAACGGCGGATATTCGGTTTAAAAAAAATCAGGATATGACTACTTGTCATTTTGTAAAATTTTATTTCATTTTCTAGTAAAATAGATAACTTCTGGAAATCTGATTTGATCGTGTTAAATGTGACCCCTAATCGCTCTGCGGCCTCTCCTACATTTATTCGTTTTAGTTCAAAAGCAAATTCAATTAATTTAACTTTTCTAATAATATCTTTTTCGATGTAATCTTCAATCACATTGGGACCTCCCTAAGTCTTTCATTTACTAACTATAAAAATACGCTATTTAAATAACGTTGTTTTTTTTACTTTTTATACCGTTCTATCCAATTAAAGAAATAATAAATAATTTTTGTAAGAGAATGAAAATGAAATCATATCTAAATAGAAGAATAAGTGGGTTTCTAGAAATTGGGGAGAGATTTTAATTAAGAAGTACTTTTTTAGGTTATTTTAAGATAATTTCATCTTTTATAAAAAACAAAGAAAAATGGATCTGTAGATGCTAGATAGAATAAATAATGTAATAAATATAGAAAAGAAGGAGAGAAATTCTATGGAAAAATTGAAAAATACACTTTGTGTTGTTGCAACGATTTTATGTTTGTTGTTACCAACAGCGGTTCATGCAGATACGCAAGGGGCAATTACCAATGCCGAAAATGGAATACTGAAAGAACTCCAAGAAGGGGTCACTGTTAAAGGAAAAGCCTTTCATTTCGATCAGACAGATATTACTCAAGCTGAAAATTATTTAAAAGTACATGATTTGTCAGATAACGTTGCAGTTGAAGTGTCCAATTATTTAAAACAAGCACGAACATTAATCATGGATAATGCGGAAAATATTGATGTTCAATCTGTTGACTCATTAAAACAATTGATTAAATCCTTGCCAAGACCCATTGTTGAACAATTAAAACAAATTGTTATCGAAATTGGCAAACTGCTAGATCTAACTGTTACATTCTATCGAGATGGTGTAACGATCGTAGACTCATCAGGCAATCCAGCTTATTCGACGGGGAATGCAATTAAACAAACGGGTGGGAATTATACAATGAGTGCGGTCACAGCAGGAGCATTAGGAATGGTTTCTATTGTTGCTTATGTTGTAGCGCGTCGGCGTGAGTATCGTGTGTAAAAAGCAATTAGTGAAACAGATTGGGCTAGGATGTTTGATTTCGATCTGTTTCTTTATCCTAAATTATTGTTTTGTTTATCTTGTTGCAAGGCCAGTGATTCAATTTGTTTCATCGTCTATTCAGGTGTTATTACTCTCAGAGGCGCCTAATTTTGAACGAACGTTTTCAACCGGCAACATTAAAAAAACTTCGACAAATCAAGCGGAAATCAATTCAAGTCAAATTCAATTTCCTAAATACGGTGAACACTATGGTGAGATTAGTATTTCTACCCTTAAATTAAAGGTGCCTCTTTACTTTGGCGATTCAGAATCCATTCTTCGTGAAGGAGCGGGTCAGTATATGGGGTCTGTTTTTCCTGGAGAAATCGGGACAACTTTGATTGGTGGACACAATATTGATTCTTTTGGAAAACTATTGAATCTCCAACCAAATGAACAAATAGACATCCAGACAACTTATGGAAACTATCACTATACAGTGACCGATAAAAAAGTGGCTAATAAAGCAGATTGGCAAATTGCAAAGGAACTAAGGCAACAAAAAAATCGTGAATTAATTCTTTATACGTGTTATCCAATCGATAGCCTCGGTTTGACAAACGAGCGTTTATTTATAACAGCAAATTTAATTTCTGGACCTAAAATCAATGAAAATAACTAATAAAGGACTTTAGCAATGAAGAAAAGTTTGACGAAAAGAACCGCTCAATTGTTTTTAGCGTTTGTGTGCTCATTTGTTTTCTTTGTTTTTCTGTCACTGATTGGCATACGAATGACACTGATGCGGCCAACATTTATGCAGCAACAAGTAAACCATTCGCAGTATGTATCCAATGTTCAAAAAGAAATGAATAACAAAATCCAAGATTTGGCACGAGGAAGCAATATCCCGCCAGAGGTAGTCAAAGATACGATTCCTTACACTCTGATCGAAAAAAATATGATGCAATACGTTAATACATTATATAGTGGTCGTTCTTTCACTTTACAAGGTGAAGAAGAAGTGAAAAAAGAACTATACAAAAAAATAAACCAATATGCAGCAGATAAAAAAATGAAAACAGATGAACAGATAAATAAGGGAATTGCTCAATTTGTTGATTCTTCAATGCAGGTAGTGAAACAAGCCATAGAAATCCCCTATTTAGCTAATTTTGTCCAAAAGGTCAATCAATATAAGTCAACATTAAATGCTTTTATGATTGGGGCAGGAATCACTTGGTGTGTGATTAGCGGGATGTTGTTCGTGACCTGTCGTTCAAGTAAAGAAAGAATCCAGTTTGCTAGTTTGATATTTGCTGGATCAGGTATTTCTTTAGTAGTCGGACCTTTAATCATCTATTTTAATGGTTGGATGAGTAGGATAGGGATCATGACACAAAGTATCTATGAATTTGTCCAAACTTATTTACGGACATTTGATCTGCTCTTTATAAAGATGGGTACCATATTATTGGTTCTATCGATACTGTTCTTTGTTACTTTTGTTGTATTGACAAACAAATCAGGAACTACAAAACAGAACACCTAACTTGTTTGTAGCACTTGGTTTGCAAAAGTAAAAAATAGACCATTATCTAGCTGATTATCAGAAAAGGTGGTTAGTCATATGGAGTTGAAACTAAAAGAAAATATCTCTTTTGAAAATAACGTTTATGTAACGATAAAACCAAAAAAATGTTATGAAATGGTCAAACGACTATTAGATATTCTTTTAAGTATCATTGGACTGATTCTCACTTCTCCTATTCTCCTTTGGGTTGCTGTAAAGATCTACTTGGAAGAACCAGGAGCTCCCATCTTATTTTCTCAAGAAAGAGTGGGGAAGAACAAGCGTACTTTTAAAATGTACAAGTTTCGTTCAATGTGTACGGATGCGGAAGAAAAACTAGAGAATTTACTAGACAAGAATGAAGTAGAAGGTGCGATGTTTAAAATCAAAGATGATCCACGTATCACCAAGATTGGTAAGTTTATTCGTAAAACCAGTTTAGATGAATTACCTCAATTATGGAATGTTTTAAAAGGTGAGATGAGCTTAGTTGGTCCTAGACCGCCCTTGCCTAGAGAAGTACGCCAATATTCCCATCATGATGAACAACGCCTTCTAATAAAGCCTGGGTGTACGGGTATATGGCAGGTAAATGGTAGAAGTGATGTCAACTTTAAAGAGATGGTTGCGATGGATCTCCAATATGTGCAACAACGTAGTATCATAATTGACTTTAAAATCATCTTAAAAACCATATGGAAGATGCTCTACACAAAAGGTGCTTGTTAAGATCAAAGAAGCACATCTGAGTATTTCACTGATAGATAAGAACACATGGTTAAGTAGCTTTCTCTGGTTTTAAAATTTTGGTTTATTTCTTAAGGGAATGTTCTTGAATAAGGTCATAAACAGGACAAGCTGTTTATGGCCACTTTTTTGTCAATAAATTAGTTAACGAATACGTAGCCTGTTTTTTATTTTTGCAGTTTGGTTATTCACGGCTTCTTTTAAAAGAAAAAATGTAGTAAATCAATGAGGTAGAATTTTGATAAATAAGAGATTTACTGGATCTTTTATTTTACTTATCATTTTAGGAGGTTGATTCATATGAGTAAAATCTATGAAGCAGTAACCATCAATACTGGTGGAAGAGAAGGAAAAATCTATTCAAAAGAGAAGAACTTTCTATACAATGTAACTTCACCAGGCTCAGGTGTAGCAGATGCTACAAATCCTGAAGAGCTTTTTGCTGCTGCGTACAGTGCATGTTTCAATGGAGCTTTGGAGCTAGTAATGTCCAGAAAGAAACTTGATAATGCAACTTCTGTCCGGGCAACTGTTGCTCTGATGAACCATGGAGATGCTGATTTTTCTATTGAAGTTTTATTAGAGGTATTCATTGAAGGAATGTCAAGCGAAGAAGCTGTGTGCTTAGTGGAAGAAGCAGATCAAGTTTGCCCTTACTCTAAAGCGCTAAGAGGGAATACAAAAGTAATCATAGAAGTTGTTAATGAAGATTTCTAAAAAATATAGTTTTAATATATAAAAGGGATCCATCTATCCATTCATCTATTTCAAGTCATTTATATCAAGTTAATCTTAAACTAGAAGTCTCTTGGGGGAGAGCTTCTAGTTTTTTATTTGGAAAAAAATAAGAGAAGAACTATTTTGGAAACCTTGTTCAGTCCTAAAAACACTTTAAAAAAGAGTTCAAAAAATATAACCAAAAAAACCGAATCATTAAGAAATGGCTTTGACCTACTTTTTAATAATTCGGCTATTGGACTGAGAAGTGCTCTGATCATTATTCTGTTGGTGAAAATTGATAGGATCCTTTTGCTATAAAGCCTTGTCCTTTTACTAGGCGCAATGGAGCCAAGTCTTCGGCAGCAATTGGGTTAAAGTATACTTTACCATAGGAACGATAAAACCAAACACTGTCTGTAGGATTATATCGATAATTGCCAATTCCAACAGTAGAATCAATTGTCAAACTCAATTGATTTGATCTATCAGACAAAACAAGTTGAGTAGTTTGGGATTTTTTTCTTGAACTTCCCCAGATATCTTTTGTGAAGTTCCTGATTTCATAAGGGTAAAGTGGATCGCCTAGTGCCAGTATACTATTATTAAAATCATTTGTTGTAGCTTGCAAAAAAGCATAATCTTTTAATGTTACGTCCTCTAAAGGAGTCGTTTCCACTTCCACACCAATTTCCCCTCCAATGATCGTATAGATGACTTTTTCTCGTAACACAGGGCGCCCAGTACCATTTCTTTTTTTTGTATTGACCGCTTGGACTAAGTTTGTGGTGACTATTTTAAGTTCTTTAGTCGAAAAAGTACTATCTCCGACAATTTTTTTCCCATCTGCATATACTTCTAAACTTTCAGAAGCAGCTGTCGGTGTATCAACTAAATCATCATAAGTATGCCATCCACCAGTATAGCCATCATAGTTAGGATCATCGCCATCAATAGCTGATACGGCTCGCAAGTCATGATAAGGCGAGACATAATCTGTGTAAACTTTATTCAAGACTTCTTTTCTACTAGCGAATTTATCGGTGACATTCTCTGTCGAAAGAGGAAGTAAATAAGCGTTAGAAATTTGCCAAGTTTGATTGTTAGAAACTTTTCCAATTGTTAACATCAAATCATTTAGCTGATCGTAGTGGCTGATAGCTTCGATTTGATTTTCTGTTTTCCTTACTTCCAACATTTCTTTTTTTATTGATACTTTTTGTTCATCTAACTTTTGTAAGTTCTCATCGTAAAATTCAACTGACACATCATCTGATGTAGTTAAACCAGGTAAGTAGTATTTAAAAGCATTTAATGGATCAAGTGTTTGAGAAACAATTGACGTCTCTTCTTCAGAAAGTGTTTTGGAAAAAGCAGGGATAGACAAACAGAGAGCAACGATGATCAGTGAGATAAAAATAAGAAAAAGATAAGACTGAATTTGTTTCTTTTTTTTCATAGAATAATTTTAGTAACTCCTTATTAGTTTTTTACCTATACTATCTAAGTTAGTTTAATATTTTTTTTGTTCTGTTTTTTTTTCTTTTTTAGTATCAAATGATTATTTTTATAATTCTGATGAATAAGCCAATAGGAAGATTAGTAAAAGAAATTTTCTTTTTATTTCTCTAAAAAATTTATTTGAAAAAAAAATAAAGAAATTTTTTTCGTTTGGATTCAGTAGAATAAGTGCATAGAGATGATTTGCTAATTTTTATCTCTTAATATTCTCTCACGAGGCTGGAGCAAGAAACTGTCCCAGCCTCAAACTCCTAAAAAAAGAACGATTAATCGTTCATTTCAAGAATCTAACAATTGATTGTGAAGGAGCGGAAAAGATGAAGTTGTTTGTATGGTGTTTAACGGTATTAACTAGTTTTAGTTTGGGGATGTTGGTGATGTTTGTTTTTAATTATCCTTATGAAAATTATGGGAATGAAACGAAAGAAATCAAGGTTGCCAATGTTTCTAGTTCGTCCACATCTGCGGATGAAATTGAGGAGCCGGAAAAATTCAATGTATCATTAAAAGAAGCACTTGAAACTTATCAGACTTGTTATCCTAATCAAGCGATTACTTCTGTGAAAGTTAGTCAGACTGTTGGTCCTTACTATTACGAAATTACTGGTAGAGATGCAACTGAAGAATGCAGTGTAAGAATTTCAACTAAAACAGCGAACATCAAAAAAAAAAGTACATCGCAGACGAAACAAACACGAACAAGCCACTACCGAGCAATCCGCAGATCTGTTCAATATCAAAAACTTAAAAAGTTTATCGGAAGTTACTAAAGTAGCTGAAAATGTAGCTGAAAAAACGAATGGGACAGGAAAAGCGGTAAAGTGGTTCCTTGAAAGACAATCAGGAAAATCGTATTGGACAATTACTATTAAAGAAAAAATAAAAAAAGTGACAGTCAAAGTTGATGCGTATACTGGCGAAGTTCTAAAAGCTGAGCAGAAGTGAGCGAAATGAAAAAAGCGACTGCGGCTGAAGCATGTGAAACGACCCTCAAAAGTTAGATTTTTGGTCTAACTTTTGAGGGTTGTTTCATTGGACATTGATTTTTATACGTTTTTTGGCAATTGTTCATAAAAAGCTGCTTTAGTTGCTGTAATATAAGGATTTAACCATAAATAACCAATTCCAGCAGTTAGCATGGCTAAGATATGCCAGCCAATAAAGGATAGATCAAGCCAGAACAATTTACCTTTGTAGCCATCCATTAATTTACGACTAGCAGTGATCGTATTGAGCACTCCTGGTTTTTCCCCTGTTTCAGTGATAACATCATAGTAAATGAAGTAACTTTGGGAATAAGAATAACTTTTGATGATACCAGGAATAACGAATAATAACGCCCATAAAGTAGTAAAGATCGAAATCAAAATAGCTAGTAAAATCACACCACCAAGAAATAATCCTGTAAAACCACGAAAGGCATCTTTAAATGGTTCGATGGTCGATTTGGTTCCACGCAGGATATCTAGATAGGTCCATGAGATCCCACTCATAAATAGTGCGCTGATAATACCAGACACAATACCACCACCGCTAGAAGCAGCACCTCCGTTGGTATTGTTTGCCATATCTTGGACAGCTGCAGGATCATTATAGGTATGAGCCAATAATAAAGCGGTCGGAATAGCTATGATCATAATGAGTGCAATTGTGATTAACGTTGGGACTAAATTCAATAATACAGCTTGTCCCCAGCGTCCTTTTAAACTGTCTTTTGCTTGTTGTTTCAGTTCTTTTGAAGATAGCATGAGTTTCACTCCTTTTTATTTATGCCATAAGTATAACAAAGAAGAAACAATTTGGCTTTCTTTATCTTTTATCTGTTATTATAATTTCTTTAAAAAATGAAGGTTAAATAAACACCTGTTACCCAATGAACTCTTGCAAAAAAGAGTTAGAACGATTATGATGATGGGAGTTGTCAATGCGATTATTATAGAGAAAGTAGGGAATTGAATGACACAACCTGCCATTCGTTATCGTTTAATCAAAAAAGAAAAACATACCGGTGCCCGTCTTGGTGAATTGATCACTCCTCATGGGACATTTCCCACACCAATGTTTATGCCTGTGGGAACACTAGCAACTGTCAAAACCATGTCACCTGAAGAATTAAAAGCAATGGGTGCGGGAGTCATTTTAAGTAATACGTACCATTTATGGTTAAGACCTGGAGAAGACTTGGTAGAAGAAGCAGGCGGCTTACACAAGTTCATGAATTGGGATCAACCGATTTTGACAGATTCAGGTGGTTTTCAAGTGTTCTCGCTAAGCGATATGCGTAACATCGAAGAAGAGGGTGTCCATTTTAAAAATCATTTAAATGGTTCTCGGATGTTTTTATCACCAGAAAAAGCAATTAATATCCAAAATAAATTAGGATCAGACATCATGATGAGCTTCGATGAATGTCCTCCTTTTGATGAAAGCTATGATTATGTCAAAAAATCAGTGGAAAGGACCTCACGTTGGGCTGAGCGAGGCTTAAAAGCCCATCTGAATCCTGATCGTCAAGGATTATTTGGTATCATTCAAGGAGCTGGGTTTGAAGATTTACGTCGCCAAAGTGCAAAAGATTTGATCTCAATGGATTTCCCTGGCTATTCAATCGGTGGTTTGTCTGTTGGCGAACCTAAATCAGAAATGAACCGTGTGTTAGAGTTTACAACACCATTGATCCCTGAGGATAAACCACGTTATTTAATGGGTGTTGGTGCAGCAGATTCATTGATTGACGGCGTGATTAGAGGAGTCGATATGTTTGACTGTGTCTTGCCTACACGTATCGCAAGAAATGGTACTTGTATGACTTCACAAGGACGCTTAGTCGTGAAAAATGCACAATACGCACATGACTTCCGCCCAATCGATGAGAAATGTGACTGCTACACATGTAAAAATTATACACGTGCGTATATTCGTCATTTGATCAAATGTGATGAAACATTTGGGATACGGTTAACGTCTTACCATAACTTGTACTTCTTATTAAACTTGATGAAACAAGTGCGTCAAGCGATCATGGATGACAATTTATTAGAATTTCGAGCAGCCTTTTTTGAGGAATATGGGTTTAATAAAGAGAATGCCAAAAGTTTCTAATCTTTTTCACTAAATTTATGTAAAAAACTAGTGTCTCACGCCTTTTTCTGCTAAAGTTGAGTGTGTAGATACATGTTAGTGAGGTGAAAAAAATGGGATCATTACCAATGTTAGTCATGTTCGTTGCTCTTTTAGCAATGTGGTATTTTATGTCACGTTCACAAAAGAAACAACAACAAGAACGACAAAATTTACTAGACAGTATGAAATCAGGCGATGAAGTAGTTACAATCGGCGGATTACATGGTGTTGTTTCAGAGATCGACAATGAAAAACGCACAGTCGTTATAGATTGTGAAGGGATTTTTCTAGAATACGATCGAGCAGCCATCAAAACGGTTAAACCTGGAACTGTCGTAACCAATGATTCGACAGTAAATACGGTAGAAAAAACAGAACCAAAAGTTGCTGAAACAGTAGAAGTGAAAGAAGAAGCTACTGAAACTGTTGAAACACCTGAAGATAGTAAAGAAAACAAATAGGTAAAGCTTAGTAGTTGAGTCTGAGACGGTGTCTCGGGCTCTTTTTTTATCCTAAATCTCTGACTTTGTTAAGTTTTGAATAAACTGTTTTTTTGATAAAATACTTTGGATCATTAGGATAATAAATAAAAACACTGATAAATAAAGGATTTAATCGAAATTTAAAAAACTGTGAAAAAAATCACAATAAAGGTTTACATCTGAAAAGGTTTGTTGTATGATGAGAATGTGAATTAATTAACAAACAACCATGACCCATTAGGAGGAAGACAATGGCTAAAGTAATGGAGAAAGAACAACCAAAAACTATTGATGTTCAAGGAATGATTGATGAATTAGCAACGAAAGCAAATGTCGCATTAAAAGAGATGGAAAACTTTGATCAAGAAAAAGTAGATCATATTGTGCATGAAATGGCAATGGCAGCATTAGATCAACATATGCCGTTAGCTAAAATGGCAGTTGAAGAAACTGGTCGTGGAATCTATGAAGATAAAGCGATCAAAAATATGTATGCTTCTGAATATATTTGGAATAACATCAAGCACGATAAAACAGTTGGTGTCATCAATGAAGATGTTCAAAAAGGCTTGATTGAAATTGCTGAACCAGTTGGTGTGGTTTGTGGGGTAACTCCAACAACTAACCCAACATCAACGACAATTTTTAAATCAATGATCGCGTTGAAAACAAGAAACCCAATCGTTTTTGCATTCCATCCAAGTGCTCAAAAATCTTCTGCTGAAGCAGCACGTGTCGTTCGTGATGCAGCGATCGCAGCTGGCGCACCTGAAAATTGTATTCAATGGATTGAACATCCATCGATTGAAGCGACTTCAATGTTGATGAATCATCCAGGGATCGCAATTGTTTTAGCTACTGGTGGGGCAGGAATGGTAAAATCTGCTTATTCAACAGGAAAGCCAGCTTTAGGTGTTGGACCAGGTAATGTACCAGCATATATTGAAAAAACAGCAAAAATCAAACGAGCAGTGAATGACTTGATCGTTTCTAAAACGTTCGATAACGGAATGATTTGTGCTTCTGAGCAAGCAGTAATCGTTGACAAAGAAGTCTATGCTGCAGTTAAAGCAGAATTCCAAGCACATCAAGTCTATTTTGTGAAACCAGCTGAACTTTCAAAATTAGAAGATGCAGTGATGAATGAAGGTAAATACGCAGTAAATCCAGCAATCGTTGGACATTCTGCAATGGACATTGCAAAACTAGCTGGCATCAAAGTTCCAGAAGGGACAAAAATGTTAGTAGCTGAATTAGAAGGTGTCGGAGCGGATTACCCTCTTTCACGTGAAAAACTTTCTCCAGTACTTGCAATGGTTAAAGCAAACAATACAGAACATGCCTTTGAATTATGCGAAGGAATGTTGAACTTAGGCGGGTTAGGCCATACTGCAGTGATTCACTCAGAGGATGAAGAGCTGCATGTGAAGTTTGGTCTACGGATGAAAGCTTGCCGTATCTTAGTAAATACTCCTTCAGCAGAAGGTGGAATCGGAAATATCTACAACGAAATGATCCCTTCACTAACTTTAGGTTGTGGTTCATATGGTAAAAATTCTGTTTCTAGAAATGTAAGTGCCATCAACTTGATCAATGTCAAAACTGTAGCGAAACGGAGAAATAATATGCAATGGTTCAAATTACCACCAAAAATCTTCTTTGAAAAGAACTCTTTGCTTTATTTAGAAAAAATGGAAAACGTAGAGCGTGTCATGATCGTTTGTGATCCTGGTATGGTGCAGTTTGGCTACTGTGATACGGTTCGCGAAGTACTATCAAGACGTAAGAATGATGTGAAAATCGAAGTCTTCTCAGAAGTTGAGCCAAATCCTTCAACAAACACAGTCTATGCAGGAACGAAATTGATGGCTGATTTCAAACCAGACACAGTGATTGCATTAGGTGGCGGTTCTGCAATGGATGCTGCTAAAGGAATGTGGATGTTCTATGAACACCCAGATACTTCATTCTTTGGAGCAAAACAAAAATTCTTAGATATCCGTAAACGGACATATAAGATCGATAAACCAGAAAAAACACAATTTGTGTGTATTCCGACAACTTCAGGAACGGGTTCTGAAGTAACACCTTTTGCCGTTATCACAGATAGTGATACACATGTGAAATATCCATTGGCAGATTATGCATTAACACCAGATGTAGCAATCGTCGACCCACAATTTGTCATGTCAGTACCAGCTTCTGTCACGGCAGATACAGGGATGGACGTATTAACTCATGCGATTGAGTCTTATGTTTCTGTTATGGCTTCTGATTATACAAGAGGATTGAGCTTACAAGCAATCAAATTAGTCTTCGATTACCTAGAAAAATCAGTGAAAACTCCTGATATGGAATCACGAGAAAAAATGCACAACGCTTCTACAATGGCAGGGATGGCATTTGCGAACGCCTTCTTAGGAATTTGTCACTCAGTTGCGCATAAAATTGGTGGAGAATATGGTATCCCACATGGTCGTACAAATGCCATTTTATTACCACATATCATCCGCTATAATGCAAAAGATCCACAAAAACATGCAATGTTCCCTAAATATGATTACTTCCGTGCAGATACAGACTATGCAGATATTGCTAAGTTCTTAGGGTTAAAAGGACAAACAACAGCGGAATTAGTTGAAGCTTTAGCAACAGCAGTTTATGAATTAGGACAATCAGTTGGAATCAATATGAGCTTGAAGGCTCAAGGTGTGACACAAGAAACCTTAGATTCAACGGTTGACCGTATGGCAGAACTTGCTTATGAAGATCAATGTACAACAGCAAATCCAAAAGAGCCATTGATCAGTGAGCTAAAACAAATCATTATTGATGCTTATAATGGTTAATTCAATACAAGTATAGTTAATCAAGCCCCTTTTCCAGATAAAGATGATCTGGAAAGAGGGGCTTTTTTTGTCGGAAAGGGGATCAATATCGTTAG
This sequence comes from Enterococcus sp. AZ077, assembly GCF_051714965.1. Classification (NCBI taxonomy): domain Bacteria; kingdom Bacillati; phylum Bacillota; class Bacilli; order Lactobacillales; family Enterococcaceae; genus Enterococcus; species Enterococcus sp. AZ077. Next base: position 243,425 of record NZ_JBIOSX010000001.1, read on the forward strand.
AACTAGCGTAGGAATTTCTTTTGTTAGAAAAAAACGATTAATTCGCTTTTTTAGAAAAAGTAGTTTTATCAAGACCGATGAACCATGTTACTTTAGATAAGTAAAAATGAAAAAAGAAAGGAAGTTGTTAGGATGACAAAACCATTATTTGAGAAAACAAAAAATCAAGAAAATATGGGAAAAGAACAATTGATGTCAACCGTTGATTCATTAGAAGTCAAATTGCGGGAAAACTTAGAACCACTTGAGAACGTACACAAATGCACTGAGCTATACATAGAGTTGAAAAATGAACTAAAGAGAGAAATTGAAGAACGGGCTAAGAAAAGAGAGGATTGGTATAAGAAAAAGCATTCTCAAATTAAAAAAAAGGAAGATTGTGAGCAGGAACTTCAAAACGCAGTGAAAGCAAAAAAAAATGCATTATATAAAAGCACCAAGCGAGTACATGGTGAAACGATCAAGAGCAAAAAAAAAGAGCTTAACGAAATAGCAAAAGAAATCAAAAATTGCAAGTCTGAGATAAAAAAACTGACGAAGGAAATGCAGTATTTAACTGGTAGGAGAGGTGAAAAATGGATCGATCATTCTTTATTAAAGTACGTGGTGAACACTAAAGTTGTCGCAGATGAAAAAAATACACCGAAGGATGACAAACTAAAAGAGGAAGCAGCAACAAAAAATAATATAGTAACAGAGGAGGAAGCAGCAACCGAAAAAAATATAGCAGCAAAAGAAAAAGTAACAACAAAAGAACTAAAACTGGTTACTAAAGAATTGACTGAAAAACAACGAAAGCAACAATTAAAAAATAATCTCCACAATCTTAAGGAGCTAGATCAAACGTTAAAAAAATTAAGGAATGTAAAGAATCCTTGTTTTAATCAAAATAAAATAGACTATTATGTCATAATACGTTTATATCTTAAAAGATCTATGCAGCTAGAAAAAATTATACGATTCAGGATTAACCCTGGCGGAAAAACGCTCAATCTATTTAGTGGTGGTAAAGTGGATAAAAAACGAAAAAAAATAGAACGAGATCTTCAGATGAGTTGGAGAGATATTTATAGTTATCTACTAACCAATCCAGATAACTTTAAGCGTGAAACAGCAGTTCAGGAAAAACAGCAGGGGAAAAAACAATTGACTGATCTAATAAGCAAAGAACTAGGGAAAGTATGTGAAACGAGTAATCCTGAGATAGGGAAGGGGATGGGTATAATAAAACCTAGCGCTCCGCCAATGATGCCAGGAATGGAATTATAGCCGTTTGTCAAAGATACATAGGTTTTATTTTTGTTTATCAGATGCAAAAGAGTTGGTATCCTATTATTTATCGCATGAAAACTAGAACAAACGTATGAGACGATTGGTGAAGGATAAAATAGAGTCAACGCCATAAGAAAATCTCATTCTAAGAAAACTTTGTATTTTTGTAGACAAAAAAGGTCGTCATTCATCTTTTAGATGATTGGACAACCTTTTTGAGTTGAATCGATTTGTTTATTTCTTTCGTGTGCCATATTTGGTCAGAGGGATTCCTCGGGCTTCGCACCAATCTTTAGTAGTTCCAGATAAGATCAAGGGTTGGTGATGAAGTTCTTGGATAGTTTTAGCTCCTACCATGGTCAATAGCCGTTGAAGTTCTGCTTGCCATTGTTGGACTAGTTGGATCGTTTCTGCCACGCCGTGTGTCATGAGATGCGTTAAGATCGTTCCAGAAACGCCTACTGCATTGGCACCAAGACAAAGTGCTTTGAAGAGGTCGAAGGCATTGCGAATACCACCAGAAGCAAGAATCTCTACTTGATGTTGGGCTTCGTTTGCCTCTAGCAGAGAAGTAACCGTTGATTGTCCCCAATCGACTAAATAATCTAACTCTCTTTTTTTGCGACGAGCATTTTCGATTTGAGTGAAGCTGGTTCCGCTTCGGCCACTGATATCGATTGTCTGAACCCCCAACTCGGCTAGTTCATCGATCGTTTCTCTAGTCATACCAAAACCGACTTCTTTCACGATCAAAGGAACCGAAATGCCTTCGCTGATTTCTTTGATCAATTCTTTCCAATTGGAAAAATCACGATCCCCTTCAGGCATCACCAATTCTTGTGGTGCATTGAGATGGAGTTGTAAAGCATCGGCTTGAAATAGTTCAATCGCCTCTTTTGCTCGTGCTAAAGAGGTGCCGGCTCCTACGTTGGCAAGGATCTTTCCTTCTGGATAAACGTCACGCATGATCGTGTAAGAGTCGCTTAAAGCAGGATCTTTTAAAGCTGCACTGACTGAACCCGTGGCAATCATTAAATTTGTTTCTTTTGCGATCCTCGCTAAATCATGGTTGATTTTTTTAGTTTTTTCACTTCCACCAGTCATAGCATTGATATATAAAGGATAGTCTAAAGTTAAGCCAGCAACAGTCGTATGTAGATCAATCTCTGACATGGAAACTTCAGGTAAGGGGTTATGAACGATTCGAACCGTATCAAATTCATTTTTTTGTTTACTATGAAAAGCTTTAGCTAATGAGACATGTTCATCTTTTCGATTCATCCTTTTTCCTTTCGTTGGTTACTATAGACGTGTAATGGCAAGGGTGTAATTTCTGCTAATTCCCAAGCGCTCATCAAAGGCAAGATACCGGATTTTTGATCCACGATTACGATACCACAATCGCCACCACCTGCTCCAGATGATTTTGCTGCGCCCTCGTATTCTTCTGCTAAGCTACATAATTTATTTAAAGCAGGCGTTTCGATCAATACGCCCGTAATTGAAGATAGCTCATGGAGTAGTTGTCGGTTTTTTCTGATCATAGATTGGATCAAATCAATGTTATTCTCTTTGAATCCTTTAATCATTTCATGAACGCATAAGGTACTATCTTGTAAAAATTTTTGATAGGCTACCATTTTTTCCTTACGTGAGCGATGGACTTGATCGACTAAATCAGAAGTTGATGCAGGACTGCCAGTCCAACCAATCAGTAAACGCAGATCTTTCGGTGTCGGAAGAGACTCAATGGATAAACCAGGCCAATCCATTTCGATGAGTTCAACGATTGTATGTTGTTTTTCTTGTTCTTGGAGCCACTGGTGATCAAAGGTTGAAAAAGCAATCCAACCACCATAACAACTAGCTGCAATATCTCCACAAGAGCCATTATCTTGAACCGTTAAATTTGCTAGTGCAGCAATTTTGAAAATTTCAATCTGTGTAAGATTTAACGCATAAAACATATTCAATGCCTTGACTGTTGCGACAGTTACGGCGCCACTTGAGCCTAGACCGTATTTGCGTCCGTTAGAACTATCCAATTCACTTGTCACTTTTAGGTCATAAAAAGAAAGTAAAATATTTTTTTCTCGTGCGTATTTTTCAGTCAAACGAATGGCAGCAAGGATATAATGAAATGGATTTTCACGAATATCCAAGACAAGTTCACCATCACGCCGAGTCCAACGAATCGGCATGCCACTATATTGCTCAGATTGGATGCTGCCGACTTTTCGTGCGGTTTCAACGGTTACAGTAACAAACTGATCAATGGCTACGATGATAGCCGGATGTCCGGTTTCAACAACTGCGTATTCTCCAGCAATATAAAGTTTTCCTGGTGCAGATACTTCAATCATAAAAATCTCCCTTTATTCAATAATAGTCATTCCTGGACCTGCAAAAGCCGAAATGACTTGTTGGCTACTAAATAAGTCACTAAATGTTGTTTTGACCTTATCTAGATGGTCTTTTTGAACTAGCACTTTCACATTTGGGCCAGCATCCATAGTAAAGTAACAAGGAATCCCCTGATTTCTTAAATCCCGTACCGCTTGCATGGCTTTTAAACTATCAGGAGACCAGTAGGTAAATGGCGGACGAGCAGCTAATGTCGTTCCGTGCATTTTTAACCCATTTTGTTCCATAGTTTCACCTAGAAGTTGAAAGTTCTTAGTTTTGATTGCTTGTTTTAGTTGATAAAGATCGGCTTCGACAGAATCTAACCATCCTTGATAAAAACTTGAAGTTTCAACCGTTCGGCGCATACCATCACGACTTGAGACATCCTTTTTTTGTTCATTCAACAATAGAAAGACCATCGCTAAGTGATCTTCAAAACCGTCTGAGGAAATTGGATGAGCATACGAACTTTGATCATCGTGTCCTTTTTCCCATTCAACAAATCCACCAAAAATACTCCGACAAGCGGAACCTGATCCTCTACGAGCCAGTCTTGATAAAGCTTGATCATCTAATCCTAATTTCAATGCCTCGTTGCATGCTCCGGCTAAAGCCGCTAAGCCGCTGGCAGAAGAAGCTAAACCCGCAGCAGTCGGAACGAAATTCTGGCTGATCACTTTTGCTTTTTTCGTGGTACCCGCTTTTTCTCTCGCAATATCCAAAAAAGTACTGATTTTTTTGGTTGCTTTTTCATCTTGCAATTGATTATCTAAATAAAATTGGTCTTCTGTGTAAGCTTCTGAAAAGCTGACTTCAGTTTCCGTATAAAATGCATCTAATGTGAGTGATAAGCTGTTATTCATCGGGAGAATCAACGATTCATTTTTTTTACCCCAGTACTTGATAAGGGCGATATTCGTATATGCTCGTGCTTTGCCTTTAAACATAGGTATGTACTCCTAATCCTTGAATCCAAGTTGCAGCTGCTCCCGCTTGTAAGAGGGCTTCGCTGATTTCTTGGGCTTTTGTTTTTGTTTGAGCTAGCGCAATCATGCAGCCACCTCGACCACCACCAGTTAGTTTTGCTCCCAAAGCGCCTGAATCTCTAGCGGTTTCGATCAATACATCAAGAAAATCGTTGCTGATCGTTAAATTTTTTAAAATTAGTTGGGCTTCATTCATCGCTTGGGCTAAATGCTCGGGGTTATTTTTAACAATGGCTTTTTTGGCTTGCCTTGTTAAGTATCCTAGTTGTTGGATTTTTTGTCCAACTTTCTGCTGATCTTTTTCAAATAAATGAGCAACGTCTTTGACCACTGCTCGCGTCTGACCTTTGATTCCGGTATCAGCGACAATCAAAAAAGCGTCGATATTTAAAGAGAAATAATCAAACGGGTGTCCTTTCACAAAGTAGATTGGTTCTAAACTGCTTGTTGCCGCAGCATCGATACCGCTAGGATTACCATGGGCAATTTTTTCTGAAATTTGAACATTTGTCAAGAGCTGTTCGCGAGAAAGTGGTTGTTCGAGATAATCGTAAAAGGCACGAGTAACTGCCGTAGCTACTGCAGCGCTTGAGCCCATTCCACGTTCGGCAGGGATAGTGCTGTGAATAGTTAACTCTAATGATTGCTCAATTTGCAGTTCCTTTTTTAAGTTGAATACTAACTGCTTGATGTTTTTTAACGAATGTGGGGCATCACGCAGTATTCCTGTATAGTAGGAAGAAACAAGCTGATCTCCTGACGAAGTGATGTGTTCATTCAAGGAAGCAACTACTTTTGCTGCCTGAAAAGGAAAAGCGATTGCCGGTTCGCCGTAGACAACTGCATGTTCGCCCATCAGAATAATTTTACCATTTGATTCCCCTTGGCCATAATTTGCCATAATCTAACTCCTTCTTTTATTCCCATAACTTTTTTGAGCAAAAAATAAAGCGCCTTGGATCCTTTGCGCTAACGAACAGATTGTATAACATAGAAGTTCAAAAAACAATTCATCTTTATTTTACTAAAACCTTCCCAGAAGTAAAATAAAGAATACGTTTTCTGTTGAAAAACCTCTTTTTTCTTAAGATTTTATTGAATTTTATGAATGGAAATATCCTGTTATTCCTAATTGACACCACCAGATATTGGGGGTATATTTAAAAAGAATTGGAAAAAGACACAACATTTAGTGATAAAGTGAGTTGGAGGTTAATGAGTGTGATTGTTTTAGCAGGTACCATTGGCGCTGGAAAATCAAGTTTAACAGAAATGATGGCTGAACACTTTGGAAGTCGAGCTTTTTATGAGTCAATCGAGGATAATGAGGTATTGCCTTTATTTTATGCCAATCCTGAGCAGTATGCGTTTTTGTTACAAATCTATTTTTTGAATAAACGTTTTGAAAGTATCAAGCAGGCAATGAAAGAAGACAACAATGTTTTAGATCGTTCGATCTATGAAGATTCTTTGCTTTTTCATTTGAATGCTGATTTGGGGCGGGCAACTGAAACAGAAGTTCGAGTATACGACGAGCTATTAGCCAATATGATGGAAGAGTTGCCGTATGCCGCACATAAAAAACATCCGGATTTATTGGTTCATATTCGTGTTTCATTTGATACGATGCTTGAACGGATCGAAAAAAGAGGACGATCATATGAACAACTTTCCTTCGATCCAAGCTTATATGATTATTACAAAGAATTGAATCGTCGCTATGATCAATGGTATGACGAGTACAATGAAAGTCCCAAAATCCAAATTGATGGCGATCGATTCAATTTTGTGGAAGATCCCCAAGCAAAAGTAGAAGTGCTGAACATGATTGAAGAAAAGTTGGCAGAAATTCGTCAAGAAGTCTTTGTTTCTTGAGTTCAATAAAAAATGATAGTATAAAGAAGACAGGATCTAACTTCGATATCTAAGCCGAAGAAATTGAAAATAGGAGAGCTATTTTCGCTTTTCATCGGCTTATTCTGTTTTTTGAGAGCGAGACAGCGGTCGGAATGGCTAACTATCTATAAATTCGCCAAGAATACTTGGAAGGGTAGCCATGAGACACTCAATGAATCTATCAGTGCAGGAAGAAGGGGAAGGTATGAGAGAAAAACGTTTTTTTAATTTTGATCAAAATTTTTGGATGAACGTACCTAGAGATGATGTGATGGGAATCAAAAATCTTAAGGAAGAGTATGGCATTAGTGATGAGATGCTTACCTATTCTTTAGACAAAAATGAACGTGCTCGTGTGGAATATGATACTCTTGATGATATTTTACTTTTAGTCACCAATGTTCCTCATCAACAAAAAATCGAAAACCACTATGAAACAAGTCCAGTAGCATTTATTCTAAAAGAAAATGGTCTATTTACATTTACGACTCAAAATACAGAATATGTGATTCGCCTGATTCGTTCAATCTTAGATCGAGATTCCGAGATAAATGTATATAGTTTACTTTTCCGTACGCTCTTTCTGATTTCAGATTCCTTCTTCCCGTTGATTGAAGAAGTGAATAGTGAACGACAACGCTTAAACCAAAAGTTGCGAGAAAAAACTACGAACCGCAATTTACTAGCTTTATCTGACCTCGAAGTTGGTTTAGTTTATCTAGTGACTGGTACAAAACAAAATGTCGTATTATTAGAACAAATCAAAGCATTAGCGATTTATCGAAAGCTCACTGAAAAAGAGAAGGAACAATTGGATGATGCATTGATTGAAGCAAAACAGGCAGTGGAAATGACCAATTTGGCCTCCCAGATCCTTGATCAACTTTCGGGAACGTATAATAATTTGTTGAACAACAACTTAAATGACACAATGAAATTTTTGACAGTCTGGTCGTTGATTCTGACTGTTCCTACCATTGTGACAGGCTTTTTCGGTATGAATCTACAATTGCCTTTTACACATTCTGTCTTTGGTTGGGGGATCGCCTTATTCATCAGTCTGATATTGTCAGTTTGGATGCTGATCGCATTGTGGCGTAGGATTCGTTAGTTTCAAAGGAGACAGTCGCCAAAGTAGTTGAGTGTCCGCTGAAGTGTGTTTTTTGATAGTGAAAAGAGGTTTTTGGTTTAGGCAAGTATCCAACTAAAGCAAATAAATGATAGGGAAATGTTTTGAGAGTCTCTAGTGAAAAAGATTGACAAAGAAATCTATATTTGCTATACTATTGAAGTTGAGAAATAAAAGCAGAAGCACCCGCTTCTCGCCTTAGTTGATTCAGTCACTGGGCTAGATAGTTTTCATCTATTGAATTAGGTGAAGTACGTGCGGGTTCTGGAAGAGAACTCGTTTTTTTTATTGCCGAATATTCGGCACGCTTTTCTTTCTCTCATAATATTTGGAGGTGAATGACCATAGCAAAGGATATGATGGTTAACGACGGCATTCGTGCACGTGAGTTACGATTGATCGGTTCAGATGGTGAGCAATTAGGAGTTAAGACAAAAGCAGAAGCATTGAAAATTGCAGAACAAGCAAATTTAGATCTTGTGTTAGTTGCCCCAAGTGCGAAGCCACCAGTTGCGCGAATCATGGACTACGGAAAATACCGTTTCGAGCAACAAAAGAAAGACCGCGAGGCGCGTAAAAAACAAAAAGTGATCAATGTTAAAGAAGTTCGTTTAAGTCCAACAATTGACGTGAATGACTTCAATACAAAACTTCGTAATGCACGTAAGTTCTTAGAGAAGGGCGATAAAGTGAAAGCTTCTATCCGCTTCAAAGGCCGTGCCATTACCCACAAAGAAATTGGTCAAAAAGTCTTGGATCGCTTAGCTGAAGAAACTGCTGATATTGCGACAGTTGAGCAAAAAGCGAAAATGGACGGACGCAGCATGTTCTTGACGCTGGCACCGAAAAACGACAGTAAGTAATTTGAATGACTCACTGACTGTTGGACAGTCGATAGTCGGATAACGAAAGATTTTGAGGAGGAAATATAGTCATGCCAAAACAAAAAACACACCGCGGATCAGCAAAACGTTTCAAACGTACTGGTAAAGGCGGATTAAAACGTTTCCGCGCGTTTACAAGTCACCGTTTCCACGGTAAAACAAAAAAACAACGCCGTCAATTGCGTAAAGCAAGCATGGTTTCTAGTGGCGACTTCAAACGTATTCGCCAACAACTAGCAAAAATGAAATAAAAAAAACAAAAAGATCGAAATTTGAAGATTTATTTTTATTAGGAGGAATTAAACATGGCACGTGTTAAAGGTGGAACAGTCACTCGTAAACGTCGTAAAAGAATGCTAAAATTAGCAAAAGGTTACTACGGTTCAAAACACACTTTATTTAAAACAGCAAAAGAACAAGTAATGAATTCATACAACTACGCATATCGCGATCGTCGTCAAAAGAAACGCGACTTCCGTAAATTGTGGATTGCTCGTATTAACGCAGCGGCTCGTATGAATGGCTTGAGCTACTCAAAATTGATGCACGGTTTGAAATTAGCTGAAATCGACATCAACCGTAAAATGTTAGCCGACTTAGCTGTCCACGATGCAGCAGCATTTACTGCATTAGCTGACCAAGCTAAAGATGCTTTAGCTAAATAAAGGGTATTCAATACCCACAAGCCCACTTTAATTAGTGGGTTTTTTTGTTATTTAAAATTTAATCTAAACTCATAAACTCCATTAGCTTATCAGCGGTTTGTTCATTGTGCTTATCATTTAAATGCGTGTATCCATTTAGTGTAGTTTTCACATTAGAATGAAATATTCCTGTACTTTTTTTAGATTTCTTTCTGATAACTAAAGTAGGCTTACATACGTATGCCTAAAACTATGAATAGTAATAAATGTTAGGTCTTTACTAGTCTTCTTTTTATACTCGGTTCTAATTTTCTTACTAGTTATAGGACTAGTGCCTACATAGTAATCAAACATGTAATTGATTGTGTTATCTGCTTTTTGTATTGTTTAATTTATATCATAAAAGATCTTCTTTTTATGGCATAGAATAAAGTTGAGACTATTATTTGATATCAGTAAAGAAAATTCTAATAAGATTAGATATTAATAAAAAGTTAGTAAAGTTTGGGGATTTTCGCTATTACAAATTGTTTAATGGTACTATCCTTCTTTTTTTATTATTAATTTAATTGTATACTAAAGTAGATAACTTATTGAGGGTGATTGAGTGAATATAACTTTTTTGCTGGGGAATGGCTTTGATATTCAATGTGGGTTACAAACTTCATATATTAATTTTTATGAATATATTTTAAAGAAAAAGTATTCTTTAGAATTGTTCCAAGAAATGGATGAAAAATTTGTTTCAAAGATTGATAATATGATTTATTCTGAAATTTATAAATCCAAAGATAGTATCGAAACTTGGGCTGATTTGGAATTTCAGTTGGGGGCATTTACGAAACGTTTAAAAGAAGAAAATCAGGAAACCGGTATAGCCGAGAGATTTTTAGACGATTTTGAAACACTACGAGAAGACTTAAATGAATATCTTAAAGGTATTCAAATACAAGATAATGTTCAAATTAATGCGGATTTTTCAGAAATACTATTTACTACTATGGATAAATTTTTTAATGGTGTATTAGAACAAGAACATGATGAAATCCAATCTATGCTAAGTGAAAATACTAATAGTCATTTTAATTATCGGTTCATATCTTTCAACTACACAAATAGTTTACAATTAGTACTTCAAAATTCTAGTAAGGATACAAAGAGAAATAGTTTCAATAATTCAAATCTCAATCAAAATTTTAATAAAGCAATTATCAATGTGCATGGAGTAATTGATCGATTTTTAACGTTAGGATTGAATGATGAGAGCCAATTAGCAACTGATTTTTTTGAAAGAGATGATTTAATTGATTTATTAAAGCCTGACTCACTCGCAAATTCTAGAGAGTATAGACGTAGAAACGCTGAAAATGTTATTGAGAATAGTGATATTATTGTAATTTTTGGAATGTCCATTGGTTCAACAGATAAACATTGGTGGGAAAAAATTGCTGAGGTTTTATTAAAAGCTAAAAATAAAAAACTAATTATTCATCTATATGAAAAAGAACCTAGTTATTTATCTAGTAGAAAAGTAAGATTAAGAAGAAAGAAAAAAGAAGATGAGTTCTTATCTCATTTAGACAATTTAGACTTATCAGATGAAAAAATATCTCAATTAAGAAAGAAAATCTATATTGTGACGAATAGTGAATATATTATTAATGCGGATTTAAGAAAATATTTGAATCAATTCGAGAGTAAACAAGACAATATAATTGATTTTGAAACACAAGATAACAAATTATCTGAAACAGCCACCTAGAAAAACGGTTCTTTGTCAAATGATGTTGGTAAAGAGAAATCTTAGAATAATTTGGGCAGAAAGAAGAAAAACTTCTTTCTGTTCTTTTTATTTGGTTAAAATAGTTTTACCGTGTCGAATCATGATCCGACGTTTGAAATGATAAAAATTTCGAAACCCATAAGCATTGCGTTTTAATACTTTAATATGGTTGTTTAAACATTCTAGTGGTCCGTTTGAATAACTGTAGCGGAGGGCATTTCGGATCTGTGGCAGAAACTTTTTAAATGTTCGCAAAGTTGTCGCCTAAGTTTCAGGTAGCTGGCTGACTTCTCTGGATAAACAGTCCTCAAATAGTAAATGATCTCTTTTCTTTACTGCATAAAGAACATCTTGATATAACTGATAGCCTTGTCGTAGATTGGGACAAGTATCTAACAATCGGTCGACAATCTCACTTTCAGTTAAGTAATCTTTGAAACTGGCACGCCAAACTCGTTTTTCATCGTTCAACTTTGCTTCTTCTTTTTGACTGAGCATTTGGGAAAAGCTTTTTAACCAATGAAACATAAGGCACATACCTATCAATAACAATGAATTCAACAGCTTTTCGAGTCGCTAAGGACAATCGAGAAAAATAGCGTTCTAAATAAGGTAATCGTCGATTTTCAACAATGTCTAGTAGTTCGTGCCTTTGTCCGTCCATCATAATAAAACTCATGGCACTTGCGACACTTCGAACTGATTTGAATTCATCAAAGCATAAGACCTTTGGTAAAGTCTGTTTGAAAGGGGTCAATGGGCGGTAAAATCTCTTCATGACACGATAAACCGAAGAAGTGGAAATATTTTTCTGACGAGCAATTTCCGTCATCGAAGTATTCTCTTTTAAGCGAGTAACGACAGACCAACCAACTTTTTGACTAATAAAACAGTGTTTCTCAGCGACAGAGCTATCCGCTACGAAGGTGCGTTGGCAAGTCTTACATTTGAATCGTTGTTTCTTCAATTCCAGATAGGTCCGATATTCAGACACTTCATTTAATAACAACCGGACGGTTGTCGTCCCCCAACGAATGATCTTAGAGGGTACGACACAAAGACAATGAGGACACTCTTCGGACGTGTATTGAAGAGTACCTTTGTAAATCAAGCAAATTTGCCCTTTATATCTTTCTTTGGTTAAACAATTTTCCTCGAAATAGATATTTAGGTCTAGAATATTTAGGGTATCTTTGATAAGCTGAGTATAAGACATCTTGAATCCTCCTATGAATTGGTTAGCCAAATTAATTCTAAAGGATTTCAGGGTGTCTTTTCTATGTTTTTACATCAAAAAGTATAGAGCCAGTTTTTCTTCTTTCTGTTCTTTTTTAGTGTGTTTTGAAGAGAATTTTAAGTTGAATTTTTAGGTTAAATCAAATATTTTGATAGTTAAAAACCTAATTCCATATTTAATAAAACAGTAAACTATTATTATGATAATATTAATAAAAACAGTATATTTGAATGTTAAGGGTGAAGGAATTTGAAAAAAATTGATGTAGTCATATTAGATATTGATAAAAACATATATAAGAATATTGATAAAAGTCAAGATGATAGAGGGTATTTATCTCAAAATATATTAGCACAATTGAGAAATTTTATAGAACATATTTCAATAAAATACTATGTTCATTCAATTAGTGGAGACATAAGTGGCATCCCAGAGGAAAAATTTAATGAGATTAATCAGGGATTGAAATTTATCAAAGGTAATTCTAAATTCCATTTTTTAGTTAAATTCCATCAAATGATTCAAAAATCAGCATCACATTATACTATGAGTGAAGAAAACTCTGAGCGTTTAATGTTAAAGTATTATGAATACCTTTTGAAAATAAAGAAAAATTTGAAAACAGATTTTGATTTAGATGTGCTTACAAATATTGATAAGTTTCCAGTTAATTTAGATAATCAGTTGAGTGATTATTATAAAAAAATAGTTGATAAATTAGAATTGACATATGTCTCCGAAATGTCTGAAGATAGATACTATATACAGAAAACAAAACCCTTTTTTATTGACAATGAAATTTATTATGAGATTACATTTAGGGAGGCAAATGATAAAACAAGTAAATTTGACAGAAATATTGCGTTTACTAAACAAGATATATTATCAAATTATGCTGTGAAACTATCAATCAAACATGATACGGTAAATATTCATGGTAAATACATGCCAATTTTAATTATTAGTGACTGGGAAGTTTCCATTCGTCCATGTGAAATAGATTTTTTTTCGGAAATTTTAAACAATTCTATAAAAATTCAATCAAGTCATAATGAATACAAAAGATTAATGTCTTTCATAAAAAAAAGCAAATTAAATGTATTAGATATTCTCTTATTAGATATAAGCAGTTATGAAAAAGTTAAAGCATATGTTACTGCTAAATCACAAAAAATCTATATATTTAAAACACTTGATAAGTGTAGAGAAATAATTATTAATAATCGACCTGGGTGTAATGTGTTAAGGTATCTATCCTACCATTTTAATAATAAAATTATGAAGTTGCAAAAAGATAGGTATGGAAATTATTGTGAAAGATTATCAAATTTAAGAGTAGCATATGGATGTATACCTTTTGATGAGATGCCATTTGTCAGTTCACTAATAGGTCACAATCCTAAGATATATGATTTATTATGGTGTATAGAAACTAATGGTAGAGAACATGAGCTGTTGGCTAGAAAAATTCAAATTAATTCTCAAACTAATGGTAAACTATATACATCTGTCGATGAACTTGAATCTTTTGAAGATATCCATTTGTTGATAGAGAAGTATAATTCCAATCTATATTGGAAGCATAGGGAAACTAGAGGAATAGGCAATGTTGGGAAAAACTACTATATCAAAGGTTTTGAAGATGATGTTATTAATATATTAGAGAAATTAAAAGAAATTTCGAAAGAAGGAATAGATAATTATGCAAACTCAGTTGAATCTTGGCTAAACACAGGAAGCTACATTATTGATTGTAAGGATAAAAAGGAAATTCTGAAGACGATGTTTTCTAATTCTAAGGTGTCTTTAATTTATGGTGCAGCAGGTACAGGGAAATCAACAATGATTAACCATGCTAGTAATTTTTTTGGACTTCAAAAAAAATTACTTTTAGCTAATACAAATCCGGCAGTGGATAATCTGAAAAGGAAAGTTTCTGCTCCTAATTGTGAATTTAAAACTATTGCAAAATATTTATACAGCAAAGAGAAACAAGATTGTGATTTGTTGATAATAGACGAGTGTAGTACTGTTAGTAATTCTGATATGATTAAAATTTTATCAAAGGCAGATTTTAAATTGTTAATCCTTGTAGGTGATATTTATCAAATTGAATCAATTACTTTTGGAAACTGGTTTAAATTGGCAAAGACTAATGTGTCAAGAACGTCTTTGTTTGAATTGACAGAACCCTATAGAACAAAAGATAAGCCTTTACTAAACTTATGGACAAAAGTAAGAAAAAATGAAGATGATTTGATTGAATATCTAACTGCGAATAATTACTCTGTTAGACTAGATGAAAGTGTATTTTTAACTGATGATTTAGATGAAATAATTTTGTGTTTAAATTATGATGGTTTATACGGAATAAATAATATCAATTGTTTTCTGCAAAGCAATAACCCTAATAAATCAGTGAATTGGGGAGTTGTATCATATAAAATTGGTGACCCTGTGCTATTTAATGAAACATCAAGATTTTCTCCAGTACTGTTCAATAATTTAAAAGGTAAAATTTCTAATATTGAGAAATTAGATACTGAAATTATTTTTGATATTGAGATAGAAACGGTAATTAATGAGATGGATATTGTAGATTTAGATTTGGAATTGATTTCATCAACTAAAAATAGCTCAATAGTTCGATTAAGTGTTTATAAGTATCCAAATATGAGTGATAATGATAATGATAGTGATGATACAGTTGTTCCATTCCAAATAGCTTATGCTATCTCTATTCATAAAGCTCAAGGCTTAGAATTTAATTCGGTAAAATTAATAATAACTGACGAAATTGACGAATTAATAACGCATAATATTTTGTATACAGCTATTACAAGGACTAAAAAGAATTTAAAAATATATTGGACTCCAGAAACAGAAAAGAAAGTAATAGAACATATTAGGATAGACGAGAGTAGAAAAGATGAATCGATTTTGAAAAGAAAATTAAAATGATATTATTCAAAAAGTTTCAATTTTTATTAAAGTAAATGATATGCGTTCGAGCTATTTTAAAATTAAAGATTAGTAGAAAAAATTATGAATATTAAACGTACGATGCTAGAACTTTCCATAGATGGCGTAGTTACGTGTGAACAGCTTGCCTATTTTTATGATGATTATCATGGAGATACAGAATTTTCAGATGCTGTTAATTTCCTGAGCGGAAGTATTGTAATAGATATGGCTCAATTGAAGGGAGAATTGTATGCTTCTGAAGATGCACACGTATTAGGTGCAATGGAATATATGCAAAAACATTACCCTTCAGCAATCTTGTTGATAGATTTAATTCCTAAAAATAAACGACATTTCATTCATTAAACCAAGTATATTTGTTATTTAATTTCTGTTTGTTTATTTTCTAAATAAAAATCAACGTTATCCTATGCCTGTTTATTTTGATTGAATACCCCTAAATTAAGTGGAATGGAGCAACGATATTAAAATTAAATTCTTTTTAATAAGTTGTCTTGTCGTCAAAAGAAACGCGACTTCCGTAAATTGTGGATTGCTCGTATCAACACAGCAGCACGTATGAATGGCTTAAGCTACTCAAAATTGATGCACGGTTTGAAATTAGCTGAAATCGACATCAACCGTAAAATGTTAGCCGACTTAGCTGTCCACGATGCAGCAGCATTTACTGCATTAGCTGACCAAGCTAAAGATGCTTTAGCTAAATAATCAAGTAAACGTTGTTAAACCAACGCATACCCCGCTTTTATCGAGCGGGGTTTTTCTTTTGTCTCAGAATTGGCCCAAACTTTTTCAAAAATAGAAGGTTATCTCTTATTTAGTATCTTTAACGAGAGGGGACTGAACCAAAACTTGCCTCAGTCGCTGGTATCTCTAAAAACGAATAAACGGTGTTCAAGAAGCAACTCCTCAACAATAAGCGATGATTTTCTAAAATATGAGGAGCTATTTTAAAAAATCCTCTCTTATTCGCTCGGAGCTGAACGCTTCTTTCACAGCCTCTTGCTAAACGGTGTTCAAACATCAGCTCCTTGAAATAAGCCTGAATTTTTCAAAACATGAGAAGCTGTTTCAAAAAATTCTTTCTTATTGTCATCAGAGCTACCCGATGTTTTCACGACCTCTTGCTATTACGATAATCTTGCTTATGCTGTCTTATTTCGAATAACGAACAGGTCAGGTGCTTGGTCTTTATCTCCCTTTTTCAGGGGCGGAGAATAGGGTTAGTCCTTTGATTATTCGTACATAACACGCATTCATGATTACTGATGGTTTTTTCCTTATTTGATCTATGTGGCAGTCGAATACAAAAGTAAGAATGTAAGTTGAATCAAAAAATGCTATAATTTTCTTTGTGAATCACAGGAACCCTTTTTATAGCAAAATTTAAGAAGAAAGTAGGAGCGAAGTGAAACAAATAAAAGAGACTATCCGCAATAATAAAAAAATTTTAGTTCTTATTTCTGCCTATGTTATCATGGCTGTTTTAAATTTTTTAACACCGTTAATTGCGGATGATATTGAGTATATGTATAAAACAAGTAGTTTTTCGTCTATTTTACATGATGAATACACACAATATATGACCTGGACGGGAAGATCCGTTGTCCATATCATTGCACGTTTGTTTTTGTTGATGCCTAAAACAGTATTTAATTTGGTCAATCCACTGATCTATGTTTTATTGACATTATTGATTTATAAAATGACCACAAAAGATAATACTACGTTTTATTCCTTCAAATATTTTTTAATTAATGTATTTTTATGGTTATTTGTCCCAGCTTTCGGTCAAACAATTTTATGGGAAACTGGTGCTGCTAACTATTTATGGGGAGGTATCATCGTTGTCAGTTTCCTATTTCTTTACCACCGCTATTATGAGAAAGAGCAAGAATTGTCTTTTAATCCTATAGTAAATAGCATATTGCTACTCATTTTAGGAATCTTAGCTGGCTGGTGTAATGAAAACACTTCTGGTGGGATGATCTTGATTGTTCTTGGCTACCTCTATTTTTATTATCAAAAGAAAAAGCCTTTACGACCATGGATGTTCACAGGATTGTTAGGAGCAATTTTTGGCTTATTCATGATGGTAACAGCCCCTGGAAATGCTGTTCGAGCTACTTATTTTGCTCGTAGCCAGTGGTCTTTACCTCGGAAATTGTATTCGGGCGTTTTTTCAATCACAAAAACGCTATATGAAAATAGTTTAGCTCTTTTTGTGTTGATGGCGATTCTGATCGTGTTGGGAATTTTCTTTAGTAAACACAAAGAATGGTTGAGACTATCCTATATCTATCTCTTTGCAGGGATAGCCACGATCTATGTATTATCTCTTTCACCAGCTGGACTTGATTGGGGAAGATCATTTTTTGGTGGTGTTTTATTTATCATTATGGCGATGGCGTTTGAATGGCCAGATAAAGTGTTGAAATCTACCCAGGGAGCGTTTTATGGGGTGATTAGTGGCGTATTGATTACCCAATTTCTATTTACTTTTGCTTTAGGAGTCAATGACATCGCACTTTCTTATAGAGAGATCAATCAACAATACCATTACGTCAGAGAGCAAAAAAAACAAGGGAATTTGAATCCGGTGATTGCCAACTTTACGATTTATAATCAAACTGGTCATACTGCTTACTCGGGAGGACTATCCCACGTAAAAACGGATATAACGAAACAAGTCAATCGAGCGAATGCAAAATATTTTGGTTTAGAGTCCATTCATTCAGTACCAAAAGAGGCTTGGGAAACAATCTATCAACAGGGAGATCCAAAATGGATGAGTATTTGGAATGCTAACGCCTATTTTGAAGCATTAAGTCAAACTGATCATTTGATTGTGATGGCAGGTGCAGGAGACAAGACACAAATGAACCAACAGTTAGCTGAAGAGATCCGTAAGCTGTTCCCTGAGTTTAAAAATGGGGATTCAGAAAGTTCTTGGAATTTTTCGGGTATCCGTCTGTTAGGAAAAAATCCTGAATTTTCACAGACAAAGAACTATAATTCTGTTAGCCAAGAAATCAATGGGAAAGAGATCTCAGTATCTTCAAGTTTTACACCGTATGCTGACCAACAGTTTGCTGCGATAAAAGTGGGTGATATAAATGTTGCAAGAAATAAAGCGGGCATAAATATTGCTGTTTTGTCAAAAGAAGGAAAAATAGTAGATGCTGTTAATATTCAATTAACTGGTGACAAACTAACCCTCTCAAGATAGAAGAGAGAAAATAGTAAGAAAAACGAGCCTACCAAAAGGATCACTCTTTTTGGTAAGCTCGTTTTTTAAAGAAATTTTTTGGACAAGCAAAAACCTCAACCATGTTGACTAACTAATGATTGAGGTTTTATTTCAATCAGGGCGTACTTCGTGCAGTTGTTTGACACGCCCTCCGATCGATTTAGCAAAAGCTTCTGATGCTTTTTTTTCTTTGAAAATCAATAAGTTATCTGGATTTTTTTCTCTTGTGCGGCAGCCTGTTTTATCAATGTAACCGTGCAATACTTTCACAACATACATGATGATCACCTGCTTTTTATTTTATTATACGGATGAATCAAGCCAACACAAGAAAAAAGGCAGCTTTTTTGATTTTTTTTAAGAAAATCCGTAATGGAAATCCTAAAAAATACAAGAGGTAAATACTATTCTTCAGCTATCCAACTGTGCATACTCGTGGAATAAGCGATCTAATGCAGGATTTACCCGTTCAAGTTTGGTTAACTTCTGATTGTCAGCGAGTAAAAAACAATGTTTGCTAGAGCCAGTTGTTCGTAATTTTCCGTCATCTAAACCGTAGATTTCATAACTAAAATTTAATCTTGTTCCACTATATTGTTCGATTTTAGGCAAAATACGAACAGTTTCACCATAACGAATCATTTCTTTGTACTGGCAAGTGACTTCTAAAACAGGGATGATCACCCCTAGTTTTTCAATTTTTGTATAGCTGAAACCTAAATGATCCAATAAAGCAACACGAGATTCTTCCATCCAACGGATATAGTTGCTGTGGTGGATGATCCCCATTTGATCGGTTTCATAGTAAAACGGCTCACGCGTGTATCCAGTAAATTTTTCCATCATTAGAACTCCTTGTTTCCATCTTTTTTCTGACTAAAATAGTGCATCCATTGAGGGATTGCTTGACTGATTTGTGTCGGTAAAACAACATATTGTTTTTTTGCCAGTTGATCCCCAATAAAACTATGCAGGTAGACAGCTGCTGCGATTGTTTCATCGTTTTTAGGGAATTGTGCCAAGAATCCAGTGATCATACCAGCTAATGTATCACCAGTACCTCCAGTGGCCATTGCGGCAGAGCCAGTAGTATTTTGATAACATTCTTGTTGCCCGTAGATCGTGGTTCGATGACTTTTTAAAACAATCGTTGCGCCTAATTTGGCTTGCTGCTTGCGGTTGTTCTCAGGTGTTTGTTCCTCGATCTTAAGTGAGCTTACTCTTTGCCATTCCATTTGATGAGGAGTCATGACGGTTTGCTCGGGAAAATGGAGGGTTAGATTTTCTTTAGCGAATAATGTTAATGCTGAACCGTCCATCACTAACCACTGATGGCTTTTTTGATGTGCTAAAGTGAATGCTAATAATTCTAAACTCAATGAGGAGTCCCCTAATCCTGGACCAATCAATAGAACGTCTGCCGTGTCCATCACTGCTAACAGTTGTTCTTTTTCTTGCCAGTCGATGCACATTGCTTCAGGTAAATGGGTGTGAAGCGGTGCTTGATTCCGCTGGTCTGTAGCAACAGTCGTTAATCCTGCGCCACTGTGTACAGCCGCTAGTGCACTCATGATGATCGCACCACCAAATTGATGGTTACCGCCAATCAAGACAGTACGACCGAATGTTCCTTTATGTGACTTTTCTGGGCGTGGTTGAATTACTTTTTGTAATAAATCGCTATCTATTAACAATTTCTCCGCCTCCTTTCTTGTATTATAACTGAGTATTTTTAAATAAAATACCGTTTGGCTAAGGAACCACAAATTTTTTTGCACGTTTTTTTGGCAGGATTTATGGTATGATGGACAGGTAGACTTAATGAGTGGAGGATTGATTTTATGACAATCGATTGGCAAAAAGAAGTAGAAGCACGTAAAGAAGAACTACTTGAAGATTTAAAAAATCTTTTACGTGTGAACAGTGAACGGGATGATTCAAAAGTAACTCCTGATGCACCTTTTGGACCTGGACCTCGAGATGCGCTAAAACATATGTTGGCTTATGGCGAACGTGATGGGTTTGTCGTAAAAAATGTTGATAACTATGCAGGACATATTGATCTTGGTGAAGGCGATGAAACTTTAGGTATTTTTGGTCATATGGACGTAGTACCAGCAGGGGATGGTTGGGATACAGATCCTTATGAACCAGTAATCAAAGATGGGAAAATCTTTGCTCGTGGTTCTAGTGATGATAAAGGACCAAGCATGGCTGCTTACTATGCCATGAAGATCATCAAAGATCTTGACTTGGAATTATCCAAAAAAGTTCGTTTTGTAGTTGGTAGCGATGAAGAAAGTGGTTGGGCAGACATGGCTTACTACTTTGAACATGAAGAAGAACCTGACTTTGGATTTTCTCCAGATGCAGAATTTCCAATCATCAATGGTGAAAAAGGAAATGTTTCTTTCGCACTACGTTTCCAAGGAGATAACGCAGGAGATTATGTCTTGAAGACATTTACTTCAGGGTTACGTGAAAACATGGTGCCTGGAACAGCAACAGCGACTCTTGAAGTACCAAGTGCGGAAGCTGCGATCCAAATGGAAGAAGCTTTTTATCGTTTTGTTGAAGCAAACCCAGTAAGTGGTTCGATCGAAGCGGATAATACCTATGTGAAAATCGAATTGATCGGAAAGGGCGCACATGGTGCAAGTCCTCAATCAGGGATCAATGCCGGTTCATTCTTAGCATTATTCTTAGACGATTATGAATTTATCGGTTCTGCTAAACAATTCATCCATGTAGCAGCAGCCTATGTCCATGAAGATTTTTATGGAGAAAAATTAGGGGTTGCCCATGAAGACGAAAAAATGGGTAAATTGACCATGAACGCTGGATTGTTTGCCTTTAAAGAAAATGGGTCAGAAGAAGATAACTATATCAACATGAACTTCCGTTTTCCAAAAGGGGTTACCGTTGACGGCTTAGAAAATGACATTGCAACAACGATGAAAGCAGAAGGAGCAACAGTTACTCGTGGCGCACGTGTCATGGAACCTCACTATGTACCAATGGAAGATCCATTGGTAGCAACTTTATTGCAAGTTTATGAAGACCATACAGGCGAAAAAGGCTATGAACAAATCATTGGCGGCGGAACCTATGGCCGACTATTGAAACGTGGTGTAGCTTACGGCGCAATGTTCCCAGGCTATACAGATACAATGCACCAAGCCAACGAATTTATGAGTCTGGATGATCTTTTCAGAGCAACTGCCATTTATGCAGATGCCATCTACCGTTTGGCGAAGTAATAGTGAATGAAACTCATGCTGATTCAGCGAATATCCTTGTTCTAAAAGATAATTTTTGAAAAGGATCGTTGGAAAAGTGAATGAAAAAGATGTTCTAACATGATATGGATGTGATTTTTTGCTTGATGAGGCGAAAAATCACATCCTTTTTACTTGCTAAATAATATTCTAAATATTCAACATCGAAGATTGTTCCAAAAAAACAAATGAATGATATTTTTTATGAAGGAAAAAATAATATTTGTAGTTAATGATGAGGAGATAAAGATAAAAAACAGTTATTGATTCAGCGATTCTCATCAACAAAGAAAGTCGCTAGGAATAAATATCATTAGCATAGAACAAAAAATCTGTTATTTAGAAATTTTTGGCTAAAAAAACTCTACATTTGTGTTACATTCAGATTATTAATCAAATAAGAGAAGGGGATCTAATGACAGAAATAGCAGAAGGTAGAGGATTTACAAAAGCAGAGATTGATAAGCAAAAAAAAATAGTAGAGAACGCCTATAAAACAATGGATAGTCACGCTACCTATCCTCACGGAGAAAATTATAAAAACGCAGCTCGTATTCATGAAAAAGAAGAGGAAAAGTTAGCAATGATGCTAAGACACCCAATTAAAGCAACAGATAAGGAATATAGTCGTGAAGAATTGAAGGCGCAAAAAAAATTAAAAGCACAGCTCTTCTCAATTTATGACGCTTATTCAACCCATCCTCATAATGATAAAGCAAGAAAAGTAGAGAATGACTACTTAAAAGCAAAGTGGGATTTACATATTATGGAAGAAACAAATGGAGAAATTCAAGATAAAAGAGAACGTGCAAAAATAAAACATTCTCCTAATAATGAAGAAGCGAGGATACCAGAAAGTAAGCAAGAAACTCAATCAATAGTCCAAGAAGGTAGTTTAGCAGTAGATGAAGAACGAGAATTTTTTAAACAAAAAGATTCTTCTCTTTATGAGACAGTAGAAACTGAAGTTATCGACAAATTAAGCCCGTTAGAAAGTAAAAAGGAAGAAGCACATACAAAGTTATCTAAACTAGACGAAGAAACTAAAAATATCTTAAATAGTATAAGAGAACGTGATGAAGCCAAAAAAAATTTTTTGGATAGCTATGTTGAAAAGTTATCTCTACAATCAGATGCTGAACAAATAGACTCGAAAATTAAAGCGATTGATCAGTCGTTCTTTAGAAAAATCATTAATTTTTTTACTAAGGAACAGGCTGAATTACGAACAGAGTTAGATACAAAAAAAGCTACAATTAATACTATGATTTCTAAAATAGAAGAAGCACAAACAGTTTACACAAGAAATGAGAATATCCTTAATGAAGTTTTCTCTAGTAATGAAATATTTGAGGGGTGGAAAGAAAAGTGTGCAAATATAGGATCCACTTTGAATGATTTAAATCAGAATTATGAAATAGTAAAGGAAAATATACCAAAAGAGGTAAATAGGGAAGCTTTAACGAAAAAAATAGAAAATTTACAGAAGAATTTAGAAGAAGTTAAAGGTACCGTGGGAGGTATAACACAAAATCTGCAAAAAATAGACGAATACCGTAAGCAAGAACAAAGTAAAGATCAACAAGGATTTATTCGTCTGATAAGCAAAGCGATAGATCAAACAGTAATCGAAACAGTAAATCAAACAAATGAAAGAAGGGAACAAAATGCTAAAAGCAAACATTTGAATGAAAGAGAAAATATCTTTACCAATCAACTTTCGGCTGAATTGGGAAATAAAAATGTACGTATTGAAGAATTAAATGCTCCTAGTTTGTATCAATATTTAGTCCATAAAAGCACCGAATTAGATATGAAAGTTCAAAATATCTTTTCCAGTGACTTTAAACAATTATATGACTTAACGATACAAGAGCGTGATAAGGCAACTCATTCTGTGAAAAATATTACCCAAGAAATTACGAAGATACATAAGGATTGGGAAAAATCAACGAAAAAAATAATTAATAGCGATCAGCCGAGAGTAAAACGATTTCTTAGTCGATTTACTAAAAAACATATAAAAGCTAGAGAAAAGTACACTGCCAAAAAAAGCGGGTTATCGACAACTTTTAAGGATAAAATAAAGGAACTCATTGAGCGAAAAAGGATTGAAACAGAAAAGAATGAGCAGGCTGAGAGAATTTTTATCAAGGCGAAAAAGGAAGTTGATCATGTTAACAATGAATTGGCAGATTTAAAAAGCCAGTTGAAACAGCTGAAAAATAAATATCCAACAGGAGAAGAACAACCAAAGATTAATAATGAACTAGCTGCTCAAATAAAGAAAAGTTTAAAATTTATTAAGGAGCAACAGCCAAAGATAAAAGAACAATTGGGTTTTTGGGTGATGCTGGAACTTAAAGATAAGGAACCTTCAGAAAAAGTGGATCAGTCACAGAAAAAATCTGTTGATTATCAAAATCCTAGAATATTGGTAACGAATGCTTGGAATAAGGAGTTGTTAAAAAATAACAAAAATCGCAACCGGCAATCTCAACAAGTACATAACCAAACGAATCAATCAATTGGCAGAGAAGTACATACATTATAGAGAATAAAATTTTGTACTCTCTAATATGTGGCGGTATCTTGCCTGATGTTTTACTAAGATATGATATACGTATCAAGTGATACAAGAGATTTCTGAAGAAAAAAGTGGTCTGTTATTGAAGGAGCATCTTTTGAATCTGTAAATAAGAAAAATATAGGATTGGCATTAAAATCAAGAATGGAAAAGCAAAAATTGCTTTTGATCTTCTTGATTTTTTGTTTGCTTTCGGAGGTGAAGTCAACGATTGGTAAATGCTGACGAGTAAGTACAGATAGAGGATACTAAATACTACTTGTTTCAAAAAAACGTTAGTTTGATCTCGCAGAATTTTTAAGGGTGCGATGAAGTGTCTTTTTATTCTAGAAGAATGAAACTTTTTTAAAAATTTCCAAACAAAGAAATTATTAAAAAATAAAGTTTTTATTGTCATGTTACGCTTAATTTATCAATATAACGAAGGAGTGAAATAAGAATGGGAAGGCCAGTTTTTCAGGAAGGAATAACTCAGCAATCAGCTGCAGAAGTAGCCGCAGAAGCTGAAAAGAAAAAAGCGATGGATAAAGCTATAAAAGAAATTGACCTACAACAAAATAAAGTTAATGATGCATGGCAGGTATTGGATCATATGGAAACATATCAACCTTTTTCAGATGAGTTTAAGGTTGCGAAGATTATCCATGTAGCTGCAGAAAATAAACACGCTGAAATGGTGGATGAATTTTTAAAAGAATATAAAGTGATGCCTTCCAAACCAAAGAAACAGGAAATAAAACAGGAAACAAAACCAAAAAGTGAAATTGACGATAGTAAGCGAGATCCAGAACCTGAGGAGTTTGGTCCTAACGCACGGAAGCAAAAGGAGGAAATAGATCAACAAATCAAGGAATCAGAGACTAGAGTAAAAAATATTATAAAAGACTTGTTTCCAAATAGGGATGTTATTAAGGAACTAAAAGAAATAAAAAAAGAAACAGAAGAAGACATAAAAGAAGAAATCGAAGAAGAAGTAGAAGAAGAAATCGAAGAAATAAAAGAAATAAAAGAAGGAATAAAAAAAGAAATAAAAAAAGAAAGAAAGAATCAGCTTAGTAAATTGAAGACATCTTCCTTAGAACCCGTAAATAACAATCTAGTAGATAGCTTAAGTAGTAAAGTTGGTGAGAAACCGTCATTCTTCAAACGCTTGCTTAATTTTTTTACTGGAAAAAAAGAGCAACCAAGGAACCCCATACAGCAAACAACCTTGAAAACTAAGGATTGGGAGGCAGAATTTAAGAAACGCTTTGAGGCAAAACTTGAGGAACGCTTTCAGGAAAAACTTGGGGAACGTTTTCCAGAAGAACTTAAGGCACGCTTTCCGAATAATCTTAAGGAATGTTTTAAGACAATAGAATCTACAGATGAAATTGCAAAACAAGTAAAAAAAGGCTTAGAAAAAGAAATAAAAATGTTCAAAGAAGAGTTAGATAAAGTACAAAAGGAAAAAGTAAAAGCAGTTAAACCTTATGCAATGAAAGTATATGCTGAAATCATTAGGAAGGTGACAACGCTAAAGGATGGAATAGAACCACTACAACTTGAAGCCCGAAAACTAATTAACGACAACTCGAAGAAACCTCAAAAAATCCGTAAAAAGATTAATCAAGCACAACAAAAAGCTACTATATACTTGGATCAACCGGACTCACTAAACATGCAAAATGGTCAGAAGCTTAATAGTAAAAAACATTCAAGGGCATAGTAACTTAGCAAGGCATCGTCAAAATTCTCAAACAAAAAAATTATTAGTAAATAACATGAATAAACTCCTGATACTCTTGTATTACATATGTTAGTACGAAAAACAGAGGAGTGAAATGAAATATGGAAAGTCACGATAAAAAAAGTTACTCAAGTACCATCAACCGCACGGTACAGCGATCAGGAGTTAGAAACTCTAAAGGGAAATTTTAAAGAAGCAAAAAAAGTTTACAGATGAGAAAACTATACCGAATCAAAAAGCTTTTGAAGGTTCACAAAAACAATACAATAATGCATTAGAGAACAATAAAAGAATTAAAGAAAAAGTTTCTAAAGACATAAAAAAAGTAGACAATATAAAATCAGCACAACAAAAAACTCTGGAGAGAATGGCTGCAGCATCAGAACAACTCGATAATCCTCTAATTGATGATTTAGAGAAAAAGGTAAATAAATTTGAATCCCAATTTAAAGATAAGATTAGCCAAATAGAGCAAAAACTATCGCCTGTTCAAAAAGACGATTAACAAATAGCTGAAATAGGTGAGGTAGATACATCTATTGGGGAGGTAAATACGAGATTAAAAAAACAAGATACGGATCTCGTTACTAAGAACCAAGCCGTCACTGATTCCAACAATCCTTTTGTACGGAAGTTGTTTAACATCTTTACAGGAGAAAAAACTAAATTAACACAAGATGTAAAAACAGTTACTGAGGATATTAAAAATACGAATAATCAACTGATTGAAGATATTAATCAGAAGGGTAACTTAGAAAAAATGGTCACTGGGAATTTAGATAAGAATATAGCTGTCTGTGATCAGGTGAAAAGTGAAATTAACGTTCCTAAAGCGAAACTTAGTGAACTGTCAGCAGAGTACGATGTTGTTGAAGTGAAGACAAAGGGACTACGAGATGTTAGTAAACACAGAAGAGAACAACTTGAAAATTAGTGGAAAATTAAACATCATGGAGCAAAAGGTTGAGGACCTGGAAAGAAATGTACAAGGTTGGAAAGGAAAACATGAAAAATTTAAAGAAGAGCTTCTAGTGAGAAAGCAAGAGATAAACCAATTAAAAGAGAATGCTCAACAGCGGGTAGAAAAGCTCAACAACCGAGGTGATAAACAAGATCAAATGCAAAATAGCAATAAAACGAATCGAACTTCAAGAGGATAATCGGATGGTGAAATGCCAGCAATCATAGATAGTAAAGCAGAAAATAATCCATTGATGAAAAGAGCAACGTACATAAATAATTAGATAGCAGTATCTTACTTGGATAATCAATTAAATTTAGGAAAAAAGAGCATAGGTGTTCCCTAAAATTTAACGTTTTTACGTATATTTTTTAGGAAACACCTTATTTTATATCAATCTGTTTTTTGAATCAGTGTATTGGTAGAACAGGTTCGGAATGTTTTTTAAGTGAGAGTTCTATCTCAGTCTCTTCTAGTATCTCTAAAAACGAATAAACGGCGTTCAAAGAGCTGACCTTCGGCGATAAGTCAAAAAATCTCAAAACATGAGGAGCTGTTTCGAGATTTTCATCCTTAACGCTTAGGTCAAGACGCTCTTTTCACAGCCTCTTGCTAAACGGCGTTCAAGAAGCAACTCCTCAACAATAAGCGATGATTTTCTAAAATATGAGGAGCTATTTTAAAAAATCATCGCTTATTCGCTCGAAGCTGAACGCTTCTTTCACAGCCTCTTGCTAAACGGTGTTCAAACATCAGCTCCTTGAAATAAGCCTGAATTTTTCAAAACATGAGAAGCTGTTTCAAAAAATTCTTTCTTATTGTCATCAGAGCTACCCGATGTTTTCACGACCTCTGATTCACGGTGTTCAAAGAGCTGACCTTCGGCGATAAGTCAAAAAATCTCAAAACATGAGGAGCTGTTTCGAGATTTTCATCCTTAATGCTCCTGCGATTACTCGTCGCAGTTTTTACTTAGTGAGCGCTCAGGTCAAGACGCTCTTTTCACAACCTCATGTCTGAACTAGTTTATTGTCACCGCTGTCCCACTACAGGTGACCATTAGCATTCCGTTATCGCTCCCCAATACTTCATAATCCATTTTCATCCCAATGACTGCATCTGCACCTAATGATCGAGCACGCTCTTGCATTTCTGCTAAGGCCTCTTCACGTGCAGCAAGCAATTCATCCTCGTAGCTTTTTGAACGTCCGCCAAAAACATTGCGAAATCCTGCCCCGATATCTTTTAATACGTTGATTCCAGTAATGACTTCACCAAAAACAATGCCTTTATATGCTGTTACTTCTTTATTTTCCACGTTGTTTGTTGTTGTAATGATCATTTGATCACTCCTTTCTTTAAAAATAGTATATCAAAATTTATTTCTTAAGTCGCAATTGGAATTAGCTAGTCAATTACAGCGCATCATTTCCAAAAAATGGACATTCTATTATATACTGGAACTATGCAAAAGAATGTAGTTGATGATCAAAAGAATGAAAGCGCAAACTTGACGTGACCACAAAAGGAAGAAGGAGAAATGGCATGAAAAAAAGTATCTTACTTGTTTCCCATAGTCAACAGTTAACGGATGGACTCAAAGAAATGATTGAACAGATGCAACAATCAGAAGATGTGTTACTTTTTTCCTTAGGAGGAGTAGAGGGAAGAATTGGTTCTGATCCGATGAAAATCATCGATGCGATCAACCAATCAGCTGATTCCGCCATGTATTTTGTGTTTGCGGATATCGGGAGTGCGGTTTTGAACGCTGAAATGGCCAAGGAAATGTTGGATGAAGACCAACAAAAGAAATACTACCTTGTAGATGCGCCACTTGTTGAAGGGGCTTTTGCTGGAGCGATCACAGCAGGTATCACGGATGATCCTCAACAAATACTAACGGAAGCACAGAATGCGGGAAAGAAAGGGTGGACGTGAAATGAAAAAAATCATGAATAATCCTAGTACGATCGTAGAAGAAATGTTGTCTGGTTTAGTGATAAGTTATCCAGAAATGATTCACCAAGTAGCTGATTCTCGAGTAGTAGCAAAAAATGATCAAGTAGAACAAGTTGGCTTGGTTTCTGGGGGAGGAAGTGGTCATGAACCAGCGCATGCAGGTTTTGTTGGTGCTGGGATGTTGAGTGCTGCAGTTTTAGGAGATGTTTTTACTTCGCCGACACCTGATCAGATTCAGATAGCTATCAAAGAAGCGGATCAAGGAAAAGGCGTTTTATTGATCATCAAGAATTATACAGGAGATGTACTCAATTTTGACATGGCTAAAGAAATGGCGGCTATGGAAGGGATTGAAGTAGAAAGTGTTGTAGTGGATGATGACATTGCGGTGGAAAATAGCACATATACTGCTGGAAAACGTGGAGTGGCTGGAACAGTTCTTGTGCATAAAATCTTAGGGGATGCCGCTAGGAAAGGTGCATACTTGCAAGAATTGAAGGAACTAGGAGATAGACTAGTTCCAGCGATCAAGACGATTGGTGTGGCATTGCGTGCGGCCACGGTTCCTGAAGTAGGAAAGCCAGGATTTGAATTAGCCGAAGATGAGATCGAATACGGAGTAGGGATCCATGGCGAGCCTGGTTATCGTAGAGAAAAGTTGCAACCTGCTAAAGTATTAGCTGAAGAATTAGTAACAAAAATTTTAGCTGACTACCCAGAGAAACCAAAAGAAGTTGGAGTGCTAGTTAATGGGATGGGTGGCACGCCATTGATGGAACTCTTTGTTTTTATGAATGATGTCCAATCATTACTCGATCAAGAAGCAGTCAAAGTGACATTTCATAAAGTCGGTGATTTTATGACTTCTTTAGACATGCAAGGATTATCTCTGACGATGATTGACCTAACAACTAAGAAATGGCAGGAAGCATTGGAAAGTGAAGTTCACACAATTTCGTGGTAGAAGGTGGGAGAATAATGGAACTAACGGTCAAAGAAATTCAAGCGTGGTTAACGGATTTTACAGAGAAAATCGATGAAAATAAAAGTTATCTGAGTGAGCTCGACACGCCGATCGGTGATGGCGATCATGGCAATAATATGGGGCGAGGGATGACGGCTTATCAAGAAGCGTTTCAAAAAGAACAACCGAAAACGATCAGTGACACGTTCAAGGTTCTTTCGATGGCAATGATCTCAAAAGTTGGAGGTGCTTCTGGACCATTATATGGTTCTGCCTTTATGAATATGATGAAGGCTACAAAAGACATTGATGTGATTACATTACAAGAACAATTAGGGAAAATCATTGAAGAAGGAAAAAATGGGATTCAAGCTAGGGGGAAAGCAGAAGCAGAAGAGAAAACGATGCTAGATGTCTGGTTACCTGTTACTGAAGCCTTGAAGAATAATCGATTAACAGAAGAAGTGATTGAAGAAGCGAAGGAACATACAAAAGATTTAGTAGCCAAAAAAGGACGTGCCTCTTATCTAGGGGAAAGAGCCATTGGCCATATCGATCCCGGAGCAGCTTCTAGTGCTATTTTCTTTGAAACTTTATTAACTAATATAGAATCATAAATAACAAAATATTTATATAGCTGACTTTTTAACCAGTAAAAATGGGAACAAAAGTCAGTTTTTTTCTATTCCAGAACACTTATGAGAATATGCTTTCAAATCAAAAAAACAAAGGATAAACAATTTTAAAACAAAAATTTCCAAACTGAGAAAATGTCGGAGAAATAACAGTTGTCGCGCGTGTTATTCTTAACACACTAAAGTAATAAAGGAGATAAGCAGATATGGGGGATTTAAATAACAAAAATAAAAATGCGACAGTATCTAGTTTAGAAATGGAACAGGAAGATAAATTTAAGAAATATAAAAAGGAATGTATAGCAGCGTATGTCACTAACGACCAAGCTAAAATTGCGTCAATTGAACAAAACAAACAAAACCTGTTGAAAAAACACGAAAAATCAGATCTACGTCTAATGAGCGAATATTCTTTTGGTTCATATAAGGAATCATTAGTTGTTCCTAAAAATGAAGTACAAAAGTGTTTTGAACTAAATAAAGACATGAGGTCAGTAATTAGTATGCAAAACAATTTAGAGAGTGATGAAGACAAAATAAAAATAAAAATTCAGTCGTTGGAAGAAGAGATAGGCGTAGAATTGACTAGCTACACTAGTGAAAAAAACAACATGGATAACAAATTGGATCGGTTAAATGCAATACCAGTACTAATCAAGGAGAAGACTGATGAAATCGATAAGATCAAAGCTTCACCGTTTAGAAGATTTTTAAGTTATTTTACAGGTGAAATAGGAGCATTGGAAAAAGAGAAGCGTTCATTGGAAAATGAACAAAAGCTTATAAAAGGTAAACTAGAGTCTGATCTATCATCACTTTATGGGAAAGGCTATAGTTTGAGTGGGGAGGTTGATAGTAAAAAGATAAAGAAGAAATGGATAAATAAAATAACGAAAGAATATTCTGATTTGAATATGAATGAACAATTTAGTATGGTGAAGAAAGGTTTTATAGATTTAAATAATAAAGTATCAGCCAGTCTATTTCCGTACGTGGCACCGCTATTAGGCGAACTTGCTCGCTCAATTTATACGACCGAAAAAAAATTCTTAGAGACACAGCAGAGATTTGAAAATATCAAGAATTATCGCCCACAAGTACTAAATGCGGAGTTACATGAATATCAGAATAAAGTACAAGCCGAAATGAAAAGAAATGATGAACAAAAAACAAATGGTCCACGTGAATTATATACTCTGATAGAAGGAGTTACGCAGCCACAAAGCCAACCAGAGAAACAACAAAGATCAACGCCTGAACACGATTCACGTAATTAGTAATATGTTTGGAAAGTTTCGTTTGTCCAAATGCGTTTCGTCTAAGTTTAGGCACAACGCATTCGTTTTCGAAATATCTCGATTACTAAATGATAAGGAGTAAAAAAATGTCAATACTACCAAAAGCAAAAGAGGTTAAAACAAAAGAAAAAATTTATCAGCTTGTTGAACAAGAAGTAGTATCTAAAAAAAATGCCAAGATTTACCAATTAACTGAGGTAAATGGAAATAAAAAAAAGAGTATAAAGATGGAAATTCCCATGCTATTGGATAAGGAATTTTTACATACATATAAAACGATCCTAGAGTTAGATAAGCAAAGACAAAAGCAGTATGCTCGAGTTTCTTATTTGAAAAAAGAACGGATGAATCGATTAAATTATTTAAATCATGCAAAAAAATTAGACGTAGAACCACGTGATCAGGAAAATATGAAAGTTCATTTGACTCAACGAATCGATAAATTGCAGGATAGTATGAACAAAAACGAAGAAAAATTAGCAAAAGGTGTGAATTGGTTACAAAAATATATGTTGAAAAAAGAAATTGACGCTCAAAAAGCTGAGTTAGCATTAGGAAAAAAACTTCTAGGAACAAAAAGTCTTGAAAAGTTAAAGAAAGATGTGAGCAAGGAAAGAGAGCGTTTTTTAAATTTGAATGTTCAACTGGAAAACACTACTCAGAGTCAATCACAACTTCTGGTTGCCAAAATGATGCCTTTGATTAATAGTTTTAAAGGATTGGTAAAACAAGATATAGAATATACAGATAAGCTGATCGCCTCTCTGGAAAAGCATATGGAATTAGAACAAGGGAATGGACAGCGACAAAAAGCTCAATTAAAAGACAAAGTACAGAAAAATGGGACAACAAAGCAGAATCCAGTTAATAGACAACCAATTACACAAGCAAAACAAGATCTAAATGATAAAGGAAGATGATTATCGAGTATTTTCACCGAAATAATTCCATGCTCACTCTTTTCTTGCTATTTTTATTGTTTCTCTCATTGATAGTCTTTACAATGTAGGATAGGGAAATCGTTAAGAAAGAAGTGGCGGAATGGATTTATTAACTAGTGATTATGAATTGTTTGATCGTTCGATGTATACCTTTAAGCAGCTAAAAGAAAGTTATACTACTGAAGAATTAGTACAGCTTAAGGTGAGGTATCAAACACACTGGCAAAAGTGGAAAAAAATGAATGAACAAGTGGCAAAAGCAACCCCCTTGCAATGGCAGATGAGAAAACCAAAAATCGAAAGTTGGACGAATGGTTGGAATCTCAGAAGCCATTTTTGGTGTGCGTACCGTAGTGAAGGACGCCAACAGGAAAATGCTTGTTTAGCTACTTTGCTAAATAAAAAACAATTTCAAATCTATTTGATGTTTCAACATTATAAAAGTGAAGAACGCCAAGGAAGTATTTCGTCCTTCAATCATCTACTAACGGTTTTAAAGGAATGGAGTAAGCACATCTCAGTTGAAGAGTATTATATTTGGCCGCAACCAGAACATGAACTGGTGGATCACCTGCCGTTAGCCACCTATTTGACGGATAAGCAAAAACAAATCGAATTAAAAAAAGCAATGGAGGATAAAACCTTCCAACTTGGTAAGCTTTATTTTTATCCGAATGAATTAAAAGATGCTGAAAAGTTGATTTTAGATGGTATGCAGGAATTGATGCCTTTATACCTTCGATTGAATGGGAAATAATAACATTAATTAGGGTGAGAGAAAGAGGTATTTGATCGCTTAGATGATTGAAAACGTTAAAATAATAAAATAAAAGAAGTAAATTTGTCGTTGATAAATACTAGTTTATAAAATTTTCTTAAGCTTCAAAAATTTTTAAAATTTTCATTTGATGGTCAAATGAGCGCCATTGAATGGATCATTCATCTTAGAAAAAATGGATGAAATAAAGGGATCAATGAGTTATTTTAGGTAATTGGATGCAAATAATTTTAAAAAAAGAATGTTCGGATTTTACTGTTTTATTCCATTGTTGAAGAAGTATAGAAAGAAATTTTATCTTTTTTATTGACAAAGAAAAAATAGCGTTCTATGATAGACACATATTAACTTGATAACAGGCAATGATCAAAACGCAGTAGTTATTAAAGCCAATGTTTCAGAGAGCTAGTGGTTGCTGAGAACTAGTACAAGCTTTAAGACGAATTACATTTTAGGAGCCTTTGGCATTGATTTGTCACGTGACAGCGTTAAATGTTTGAGTGATATGTTTTGAATGAAACATATAAAATGGGTGGTACCGCGAGATTTCGTCCCTTGGTTAGTTAACCAAGGGATTTTTTTTATTGATTTTAATTAGTATGAATGATAGCAGGTTCCTGCTTTCACAATAAAATGATACGGAGGGATTTAACATGAATATTATCGACGAATTAACTTGGCGTGATGCCATTAACCAACAAACGAATGAAGAAAGACTTCGTGAACTTGTTGACGAAAAGAGTATTTCACTATATTGCGGAGTTGACCCAACTGGGGATTCTATGCACATCGGACATTTGATTCCATTTATGATGATGAAAAGATTTCAATTGGCAGGACATCATCCATACATTCTGATCGGTGGCGGAACAGGTACAATTGGAGACCCAAGTGGCCGTAAGACAGAACGTGTCTTACAAACAATGGAACAAGTCCAACATAATGTTGATGCTTTATCTAACCAAATGAGAAAATTATTTGGGAAAGATGCAAACATCACGTTTGTAAATAACTACGATTGGTTATCAAAAATCTCATTACTTGAATTTTTACGTGATTACGGTAAAAACTTCAATATTAACACGATGTTAGCGAAAGATATCGTAGCAAGTCGTTTGGAAGTCGGTATCTCATTTACAGAATTTACTTACCAAATCTTGCAATCAATTGACTTTTTACACTTACACAAAACATATGATGTTCAACTACAAATCGGTGGTGCTGATCAATGGGGGAACATCACAGCTGGATTAGACTTAATCCGTAAATTAGAAGGACCAGAAGCAGAAGCATTCGGTTTAACGATCCCATTGATGTTAAAAGCGGATGGGACAAAATTTGGTAAAACTGCCGGTGGCGCTATCTGGTTAGATCCTGAGAAAACATCACCATTTGAGTTCTACCAATTCTGGTTGAACCAAGATGACCGAGATGTTGTGAAATACTTGAAATTCTTTACTTTCTTATCACAAGAAGAAATTGAAGATTTGGCGAAAAAAGTTGAAACTGAACCTGAAAAACGTGAAGCACAACGACGTTTAGCAGAAGAAGTGACGAGATTCGTTCATAGTGAAGAAGACTTGAAAGAAGCACAAAAAATAACAGAAGCATTGTTCTCTGGAAACATCAAAGAATTAAATGCAGCTGAGATCGCTCAAGGATTTGGTAAAATGCCAAACGTTGAAATTTCAAGTAAACCTGAAAATATCGTGGAATTATTGGTTTCCACAAAAATTGAACCATCAAAACGTCAAGCGCGTGAAGATGTTTCAAACGGAGCTATAAGTATTAACGGTGACCGTGTTACCGATTTAAATTTTGTCATAGATCCATCGAAGGAATTTGATGGTAAGTTTGTGGTTATTCGAAAGGGTAAGAAAAATTACTTTTTGGCCAAAGTAGTTGATTAGAATTTAGTAATTTTTTGGCTTGAAAATGGTCAACTCTATTACAAGATTCCAATTTTGAAACCCAACCTAAAAGGGTGACGTGGGATCTCGTTAATACAATCTTTACGAGGGAATTTACTTTTGTAAATTCCCTCGTTTTTTTTAATTTTTTTAAATGTGTAAACAATTCGCACAATTGATAAATATTACAAAATGATTAAAAAACCGCTTGTGATTTAGTTTACAGAAATAAAAAACAGGTGTAATGTAGGGCTCGACAAAATTTAAATATTTTTTAGGAGGGTTTCACATGGAATCATTGTCAAATGAATTAAACCTAAATGCACTATTTATCGGAGACAAAGCGGAGAACGGCCAACTCTATAAAGATTTGTTGAACGATTTAGTAGATGAACATTTAGGCTGGCGACAAAACTACATGCCACAAGACATGCCAGTTATTACACCAGAAGAACAAAGTAGTGCAAGTTTTGAGCACACAGTCAATAAAACAAAAGATGTTTTATCTGAAATCTCAGCTCGTATGCGTACTCACTCAGTACCATGGCATACAGCTGGACGTTATTGGGGTCATATGAACTCTGAAACATTAATGCCATCTTTACTAGCATATAATTTCGCAATGCTATGGAATGGTAACAACGTTGCTTACGAATCTTCTCCAGCAACAAGTCAAATGGAAGAAGAAGTAGGACTAGAGTTTGCGAAATTAATGGGCTATAAAGATGGCTGGGGACACATCGTTGCTGATGGTTCTTTAGCTAACTTAGAAGGTCTTTGGTATGCACGTAACATCAAATCACTTCCACTTGCAATGAAAGAAGTTGCACCTGAATTAGTCTCAGGAAAAAGTGACTGGGAATTGATGAACATGTCTACAAAAGAAATCATGGACTTGTTAGATAGTGTTCCAGAAAAAATTGATGACATCAAAGCACATTCTGCACGTAGCGGAAAACATTTACAACAATTAGGAAAATGGTTAGTACCACAAACGAAACATTATTCATGGCTAAAAGCAGCTGATATCATCGGTATCGGGTTAGATCAAGTAATCCCTGTACCAGTTGATCACAACTATCGAATGGATATCAACGAACTTGAAAAAATCGTTCGTCAACTAGCAGCTGAAAAAACACCAATCTTGGGTGTAGTCGGTGTTGTTGGTTCGACAGAAGAAGGAGCCATTGACGGTATCGATAAAATCGTTGCATTACGTCGAGTATTAGAAAAAGATGGTATTTACTTCTACTTGCATGTTGATGCTGCTTACGGCGGTTATGGTCGTTCCATTTTCTTAGACGAAGAAAATAACTTTATTCCATTTGAAGAATTAAAAGATGTTCATGCAAAACATCATGTATTTACAGAAAACAAAGATTATATCTTAGAAGATGTACACAGTGCCTTCAAAGCAATTGAAGAAGCAGAATCTGTAACAATTGATCCACATAAAATGGGTTATGTTCCTTACTCAGCTGGTGGGATCGTCATCAAAGACGTACGTATGCGCGACGTTATTTCTTACTTTGCTACTTACGTGTTTGAAAAAGGCGCAGATATCCCAGCATTACTTGGTGCATACATTTTAGAAGGTTCAAAAGCAGGAGCAACTGCTGCTAGTGTTTGGGCTGCACATCATGTCTTACCACTTAATGTAACTGGTTATGGTAAATTGATGGGAGCTTCAATCGAAGGAGCACATCGTTTCTATAACTTCTTACAAGATTTATCATTTAAAGTTGGCGATAAAGAAATCGAAGTACATCCATTAACTTACCCAGATTTCAATATGGTTGACTATGTATTTAAAGAAAAAGGCAACGACGATCTAGTTGCAATGAACAAATTGAATCATGACGTTTATGACTACTCTTCATACGTTAAAGGTAGCATCTATGGTAATGAATTCTTGACATCACACACTGACTTTGCTATTCCAGATTATGGCAACAGCCCATTACAATTTGTGAACCAATTAGGTTTCTCAGATGAAGAATGGAACCGTGCAGGAAAAGTAACTGTTTTACGTGCAAGTGTAATGACACCATACATGAATAAAGCAGAAAACTTCGAAGAATATGCTGGAAAAATCAAAGCAGCTCTTCAAGAAAAATTAGAAAAAATCTACGCAAATCAATTACTAGCAAGCGAAGAAAAATAATAAAATAAAAAACATTCTGAGTATAAGAAGTAGAAGTCACTTTTATTGTATGCTATAAAACCGAATAAACGGTGGTAGCTCAATCGAAAAATACAGTTGAAGGATCTTTAAAATACAAAAAGTTATTTTTTAGATTCTTCTGCTGGTTTTTCTGAGCTCAGCACTTCTGTTATCTGCTCAGGTGTTTTTTGTTTTACAGGTTGTCTTTGAAGCGATACAAGTAATCCGTTCAAAACAGCCGAGGTTGTAATGAAATAGCTTGCGCTCTTTTAGGTATTTGGTATGAATGAAGAGAAAGATCGAAAAGCTTCAATACAAATACAGCGAATGGAACACAAGACTATTTCAGATTTTTCTTTTTTAGCAAATAATAACTAATAAAATCCAGTCACTAAGCATCGTTTTTATACTAAAAAAGTTGTGGGGAACAACCTCTTGGCTTTTGTCTTGCGACTTGGGATTACTTTGAAGACAACGTTTTTTTATTCAAAAAAAACAAGGAGCGTGTCAACAGTGAGTAAATCACAAGTAAGTAAAATGGGTCTTGGGACCTTTGTCGGTCTGACGATGGCTTTGTGTGCGACAGTTCGGAGTATTCCGACTTTAGCAGCCGTTGGTTGGACATTGATTTTTTATTCAATTTTTGCCGTACTGTTTTTTGCCGGTCCTATTTCGATGGTTTCTGGTGAGCTTTCTACGATGCTTCCACAAGAAGGTGGACCACAATTATGGGTCAAAACTGCCTTAGGAAGTAAATGGGGATTTGTTGTTGCCTGGTTGCTTTGGGTTCAAATGTTCCCAGGGATGGTTATGGTTGCATCAACATTAGGTCCATTATTAGGAAATACATTCGGGAACGTAGAATTAGGCAATAATCATTTATTTGTATTAGGTTGTATTTTAGTTATTTATTGGATCATTACAATTTTGAACTTGAAATTTGATATGGCCAAAGTTGGTGGGAACATCGGCGTTTGGTTAGGTGTGTATATCCCAGTGGTTATCATGTTTGTCCTTGGTTTATTCGCCGCATTCAAAGTGGGGCTAGTATCTAATGGTTACTTAGGAGATTTTTCTTGGTCAAAAGCTTTCCCAGATTTACAACATAGTGAATCATTGAAATATCTTGCAGGTATCACATTTATTTTTGTTGGTATCGAAATGAGTTCTGTTTACATGCCTCGTTTAAAAGATGCAACGAAAAACTACACTAAAGGGGTCTTTATTGCGTTGATTGGTCTTGTTTTATTGAACGTGATCAATGCAATGTTAGTTGCCAATGTTGTACCAAATGGAAAAATGGAATTAGCAAACATTACGCAACCAATCTTGATTTATTGCCAAATCCTTGGCTTACCAACAATTATTGGGAACATCTTCAGCTTTATGGTGTTTATCGGTGTGTTACTTCAATTATCTGCATGGGTAACTGGACCATCTAAAACGATTATCCAAGTAGCACGTGAAGGTTTCTTACCACCTAAATTTGGATTCCATAAAGAAAATGAATATGGTGTTTCTCGTAATGTCGTATTAACTCAATCAATCGTTATTTCATTATTCGCTTTACTTTACGGCGTAATGGATGACGTCAGTGCTGTATTCTTAACATTAACAAATGCTACAACTGTTATTTATTGTATCGTCTATATTTTGATTGCTGTTTCATTGATCAAAATGAGAAAAAGCCATCCAGATTTAGAACGTCCTTATCGAATTGGTAAAAAAGGAAATGGAATGGCTTGGGTAGTTAGCTGCATGTTGATTTTCTCTATCATTGCAGTAGTTGTATCCACTTTAGGAACATCTACCTTGACGGATGCATTATTGGTAGCAGTTATTGCAATCGTTATGTTTGTCATTCCTTTGATCATCAATCGTTTTAAAAATGATTCTTGGGGAAGCGAAGTAGAAAAGAGTTTAAAAGAATAGAATAAATAAGAAGCAAGTAAAAAATGTAAATAGGGAAGGGGGCTATGACAAAAATCTTGTCACAGTCCCTTATTCCTAACAAACGGTGTTCCAGAAGTAGCTCATGTCTGTTACAGCATGGTTTGCCAAATGTATGCTTTTTAATCAGGGAACCTTTGCGAAAATAACGCTAATCATAAGGTTCAGCGGATTTGAGAAAATAATCGTCATTAGCATCGTCTATCCGCTAAAACAAAAAAATGATGCTATGACCAGTTGTCCTACCAAAAGAACGCTTTTTTTTAGGTAGGGCTTTTTTTGTAAAAAAATAGGAGAAGATACGATGAATAAAAAAATATCTGTGAAAGAAAGTATGGCAGTTTTATTCATATTGTTGGCGATATTAGGAATACTGATTATTGGATTT
This sequence comes from Enterococcus sp. AZ077, assembly GCF_051714965.1. NCBI lineage: Bacteria > Bacillati > Bacillota > Bacilli > Lactobacillales > Enterococcaceae > Enterococcus > Enterococcus sp. AZ077. The sequence continues at coordinate 283,442 of NZ_JBIOSX010000001.1, forward strand.
CAATTGTCTCCGCATATTCCTATACTAATCGCTTTCATGTGTTTGTTATTTTACGGACGGTTTAGAGGTTTCTCATGGGATGAGATTCATGATGGGATTGTCAAAGGAATTACTCCAGGGATCATCCCAATTTTGATTTTTCTGTTGATTGGTGTTTTGGTAGCTTCGTGGATTTTATCTGGAACGATTCCAACGATCATGGTTTATGGTTTTCAATTGATCTCGGTTCGATTTTTCTTACCGACTGCTTTTCTTGTTTGTGCAATCGTCGGGATTACTGTTGGAAGCTCATTTACAACGATTTCGACGATCGGTATTGCTTTTTTAGGAATCGGTCATATTTTAGGTTTTAGTGATGCGATGACGACAGGAGCAGTTGTTTCGGGAGCTTTTTTAGGAAATAATTGTTCGCCGTTATCTGATACTACGAACTTGGCGGCAGGGATCGGAGAAGTAAACTTATTTGAGCATATCGCTCAAATGCGTTACACTGATTTGCCAGCATTTTTAATTGCTATGTTATTTTATGTTTTTCTTGGGAATGGGAGTCACACAGCGGATCTACATGCGATCACGGATATGATCCAAAACATGAAAGCAGGTTTCTGGATCTCTCCATGGACGTTGATCCCATTAGTGATCTTGTTTGGTGGAGCGATTAAAAAAATTCCAGCGATTCCAACACTACTAGTTGGTTCAACTGCTGCGATCATTCTTTCCTTCATCAATCAACCACATTTAACGATGTCAAAAGTAGCTAATATTTTAATGAACGGCTATGTTGCCCATACAGCAGACCCTAAAATCAATGAATTGCTTTCAAGAGGGGGAATTGTTAGTATGCTTGGTTCAGCAAGCTTGATTCTTCTAGCTTTAGCTTTGGGTGGCTTGTTGATCAAATATACGATTGTGGAAACGATTGTTCAGGAATTGCGAGAAAAAATGGATCGGCCTTCTCGCTTGGTTGGCTTTACAGCATTAAGCTGTATCGGGATCAATTTGATCGTAGGCGAACAGTACTTGTCGATCATTTTACCAGGCGAAACCTTTAAGCGATCGTTCGATCGTGCGGGCGTTAATAAAAAGTATCTTACCAGAACTTTGGCAGATGCTGGAGCAACCGTTAATTCACTCGTTCCGTGGGGAGTTAGTGGTACCTTTATTATGGGCACGATGAAAGTCAGCGCATTACAATATCTACCATTTACTTTCTTCTCGATCTTAGCACCGATTTTTACGATTTTGAGTGGTTTCTGGCTTAATCAAAAGATGAAAAAACGTACCAGTGAATAGTCTAGGCACCATCAAGGTTTGAGAACGAGAAGCGAAATAGCTTTTTATACTCAGTTTCTTTTTCATGGAAGAGTTATTTGAAGAGTGTAGATTCTTAAAAAATGAACCTGTATAGTAAAAAAAACAACTGAAGACACTACAAATAGTTTATTTGTGTGTTCAACAGTTGTTTTATTTTTTTTCTTGTAAGCGAGGTACGACGGTTTCTCGTTTGACGAGTTGATGAGGAATGACTAAACGAACACCGCTGCTGATTTCATCATGGATCAATTCGTATAATTTTTGCATCGCAACCCTTCCTAATTCAGAAATATCGATATCGATACTGGTTAAATAAGGGTGAGTCAATGTAGCGAAAATAGAGTTATTGAAGCTGATGATCGATAGGGTATCAGGAATTCGATAGCCATACATCTGTGCTAGTTGCATCGTTCGTAAGGCAAAAATATCGTCAATGACTACCAGCGCTGTTGCTTGGGACTTTTTCAAAATGGCATCAAAAGCTAAATAATCTTCGGGTTGTTCGATCACTACACTAGGATGAACTGTAAGTCCAGCTAGCATCAAGGCTTTTTGGTAGCCAAAATAACGTTCGAAGTAAAGGCTCTCGTGGGTTGTATTGGTTACGAAAAGAATGCTTTCATGACCGTTTTGAATCAAGAAATCCGTGGCTTGTTTACCTAATAATTGGTTATCATTATCGACATAAATGATTTCATTCTCATGTCGGTAAGGCTGACCAATCAAAGTGAAAGGAATCTCATTCGTATAGAGATAATCTATGACAGGATCTTCACTGTCGGAATAAACTAAAATAAACCCATCGACTTGTTTTTGCAGATGCATCCGTTGCACGTTTTCTAATAAAGTATCAAAATTTTTGGCTGTTGCTATAGCAGTTGTCAGATCATAACGGCGTGCTTCTTCATTGATCGCTTCCATGATCTCAAGATAAAAAGGATTCCCAATCCGTTCTTTTGAATCAAGGGGTGGGAGAATGACGCCAATTGCGCTAGAAATTCTTTTCCCTAGATTTCTAGCAGTGATATTTGGTACATAGCCTAGTTCATCCATGACTTTTCGTACTTTCTTTTTGGTTGCCTCTGAGATGCTTGGATGGTCATTGATGACCCGTGAAACAGTCGAGGTCGCAACACCAGCTTTTTTGGCTACATCCTTCACTGTGATCGCCATAAACGATACACCTCTTTTCTAGACTTGCTTTTCATTTAAACGATGAAATTGATAAGTGGTAGAGCAAATTTTTTCTTGTCCTGGATATAATGCGATTGACCCAAATTCAGGGAAATGAACGGCATCAGGAAGTTCTTGTGGTTCAATTGCCAACCCATAATTTGAGTGCATTTTTTGCCCATTGATTAAAAAATCTGCTTCAAATCCAGTCGTAGAAAATAATACCATACTTTTGCTCGTCGTTGCTATAGACAACTGGCGACCAGCTTGCTTTTCGGTCAAGGTAAGTATTTTCTTCGTTCGTTTAGGCGTACTTAAAACAAAAGCATCATCTAGTCCGTTTGGATCATTCGTTAAAATTTCCATTAGCGAATGTGAGTGTTTAAAATTAAGCGGTAAGTCGCTGAGAGCGATCACTTCACCAGTTGGTATTTTTTCGTGATCTAAGGCTAATATTCCATCTGTTTGGATCGTTAATTCATGATCGTAGATATCTCGTTTGCCATTGCCAGAAAGATTGAAATACGCATGATTCGTTGGGTTGCAGATAGTTTCAGTCGAGCTGCTTGTCTTGGTGATCATTTCTAAATTATTTTGAACAATCTGATACGTAACGGTTGCGGTGATCGGACCGGGATAACCGGAAAAAGTATCCTGCAAATAAAAAACAACACCGATCGCTGTAGGAGTCTCAAAAACTTCCACCTCCCAATACTGAAATGCCCAACCGTTTGAACCACCATGGATATGGTGATTTCCTTCGTTTTTTTCTAGCTGATGATCAGCCCAAGAGCCATTTTTAATTCTGCCAGCGACTGGTCCAATCGTTGCCCCAAAATAGCTTTGATCTTTTAAAACGTCTTCTAAGGAATCATAAGATAATAAGACATTTTCTAAGTGACCATTTTTATCTGGAGCCAGAATTTGATGAAGCCTTGCCCCGTAGTTGAGAAGAACGACTGTGAGTTCGTCGTTCTTCAATGTGATTTGCTTCAAGTTGGTGTTGGGAATGGGGATCACAGTGATGGAAGGTTTAGACATACTGTGTCCACTCATTTTTTAAATAGTCTAGTGTAAGGCAAGTCGTATCAGGTACGACTGGGATATCTTTTCCAAGATCTTCTATTCGTCCAACACCAATTGGAAATGCCCCGCTAGCACGGATTGCTTTGATCCCAGATTGTGCATCTTCGATCCCGATGCATTCTTGTGGGGATAAGCCAATTTCTTTTGCGGCCAATAAGAAAATATCGGGAGCCGGCTTACCCAGTTTGATCGTTGCAGGATCGGCAATTGCATCGAAAAATGGCGTTAATGCCATTTTAGCAAGGAGGAAAGGTCCGTTTTTACTAGCTGAAGCAAGGGCAATCTTGATCTTGTTTGCTCTCAATTCTTCAAGTAATGGCAATATCCCTGGAAAAACATCTGTAGGCGTGATCGCTTGAATCATTTCAAGATAGTACTCATTTTTTCTGTGCGCTAATTCTTGAAATTCTTGTGGGGAAAACTCACTTTCTTTTTGTCCGTAGGAAAGCAATAAGCGAAGTGAATCTTCTCGACTAACCCCTTTCAATTGTTCGTTGAATGTTCGATCAATGGGAACACCGATTTCCTGACCTAATTTTTTCCAAGCGCGATAATGAAACTCCGCAGTATCTGTAATCACCCCATCTAAGTCAAACAAAACTCCTTTAAACATCTAATTCCTCCTTACGCAAAGGTACCTTTAACTGGTCTTCTAAAAGATACGTTTTTTCGTACACCTTTAATGGGCAACTTTCGCCTGATACTAAGGTCAATTGCACCTGTTCACTAGACACCGAAACAAATAATAAACGACCACGATAATTCACATGGAAGGAGTAGGCTGTCCACGTGTTTGGTAAGAAAGGAGCAAAACGTAACTGTTCGTGATCTGTTTTCATTTGAGCGAATCCTTGGACGATTGCGAGCCAACTACCAGTCATCGACGTGATGTGTAAGCCGTCTTCGGTATCGTTATTATAATTATCTAAATCAAGGCGGGCTGTCCGTTGATACATTTCCACTGCCTTATCCTCCATACCTAATTCAGCAGCTAAAATGGCATGGATGCTTGGTGAAAGGGAAGACTCATGAACGGTCATTGGTTCGTAAAAATCAAAGTTTCGTTGTTTTTCTTCTTTGCTAAACGAGTCGTTGAAGAAATAGATTCCTTGTAGCACATCCGCCTGCTTAATGAAACAAGAACGCAAAATTTTGTCCCAAGACCAATGTTGGTTTAATGGAAGCTCGCTAGGAGATAGCTCTGATACCGGCAATAATTCTTTATCTAAAAATGTATCATGTTGGACAAAAATACCTAATTCTTCATCTTTAGGAAAATACATATTTTCTGCAATGGTTTGCCAATTCGTTAGTTCTTCGTCAGTGACCGTTACAGCAGTTTCTGTTTGGAATTTTAAATAGTTTTCCCGGGTATACGTTAATACCCAGCAAGCTATCGTATTGGTATACCAGTTGTTATTGATGTTGTTTTCATATTCATTCGGACCAGTCACACCATGGATCATATATTTGTTATGACGTTTTGAAAAATGAACCCGATCTGCCCAAAAACGAGCAATCTCAACTAATACTTCTAACCCTTCTTTTTTCAAATAATCGGTGTCACCTGTATAGTTCGTATAGTTGTAAATCGCATAAGCGATCGCACCGTTACGATGGATCTCTTCAAAGGTAATTTCCCATTCGTTGTGGCATTCGACCCCTGTAAAAGTAACCATTGGGTACAAGGCGCCTTTTAAACCTTGTTGTTGGGCATTATGAATAGCTTGAGGCAATTGATTATGGCGATATTTAAGGAGATTTTTTGTCACTTCGGGTTTTGCCAAAGCAAGATATAAGGGGACAGCGTAAGCTTCCGTATCCCAATAAGTAGCACCACCGTATTTTTCTCCTGTAAAGCCTTTGGGTCCAATATTCAAACGTTCATCTTCGCCATAATAAGTAGAAAATAGTTGGAAAAGATTGAAACGAATCCCTTGCTGTGCTTCCTCGTCACCTTCGATCACCACATCAGCCAGTGCCCAGCGTTTGCTCCAAGCAGTGGTTTGTTCTGCTTTTGCTTGCAGATAATGACTTTGTAAGTCACTAAATTCTTGGAGAATCTGTTGGACTTGCTGTGCTTCGGGGATGTCACGGCTCGTCAATACAAGCACTTCTTTATCAAGTGTCACGGATTGATTCGTTGTTAAGTCGAAAGAAAATTCCCCAAGGACTGCTAATGTATCTTCGTGGTAAATTGGTTGCGCTAATTCTTCATTCACGAAATGTCTCATGGCAGCTGTTACGGTAAATTGTTCGATCGCAAAATTATTTGGAATCGTTTTGGTCATTAAGTAGGCCGTTTCATCAGAAGTACCTCGACCGATTTCATTCCAAAAATGTTCATCATAGTTACTATCTTCATTTTGAACGTTACTATCCAATTTAGAGATGACTTTGACCGTGCCATTTCCTTCGAGCATCGTAACTGTTAAACGAATATAAGCAGCTTCGCTTTTGACGATACTTAAAAAACGTTCAAAGGTGATCTTTAGTTTGTTAGTTGCAGTCGTTACTGTGTAACTACGTGATAACACACCGTTTTTCATATTCAATTCCCAATAAAAGTCTTCTGGTTCGATTGTAGCAAGGTCTAATAATTGCTCATCGATATAGATATCCATGGCAATAAAATTGATTGCATTAATCACTTTGCCAAAATATTCGGGATAGCCATTTTTCCACCAGCCAACACGAGTCTTATCGGGGTACCAAACCCCAGCTAAATAAGTTCCTTGATGATGATCACCTGAATAGGCTTCTTCAAAATTCCCTCGCATGCCCATGTATCCGTTACCAATACTAGTTAAAGATTCCTGTAAACGGAGATTTTCCCGATCTAATGTGTTGGTGCTGATCTTCCAAGGATCAATTTGAAATAGGCGCTTGATTTGTTTCATTGTACTCCTCCTAGATAATTTCATTGATACGTTTATAATAAACGCAACCGATTGCGTAAGTCAATATAAATAAAGCAGAATTTTTTAGCGGGGATTTAAAACAAAGAAAGGAAAAGATAATTTTCCTGGAAAACATTAACTGTTTTGATAATAAGTTACTACTAAATGCGAAAAGAAAATGATTCTTCTGATAGCGACTGTTTGGGTAGAAAGTGAATAAAATCAAAAATAAAGCATTTACAAAAAAAGAAACAAAGGCTATAATAACTAACAACGAAACCGATTGCATAAAGGAGAGTAGGAGTTATGAAGAAATTATTTAATTTTGAGTTTTGGCAAAAATTTGGGAAAGCTTTAATGGTTGTTGTGGCAGTGATGCCAGCTGCGGGTTTGATGATCAGTATCGGGAAATCTATCCCGTTGATTGACCCTAACTTAGCTTTTTTAGTAACAACGGGTGGTGTCATTGAAAATATTGGTTGGGCGATCATCGGGAATTTACATCTGTTGTTTGCTTTAGCAATAGGTGGAAGTTGGGCAAAAGAGCGTGCGGGTGGTGCTTTTGCAGCAGGGATCTCATTTGTTTTGATCAACCGGATCACGGGAGCGATTTTCGGAGTGACGAGTGAGATGCTAGCAAATGAAGATGCCTTTACCCATACATTATTTGGCACGAAGATCATGGTCAAAGGATTTTTTACCAGCGTATTAGAGGCACCTGCGTTGAATATGGGCGTGTTTGTAGGGATTATTGCTGGTTTTGTTGGTGCAATGGCCTATAATAAATATTACAATTATCGTAAATTGCCTGATGCGTTATCTTTCTTTAATGGAAAACGATTTGTTCCATTTGTAGTGATTCTTTGGTCAACGATTGTAGCTTTAGTATTGGCTGTTGTCTGGCCAAATGTCCAAGCAGGTATTAATAATTTTGGTCTTTGGATCGCTCAGTCACAAGAAAGTGCACCGGTTTTAGCGCCATTTCTTTATGGTACCTTAGAAAGATTATTGTTACCTTTTGGTTTGCATCATATGTTGACGATTCCGATCAATTATACGCAATTAGGGGGCACGTATGAAATCTTATCTGGTGCACAAGCAGGAACGCAAGTCTTTGGGCAAGATCCTTTATGGTTAGCTTGGGCTACTGATTTGGTGAATTTAAAAGGTGCGGGGGATTTGTCACAGTATGAATTTGTGTTGAACAACTGGACACCAGCTCGTTTTAAAGTGGGGCAAATGATTGGTTCTTCTGGTATTTTAATGGGGTTAGCTTTAGCGATGTATCGAAATGTTGATCTTGATAAAAAAGCACGCTATCGTTCCATGTATTTCTCAGCTGCATTAGCTGTTTTTCTAACAGGGGTTACTGAACCATTAGAATTTATGTTTATGTTTGCTGCAGTTCCACTTTATATTGTTTATTCTGTGATCCAAGGGGCAGCATTTGCAATGGCAGATTTATTACCGTTACGTGTTCATTCCTTTGGAAACATCGAATTGTTAACTAGAACTCCTCTAGCGATGAAAGCTGGACTTGGTGGCGATTTGCTTAACTTCGTCATTTGCGTCATTTTGTTTGGAGTTGTTACGTACTTTGTGGCAAACTTCATGATCAAAAAATTCAATTTTGCTACACCAGGGCGTAATGGTAATTATGATAGTGACAGTAACGATAGCAGTGGGAATGGAGAACAAACGACAGTTCAAGCTGGCACGTCAGACCCACAAATCATCAAAATCATTCACTTATTAGGCGGGAAAGATAATATCAAAGATGTAGATGCCTGTATGACACGGTTACGTGTGAGTGTAGCTGATCGTGAGAAAGTAGGTTCAGAAGAAGAATGGAAACGTGCAGGCGCTATGGGGCTAATCGTCAAAGATAATGGTGTACAAGCTGTCTATGGTCCAAAAGCCGATGTATTAAAATCAGATATCGAAGATTTGCTTCAATCGGGGGCGCCTATTCCTGCTCCAGTAGAAGAAGTGGTCGTTGAAAAAGACACAGTTAATAACCAAACGTTAGGTATACGAAAAGAGTTGCAGACTGTAGCAGCTGGTGAAGTGATAGACTTGGCAACAGTCAATGATCCTGTTTTTTCAAAGAAAATGATGGGGGATGGCTTTGCTGTTATTCCGACGACTGGTGAAGTTGTGGCACCTGTTACTGGGAAAGTAGTTAGTATTTTTCCAACCAAACATGCTATTGGAATGGAAACAGAAGAAGGTGCAGAAGTACTAATCCATATGGGAATCGACACAGTCCAAATGGATCAACCAGCTTTTGAAATCCTGGTAACAGAAGGTCAAACCGTTGAAGCAGGAGCAAAACTGGCACAAATGAATCTAACCGAAATCAAAAATGAAGGAAAAGATATAACGATTATGGTGGTATTTACGGATGGGAAAGTCAATGAAATGATTCTCAAACATTTAGGACCAACGGAATTAGGAACAGTAATTGGCGAAATAAAACTGTGATCATTATAAAAGACACCCAACAATAATGAGTAAGATGACCAGTACCAAATTTAATTCCTTATTTGGTTTCCGATAGTCAGTTTTTCTGTTTCTCAAATAAGTCTGAAAACACGAAAACGCTATACTTCGTTTTTGAGTTCTCAGACTTATTTTTTTGAATATCTGCGAGCGGGTAAACAATCACAACTAATAATCCATGGCTGTCCTATCATAAAAGAAATGAAGTAAGTTTTAATCAATAAGGAGAATTGAAGATGAAGATGATGACTTTGAATACACATAGCTGGTTAGAAGAATCACCAGAAGAAAAGATGCGCCAGATCGTAGATAAAATCTGTCAAGCAGATTATGATGTGATTGCTTTACAAGAAGTCAATCAATTAATCACTTCCGAAAGTATCGTGAATGAAGAATTAAACAAATTTTGTCCAGTTATAGAACAATCGCCCGTCCATGTCGATAATTTTGCTTATTGTTTGGTGCGCTACTTAGCCAAACAAGGGAAAGACTATTATTGGAGTTGGGAAATGAGTCATGTCGGTTATGGGATTTATGAAGAGGGGAATGCGCTGCTTTCTAAGACACCACTAACCAGTGAAGCAATCTATGTTTCTGAAACAAAGCAAAAAGAGGATTACCACACTCGGAAAATTTTGATCTGTCAGACGATGATCGATGACCAAACAATCACTCTAGCAAGCTGTCATTTTTCTTGGTGGATAGATGAAACGAAGGGCTTTGCTTTTGAATGGCATCGCTTGATGGAACACTTAGCTAATCTCTCAAATCCGCTGTTTTTAATGGGGGATTTTAACAATCCAGCAGGAGAGGCAGGCTATCGCTTGGTTGAAAAAAGCCCTCTTGCGATTGTCGATTCCTATACTGTTGCCCAAGAAGTTCATGGTCAGGCAACCATTGAACAGAAAATCGATGGATGGGAAACGAATACAGAGCAGTTACGAATCGATTATATCTATGTACCACAGGAATTCTCAGTTCCTTCTTATCGTAGTATTTTTGATGGAAAACAAGAAATCATTGTAAGTGACCATTATGGAGTAGAGATAACGGTCAGCCCCATTCAATAAAAATGATCAAAAAGACCCGTGGAAAGAAAAATGGATAAATCCTTTCTTTCCATGGGTCTTTTTGATTGCAACAGCTTCAGCTACGTGCAGAAATTTGATTAGATAATGAAATGACTGTTAGTGCGATGGGAAGCACCAAGGAGGAAGGCAATAAAATTCTCTGTTTCTTTGGCCTCTGCATTGTTTTTTTAACTCGGCTGGACTTTTTTTCCGCGGGGCAGAAATGAGGTCTCGAACTTTTTTCAAGGAGTTGGACTCTTTAGTTACCGGTGTATTTTTTTGTAAATTGGTACTATGTAGTACTTCCTCATGTAAAATATCAAAATGGTCTATAAATCGATCTTTATCGGAATCGGTTAGAATTGGCAAGTTATCTAAAAGATTCAAAAGTACAACGAGGGAATCTTTGATTTTAGGCTCATGAGGTTGCAGATCTTCACCGCTAGGCTCACGATGTGGCAGTTCATTAATTAACTGCTCTATGATGCTGGTCAGCTCTTTTACCTCTTCAGGAGAGTTTGCAGTTTTTTTTAAAATGTCTAAAATGGTATTTCTTTTAGAATAATCTTGGTCATTAATACAAGTTGATTCACTCGTTGACCGAACATTTGAAATGGGCGTAGGTGATCGATCACCAATTACAGTTACATATAGCGGCTCAGTCTTACTATTTGGCAGCTCATACAGCTGTTCATTAGTTGATTCTTTAATTGATAGCGAATCCTCAGGTAGATCTTTAAGTATCATTTTAAGGTGAGACTCAGTATTAAGGGGAGTATTCGTAGATTGATGAACAAAAGCATGTCTGATTTTTTTTTTCAAAGTCAATTGTCGATTCGTTGTTTGAGGCATATGTATCACTCCTTCTTTTCTGTATTCTAGTATAGTTTATAAAAGAAGAGAGTAAATAAATATTTTTTCTTATGTTTAGAAAAAAAAAGTAGCTACTAACACGATTCGTTTATTAGGACTACTATATTTGACGATTTGTTTGCTATTTTATAAAAAGGTATAAAAAAGAGACAGCTTCCGTGTTGAGATATTCTCTTTTTGATCCACAGAAGCAAGTCCCTTATTTTTTAGTTATTCTCCAAACCTGGTAACGATTTTTGACAAAGAGTCCGATCAAAACGAACCAACCAATCAGGAAGAATGCCATCACAAAGTAAAAGAAAATTGGTAAATCATAATAGAGAGTGATCTCATTGATTCCATTGTGCTGTTTGACGATAGGAGTACCGATATCTGTTAATTGATAATCTGTCAATTTTTTACCGTGTTGCAGTAACACTGTGCGGTCATAGACAATGACTGGTAAATGGACAGTTTCTTCCCCAGTGTTTTTCCATTTGATCGTTAAACGTCCTCCAGGATGAGATTTAATGAACGTGGTTTCTCCTTCCAAGATTTCTTCATTATAGCGATCATATTTATTTGCTTTAGTTTCATGATAGATTGGTAGATAATCGGGTGTTGTCTTTTGAAAAACGAATAAACTAGTCGACATATCATGGTCATAAAATGTTTTTCTTGCCTCTGCTGGTGTATCAAAGAGATACGTGTGACGGCTGACAAATGTTTCGTCTTGCCATTTATCCAGATGCTGATAGAGGTTTTGGATCGTTTGTGCAGAAGCGACAAAGAGAAATAGGACACTCAACGCACGATACCAATTTTTCTTTTCCCATTGATTTAGCGCAAGTGCTAAAAAGAGTAGAAAGAGCAAGGTAAATGGGACAAAGAAACGAAAAGGAAACTGGATCAAGCTTACGAAAGGTACCTCTTTTTCCACTAGTGTTGTCCAAGGGATCAAACTGGTTGAAAGTAGGAAGAATCCAAGACTTGTGCGTAAAAGTAACTTTGTAAAAATCTTGTAGTGACGGCGGAAAAGAAGATACAGTATCAGTCCGATCAATAAAAAAATTGGGAAAATCTTGGGATATGCTAGCCAATAGCTGCCATCCAGATTGATTGCTTTTTGGCTCATTTCTCGGTTGACAAAAGGTGGCAAAATCTTATTTCCACCATAGACGATAGCTAATCCTGCCCAAATATTTGCTGTTAGTACAAAATAAAAGAGGACAGATTTGATCAGTTGCCCGATTGCTTTGCCTTTTTCTGTCTGAGTAAAGAAATAATAAAGATAAAAAGGGATATACATCAGTACCAACATAACGGTGGACAGTAAGTGGATCTGAGTCATCAGTGCAATTGAAAAGGTAACTTTCAAGACAGGAAATTTTTTATGAACAACAAAGTCCACTAATGGAATCATGCATAAGGGATAAAAACAGGTGCCCCAACTGGTAAAGCCCTGATTGATTGCCCAATATTGAATGGAATAAGTCGTCATAAATAATACCGAGATTGGTATGCTGACCCATTTTTTCACCTGTACATAATTCAATAGTGTCAACATCGACCAACCAGAGATCACAAAGAGAATAAAGTTTGATAAGATTTGATAGTGGAACCAACTGCCTGAAACTAAAACGATCAAGCCTTGAAAATAAGCAAACAACGGACCATAGATCGCATTGACGATACGCCCGCTTTGCTGAAATCCATACATGGAAGGGAAATAATGGAAATCCCAATTAGCGAATTGTTCAGCGGCATCGTAAAAACGGTTATAATGAAATGGTGCATCTGCTCCAATGATAAGGTCATGTGTTAGGATATTTGGCATAACAAATAAGAATGCAAATAGTAAAATTGTCAAATACGGAACATATTTTTTCAATTGTCATACTCCTTTTTTGATAGTGTAACTTATTTAATCATAAAGCTTACCTAAAAGAGTGGCAAGAAATTCGAAAAAATATGAAAAAAATTATCATTATTACAGGAAATTTTCAAAATACATCCTTTGTTGCTCGCTTTATTTAGATCAATAGTTAATTAAAAAAACAGCCATAGTATGAGATGCTATGGTTGTTTTTCTCTATTCGTATAAGACTAATAGTCAAATCTACGAATGATCCTTATTTTATCCGTTTATAGTTTTTATCAAAATAACGACCTTCTCGGATATCACTAGGCATTCCTTCATAAGGAGCTTCACTAATGACATCTTCATTATTGAGACCAGCATCGCCCATATAAGTAATGTTAGCGAACTCTGGTACTAACAATTTTGGATAAGTTTCATATTTTTCACGTGCTGCTTCCATCTCAGCTATATGTTCATTTTGAAAAGTAACTGTGATCTCAGGATGTTCTTCAACCCATTTAGGAAAGAAAATCGTTCCATGTAATTTTTTTTCATTGGGCATGAAATCCAAGGCCACGTCAGTACCAGTTGGTTCAGTCCAAGTAATTTTGAAGACGCCATCTGTTAACTTAACGATATCTGCTTCTTGATCTTTGACCCAACGGCCTTTGACCATTCCACCGTGAATTCGATAGTCGACAGTATGGTCATTTTTAGCATACCATTCATATTCCCAACCATTATCGTACGTATAAATAAAGTGTGTACCAATAAAATCTTCTAGTTCTTTAAATTCTTTCATGAAACAACAGCTCCTTTTAAATTAAAACATGTAATAAAGTACATGTTTTTGATTACGTGATTATGATAGAATGAATAAAAGGATTTGTCAAGGAGGAGAGAGCATGGCGAGAAAAAATACGCTACGCTATATTTTGTTAGGATTGTTGAGTAAAAAAAAAATGACAGGCTATGAATTAAACCAATCGTTCAAAAATGAAATCGGTGAGTTTTGGCAAGCGAAGCATAGTCAAATTTATCCTGAATTAGCAAGAATGGAAGAACGAGGGATCATCAAACATGAAGTTGAAATTACAGGGATGAAATTAGAGAAGAAAGTCTATCAATTAACGGATGAAGGAAAGGCATTGTTAAACGAATGGATTCGGACGCCAACGAATGAATTACCAGTCAATCGAGACGAGTTTGTGTTGAAATTATATTTTGTGAAAGATGTGAATGATCCGATGTTGAGAGAGATCATTGAGCAGCAAAGGGATCTCCATGAAGAAAAGCGAGCGCATCTATTGGCACGTCAAGAGAGGATATTTCCAACAAGAAAAGAACAAGAAGAAAATTATGGGCACTATTTGATTTTATCCCATGCGATCAATCGAGAAACAGAATATGCGAATTGGTTGACGAGCGTATTAGAAGAGCAAAAAAGACAGAAATAATAAATGGAATAGAGAATAGAAAATAAATTTTATTTTTTATTTTATTGATAGTAGCAAACTGAAAAAGATAGAAAAGAAGCAAAAAATGTAGTCGATTATCGTCAATTTCTTAAACTGTTTTGGTAAAACACAAGAGAAATTGGGAGAATTGACTACATTTTATTTTTCATTGCTTAAAGATTTTTCAATAATTGTTCGAAATCAATTTTTTCGCTTACGGGGACAATTTTATACGTGAGTTCATCTGTTGCTTCATCGTGGATGATATAAAGTTTTGAATCTTCAGTTGTCTCTTTGAAATCACCGATCAATAAAACAGTATATCTTTCATCAATCAATTCGATTTCTTTGATTGCTTTGGAAAAAACTTTGCGGACATGCTTCATTTTTTTTAGACGTTCTTCGGCTTTTTCAGCTGATTTGTTCAACGTATAGCCTTCATCTAAATATTTTTTGATAATCTCAACCTTGATAACAGTAGGTAATTGATATTTTCGAGGACAATTCACACCAGTAGAAACGGAACGAATGAATTCTTTTTGTTCCCAATATCGTAACTGACGTGGAGACACACCGACAATTTCACTTAGTTCACTGATTCCTACCAGTAAATGATCATTTTCTAATAAACGTTTCAGGGATGCTCCTACCATTTTTGTCCCTCCTTTTGTTGTCTAACTTTCCTTAATTATACTTGGGATAACTTATGTGTCAAGTAGATTGACAAATGACCGAAATAGGACTAAAGTATTCAAGTGGTTTCAGAAAGAATTCAGAAAGAAGGAGAAATATGAATAAAAATCAACCCGTAGATATTTACGGCAAACCATATAATCGGACACTATTAGTTGTCGTTTTATTGATTGGTACCTTTTGTACGGTATTAAATCAAACCTTATTAACTACAGCTTTTCCTACGCTGATGAAAGATTTTGATATCTCTGCATCAAGTGTTCAATGGCTAACAACAGGGTTCTTATTGGTTAACGGAATCATGATTCCGATTACTGCTTGGCTGATCAATAAATTTAGTTCAAGAAGTTTATATTTATCAGCAATGTCAGTCTTTTTAATCGGAACAATTACCTGTTTTGTTGCCCCTAACTTTAGTACTTTATTGATTGGACGTTTGATCCAAGCCTGTGGTGTGGGTGTTTCAATGCCTTTATTACAAAATATTATGTTATCGATTTTCCCACCAGAAAAAAGAGGATCTGCCATGGGGATGTCAGGAATCGTTATTGGATTGGCTCCAGCTTTAGGACCAACATTATCAGGTTATATTATTGATAACTATCATTGGCGTGATCTATTTGGTATGGTCTTACCAATTGTCGTCTTAGTTTTGGTCTTAGCCTTTTTCTTGATGCGAAGCGTTATTCCGTTATCAAATCCAAGTATCGATATTCTATCTGCTATCCTTTCAACAATTGGATTTGGTAGTTTGCTTTATGGATTTTCAAGTGTCGGTGATGCTGGATGGGGCAGTGCGAAAGTGATCGGCTTCTTGATCGTAGGGGTAATATTTATTGCCTTATTTGCATGGCGCCAACTTCGTTTGGAAAATCCATTCTTGGAACTGCGTGTATTTAAATCATCAACCTTTACGATTGCAGCAGTTTTAGCTGGTGTAACGAATATGGCGATGGTCGGTGCTGAAATGGTTGTTCCTCTATATATCCAAAATATCCGTGGCGAATCAGCTTTTCATTCTGGCTTGATGTTACTACCCGGTGCCTTGATTATGGGGGCGATGATGCCGATCACAGGTGCGATCTTTGATAAACACGGTGCAAAACGTTTAGCGATTGTCGGGATGTTCGTGCTAACCGCTGCAACAGCACCATTTGCTTTCTTAACAAAAACAACGCCTATTTTATATATTGTTGTTCTCTATGCGATTCGGATGTTTGGGATCTCTATGGTTATGATGCCAGTAACAACATCTGGTATGAATGCTTTACCAAACAAACTGATCAGTCATGGGACTGCAGTAAACAATACCTTCCGACAAATTGCTAGTTCGATTGGGACAGCTATTTTGATCAGTGTATTGACCAATGTAACAAAAGATAATCTACCTGCAAAATCAGTCTTAGAAAGCACGCCTTTAACTTATAAAGACCAAGCGATCAATGCGACATTATCTGGTTACCACGCAGCATTCTTTGTGGCGATCGTCTTTGGTGTGATTGGTTTTGTGATTGCCTTCTTATTGAAGAGAAAAGAACCTGTTCTAGCGAAAGCGGGGGATAAAGCATGATTATTTTCGTATTGATCATTAGTTTAGTGGCTTTTGCCCTAATGAATATCTTTGCAAAAAAAGCTTGGCAAACAATTGTATCATTACTTTTTGGGTTAGTCTTTGTGGCATCCTTAGGGTTGATCGTGGCTAATTTATCCAACCATTTTGGTATGGAAAAAGTAACTGAAACGAAAACCACTAACATCGTATCAAGTGCTGATTCAGATAGTGCAAATATGCTTTTATATCAAGCATTAGGTGACGGGACTGAAAAAGTCTACCTTTACCGTACGAATGAAGACCAAAAGAAACCAAAAGCTACCGGTACTGATAATGAAACCAATAAAGTAGAACGTACGACTGGTCAAGCGCAAAAAGTAGCAAAAACAACTTATTGGGTCTATAAAAATGATATGTATAAATTCTGGTTCAATCTAGCGGACAATAACCACGAGTATGCAAGTCGTGTGAACACCTTTAAAATTCCAGCTGATTGGATCGAATTAAGTACGGATCAAGCAAAAACATTAGCGCAACGAGTAAAAGAACAACAAAGTACGATGGAAAGCGACGCAAAGGCTTTTGTACAAGAAGGTCTGATGAAAGCTATGACTGAAAATCCAGCCATGACGCCAGAAGAACAAGCAACATTGTCAAAAGAATTAGCAACGCAATTCCAACAACAAGCATTAACGAAATTAGTTGAAGAAGTCAAAGCAAATAAATAGTCAGCTAATCAAGTAAGTGCAAGAATCAGTTAATTTCAAAAAGGGCTCCTCCATACAGTTGAACGATCAGCTGTGGAGAGTCCTTTTTTTTGTTATACTGAACAAAAAAGGGGTGGGGAAATGCAAAAAAAATATTCTTTCCAGTCAAAAATTTATGCTTCTGAAATAGGTAAGGGTGGCGCATATATCATTTTTCCTTATGATCTCAGAGAAGAGTTTGGTGTAGGCCGAGTCAAAGTTCAAGCGACATTTGATGGAGTAGCATATGAGGGAAGTATTGTGAATATGGGGGTAAAAAACGAAGATGGAACAATTTGCTACATCTTAGGGATACGTAAAGATATTCGTAAAAAAATTGAGAAAGACATCGGTGATATCGTTTCTGTAGAAGTGATTCCAAAAAATTAAAGCAGAAGATAGTTGTCTTCTGCTCATTTTTTATTAACTACCATGATGGATTTGCCACAATCCGATCTATTTTTCTAACTCAATTTCTCCGATTCCTTTCAATTCGAGATAAATCGAGGCTTGTTGATCATATCCAGAATAGTCAAAAGTCATATCCCAATAGTTATTTGACCCTTCAGTAACAGAAGTAAATTTAGAATATGGGTAATAGGTTGTCGTCTTTTTAGTTACTATTTTTAATTGAATATTGTTGTCGGCATTACTTTTTGGTTTTGGCAACTTTTTCAAAAAGTCTTGTTCATCTTTAAAACGAATGACAAAATTAGTAGGATATGCCATTGCTCGCTCAATCGGTAAAAGGTGATTATTTTTTGGAGTAAAATTTATTTCGTCAAAATAGTTGATCTTACTTGTATCAATAGGTAGTTCCCATTCGCCTTTAAAAATAGAATATACTTTTGGGTCACTTGCTTTATAGGCTGTGATGCCATTGATTTGTATGGTTGTCTCTTCAAGAGAGGGAACCGAGCCCGTTTTTGTAGGATGTAGATTGTAAATAAATTCCAATGTGTTTGTTTCTCGATCAATGCTCTGTTCCTCATTGATCGAACGGAATAGCGACAAGTCTTCTTTTTCTTCTGCTAGTCCTGAACGAAAATCAATCAAATACTGATCTTGCCCATTTTTGATCCCAAAATTTAATCCATATTTCTCCCATTTTTTGTTTAAAAGCTCCGAGTTTTTTGGAAGATGAACAGTAAAATGTAACCCTAGTTCATTTTTATCTACATAGAGTTCTGTTAACTGTATATCTGCTTTTTTATCATAAGCTGTAAGTTGTTGGCTGGAAATAAACCCTTCATGATTCAATGTTTCAGAAGTAAATTTCCCAAACCGTAAAAAATTAGCAGTTGCAGTGCCTAAGGGTGAGTAAGCATACAAACAGATACTTATGAGAAATACGGCAACAGCTATCAAATAAACCCGTTTTTTTATGTAGTTTTTAAGTGGAACCTGTTTCTCCTTTCGTATAGAGTCATAGGTGGCTTCTAATTTGGTTCGTACTTCTGAGGGTAAGCGTTCCTCTTTTTTGAGTTCTTCCATAAATTTCTTTTCAGAAATAGTCATTTTTTCTCCTCCTAGCTCTCCTCTATTTTTAGTAGTTTTTTCCCTCGAGCAAGGTGTGTCTTCACTGTATTGACTGGTTCAGATAATATCGTGCTGATTTCTGTGATGGAAAACCCATTATAGTAATAGAGCACCAACGGAATTCGATATTTCAAATCTAATTTTTGTAGCATGTGTTTTAATTCCATTGAACGTATCGTTGTATTTTTTTCTTCCTCGTATTCTACATAAAAAGTTTCTTTCTTTGATTTTTTGAGAATTTTTTTGCAATTATTAATGAGAATTTTGCATAACCAGGTGTTAAAATATTCTGGTTTTTGCACGCTTTGGATATTTTTGTAGGCCGTCAATGCTGTTTCTTGTAAACAATCTGCAATGTCTTCTGAATTGTTCAAAAACTTACGCGCTGTATTATAGAGAACAGCTTCATAACTTTTAAACAATTGGACAAATGCCTCTTTATCTCCCTCCTTTGCTTTTTTTACTAAAAATAAATCACTGGGCACACGATTTTCCTCCCACTTCATAAAGATTTTTTCTCTTACATCTATTAGAGTCAAATAAATAGGAAAAAGTTTCAAATACATAAAAATAATTTTGGCTATTTAAGCGTTTTCTAAAAGATGCATATTCTATCATTTAACTGTAAAAAACATAGGTACAGAAATAGGGAATACCTACAGCTCTAAAGTTGCAATTGGAGAAGCAATATGTGCTGGGGGGGTCTACACGCAAGAGTGGTACATCTACTATTCTTACAATCCAGTCAACAGTGCATGCTATGTTGTTTCTAACACATAATATTACTGACTAAAAAATAAAGAAGAAACTGAGCTAAAACTTGTCTCAGTTTCTTCTAGTATCTCTAAAAAAGAATAAATAGTGTTCAAAGTCTGACCTTCGGCAATAAGCCGAAATTGTCCAAAAATTTGAGAAGAACCAAGTAGACGACAATTAACAGGGAAAACAAGTATTTGTGTTTCTTGTCAATTGACGGAAATTCCTTCTTATTTCTTGCTGCTAAGGACTTCTCAAGCTCTTTCAAACAATATCAATCGTTTATTCTGCCCGCAAAGCAATCGCTGCATCTTTTTTAGCAGCCATTCTTGCTGGGATGTGCCCACCTAACATCGTTAAGATCGTAGAGACGATCACGAGGATCAGTGCATGGAGTGGGTTCAATTGAGCCACATTTTTTAAATCAGTCATTTGATAGAGTAAATGATTGATTGGGAACGTTGCTAACCAAGCAATCAAAACACCTAATAAGCCCGAAGAGATTCCTAAGATACAAGTTTCTGCATCAAAGACACGAGTGATATCTTTTTTACGAGCCCCTAATGCTTTTAACACCCCGATTTCTTTGGTACGTTCGATGACTGAAGTATACGTGATAATACTGATCATGATCATACTTGTCACTAGTGAGATACCAGCAAAAGCAACCAATACATAAGTGATGGCATCCATCAATCCACCAGTCAATTCAGTCATTGTTCCTGCTAAGTCAGAGTAAATGATTTTATCTTCTTCTGCTTTTCCTTTGTTGTAAGCATCTAAGTAATCAAGGATTTTTTCTTTGTCACCAAAGTTATTTGGATAGATCATGATGCTAGTTGGAATGCTATCACCGCCTAAATAGCTGATCAGTGATTGTTTAGCTGTCTCATCCACTTTTTCGTTGGACATCACATTCGTATCACTATCTTTTTGCGCTTTTACAATCTCAGAATCTTTATTTTCGTTAACGATTTGTGTCGTTAATTGATCACTATATGCGATTCCAGGGGAAAGAAGATTCATTGTTGAAGAAGATTTCACTCGTAAAATCCCTGCAATTTTTACTTCGTTCGTTGAATTAGCATACATCGTATCATAATCAGTATTTGGAATAAAGTTTCCAGTAGGTAATTTCGTGTAGTAATCATTGTTGTTGATCACTTTGAAAGTTGTCCCAACAATGCGATCAAAGTCTAATTTTTGACCGTCTTTTACATCAAAGCCCAGGTTTTTCAAGGCATTGATATTTGTATTGTTGTTACCATCTACGATTAAGACCACGTCATTTGCAGAATCAGGATAACTTCCTGAAAGCAGTGAATAGTTCGCTTTTAAAAAGTTTTCTTTTTGATTGTCTAACTGTGTTGGAAAACTGGAAACACCGACACCCGTCATAGCAGACATCGTGCTTGATAATGATAATGATTCGTTTTCAGGGTTTTGGTTAGAGAAACTTACTGGTTGCACTTTACCATCAACTTGGCGAAGCATATTGATACCAGTAGCACGAGTAAAGCCAATATTATTACTTAAATTAGGATCGATATCTTTGACATAATCTACATAAGATTGGTCGATTTTATTAGTGTGCTGTGCTTTATCTTCATCACTGATTTTAGCAGTTACCTGTTTTGTATTTGGATAATCCGCTTTACTAGTACCCAATGAAGCAGAATCTGTTGAACGATTGGTTGTCACTTTGGAGATAGTGATCGGGAATTTTGCCATCGTTTCAGACTGTGTTTTATCAATTTGTTTTTGGAAACCTGAAGATAATGCCAAGACGATCGCAATCCCGATGATCCCAATACTGGAAGCAAAGGACGTCAAAAATGTTCGTCCCTTTTTCGTGCG
Source organism: Enterococcus sp. AZ077 (assembly GCF_051714965.1). NCBI lineage: Bacteria > Bacillati > Bacillota > Bacilli > Lactobacillales > Enterococcaceae > Enterococcus > Enterococcus sp. AZ077. The sequence continues at coordinate 304,800 of NZ_JBIOSX010000001.1, forward strand.
GATATTATTAAATGAAAGTTTCAAGGCTGTCCAGAAACTCATTTTTGTCCGACGTAGATTGAATTGATCATCTTTTGGTCGTTCGATATGCGGATGTGAATCTGCCAAGATTTTACCATCTGAAAATTCAATGATTCGATCTGCATATTGATGAGCAAGATCAGGGTTATGGGTAACCATGATTACTAGCTTCTCATTAGATAGTTCTTGGATCAATTCCATGATTTGGATACTTGTTTCGGTATCTAGTGCTCCAGTTGGTTCATCGCATAAGAGGATATCTGGATCGTTGGCTAAAGCACGAGCAATTGCGACCCGTTGCATTTGTCCGCCAGATAATTGGTTTGGTTTTTTGTGCATATGGTCCGTTAAACCGACACGGCGTAAGGCTTCCTCAGCCTTTTGGCGTTTTTCTTCTTTTGCCACACCGCTAAGTGTCATCCCTAATTCAACATTTTCGATGATTCCTAAATGTCCAATCAAGTTATAACTTTGAAAAATAAAACCAATCGAATTATTTCGGTAAGCATCCCAATCACTATCTTTAAAGTCTTTTGTGGACTTTCCGTTGATCACCATATCTCCGGAATCATAGTTGTCTAAGCCACCGATGACATTCAACATCGTTGTTTTTCCTGAACCACTTGGACCAAGAATGGCAACAAATTCTTTTTTTCTAAAGGCAACAGATACGCCATCTAATGCTTTAGTCGTTGTTTCGCCAACTTTATAATATTTCTTTATATCTTTAAGTTGTAGCATATTCGTCCTTCTTTCTTATTAGAATATTCGGTATACTTAAAAGTATATCAGAACAATAAACGCAGTATAATCAATGAATGTTAACTCAATATGAACAATCAGAAAGAAACAAGAAATTTTTCAAAAAATCGAGGGAATAAAATGAACCGTATATTAGTAGTAGAAGATGATGAAAATTTACAATTGCTTTATCGTTCAGTATTAGAACATGCTGGTTTTTCGGTAGTCACAGCTAGTAGTGGAACAGAAGCACTAGCACGATTGGAAAATTTTCATGTAGAATTGATTATTACCGATATCATGATGCCTGAGATGGATGGTTATGAATTGTTGGAAAGTTTACGAGATGGAAAAATAGAGCTTCCTGTGCTGATGATCACGGCTAAAGCCGATTTTGAAGATAAAAAACGTGGTTTCCAGTTAGGAACGGATGATTACATGACGAAACCCGTAGATGTCAATGAAATGGTTTTACGTGTGGAAGCGTTATTAAGGCGAGCAAAAATCAATCATAGTAATCAATTGAATATTGGAAATACTACCTTAGATCAGGAAACGTATGAAGTAAGACAAAATGAAAAGGTCAGTGTGCTGCCTCAGAAAGAATTTCTTTTGCTTTACAAACTGTTAGCTTATCCGAATAAGATTTTTACGAGACAACAATTGATGGACGATATTTGGGGGCTGGATACAAATACAGAAGAACGAACGATCGATGTACATATCAAACGATTAAGGACACGTTTTGAAGCAAGTGAAGATTTCCAGCTCATCACCGTTAGAGGACTCGGGTATAAAGCGGAGGTCAAAAGATGAAAAAGAAATTATACTCTCAACTGTGGATCTACTTTGCTAGCATTGTGTTTGTTTCAATATTAGTGACTCTACTGTGCTTCTTAGGCTTTATTTTTTTGCTTTCTCATCAAAACGTTACGCCGTCTGAACGACCAACACTCTATCCGTTATTCGTTTTTGCTTTTTTTAGCATGATCGTCGGCACGGTAATCTCTGGCTTTGTCGGTCATAGGATCTTGAAGCCAATCAGTGAACTACGTAAAAATATGAGTAAAGTAGCTACAGGTGATTTTTCTATTCGAATGGAGGAACCTCCCAAAGTCGCAGAAGTCCAACAGTTATATAAAGATTTCAACGTGATGGTCCAAGAACTCAATAGCATCGAAACGCTAAGAAATGATTTTGTTTCGAGTGTTTCACATGAGTTTAAAACACCACTAGCGACGATCCAAGGCTATGTCCAATTGTTACAAGCACCAGATATTCCAGAAGAAGAGAAGCAAGTGTTTTTGCAACGATTGATTGAAAATATTACTCAGCTCTCACAGTTGACTGAAAATATCTTGAAACTAAATAAGTTAGAAAACCAAAGTGTCAAAATCGAAAAGCATAAATTTCGTTTAGATGAACAAATACGAGAAGTCATCGTGTTTTTGCAACCTAAATGGGAAGGGTTGAAGTTGCATATCGATTTGGATACGGTCTTTTATGAGGGAAACGAAGAATTTTTATACCAGGTGTGGTTGAATATCATGGATAATGCGATCAAGTATAATCAACCTGATGGCAAGATCGAAATTCGTTTGACTCAAAATGCTACAGATATTTTATTGGAAGTAACGGATTCAGGTGTAGGGATGAACGAAGAAACTCAAAATCGCATTTTTGAAAAATTTTATCAAGGAGACACAAGCCGTCAGATGGCTGGCAATGGCTTGGGATTGTCTTTGGTAAAAAAAATCCTTGAATTGCATGAGGGTACGATACGCTATAACAGCATTCCTGAGGTAGGAACCACAGCTGTGATCAGCTTGAAAAAATAAAAAGCTAAACTTTAATGATGAAGTAGTTGATCTGTTCAATTGTTTTATTATGAACCAGAACCAGATCAATTACGTGATAAAAGAAACATACTAAGATGAGTGGGTAAGGTATTCCGTCGACTAATCTTAGTATGTTTTTGTCTTTCTCAAATGGCTCAACTCTAATAATCTGAAGCAGCAATTGATTTCGGAGCGTTATTTATAGATTTTAGATCTGACTATTATGCTGTTTTATTTAAAAATAATCAACATTTATATTTTAAAACAATATTATATGTAGTATAATATGTTGTGAAAGAAGATATTGTATAAAAGAAGGTGAAGGAATGCACATCCAAGTTCCAACGATATTACTTGATGGCACGGTATTAGCTGCATTGAGTAAAGAAGATATGTATGGCTATGCGTTGACTAAAATCGTACAGGAAAGCCTGTCGGTAAGTGAGTCAACGATGTATCCCGTCTTAAGAAGGTTAAAAAAAGAAGGATTTTTAGATACTTATGATGAACCCTTTGAAGGAAGAAATCGTCGATATTATCAATTAACACCAGCGGGGTATAATCGGTTAGAAGATATTATTGATGAGTGGATCGTCTTTCGAGATTCCTTAAATCGATTATTGGAGGATAATAAACATGAATGAATATTTAGATGAGGTAATAGAGGAAATCCAAGAGATTCCTGAAGATGACCGATTCGATTTGATTCAATATTATGAAGAATATTTTTTAGATTCTGGCAAAACAATTGATCAAATCATTGAAGAATATGGTACGCCTAAACAGTTTGCGCTTAAATTGAAAATCAATTATTTCTCTGAACAAGATGATTCAGCAACAGATGAAGTCAACCCAAGAAGTTCTAAACGACAAATTCGGTTGATTTGGATGATCGTGATTGGCTTATGTGCCTCCCCTCTGTTGATTCCTTTGGCGATTGGTTTTGTTGCAGTGATCGTGGGGTTATTATGTCTATTAGTCGCTTTGCTGGTAGGTGGTTATGTCGGTTGTATTACTGTTTTAGGGCTTGGATTATTTTCAGTTGTTTCGGGTATTGGTGTGTTGGGGCAGTCGATAGAAAGTGGATTATTTTACGTTGGATTAGGGCTATTCGCTACTGGAACCGTCGTCTTCTGTGCGCCGCTCCTTCTGAAAATGACAAAATGGATATTTAAAATGATGATGAATTTTGTGAAGTGGGTTGGACGTCGTTTTGTAACGAGACGTGCGATTCATTCGTCGAAGTTATAAGAAAAAGAGGTGTGAAGATGAAATTAAAATATTTTTTAATGGCTGGTCTAGGCTTGATGGTTAGTGGTGGCTTACTTGCTGGGACAACCTATGCGTTTGGGACGCACCGAAGCCTTGCTTGGGAAAATGGCCCTCAATTGGTCGAAATGAACCATGACTCACAAGTGATATCGACAAAAGAAAAAATCAACAAAATAGTGGTCAATGCGCAATACCAACAAGTTGAGATCAAACGTGGCAAAAATTTTGAAGTTAACTCTACGTATGAAAAAGCAAGTAAACCTCAAGTCACTACTAAAGGCGATACTTTGACGATTAACGGAAATGGTCGTGAACAAAACGTCTTGTTTCATGTAATGAATAACACATCCAAAATCACCCTGACAGTTCCTAGCGAACTTCCTTTAGATCAACTTGTGTTAGAAGGAGAGCAAGGACAACTTTTATTAAATGACGTAGTGAGTGAGAATGTTTCCGTTACAAATAATGGTGGATACATTACATTTAATAAAGTTGATGGAAAAAAAGTTAAAGTAAATTCTGTGCAAAGTTATGTAAATATTGATAATTCAGATATTTCAAACATCGAATTGAATGCCAAGTATGGGAATCTATTCTTAAATGGATTCAAAAATACTCAAGGAACAGTTATGTTAGAAAATTGCTATGTAGACTTTCTTGATAATGGAGAGATTGGATTAGATATTGATCTATTAGGGATGTCAACTGTCACAAAAAATAATGAAGAATTACCAATCAAAACAGTGATCAAAGGAGAAAACAATATAAAAATCACTGGTTATGATAGCAGTGTGGTTATAGCTGACGAAAACCATCAGTATGATGTTTAAAAAGGATAAAGTCTGTCATTAAGAGGAAGTAAAGAGAAATAAATCGAAGAGGTTCAAAGATAGGTGCAACTATTTTTGGAACTTTTCGATTTTTTGATTAAGCGATTTTTTTCAAAAGATTTTGAATGACGGTCGTTGATTATGGATGATGATCCACGTAAAATTTTTTTCGAATAACGGATTATTCACATTTAGATAACGATTTTACATCTTTTATCTCAGGTAGGTGTTTGATAGATAGTTTCTCAGATAGGTTAGCTAATATAACAGACATGACTGTTAGGATGCTAAGACATCGGTCAGTATCATGGGGAAGAACGATTTTTTTCATCGCTTAACTTACAAATCTGTAGTAAAATAAGAGAAAATAGAGAAAACACAGCTGAGATAATAAGGTGGAAAAATAGATGAGAATAGATGAAGCGAAACGAGAAGAGCTACAGTTAGAAATAACAAAATTACATAATTATCTCACGGAACTTAATCATAAATATTATGATACAAAAAAAGAACGTGTGATGATCGATTACCCGAATAACTCAGAAGGTCGGCAATTAGAACAAGTTTACAATGAAGTATTCCATCATTTATTGAAAGTAAAGAGGGAATTAGACTATTACTCTTTGCCGATTTTAGATACAGGGATCTTAAAGTACGACGAAGAAAAAGAGCGTTTTGTGTTCAAATCAGTTCGAGAGAATTTGATTCTTTCTGCAGGAATTGATTTAGAGATTTTAGTGGAAGATTATTTTACCGAAGAAAAACATTGGGTACGCACAAGGTTAGAATATCTACCCCAAACTTCCGGAGGACCACAAGTGAGCGGTTGGTATATCACAGAAGATAAGGAATTAGAATTAGAGGGAGTGATGGCACGGATTAGAAAGAAACCAATCATGTAGGAATGGTCTAAGAAAGGAACTAAGTGATGAGTGAAAAGAAAGCGGTTTATGTAAATGGGTATATTGGATTGATCGGTTTGGTGTTATTAGTTGGTATCGGCGGCTTCTTATTCTATTTTGGCATGACAAGTGGAGCGATCTTCCAGACGGTCATGGGTTTCGTTTGTTGGTTGATTGCTATTGCACTACTAAGCTCCGCAACGGTTGTTAGTCCCAACCAAGCAAAAGTTATTTTGTTTTTTGGACAGTACATTGGGACGATACGAGAAAGTGGGTTTTTCTTAACGGTTCCGTTTGCACAAAAAATCAACTTATCTTTAAAAGTACGAAATTTTAACAGTTCGGTTTTAAAGGTGAACGATTTAGATGGCAATCCCATCGAAATATCTGCCGTCGTAGTTTTTAAAGTTGTTGACACGGCTAAGGCGTTGTTCGATGTGGCGTATTACCAAGATTTTGTTGAGATTCAAAGTGAGACAGCGATTCGTCATATTGCCAGCCAATACCCTTATGATACTTTCAATGAAGAAGATTTGACTTTGCGTGGCAATACGACTGCCATTTCTGATGAATTAGCAAACGAGCTTCAGGAGCGGTTATCTGTTGCTGGGGTCGAGGTGATTGAAACGAGATTGAATCATCTAGCGTATGCGACTGAAATTGCTAGTGCAATGTTACAAAGACAACAAGCAAAAGCTATTTTATCTGCTCGGCAAACGATCGTTGAAGGAGCAGTTACGATGACACAAATGGCATTGGAACAAATTGAAACAGGACAAGAAATCAATTTCACAGATGATCGGAAAGTCCAATTGATCAATAACCTACTTGTTTCGATTATTACAGATAAAGGAACACAACCAGTCATTAATACAGGGACAGTGAAAGAAAAATAGCCATTATTGAGTAAATATCGTATGATTGTAACGAATTTTTCAACTGTATTTTTTCTATAATAGAACAGTAGAGTAGTCAGAGACTGAGCCAAAACTCAGTCTTTTTTAGTATTTCTAAAAACGAATAAACGGCGTTCAAAGAGCTGACCTCTTGTTCACGGTAAAATCAAAGCAGCATCTTAAAAAAATTTGAGAAGCAGTTTTCGGAAATTCCTTCTTATTTCTTGATGCTAAACACTTTTATCTCAACTTCTTTTTATAAAATTCATCAAACTATCATCTAAATAAAAAACAATTCGATTCAAGCTTGCGAATCACTCTTTTGCTTTGTGATAGATAAATGACAATATTGAAAGATATTTGACAGTTAAATCAAAGGTAAAATACGGTCTTTTTTTTTATAATTGCCCTATCATATGTGAAAGAAGGAGAGGAAATGAAGAAACTACTGGTCGGGATTGGCATTTCCATTGCAGCGTTGGTATTAGGTTCGGTAGTTTTTATCTTTGGGGGCCTAAAAATTGCGGATCGAATGATCATGGGTGGCGATAGCTACTATGTCAAAATTACGACAGATGGAGAAAAAGAGGAAATAAAAGATAATCGTAATGAAATAACCATCCAATATAAATATACTCTTCCCGGATATGATGAAAAGGGAAGTGAAAAAATATTAACATTTAATGGACAAAAACCGCGTCCTTTAAGAAAAGGAGCCTATTTAGAGATTACATGGAATAAAAGCAAAGGTGTCACTTCTTATGAAGAAGTCAAACAAAACGATATACCTAAGTTAGCACAAGAAAAACTAAGTAAAGGATAGATGAAAATGGAAAAAATTGTTGAGGTTCAAAATGTAACAAAAATCTACGGTAAGAATAATGAGAAGAAAACACAAGCCTTAAGTGGGATCAGCTTTACAGTAGAAAAAGGAGAATTTATCGGAATCATGGGGGCTTCTGGATCTGGTAAATCAACCTTGTTAAATATTTTATCTACATTAGACAAACCCACAGACGGAAATATCCGAATCAATCAAAACGATGTAACAAAGTTAAAAGGAAACCAATTAGCAGACTTTCGTGCGAAAGAGATTGGCTTTATTTTCCAAGATTTTAATTTACTAGAAAACTTAACTGCACAAGAAAACATTGCAGTACCACTTTCCTTACAAGGTGTTAAACCTAAAGAAATCAAGCGACGGGTCAAAGCAGTAGCAGAACGTTTATCGATTTCTCATATCATGGGAAGTTATCCTTCTGAAATTTCAGGTGGTCAAAAACAACGGGTAGCAGCAGCTCGTGCCTTGGTTACACAACCAACGATCTTATTAGGTGATGAACCGACTGGAGCTTTAGATTCTAAGAGTGCGCGTGATTTGCTAGATACGATGAAAGAATTGAATCAAAAAGATGATGTTTCAATTCTATTAGTAACACATGATCCGTTTTCTGCTAGCTACTGTGAACGAATCTTATTTATCAAAGATGGCGGTATCCACGAAGAAGTCAAACGTGGCGAACAAAGCCGTGATGAGTTTTATCGTCATATTCTAACGATCTTAGGAAATCTAGAACAGTAAGGGGAGGAAAAAACATGCTTTGGAAATTATCGCTTACTGGGATTAAAGGGCGTTTAAGAGATTATATTGTTTTATTTTCAGGTTTGGTTATGACTTCAGCTATTTTTTATATGTTCGAGTCAATCGCAAGCAATGAAGCGTTTTTAGAAAGTAATTCTACCGTTGGATCAACTGTTTTAATTTTTCATTTTGGCTCGGTATTATTAGCAATCATTACTTTTGTATACATCCTTTATGCTAATTCATTTTTAATGGCGATGCGTCAGAAAGATTATGCAATGTTTATGATGTTAGGGGCTAAGGGCAGAAAAATTGCACAAATGATTTTTACCGAAACATTTGTTGTGGGTGCAACGGCGACCGTCGTTGGCTCTGCGATTGGTGTAGGGCTAACAAGTATTGTGGAACGAATACTCGTTGAACAATTAAACATTTCAATTACACATTTTACACCATTTAGTGTAAAGGGTATTCTGATCACTCTTTTCTTTTTTGCTGTTTTGTTTTTATTAGCAGCAATCACCAATGCTTTTTCAATTGTGAAAAAGCCAATTCTTACATTGATTCGTGCGGAAGCTACACCAACACGAATGAAACAAAATAAATTTTTATTTTTACTTGAAGTTGTATTAGGGGTTGTTTTATTAGGCGTTGGTTATTACGTTCTATCAGAAATTGCACGTATTGGATTGTCTGGTTTAGGGATTTCTCTCGTAACGATTTGTCTGGGAACCTATTTCATTTTCCATTCAGTGATTATTTTCTTCTTGTCTTTACTGAAAAAATCAGAAGGTATCTCATTGAAAAAGTTGAACAACTTTACCTTATCACAATTAAGCTTTAGGATTCGGGACTATACGCAAATGCTTTCAATGGTAGCGATCTTATTTGCTTTAGCTTTAGGAGCGTTAACGGTTGGTTTAGGATTCAGAAATCAAATCTCCGCATTGACCAATTCATCAAACGCTTATGATTTAGTTCTAAACAATGCACAAAAGATTGACCAAGGAAAAGTCAGAGAACTAAATCCAACGTCAAATAACATCTATGCTCAAAAAGAAGATGAACAATACGTTTATTACAATTATGATGAATGGGAAAAAGAGCCGCTTAGATATATTGCATATAGTGGGAACACTTTTGCGGATAACAAAGTAAAGACAGCAACTGGTGAAGAAATCGCAAATTCAAGTGAGTTGCAAGAGACATTAAGACAAAACGAATTACCTACGCAACAAGCGAAGGGAATAAAATTAGTTCGTGCGAGTGAATTCGATCAATTAGCGCTGCCAGAAACAACGCTACAATTAATTACAGTCAAAGATTTTGAAGCAAGTTTACCAGGTATCGAAACATTAGTAAAAGAAAATAATCAAGTCAATCCAGAGTTGAAAGATTACCAAGCCATGAGTGGACAAAAATATGAAATGTATCAACAAGTGAATGGTATTTTCTCAGGGATGGAATTTATGGGCTTCTTCCTAGGAATTGCGTTCTTAGCGATGTTAGCAAGTTGCTTGATGTTTAAGATTCTTTCAGGTAGTAAGAGCGATATTGGTCGATATACGATGTTAGAAAAAATCGGTGCGACTCGTGGCTTATTAAGACAATCGATTCGACGAGAAATTGGTGTTTTATTCTTAGCACCTGGTATTTTAGGAGCGATCCATGTCTTATTTGGTTTAAGACTATTTGAATTTTTAATGAATGATCCATATCGTGATGTGTTGATACCGTTCGGAATTTTCTTTGTCATGTACTTTATTTACTATGTATTGACTGTTTGGTTATATACAAGTATTGTTTTGAAAAGAGAGAAATAAAAATACTCTAAATAAGTGAAATTGGTTGGTTTCATCGATAGCACTTGTTAAAGAGACGAAAAAGAAGCATTGGTTCATCTGAGGTATTGACTAGGTAATATCAGCTTCTGGAATAAATTGTTCCATATGGGTTACTGAAGTGGTTTGATGGACGATCCAATAGTTTAACAAAAGGCACACTCCTTTGATTTTTGTTCGTTACTTGAATCTTACAAGGTTGTGTGCTTTTTGTGTACGCTAAAACAAAAAACATCTGAGACATCACACGTTCACTCTAAACATGAATAAGCCGGAGAAGAGACTGAGACAAAACTTGTCTCAACCTCTTCTCCGGCTTGTTTTCAGAGCTAGACACTTCTGTCATAGCTTTTTTTAAGTTAATCTACTCCACGATGGATGGATGATCGCTAAGTTTTTCAATAAAGGAATGGTATCGGCTTTGACTTTAATGACAGTCGTTTTTGGAATTTCTCTGGCAGATAGTTGCAAGTACAATTCCCAGTAATTTGGTGTTTTCATTGTAGAAAGATATTCTGGTTTTTTCCTAATTGTTTTTAAAGACCAAGTGTCTACATCAACTAGCGACATCTCATTTTTATCCCAAGACACAGGTACTACCAAAGGTTTTGAAACATTTTTAACTTTGGTTTCTTTATTATCTTCTTTTTTCGGTTCATCGTATTTAGTTAAATCATACGATTCAATGATCGCATTCAATTTTTTGGCGTATTGTTTATCTGTAGCATAGCGGCCTTCCAGATACTTCGTTGCCTCTTTATAACTTTTGGCTTCAGATTTCCAAGTTGGTTTGTAGAAATCTTTGTTATTGGACAACCCGCCTTTGATCAATTTCGCATAGTCTTCTAAGCTTTCTTTATAAGAAGGGTATTTACGGAAGGTTGCATGGATTTGGTAATTTGCACCGTTGCTGTCTTGTTCCAAAGTATTGAACAAAACACTTTTTCCTTCATAAGTTCCTTTTATGCCAAACAGATTATAGTTTGGTTCACTTGCCAACAAACTATTGCCAGAACCACTTTCTAAAATCGCTTGAGCCATCATAACAGAAGCGTAAATGCCTTCTTTTTGACCAATTTCTTGCGCGCTTGTAGCAATTTTTTTCAAAAACTGATCCGTTGTTTGATTTTTTGTAAAGTTGAATGAATCATTTAAACCATCTAAAATCGACTGGTTTTTCAGTTGGTCAGTCACGCTTGGTAGACCTGCGATATTGACACGTACTGCAAAATCTGGTCTGAAATCAGCAATTGAAGTAATCCGAACTTTGTCACCTGGTTGAGGGGCATGAATAAATTGTCCATTACCAATATAAATCCCAACGTGATGAGTGACACCTGAGGAAGGTCCCCAGAATACTAAGTCACCTGGTTGTGCTTGATCTATTGGAATCTGTGTTCCAGCGTATTGTTGTTCACCTGTCCATCCACCGATATAATGACCAGTGGCCTTCATGTAAACATAATAAGCTAAACCCGAACAGTCAAATGTACTTGGTCCTTTTGCTCCCCAAACGTAGGGTCTGCCTAAATATTTATAGGCTTCTTTCACGATTTCTTTTTGAACTGCTGTCGTGTTTGTTGGTAAAGTTGTTTCAATCGGTGTTTTGCTGACAAAATCGGAGGACCCGTCTACAGGATTTTCAATTCCTGACTGTTGACCTTTATTTTTGTCATTTGTTTGGTGATTGGAAGAATTATTGGTATTCGCTGAAACAACTGAATCGTTACTGGTTGACGTTGACGGTTTCGATTGTTCTTTTGAACTATCAGTTGGTTTATTTTTGTCTGTGCTAGGTTTCGTTGTATCATTAGGCTTTGTCGTTTGAGAAGAATCTTGGGTATTTCCGGCTGAATTAGTCGTATCCTGAGTAGAAGAGTCTTCAGATGGAACAGTTGGTGTGTTGAATGAAGCAGTCAATGATAGATCCATTACACCAACAACAAAGAATCTTTTTTGATAATTCACTTCTTGGGCACCATTTACTTGGAAAGAAAGTAATTTTTCACCTTTAGGAGGGGTGATTTCATAGAACACTTTCGTTCCTTCTTTCAACCCACTGACCGTGCCATTAGGTTGGATGGTCAACTCTTTTTCTTCTCGAGGGGCGTTACTGATAACAGACAGCTTAATTTTCCCCAGTAATTCGGGATTAACTGTCAGTGTATGTGTCGCAACTTCTTCCGCAGGTTTCTCAGTTGATTCACCTGTTTCAGTCGTTGATGAATCAGTGGTTGATGATTCGCCCGTTGAGCCAGTTGTGGCTGATGAATCTGTGGTGGACGATTCAGTTGTGTCTGTACTTGAGGCTGTTGAAGTTACAGAATCACTTCCCGAAACAAGTGAGCTACTTGTAGTTGTTGGTTGGTTTTCTGTTGCAAAAACAGCTTGAGTCGATAAAATCGTTGGAGCAATCAGCCAAGATGCAGCAAGTAGGCGTATTGCTTTATTTTTGTTCATATGCGGTACTCCTTTTCTTTTTGCTTGTGACGAGTCTCTATGCTCATGCAACTGTTGTTAATACATAACAAAGATCTGATTTTTTTGATTAATAAGCTACGATTCTTTTTTCTAATAAGTCGCTTCGCTTTAACATTTTAATTATTCTGCATGCCATTAATTTGTTGGGGGAGAACAAATTTGGGGGAAATGGTCATACTACTTAAATTGTACCAAAGGAGATAGATTTCTACAAAATATTTGTAAAAATAACGACCGTAAAAAACAAAAAAAAATAAAACACAAAAATACTTCATCATGTTTTATTTTTTTCTTCATAATTTATTCACAAATGCTACTTACACGCTTAGTTGAAGCTCTTTTTTTCAATTCTACTGGTAATAATTTTTCGCTCCATTCTTTTTCAGGCGACTGGATACGGGCTAATAATAATTGAGCAGCAGATTGACCTAATTCAAAAATTGGTTGAGCGATCGTCGTTAATTTTGGTTTGACATATTCACACATATCCACATTATCGTATCCAATCACACTATAATCTTCGGGGATTTTCTTTCCATGTTCTTCCAACCCACGATAAATACCAAAAGCGAGCTCGTCGTTTAAGGCAAAGATTGCGGTCGCAGAGGAATTAAGAATCGTTGGAACGACCTGGTACCCACCATTTTTAGAAAAATGAGTAGGTAGTAACAATAAATTGTCGTGCGAGAGCTGATAAAAATCTAGTGCATGTTTAAAACCCTCGATCCTACGATAGACGTTTTCAGGGGGATTTTGTGGATAAACGAGCGCAATGGATTGGTGACCTAAATGAAGTAAGTGTGTACCAGCCAAGTATCCTCCACGAAAATCATCTGTGCTGATCGCATCACTAAATCCTTCAGCCTTTTTTTGATCCAACACAATAAAAGGTCGATTTTGTTTCTTGAGATTTTCATTGATTGCTGTAGTCGAAACAGCGGAAGTAGCTATGATAAACCCATCGACGCCTCGTCGTGCTAATTCGGCTAAATACTCAATTTCTTTTTGATGGTCAGAATCAGCGTTACATAAAATCGTCACGAAGTTTTGTTTGTATAACACATCTTCAATTCCACGCATTAGCGTATTAAAAAAAGGGTTGGTGATATCCGGCACGAGGACACCGATCGTTTTTGTTTCTTTCGTAATCATTTGGCGAGCGACATAGTCAGGTTGATAGCCGAGAATGTCTTTTGAAGCAAGCACTTTTTCAACTGTTTTAGCGCTGAATTTTTCTTCATTACCATTTAAAATCAATGAAACAGTGGCAATGGAAACACCAGAATGTTTTGCCACGTCTTTAATCGTTATTTTCTTTTTCTTCATTCTGATACTCCTATCTAACGGTTACTTTTATTTTCCCATGGAAAACCAGCAATGTAAATGAAAAACAAGGCGTGTTTGGTTCCTTTATCTGGCTTCTTCGATTGCTTGAAGGATTTCTTTGGTTGTACGCACCCGTGCTGTTTTTGGAAACATTTTTTCAAAAAAGAGCGTATGAAGTTCTAGATCTCGATCACTACAACCATCTTCGATAACAATAACATGGTAACCATGTTGAAAAGCATCTAAAGCGGTGGCATAGACACCGTTTGAAGTTGCTACACCTGAAAGAATGAGCGTATCGATCTTTCTTCGACGAAGTTGGGCATCTAAAGACGTTCCAAAAAAAGCACTTGGATTATGTTTAGTGATCGTGAGTGTGTTTTGTGTTCCTTTGGTGGTAGGTTCAAGTAATAAATCAGTAAATTCTTTAGGGGGGGTATAAAAAGAACCTGCTTGTGCTCGGTCATTTTTAGCACTCAAATACTGAAAGCTGGTAATATCGACATTGACTAGTATATTCCAAGCAGGTGTATGCTTTAACTGCTCAGCAATCAGTTGATTGTTTGAGAGGATGGTGGTTGCATCATAAGGGAATAATTGCCCAGAATTCACAATTCCTTTTTGGAGATCGATCGGTAAAAAAGCTGTTTTTGCTAATTCGAGTGGAATAGGTGATTTTGTAGTAGTCATGGGTTTTCCTTCTTTCAATAAATAGATCGTTTTCCATGTAAGTAAAACATAATTTCTGTATTTGTCAATGAATCGTCTATCAAATCTTTAGTCTGATTCATTTCAATGGTAAAATAAAAAGTAGCGACTTTATTCGTAAAGAGATGGAGATGAGAGAAGAAGGATGAGCTATGTAGAAGTAATCAACGAATGTAAACGGTACAAAATGGGAGAAACAACGATTACCGCAAATGATAATATTTCATTTGCGATCAAAAAAGGAGAACTAGTCATTATACTTGGTCCAAGTGGTGCAGGGAAGTCAACTGTTCTTAATATATTAGGCGGGATGGATAAGCCAGATGAAGGGCAAATCATCATTGATCAGACAGACATCGCTCAGTTCAACGATAAACAATTGACCGCCTATCGTCGAACAGATGTCGGATTTGTATTTCAATTTTATAATTTGGTACCGAATTTAACAGCAAAAGAAAATGTCGAGTTGGCAACAGAAGTTTCACCAGATGCGTTAGATCCAGTGGAGGTATTGACACAAGTAGGTCTGGCACATCGGCTGGACAATTTTCCTTCACAGCTTTCAGGAGGAGAACAGCAGCGTGTTTCCATTGCTCGAGCATTAGCAAAAAATCCGAAATTACTTCTATGTGATGAACCAACAGGTGCGTTGGATTTTGAAACAGGGAAACAGGTGTTGAAGTTATTACAAAATGCGAGTAGAGAACATGGAAATACGGTGTTGATCATTACTCATAATTCTGCCTTAGCACCGATTGCTGATCGTGTCATCCATATCAACGATGCGAAAGTCCGTTCGATTGAAACAAACGATCATCCTTCAACCATTGATGAGATTGTGTGGTAAGGAGGGGCTATGAAAACAAAAACATATCTTAAAGCAAGTGCTAGAGAAATCAAACAATCGAAAGGCAGATTTATTGCCATTGTATTGATCATTTTGCTAGGGACCTTGTTATTCGTAGGCGTTAAAACGGCGGGGCCGGTTATGCAAAAAACGATGGATCACTATGTTGAAAAAGGCAATCTATCGGATTTACAAATCATTTCAACTGGTGGTTTAACGGAACAAGACGTAACTAGAGCCGAAAAAATCCCTGATGCACAACTGGAAACGGGAAAACAATTTTATTATTCCAGCTCAAGTAAAAACGAAGTTGTGCAAGTTTTTTCTTATAAAAAATCAAATAAACAAAACCTTTTAGAAGTAGTAGATGGGCATTTACCAAAGAATAAAGACGAACTCGTACTAGATGAAAAAGCAAAAAGTCTAGGCTATAAAATAGGCGAAACGTATACGATCGATTCTGACAACGTGAAAAAGAAAGACTATCAAATTGTTGGATTTGTACGATCGCCACTTTTCATCAATAATTTAGAACGTGGTTTTGCCAATGTCGGGAACGGCACGATCGATTATTTTGTTTATTTACCTGAAACAGAATTTAACACAGACATTCAATCGGTTATTTACTTAACGTTTAAAAATGTTTCATCCTTTGATACTTATAGTAAAGAATATCGGGACAAAATGGCACAAAACCAAAAAAGCGTGGAGAAACTTTTTCAAGATCGACCAGCTGCACGTTTAACTGAACTAAGGGAACAAGCTAAGGAGTCTTTACAACCAGAAAAAGAAAAGGTGAGTGCTGGTCAAGAACAAATTAGTCTGGCACAAAGTCAATTGGCAGCTGCCAGAGCCCAACTAGAGCAACAACGTTCAATGCTCGAACAATTGCCTGAAGTACAACGAACAGTAGCAACTAATGAACTAGCTACGCAAGAAGCACAGCTAGCTGAGCAAGAAAAGCGAGTCGCTGAACAACAAGAAAAACTGAATGATGCACAGGCCCAAATTACCGAAAATGAAGAAAAGATCAATCGTTTGGAAAAACCAACCTATCGTTTCCAAGAGCGTTCCGATAATGTGGGCTTTCAAGAATTTGGTGATTTAGCTGAACGGATCGCAGCCATTGCTAATGTTTTTCCTGTTTTCTTCTTCTTTATTGCAGCATTGATCACTTTTACGACGATGACACGGATGGTCGAAGAAAACCGACGAGAAATCGGTACGTTGAAAGCATTAGGCTATACTAAATTTGAAATTGCAAAAAAATATGCTATTTATGCAAGTTTAGCTTCTGGTCTAGGAATTATTTTAGGAACCGTCTTAGGAACCAATCTATTACCAAGAATTATTTTTGAACTATCGAATGAACGCTATGATATCGGATCAGCAGTCATTTTTTATGATTGGTCTCCGATTTTACAAGCGGCAGTGGCGTTTTTTATCGCTGCATTTGGTGCAGCGATGATTGTCTTATTCAAAGATTTAAGAGAAAGACCGGCAGCTTTATTACAACCCAAAGCGCCAAAACCAGGCAAAAGAATATTATTGGAATATATCACACCACTGTGGTCAAGATTAAGCTTTAATCAGAAAATCAGTTATCGAAATCTGTTCCGTTATAAATCCAGAATGTTTATGGCAATCGTTGGGATTGCTGGTTGTGCTGGTTTAATGGTAGCAGGCGTAGGATTGAAAGACTCTTTAAGCTCTGTTTCTGATAAACAATTTGGCCCAATTACGAATTACCAAGCAATTGTCACTTTAGATGGAGAAACAGAAAACAGTGAAACAAAAGCAAAGGAACAGTTAGAATCCGATCCGAAAATTACTGATTTGCTAGCAGTAAACATGCAAACGATCGAGCTTCGGCAACAAGGACAAGCGACTCAAAGCGTTACGATGATCATACCGGAAACGTCAAAAGGTCTATCACCGTTTATTCACTTGATCTCATTAAAAGGACGTAACATGGAGTTGAATGATTCAGGAATCGTCCTCACACAAAAAGCTGCCGAACTGTTTGATGTATCTGAAGGAGACCGCCTTTCATTGTACACGGATGACCAAAAAGAGTTATCGGTTACGGTGAAAGCCATTGCTCAAAACTATTTAGGAAACTTTGTTTATATGAGCCCTGCCTATTATCAAAAAGTATCAGGAAACGAAGCTTCTACAAATGCTTATTTAGTTCAAGCTGACCCAATGTCTAAAAAACAAGAGAATGCTTTGTCAGAAAAGCTATTGGGAACCAATGCAGTAACAAATACATCATTTGTTTCGAAACAAATGGAAACCCAAGAAGAATCACTTGCGAACCTCGATTCAATCGTTGTGATTTTTGTCGTTTTATCAGGGCTGTTAGCGTTTATCGTGTTGTATAATTTAACCAATATCAATATTTCTGAACGAGTGCGGGAATTATCAACGATCAAAGTACTAGGCTTTTTTGATAAAGAAGTAACGATGTATATTGTGAGGGAGAATATTATTTTTACTTTAGTTGGTATTGTAGGTGGATTTGGCATCGGCTACGTCCTAACTGACTTTATTTTACAACAGGCTTCAATGGAGACGGTGATCTTCCCCTTAGTGATCACTTGGAAAGCATATGCTCTTTCTGCTGTTTTGACTATTGAATTTACAGTTATCGTTATGATAGCGACCCACTTCAAGCTGAAAAATATCAATATGATTGATGCTTTGAAATCAAACGAATAAAAAAAGCTTCTTGTTAAAAGTTGAGTAGACTTTTGCAAGAAGTTTTTTTATTAGGTAACTGGTTGATGAAAAGAAAATTTGGTGTAGGGAAAATGATACGCAGGTTTTGTTATGCCAATTTGTTGGATGTGCGACAGTTTATAATGGGTGAGGTCTTCCTATTAGAGGACTTAGCTCTGTCCTTGATAAACGCTTCCTTTTCCTTTATAATAGGATTTGTAAACTTGTATATATAAGTTGGAATAATAGCTGATTGGAGGCGAATGAGGATGTCGTTTAATGAGAAAGTAGTTTATCAAATTTATCCTAAATCTTATCGTGATAGTAATGGTGACGGGATTGGAGATTTAAAAGGGATCAAAGAAAAATTACCTTATCTGCATGAACTAGGGGTCGATATGATTTGGTTGAACCCCATTTATCCGAGTCCACAAAAAGATAATGGCTATGATATTTCTGATTATGTAGCGATTGATCCACTATTTGGAACGATGGAAGAATTTGAAGAACTAGTCACACAAGCAAAGAGCTATAATATAGAGATTATGCTTGATATGGTTTTAAACCATGTCTCAATAGAACACGAATGGTTTAAAAAAGCTTTAGCTGGCGATCGTTTTTACCAAGATTTTTTTATTCTAAGAGATGAGCCAACCGATTGGGTATCTAAATTTGGTGGTAATGCATGGGCGCCTTTTGGAGATACGGGTAAGTATTATTTACATCTCTATGATCAAACACAAGCAGATTTAAATTGGCGAAATGAAGCAGTGCAAACAGAGTTGTTCAAAGTTGTTCGTTTTTGGATGTCTAAAGGGGTCAAAGGCTTTCGCTTTGATGTGATCAACGTGATCGGGAAAGATGAAGAACTCAAAAATAATGCAGAGAACCAAGGAAAAGCAGAATATACTGACAAGCCGATTACTCATACGTATCTTCAACGATTAAATCGGGAAACTTTTGGTCAAGATCCAGAAATCATCACAGTTGGAGAAATGAGTTCAACGACGATTGAAAATTGTATTTTGTATACGGAACCAAGTCGGAATGAGCTTTCGATGGTGTTCAATTTTCATCATTTGAAGGTTGATTACGAAAATGGAAACAAATGGAGTACGCCACCTTTTGATTTTGAAGCTTTAAAAAGTCTGTTCCATACATGGGGCGAAGCGATGAGTAAAGGAAATGGCTGGAATGCGTTGTTCTTAAATAACCACGACCAGCCAAGAGCCCTCAACCGCTTTGTAGCAATTGATAAATACCGCACAGAAGGGGCTAAAATGTTAGCGACGATGATCCATTTGAATCGTGGGACGCCTTATATTTATATGGGGGAAGAAATTGGGATGATCGATCCAGACTTTCAGCATATCGATGATTACGTCGATGTAGAAAGTTTAAATGCTTACCAAGAAATGCTGAACCAATCCTTCTCGGAAGAAGAAGCTTTTCGGCGAATCAAGGCGAAATCCAGAGATAACGCTCGGACACCGATGCAATGGACAAGCGATGAAACAGCTGGCTTTACCACAGGAACACCTTGGTTAGGTTTAGCAGCAAATCATGAGGTCATCAATGTAGAACAAGAACGTACATCTGAACAATCGATTTTCGCATACTACAAAAAATTGATTCAATTGCGAAAACAATATCCTGTAATCGCATCAGGGGACTATCAAGCTTATGAACCCGATCATCCTCAAGTATACGGTTATTTAAGACAATTAGACGGACAAAAATTATTGGTTTTAACTAATTTTTACGAAAATGAAACGACCATAACGATCCCAGAAGAATTTGCTAGTGCCCAACCGCTTATCAGCAATTATGCCAATACTCTTATTCAAGAGGAATTGACCCTAAGGCCTTATCAAGCGATCGCCCTGTTGATCCAGTAAATAAAAGATCAAGAGCAAAAAATTGGTAAACGATGAATCGGTTGCAGATAAAATTTTACACGAGATATTTCGAAAGAAAATTGTATTTTTAATGAACCATCAGCTGGTGGTAAAACATTCGACGCTTAATCCATGAGTTATTGGATTAAGGTCGTTTTTATTTTGTCTAAAAACAAATGTGAGATAAGAAGAAAGAATCATGAAAAAATCGATTGAGTAATGATAAAATTGAGTATCGCAAATCAAAGAATATGATGGAAGCAATAACCATTTAATGTATGCTCTCATCTAAGAAAAAAGAGGATACAATATCATTAATAGACCTAGTGTAAGATGGACTATAAATCTTTTATTTGTATTTTGCATAAAACTTGCCTGAAGTTTTTCTGAAACCCAAACAAATTGTAATTCGTTTTTGGGATGGTCTATTAAATACTGTTTAAATATTTCGCGTTCCTTTTTTTTGGATTTAATTAAGTAAAAACCTGTAACAGCACTGATAGTAAGGGCTATTCCTAAATAGGGAATTATATAATTCAAATTTTTAGGAACGTCTTCAATAGGGAAAAAGCAGCGAATAACACGTTCCAAAATAAAAAAGACAATAACATAAATGATAAATGAAAATTTTCTTTTTAGAGCAAAAGAAGGGTCCTTTTTTTCATAATGTTGTGAGATTGCTTTTTTTCGTTTCTTTTGTTCTTGTTCAGTTAGGTTTGGAAAAGTACGCTCTCTTTCTTGTTTATATAGAGCCATGATATCTGAATACTCCTGTTGGATCTGCCTGACTTTGTAGACTGTATAAATAAAACTACCATAATATATTAAAGTAAACATAAATTTAATTAAAAGCATTATTTAGTTCTCCTTAAAGACCTTTTTTTAATTATAGCAAACAACATTTGAAAGTAGCTTTAAAAATGTAATAAAAAAGAGAGTAGAGCAATAATCAGATTTTTTTCTGACTATTGTCCCACTCTCTTTTTCTTTTACCCATTAACTTTTACATAAAGCGTAACATGTAGGTGAAATATTTCTTCAGATGATAAGTAGTAGAAGAAGCTTGATTGATTTCCTCGATCAATGAAAGAAATATATATAAACGTTATGGTAAACGCTCAAAATTCAAGAATATTAATTGGGAATATTGAGCGTTTATGCTTAATTAGAACAAGTAAAATAAATGTTGCAGGGGAGATGATCCATACGATTTTGTCAGCTTCGGTAACAAAATGGACATTGGAAAGAGACATCAATTGAAAACAGGGGAAACACCTAAAGCTGATGAAGTGGTATTGACGAGAAAATAATGATCAAAAATAAGAGCAAAAAAGGAGTAAATATGAGTAAGAAAAAATTAACAGCAAAACGTAAAAAACAGCTATTAACGATGTTTGCGGTGGCTGGTGTGATGGGAAATACCGGGATCGCACCAACGATGGCATTAGCGGATACTTTGACACCAACAGCTGAAACTGCTACTGAACAAACACAGGCGAATGAAGCAAAAGAAGCCATCGATCAAACGATACAAAACGTCACAGAGCCGTTAGTAAACCCAACGGATTCAACCACTACAACTAGTGATTCATTAGCACAAACTGATGAAACAACGGATGACACCCAAGACCAAGCAACAGAACAAGAACAAGCAACAGCAGCGACTGCCGAAAGTGAAGGGGATGCAACTAATCCAACAGCGGAAGCGCCAAAAGTAGCGCAAAAAGCGAACGTGGTAGCTGCCTCCGAGATAACAGGAACATGGGGTACCAGCTCGTATACGTTTGATGAAGATACAGGGGTATTGACGATCGGAGCAGGTGAGTTAAGTGGATATACAGAATCCCCATGGAATAGCAAAAAAGTATCAGCGGAAGCAATCAAGAAAATTGTCTTATCTGGAAAAGTAGTTGCTCCGGAAAATTCTTGGGCCTTATTTGGTGGTAGTCAATTGCAGAATGTAACTGAAATCGAAGGGTTAAGTCAACTGGATACCAGTAAAGTAACAACTATGGGGAATATGTTTAGAGCTTTGAGTAGCATAACAAGTTTAGATGTAAGTGGATTTGATACCAGTAACGTAACAAATATGAATGATATGTTTTGGGGTATGAGCAGCGTAACAAGTTTAGATGTAAGTGGCTTTGATACCAGTAACGTAACAACTATGATTTATATGTTTAACGGTCTGAGTAGCGTAACAAGTCTAGATTTAAGCAACTTTGACACTAGCAAAGTAACAGATAGGTGGAATATGTTTGGTGATACTCCACTTAAGAAATTAATTCTAGGAGATACCTTTAAATTTGTAAAATCAGCCAACGGACCAGCAGGCCTTACTTCTGCGTGGATGAGAGAAGATGGCAAAGGGACGTTTTATTCAGCAGCAGATTTCATGAACAACTATGGCACTGGTGACTTGACTGCTGGCACGTATGTTTCTGCTACAGGATGGTGGGGTACCAGTCCGTATAATTTTGATGAAAACACAGGAACGTTGACGATCGGAGCAGGTGAGTTAAGTGGCTATGAAGAATCACCTTGGAACAGCGGAACAGTGGATCTTGAAGCAATCAAGAAAATTGTTTTGTCTGGAAAAGTAGTTGCTCCGGAAGATTCTAGATACTTATTTAGTACAAGTACCCCTGGTAAGGACCTTACGAATGTAACTGAAATTGAAGGGTTAAGTCAACTGGATACCAGTAACGTAACAACTATGAGGTATATGTTTTATGGTATGAGCAGTGTAACAAGTTTAGATGTAAGTAGCTTTGATACTAGTAAAGCTACAGATATGGGTTATATGTTTCGTAATATGAGCAGTGTAACAAGTTTAGATGTAAGTGGCTTTGATACCAGTAAAGTAAAAGATATGGGTTATATGTTTAGAGGTATGGGTAGCGTAACAAGTCTAGATGTAAGCAATTTTGACACTAGAAAAGTAACATCTATGTCTTATATGTTTGCTGATACTCCACTTAAGAAATTAATTCTAGGAGATACATTTAAATTTGTAAATGGAACTGGAGCTCTTACTTCTGCTTGGAAGAGAGAAGATGGCAAAGGAAAGGCTTATACAGCAGATGATTTCATAAAAAACTATGGCACCGGTGATTTGACTGCTGGCGCGTATGTTTCTGCTACAGGATGGTGGGGCACCAGTCCGTATAATTTTGATAAAAACACAGGGACATTGACGATCGAAGCAGGTGAGTTAAGTGGCTATGAAGAATCACCATGGAACAGCGGAACAGTGGGTCTTGAAGTAATCAAAAAAATTGTCTTGTCGGGAAAAGTAGTTGCTCCAGAAAATTCTAAATACTTATTTACTACAAATACCGTTGGTAAGGACCTTACGAATGTAACTGAAATTGAAGGGTTAAGTCAACTGGATACCAGTAACGTAACAAATATGAATGCTGCATTTTACGGTCTGAGTAGCGTAACAAGTCTAGATTTAAGCAATTTTGACACTAGCAAAGTAACATCTATGAGTAATATGTTTTATAAGACTCCACTTAAGAAATTAATTCTAGGAGATACCTTTAAATTTGTAGGAGGACAAGGAGCTCTTACTTCTGCGTGGATGAGAGAAGATGGCACAGGGACGTTTTATTCAGCAGCAGATTTCATGAACAACTATGGCACTGGTGATTTGACTGCTGGCACGTATGTTTCCGTTGAAACAGACACGTGGGGTACTAGTCCGTATATGTTTGATGAAGATACAGGAACGTTAACAATCGGAGCAGGTGAGTTAAGTGGCTATAAAGAATCGCCATGGAGCAGTAATAAAGTAGATAGTGAAGCCATCAAGAAAATTGTCTTGTCTGGAAAAGTAGTTGCTCCAGAAGAGTCTTTAATCTTATTTAGTGGAAATGACACTAATCATGAACTTACAAATGTAACTGAAATCGAAGGGTTAAGTCAACTGGATACCAGTAAAGTAAAAAATATGAGTTGGATGTTTTGCGGACTAAGTAGTGTAACAAGTCTAGATGTAAGTGGCTTTGATACCAGTAACGTAAAAGATATGAGTAATATGTTTCGCAATATGAGTAGCGTAACAAGTCTAGATGTAAGCAGCTTTGACACTAGCAAAGTAACAGATATGGGTAATATGTTTGCTGGTACTCCACTTAAGAAATTAATTCTAGGAGATACATTTAAATTTGTAGAAACAGATGGAAAAAACGCAAGTCTTACTTCTGCGTGGATGAGAGAAGATGGCACAGGGACGTTTTATTCAGCAGCAGATTTCATGAAAAACTATGGCACTGGTGACTTGACTGCGGGCACGTATGTTTCCGTTGAAACAGGCACGTGGGGTACCAGTCCGTATACGTTTGATGAAAACACAGGAGTATTGACGATCGAAGCAGGTGAGTTAAGTGGCTATGAAGAATCACCATGGAACAGCGACAAAGTAGATATTAAAGCCATCAAGAAAATTGTCTTGTCTGGAAAAGTAGTTGCTCCAGAAAATGCTAATTTATTATTTACTGGAAGTATCAGTAAAGGTAACCTTATGAATGTAACTGAAATCGAAGGGTTAAGTCAACTGGATACCAGCAACGTAACAGCTATGCAATCTATGTTTTATGGTCTGAGTAGCGTAACAAGTTTAGATGTAAGTGGTTTTGATACCAGTAATGTAACAACTATGGAGAATATGTTTTACAATATAAGCAGCGTAACAAGTCTAGATGTAAGTAGCTTTGACACTAGCAAAGTAACAACGATGAGAAGTATGTTTAAGAATACACCTCTTGCTAAATTAACACTAGGCGATCACTTTAAGGCGATTGGAGACACTGGTTTATCAGCACCGAAAGCACTGAACGATGGAGATCAGCTGACAGGAAATTGGATTCGTGAAGATGGTCAGTCCAAAGGCTATTCACCTGCTGACTTTATGACAAATTACGGAACTGGGGATTTAACGGCAGGAACTTATGTGGCAGAACTAGTGAAAAGTGAGTTGAAACCACAAGAATATCATGTAGGAGATGTCAATATTACTGGAACCTACACAGGGGATATGTCTCTCGGCCGATTAACCGTTAATGGCAAAGTTGTTAGCTGGGGCGGTAGCTTCAAAGATGGTCAATTCAGCTATTATGTCGGTGCTGGCAAATTAAAAGTCGGCGACAAAGTCGTATTAGATGGCTACAACAAAGAGAAGGAATTGATAGATTCCAAAGAGATTGAAGTGATTTCCGAATCTTCAGGATCAATTGATCAGGTGGACACTTATAAGCTAGGTGATTCAACCATTACTGGAACTTATATGGGGGATATCCATAAAGGAAAACTAGTAGTGAATGGGGAAGTAATCAGCTGGGGCGGAACCTATAAAGATGGTAAGTTTAGCTATTATGTGAACTCTCAAATTATCAAAGCAGGGGATCAAGCAACGATTCAAGGCTATGATAAATTCGATACACCACTAGGGGACCCACAACCAGTGACTATAGGAGAACAACTGGGTCAATTAACAGAAGCCCATCGTGTGGGAATCAGTACAGTGATCGAAGGAAACTACACAGGCGATGTTTACCAAGGAATCTTGTTGGTCAATGGCGAAAAAGTTAGTCAAGGCGGCAGCTTCAAAGATGGCAAGTTCAGTTATTATGTAGGAAACCTTAAAGTGTCAGAAGATGATCAAGTAGTCTTGATGGGTGCCAACAATCGAGGACAGCAAATTCCAGGATCAGAGATTGATGTCACTATTCAAACACCAACAGCTGAAATCAACGAATTGACTTATAAAATCGGCACACAAACGATCAAAGGAGCCTATGGTTCTGATACCCAGGTTCACCAAGGACACTTGTTTGTCAATGGTAAACTGATCAGTAAAGGTGGGAGCTTTAAGGATGGGGCAATCAGTTATTATGTGAAGCCAGACCTAATCAAAGCTGATGATCAAGTAACAATGAATTTCTATGATGGCAGTGGCAACTTATTGGCTGAAAACCAAACAGTTTCTGTAAACTAAGGAAAAATAAATTTATGTAAGTCTAAAAACTGGGGCATTGATTAGAAAAAATCTGATCAATGTCTCAGTTTTCTTGATTTAAGATACGCTCAAAATTCAAACAGGTTGAGCTAAATGATGAATACCGTAATGTGTACAGAGGTTTATATTTTGTGTCAAATAAAATTAAAAATTTATGCCATTTCAAAAGAAAAGTGACATACAAAAAATACATTATATCAGGGGTTTCTTCTTTTTTTAACTTGTGAACTTAGCTATCTTTTCCCTTTCTATTCTTACTTTTTAGTTTAAAAATATCTATTGTCATTGTGTCGATCAAATCTCCATTTTCTGGACATTAATATCTAAAAATAAATATGATGTAAAATTATGTGTTACTTAGTGTTGTGTAGTAATTACACTAATCAACCTGCCACGAGTCCAATCACAACCACCTTTGAACAACATGAAACAACGATGACTAATAACAATGGATTTAACGCTTCACAAAATCCATTTGATGGACAATGATATTAGCAATGATGATTTCCCATTCTGATTGTAAAAGATCAATAAAGTTGATATAATGAATACGAAAAGAGGAGTTGCGCTAACAACTCCCTTAACAGCACCGTTTAAGACGGTGACCAGTTTAATATTATTTTTGAAAAATAATCGTCGACCGGCTAAAGCTGACGGTTATTTTTTTTGATTGTTATTTACAACTGCCAAGATTCCAAAAATGATTGTTGCGATTAAAGAACCGAAACCAATCATTAATCCTAACGCCGTTTCAACAGGCAAAAGGCTTCTCCTTTCTGTAAGATTTTGGAAGTACGCACATACGCACCACCTCACTTTCAATCGGATAGCCACCGTCACAAACTTTACTGTCTTGATTATTATTAGCATATCTAAAATCGATTAAAAATTCTCGATTTTAGTTGTTTTTTCTATAATTTTAGCGAGGTGATCGTGATGGAATAATCTATTGTTTTACTCGGTAAAATTCAGGAAATCAAGACACAGCCATTGCTTGTGCGATTTATATTACCAATGAGCCCTGAACCAATCAATCAGTGGTCAATATAGAAATAACGGATAAATTGCTTATTTTGGAAGAAGGCAATTATACTATTTCAGTAACAGGTCACTTCAATAAACGGAATCACTTAGTCATTGAATCGATATAAATTAAAAACCCCAATCATTTTATGCGATTGATGAGCATACAAAAGAAGAGCTGCACTCCTAAATGTGGATTGCAGCTCTTGTTGTTTTACATAGAAACAGGAACAAAGGTCTGTTTAGTAGAGACTGGGACAATAGTCTTCTTCAGTAAGAAAAATAAACTTGATCGTCCTAGTCCCTCGTTTTTTGAGAGATGTTCCAGACTTTCTTTACTCTTTTTCAAAGTAGTCTTTTTCCGAAAATTCTGCTTTTTGGTAGACACCCTGATCGCCATAATACTTGTTGTAGCGTTGTTTGAACTTTTTAAAAGTAAAGACAACCAATAATTTGATCAATGTGTAGATGGGGATCCCAAAAATTACACCCATGAGTCCTAGTAAATCACCCATCACTAATAAAACAATCAAAATAGTGATTGGATGGACTTGAAGGCGATTGCCCATAACTCGAGGGATAACTAAGTCCCCATGAAGTAATTGGACGATGAACCAGACCAAAACAAACTTAATTGCCATGAATGTCGAATCTTGGAAAGCAATAAACAATCCAGGAAAGAAGGCAATAAATGGTCCAATGTAAGGAATGATACATAAAATCCCAGCTGCGATTGCTAGTATGCTTGCAAATTCTAAGCCGATCAATAAAAATGTGACCCAATAAACAGCCCCTAAGATGAAAGAAGCAATGATTTGCCCTTTTAAGAAATCACCTAATTGTTGATTGGCGATTTTAGTCAATGTCCGAAAATCTGTACGGAACTTGGGTGGTACGATCCCTAACACAGCTTGATAAAATTTCTGAGGATCTCTTAATAAGAAGAACGCAATGATTGGACCAGTAAACAATGTAATAAAGGTAGATGTTACTGCTGAAAAGATATTCCCGATACTTTGTGCGCCACTTTCCCAATAATCGCCAATAAACGAGGCAAAATTAGACGTCCAATCATCAATCGATGAAAAGAATTGATCGAATGTGTCCGCAAAAGGTGTTTGCGCTAGGAAGTTTTTCAAAGTTTGTATAAAATCGTTGAACAAATCAGGAAAACTAGTCATTAGTGTTTTGGCTTGTTGCTCCAAGAAAGGAACTAACCAAACACTCCCTAAGCCGATCAAAAATAAAATAATGACATAAACGATAGTAACAGATAAATTTCTAGATAGTTTTCGGCTCAAACGTTTGATCAACGGATCTAGTAAATAATATAAAACTAACGCAAATAGTACTGGGGCGAGTGTCGTCGCAAAAATCACAAAAAATGGTTTAAAAATAAAACCGATCTGCTGAAAAAAGTAGATCACTAAAGCTAACATAATCAACAACCCTAATACATAATAAGAAGTCGTTCCTCCTAGAAAACGTATCAGACGTGACTGATCTTTAGAATTATTCTTCAATTTGTTACTCCTTTCAATGTACTAAATCGCTCTAAGTTCAAGATAAAAGTAAAAGGAAATTGTTTTTTACCTATCGGGAACGTCAAGCTGATTTATCTTATTATAGTCGGAACTAGTGACAAAAAGAAAATGATACTGTTCAGAAATGGCTAGAAAATAAAAAGAAATAGTTTTAAGAAAACGCTTGACTATTTATTTAGCGATATGATAAATTAAATCCTGTTGCTAAAACGTAAAGATTACGATTTGGTAACTTTAATCGTAAAATGAAAGAAGATGAAGGAGTGTCGTCAAATGAAGCGTTTGGTTTATTTATTAGGGATAGTAGTTACTGTTTGTATACTTGCCAGTTGTGGCAATCAACAAGAAGCCGCGAACAAAAAAGAAAAATTGCAGGTGATGACGACTTTTTATCCAATGTATGATTTCACGAAAGAAGTAGTGGGAGATGAAGGAGAAGTTGAGTTATTGATTCCTGCTGGGACAGATTCACACGACTATGAGCCGTCAGCAAAAGATATGGCAAAAATTCAAAATGCGGATGTCTTTGTCTATAACAACGAAAATATGGAAACCTGGGTACCAGCAATCCAAAACACATTGAAAGAGGGGAATGTGTTAGCAGTCAAAGCGACTGAAGGGATGTTGTTGTTACCAGGTAGTGAAGAAGGACATGACCATAGTCATGGCGAAGCAGGGCATTCTCATGAATTGGACCCGCATGTTTGGTTAGCTCCAAGTTTAGCAATGAAACAAGTAAAAAGTATAAGGGATCAACTGATCACAAAATACCCCGATAAAAAAGAAGCCTTTACTAAAAATGCGGAGAATTATTTAGAAAAATTACAAGAACTTCATCAGAGTTATCAGGATACCTTAAGTAAAGCAAAACAAAAATCTTTTGTTACCCAACATGCCGCATTCAACTATTTGGCATTAGAGTATGGACTGAATCAAGTGTCAATAGCTGGCTTATCCTCAAGTGAGGAGCCTTCAGCCGCAAGAATTGCTGAATTAAAACAGTTTGTAAAAGATCATGGGATCAAATATATTTATTTCGAAGAAAATGCTAAAGACAGTATCGCTAGAACTCTAGCAAATGAAGCCGGCGTTTCTTTGGCTGTCTTGAATCCTCTAGAAGGTTTAACGAAAGAACAACTTGCAAATGGTGAAAACTACGTAACCATAATGAAAGAAAACCTCAAGTCGTTACAAAAAACGACAGATACAGTGAATCCACTGGAAGCCACACTGAAACCAGAAAAAGAAAAAAATGTATATAATGGTTACTTTGAAGATTCAGCTGTGAAAGACCGCAAATTGTCCGATTGGAAAGGGCAATGGCAAACGGTCGATAACTATTTAGCTGATGGAACCTTAGATCCCGTATTTGAGTATAAGGCAAAAATCGATCCAAAAAAATCAGCAAAAGAGTACAAGGATTATTATACCGTCGGATACCAGACGGATGTCGAAAAGATCAAGATTGACGGAGATCGAATGGCATTTACTTTTAAAAATGGTGAGACGAAGCAATCATCTTACCGATATGCAGGTAAAAGAGTTTTGAATTACGCTGCAGGAAATCGAGGCGTACGCTACTTATTTGAAGCAGTAGAGCCAGAAAGTGGCGCTTATCGATATGTACAATTCAGTGATCATTCGATTGCACCAACAGATTCGGAACATTTTCATATCTATTTAGGGAATGAAAGTCAAGAAAGTTTACTGGCAGAAATGGATCATTGGCCAACTTTTTATCCAGTGGAGATGAGTGGGCAAGAAATTGCGCAAGAAATGCTGTTACATTAAACTACAAAATAGGAACAAGAAAAGATAAATAAGAAAAAATGAGCAAAACAAACAGACGAGTTTTGCTCATTTTTTTGTTTGTTTTTGGGGAGAAGTCTGAGATTTACGAGATCAATTTTTTTAAACCACGTACAGAAGCCGGAATCACTTCGCCATTTGCTAACGTGATTTCACGAGTTTTTTTGTTGATCGTACGGACATTTTGAGTATTGATCACGTATGATTTATGGCAGCGGATAAAATGACGGTTCATTTTCTCTATTTCTTTGATTTTATCATAGAACTGCATTTGCGCATGAGTCAAATGAACCTCTAATTTATGTGGCGTTCCTGGGGAAGTAGAGAAATACTGGATATCTTTGATCGGAAGAAATTTTATTTCATCGTTAAATTCGATTTTAAAAATATCTTTTTGTAAAGGAGTCGCTTTGACATCTTCAAAGATCTTACTTAAAATACGTTCCACATTTTCTTTTAAATCAAAAATATCTTCTTTGATAATATAATCAGTCGGTTCAATATTACTCTTTAAGATAGACATTGAAAGATCCGTATGAGAAGTAACATAAATAATTTTTCCTAAAGGATCTAGATCTCTTACACGTTTTCCGATCATAATACCATCTAGATCGCTATCTTTTAATTCAATGTCTAAAAAATAAATACCAAAAGATGAGGTTCGTACTCTAGCTGCTTGAAGAAGTTCAATTGGATCAGAAGTGGCGATATGGACATAACTATCCAAATTCTCAATCATAATTCGATTTTTGATCACTGCTGAAATTACTTCCAACTGTTTCGTGTCATCTTCGCAAATATAAATTGGAATCATACGAATACTCCTTTATTTTGTTTGTATATAGATTGTCTGAGAAAAACGTTGATTCTCAATAGATGTCTCTAAAAAGATATAAGGATTGGCCTTTGACAGCTCATCCAAAATGAATAAACCGAGTCCTTCGTTTTTAGGATCTTTTTTTGTTGAAAAACCTTTTTGTTTTAATTGATTTAACGGAAGTGTATTCATCGTTGTATTGATGACACGAATAATCACTGAGTTTTTCTTTTTTAAAACAAAGAGTTCAATTTTCTTCTTTTTAGTAATTAAAGCTCCTTCAATCGCATTATCTAAAATAATACCTAACATTCGGACGATGTTTACTGTGTGTTTTTTCTTTAAAGTGATCTCTTCTGGAATAACAAGATGCACGGATAATCCTTTTTCTTGTGCCATCATTAATTTCAAAGACAATAAGCTTCTTATTTCAGGAATTTTTATGTTATCTAACAGACTAAGGTTTGCTGGGAAAAGATCCATCATTTGACGAGTGGGTAAGATATTTTGATTGTAGTACTTACGTAATCCCTCCAGGTCACCTTCAGCAAGATAACTATTCATTGAAAAAAGCAAGTTTTGATAATCATGCTTGAATTCTCTAAGGTCTTGATAGTTTTTTTCTAGATCACGGATGTAATCTTGTTGCATTTGCATACGCTGTTCTAACAATTGGTCTGCCATTTTTCTCTTTGAAATTTTCCAATAATAAATGAGGATAAACAGCCCGCCACAGAGATAAAGAATGAAAAAGCCAGTGTTGATAGTTAAAATTTGGGGAGTCTCGCCAGAAAAACGTGTATAAAAGATAACGATATAATAGGTAAATAACATCAACGCGCCAACGGTTCCAATCATTCGGCGATCCAACCCATGGAAATTTTCTAAGGCTTTTTTAAAAGCTAAAGCAAGTAAGATCGATAACGTCGCAGAAATGACGATATGAATATACTGCAAGGAATCTCCTGGTTCAATGACAGCAGATTTCAAAATAAAAAAATCGCTGATGCTCGTCAAATGGTCTCCTAAAAGCGAAGTAAGCAATCCCCAAGGAAGAGCATAAACCAGTTTTTGCGGGGAAGTAGAAAAGAAGAAGAATGTTAGCATCAGCATACCTATAGCAAATAAAGCAGTAAATATCCCAAATAAAGGATACATAAAACCTAACAAGACACAAGAGATTAAAATAGTGGTAACGAATAAGTATTTCTTTTTAATTTGGTGTTCAATGAGTAATACACAAATTGTGTAAATTAAATATTGCAAGGCTATGGACCACAAAAACATAAAGTACAGCTCCCATTGATTTTTACCAAATTATAGCATATTTATTGAATTATTTTTTTAATTTTTCAGGGATTTTAAACTCTGAACTCATACCAAAGCAGCATCCAGACACAAAGAAGTCAGACAAATTAGTAAGTTGTTTAATGATTGTTTTTTTCATAGAAAATTCCTCCAAGATTCATTATATAATTCGTAATTGGAAGCAGCGTAGCTATTTCTAAAATAATCCCGAGAAGCAAGTAAGTAGAAAAGTAAGAATTAGCGAAAAATAAAATAGTTATTGCAAATAGAAGAAACATGAAAATTGCTTTTTTTAACAGTGGTGGGCGTTTTTCAGGTTCAATGGGATTGATTGCTGTACCTTTTGATCCATAGCGAAGCAACAATAAGAAACAGATGATCAATGAAATGACCTTCAGTGGGGAAGAGATGGTCACATCAAAGTGTTTCATTAAGAGGGGAACGCCCCACAAATAAAGCAAAGTCCATAGTAAACAAACAAATTCAGAATCAGAATGAAGTCCGTAAGCATAGCGACGGATACAAATATAAGAAAGAAAGGTCAATCCTGTTTCGACCCAAGAACCGGTTATTAAAGAAAATACTAAAACAACGGCCAATTTGCCAAGGTTATTCATTAATACATCAAGGGCAAATTTTACTTGGAGATAAACCATTTCATCTTCTATTTTTTCACCACTGAATAATGTGTCTAATATTCTATTTACAACTTTATTTTTCATCCAACGTACCTCCAATAACGATTTTATTCTAAATTTGTTAAAAATAGTGTTTCGATTCATAAAAGGTTGTTTTGACATCAAAACCGTAAAAAAAAGATCAAAAAATTCAGTTAGATCTTTCTTTTTTGAGTATTTTATAAATGGCAGATAAAAAAAGTGAACGGTTTTGACATGAAAAGGGCTTTTTATGATTTTTATGTGTTCTCTGCCTAGAAGTGTGTTAAAAATTGATTGACTTAAAAAATATTGGAGGAACTATCATGGGGAATGAACAAGTAATGGAGAAAATGGATGAGCAATTATTTGAAGTTGGTGAAACAGGTGCTTTTGTTTCAGATTTATTTGAAGCACCTATCAAAGGAGAAATTGAAAAAGTTTATGAAAACAGCGTGATGATCCGGGTCATCAAATGTGCAGTAGAAGATAATGAAACTGCCGACAGTTTGCATTGGCAGCTTGTTGTTCGAAAATCAAGTGCGATAATGGAATGAATAAAAATAAACATAAACACAACAAATAGGCTGAGGTACTGTCCGAGTATCCTGTAAATCAGTCTATTTGTTGTGTTTTAGTATAGTGATTTTTTTAGTTGGTCATTAAAGTGAACACGCTTGTCCTTATTTTTTGGATAAGACTATATGACGTTGGTAAAATTTCCATACTTGAATGCTTTGAACAATTGCTATGATTAAAAATAAAACAGCCACTAATAAAATAGCAAAATGCCCAAATAAATGGTGGCAAAAAACGAGAACGCCTGCACCACTGATGAAAGCCAGAACAACTGTCAGAAAATGGAAAAAACGATCGAACGCTGCTTTTTCTTTTGTGACAAGTGAATCGTATAAGTTAGTAGCAACTCCTTTTAGATTCCCCGTAGTAAAAAGATTAGTATAAGCTCGTCCATCGATTTTATCAAAAGCGACCCATTGAATAGCTGCTGTAAATGCAATCATGATGGTTACGATGGCTGGGTGGATACTGATTGGAGTCAGACTGACTAAGAAAAAGATAATTGCTTCGTAGTAAAGAACATACAAACGCCAATAGTGTTTTTCTTTCTTTTTGAAATAATCAATCAAAAATTTTGTCAGTAAAATCCCTAAAAAAAAGAAGACAGTAGAAAGTATTTTTTTTCCAACGCTAATCCATTCACCATCGAAAGCTTGGATGATTGCTAAGATAATATTACCCGTTTGTGCTGAAGCAAATGCGTTATATTGAATATATGTATAACTGTCCATTGCGCCACCGATAAAGGATAATAAAAGTCCGATTGTCCGTCCTTCATGAAATGAAGTACTCATTTATATTCACCTTCAAATTAATATATTTGTCTTTTTTATTCTATCATATTGGTTATATGTTTTTGATATTTTATAGATAATTTTCAGAAAAGGTCAGTGTTTGCTAAAGTCATTTTAATTTTTAGAAAGGTCTGTTAGTATAAAAGAAAAATATTGACCATTTATATATAGAAAGATGTGAAAACAATCAATCAAGGGAATGAAAAAGAAATACTTCGCTTACAAAGAGAAATCAGTCATTGGGAAAAAAGATATGAGAAGCTCCAACAAATTTTCCGGATGCAAGAAGAGATCATTGCAAGCTATGAAGCAGCTTATGGTGAAGCACCTGGGCTGATTGAGGAAGAAAAAGAAACGAATAATAGTCATTCATTTTTCGATATGATGGAAAAGCGCTCCTACAATCGTTTTAATTACGAGCAAAAAGCAGCGATTACTTACAATATGGAAAAAAATCTAAGGATCATTGCAGGAGCGGGAAGTGGGAAGACCCAAACAATTTGTGCAAAAGCTGTCTATTTAATGACTGAAAATCAGGTAGATGAGCAACGGATATTGATGATCACTTTTACGAGAAATGCTGCGAATGAATTGAAAAAGCGAGTAGATAATTTTAGCCAACGAAAGACCAATGTTCATATAGGAACTTTTCATAGTATCTTTTTTCGTTTGTACAATGATATTTGTCGCCAATTCCCAGAAGTAGTCACTGAAGGGATACAGGGAGAATTTTCAAAAGAGACCTCATACAAAGTCAGTGGACTAATACAACAACTTATTCGTAAGTATAATTTATATGCTTTTGATCAATATGGAGAAAAAAATTTGGCGGCACGTCTTGATTATTGGCAGAATATGAACTTATCAATAGAAGAAACGCGAGTGTTGATAAAAGAAAACTTTGACTTTATTGAACCGAATGCAACTATGCCGATTTCCGAAAGAATGACCCACTTCATGCGAGAACTGCAAGCACAAAAGAAAGAGCAACATCTTTTTGAATTCAATGATGTTCTAAGTAATTTAAAACAAGCCTTGCAGAACGAAGAAATCAGAAACTTCGTGGGACAAAAATATGATTATTTATTTATTGATGAATTTCAAGACACGAATCCTTTACAGTGGGAAATTGTTCGCCTGATCACGAAGGAAACACCAATGAAACTTATTGTGGTCGGTGACGATGATCAAAGTATCTATGGGTTTCGAGGTTCGGAACCTTCTTATATTAAAAATTTTGACCAAGAGTACGCAACGAAGACGCTTTTTTTATTAACCAACTATCGTTCACGTGCCACCATTGTTCAAGGAGCGAATCGCTTAATTACTTTTAATAAAAATGATCGTATCCAAAAAGCAATGATTCCAGCTAAGAAAGAGGCGGGGATCATGCAGGCGCTAGCTTTTGATGACATACAAGCTGAAAGTCGCTGGATCATTGAGCAAATCAAAACATTGATTAAACATAAAGGAAAATACAAAGAATCAATCGTTTTATATCGGTCGTTAACGCAAACCCAGCAATTAGTCCAAGACTTGTTACAGACGGATATCCCCTTTGTACTAGAAGCAGATGGCCCATACGAAGGGATATTTGGGATAAAACTATTTCAACAGTTCTATCAAAGGATCCTTTACTGGCAAAATGCAACTACTTATCAAAAAAAGACACAGGGTTATCAACAAGTACTCTATCAGTTAATGATTAATTGCTATTTCAAGAAGGCTGAATGTGAGGACTATTTTTCCCAACGAAATAAAGTAACAGATATTGTGGAATATATCCTTTCTGTAAAGCCGCATTTAAAAACAAAAGAAAAAGAGATTCATCGGTTTGTAAAGGACCTTCATACTTTTGATAAAAATGGCGGAAAAGGTTTTGATCGTTTAATTCAAAGCTACCTTAAATTAAGTCGACCAACTAAAGAAATAGACGGTAGTGAGCGTGAATGGTTGTTAGGAACGCTCAAACAATTTCCAACATTAGAAAAAATCAACCATTTAGAAAAAGACATCCAAGCAGTTGCGAAACAACTAAAAACTCGTTTAATCGCTTACCGGCAAGGAAAACTTGATGCTTTATGCATTCAAAGTATTCATAGAAGTAAAGGCTTAAGCTATCGCAATGTTTTTTTAGTTGGTTGTAATGAAGGAGCTATTCCTTACAATGGTGCCTCTGATAAAGCAGCCATTAGTTTGGATAAGGTCAAGGCAGAGCATGTGACAACAGTCGAAGAAGAACGCCGTCTTTTTTATGTAGCAATGACCCGAGCAAGGAATCGTCTCTATTTGTGTATACCTTTGATGAAGGGGACGAGAAAATTGAAAACTTCTAGATTTATTAGAGAAACAGGTTGTAAAATTAAAAAAATACATGTTTGATCACATAAAAAACGATATTATTAGGTAAAAAATACTAATAATATCGTTTTTTTTATGTATTTTTCTTCTTTTTTTTATACAAAATAAATTAATTTTTTTCATATAAACACAGGATTAAAAGGGTTTAATAGCAAAGAAGAATAAATTTTCTGAATTTTAATAGCTAATAATTGGTGTTTTTTATAACTTTCAGTTAGAATGGGATTATAATTAAAAAGGAGTGAGAGAATGATAAAAGTATATACTTCCCCTAGCTGTACTTCTTGTAGAAAGGCAAGAGCATGGTTGCAAGAAAATCGTTTAGATTTTGAAGAAAAAAATATTTTTGCAGAGCCGATATCAGAAAATGAAATACGTGAAATTTTAGCAGCCACTAACGGAGGCGTTGAAGACATTATCTCTACTCGCTCAAAAATATACGAAAAATTAGCTATTGACTTCAACGAGCTCACATTAAAGCAAATGATCGTCCTTTTTAAACAATATCCTTCTTTACTAAGACGTCCGATCTTAATTGATGAAAAAAGAATATTGATCGGTTTTAATGAAGATGAAATTCGTTCGTTTGTTCCAAGAGAAATTCGTTCAGTTGCAAGAAGAATGATTTATATGCAAAACAGTATCTTCAGTTAAATTTAAAAAAGGAGGAATCTTGTGAAGGTATACGGGTCGGCGCATTGTGTGACGTGTCTAAAAGCAAAGCAGTGGTTAGAAGAACATCATCTCTCTTATCAGTTTATTGATTTAGATCAGAGAGAGCTAACCGTTAAGGAAGCAAAAGAATTGTGTGGGTTTGAGAATGTTCACGCGGAACGACTGTTCGCCACTTGGTCACAAGGTTTCAAAAATCTGGAAATTGATTTATCTACTATTAATGAACAACAATTGATTGTTTTGTGTAGAACACATGGAGAACTAATCAGACGTCCGCTGATTATTTTTGATAATGTTTTATTTGTTGGGTTTAATGAGGAATTAATGGAGAAATTAATTGCAAGCCAATAAATACAGGATGACCTCAGTGGCAAAAAAACGAAATAGTCGGTTAGAGGAGATGGATGGCTATTCATTTCCTTTTTTTGTGAGTGATCTTTTCTAAAAGAAACTTGTCTCGGTCTCTTCTAGTATCTCTAAAAACGAATAAACGGTGTTCAAAGAGCTGACCTTCGGCGATAAGTCAAAAAATCTCAAAACATGAGGAGCTATTTAAAAAAATTCTCTCTTAATCGCTCGGAGCTGAACGCTTCTTTCACAGCCTCTTGCTAAACGGTGTTCAAACATCAGCTCCTTGAAATAAGCCTGAATTTTTCAAAACATGAGAAGCTGTTTCAAAAAATTCTTTCTTATTGTCAACAGAGCTACCCGATGTTTTCACGACCTCTGATTCACGGTGTTCAAAGAGCTGACCTTCGGCGATAAGTCAAAAAATCTCAAAACATGAGGAGCTGTTTCGAGATTTTCATCCTTAACGCTTAGGTCAAGACACTCTTTTCACAACCTCATTGATCAACGGAAAAACGATGAACGTTCATCAATGGGGCAACCGTGTGGAGTAACCAAAGATGTCATAAATGGACAACAGCTGAAAGAAGTCTTACAGTTCGATTATCTGGATAGCCAGAATCAGTAGAATGACTATGGCTTATTTAATATAGAAAAGCTGAAACTTGAAGTATAACCTATACCAAAGGTTTAAATACTTATTGACATGTGTAAAATTACATGGTATATTCTTTTTTGTTGTTTTTAGTTACTCGTTTTAAAAAAATGAAGTAATAAAAAAGATTCAAAAAGTTCTTGACGTGTGAGTTATCACATGATAAGATAACTGAGTCGTTAAAAACCGACAGCTTATGAAGCTTGATTTCATCGAAAAAAACTTCAAAAAAGTTGTTGACAAATAACAAACGATGAGTTATGATAAATGAGTTGCTGAAGCGTTTCTGAAAAACGAAGTGAAAAAAACTTTTAAAAAATAGTTGACAAACAAATGTCGATCTGTTATGATATAAAAGTTGCTACGGCAATATCGAATGATTAATCGCTAGCTCGTTAAGAAGTTTCAACTTTAAATCAAGTAGCATTCAAGTAGCATTAATCAAGTAGACCTTTGAAAACTGAACAAAGCAAAGACAAACCAAATGTGTAGGGCGTCTTGATTGATTCAAGACAACAAACATTTTTAACAAGCAAGCAATATGCTAGCAAACAATTGAGCTTAACAATCGCAAGATTGTTCGAACTTTTTATGAGAGTTTGATCCTGGCTCAGGACGAACGCTGGCGGCGTGCCTAATACATGCAAGTCGAACGCTTCTTTTTCCACCGGAGCTTGCTCCACCGGAAAAAGAGGAGTGGCGAACGGGTGAGTAACACGTGGGTAACCTGCCCATCAGAAGGGGATAACACTTGGAAACAGGTGCTAATACCGTATAACAATCGAAACCGCATGGTTTTGATTTGAAAGGCGCTTTCGGGTGTCGCTGATGGATGGACCCGCGGTGCATTAGCTAGTTGGTGAGGTAACGGCTCACCAAGGCGACGATGCATAGCCGACCTGAGAGGGTGATCGGCCACATTGGGACTGAGACACGGCCCAAACTCCTACGGGAGGCAGCAGTAGGGAATCTTCGGCAATGGACGAAAGTCTGACCGAGCAACGCCGCGTGAGTGAAGAAGGTTTTCGGATCGTAAAACTCTGTTGTTAGAGAAGAACAAGGATGAGAGTAACTGTTCATCCCTTGACGGTATCTAACCAGAAAGCCACGGCTAACTACGTGCCAGCAGCCGCGGTAATACGTAGGTGGCAAGCGTTGTCCGGATTTATTGGGCGTAAAGCGAGCGCAGGCGGTTTCTTAAGTCTGATGTGAAAGCCCCCGGCTCAACCGGGGAGGGTCATTGGAAACTGGGAGACTTGAGTGCAGAAGAGGAGAGTGGAATTCCATGTGTAGCGGTGAAATGCGTAGATATATGGAGGAACACCAGTGGCGAAGGCGGCTCTCTGGTCTGTAACTGACGCTGAGGCTCGAAAGCGTGGGGAGCAAACAGGATTAGATACCCTGGTAGTCCACGCCGTAAACGATGAGTGCTAAGTGTTGGAGGGTTTCCGCCCTTCAGTGCTGCAGCTAACGCATTAAGCACTCCGCCTGGGGAGTACGACCGCAAGGTTGAAACTCAAAGGAATTGACGGGGGCCCGCACAAGCGGTGGAGCATGTGGTTTAATTCGAAGCAACGCGAAGAACCTTACCAGGTCTTGACATCCTTTGACCACTCTAGAGATAGAGCTTCCCCTTCGGGGGCAAAGTGACAGGTGGTGCATGGTTGTCGTCAGCTCGTGTCGTGAGATGTTGGGTTAAGTCCCGC
>NZ_JBIOSX010000001.1:350000-967500 GCF_051714965.1 Enterococcus sp. AZ077
TAAGGCTCCTAACTATTGGTAATCATTTTTGTTTATCGGAATCAAGTACACATCTACTAGAAGAAACTTCGATAAACACAGTGCTTCCAATTAGATTCTAACACTTATTGCTTTGTAGGTGTAGCAATCTGAAATGAAATTTATCTTTTCTTTCATTCGCTAATTTTCTTTTAATTGCTGAAATGCTTGAGTTAAATCTTCAATAAGATCATCCTCATACTCAATTCCCACGGATAAGCGGATCAATCCATCTTTGATACCTGCTTTTTCCCTTTTTTCTTTAGGAACGGAAGCATGAGTCATCACTGCGGGAAGTTCGACTAAACTTTCCACACCACCTAAGCTTTCTGCCAAAATAAACAATCGGAGAGATTCAACGAAAGGAATCGCAGCCTGTTCATTTTTTAGTGTAAAAGAAACCATGCCACTATAACCACTCATTTGTGCTTGCGCAATTTCATGATTTTTATGAGTGACCAAACCAGGATAAAAGACTTGTTCAACTTCAGGGCGTTCTTTTAAGAAGTGTGCGACCGCAAAAGCATTTTTTTGATGTTCTGCCAT
Source organism: Enterococcus sp. AZ077 (assembly GCF_051714965.1). Taxonomy (NCBI): domain Bacteria; kingdom Bacillati; phylum Bacillota; class Bacilli; order Lactobacillales; family Enterococcaceae; genus Enterococcus; species Enterococcus sp. AZ077. The sequence continues at coordinate 350,565 of NZ_JBIOSX010000001.1, forward strand.
TCGTACACTTAATGTTTTGATTCCTCTTTGAAGTAGCCAGCTGTCTTGTGGCCCTAATACACCGCCAATGGCATTTTGATAATAGCCGATAGCATCCGCTAAGGTTTCATTATTTGTAGTAACCAAACCTGCAACGAGATCACTGTGTCCTCCGAGATATTTTGTCCCGCTGTGTAAGACGATATCTGCCCCTAAGTCAAGTGGTCTCTGGAAATAAGGAGTGGCAAAAGTATTATCAACGATTGTTATCAGTTGGTGTTTTTTTGCTAGTTGACTATTTTTTTGGAGATCAGTGATTTTTAATAACGGGTTACTTGGTGTTTCTAAATAAAGTGCTTTTGTATTGGGTTGAATGGCTTGCTCTACTTGTGCCAAATCACTCGTATCGACAATTGTATATTCCAGACCACTTTTGGTTAGGACTTGATCAAAGAGTCGAAAAGTACCACCATAAACATCATCGCCTAATAAAATGTGGTCTCCTGATTGAAAAAGAGAGAAGACTGCATGAATACCGGCTAAACCAGAGGCAAAAGCAAATCCTTTGATTCCACCTTCCAACTCAGCAATCAATTCTTCAAGGGCAAAACGTGTGGGATTCCCAGAACGAGAATATTCATATTGCTTGGGATTTCCCACGCTATTTTGTCGATAAGTGGATGTTTGATAGATCGGAACACTAACTGCTCCAGTAGTAGGGTCTTCACTGATTCCGCCGTGTATTAGTTTTGTTTGAATATGCATTATTTGTTCCTCCTAATTTTTTATATCTGGATTTCGGACAAAACGACTATTTGTTTTTATGAATAGATTCCTTTTGACAAATAACGGTCTGCTCCATCTGGGAAAATAGTTACCACTGAACTTCCTAAAGGTAATCGTTGGACTTCATGTAAGGCTGCCGCAAAAGCAGCGCCGCTAGAACTGCCAACTAGTATTCCTTGTTGCTTGGCTAGTTGCTTCGTGTAAGCAAAGCCTTCTTGATCAGAAATCGTTTCAAAACCATCTATGGTGATTCCAGAAAGAAATGGTGGGGTAAATTCAACGCCAATTCCCTCGATCTTGTGACTATGAGCAGTACCACCATTCAAAATTGAGCCTTCTGGTTCGACACCAATTAAACGAATGTCTGCATTTTGTTCCTTTAAATATTTAGCGGTGCCCGCAAACGTACCGCCACTACCAATCCCCGCTACAAAGCTAGTGATTGGTTCTGTAAGTTCTTGACTGATTTCTGGACCAATCGTCTGATAATAGGCCATGGGATTTGCCCAATTCTCAAATTGCATTGGTAGAAAGCTGTGAGGAATAGTTTTTGCTAATTCTTTACTTTTTTCAATCGCACCAACGATGCCCAGTTCACTTGGTGTATGGATGATTGTTGCGCCTAATGCTTTCATCACTTGTTGTTTTTCCATACTGAATTTTTCAGGAACGACAAAAATTGTTTTGATAGAATAACTTAAAGCAGTTAATGCTAAACCAATTCCAGTATTACCAGCAGTAGGTTCAATAATTGTTGTCTCTTTTGTGATCTGTCCGGTTTGAATCCCTTGTTGGATCAGATAATGACCGAGTCGATCTTTGATACTTCCGCCGGGGTTCAAATACTCTAATTTCGCATAAATAGCTGAATGTTGGGGCATAGGATAATCTTTAGCAGTAAATTTAAAAAACGGGGTGGATCCAATTGCTTCGGTGATTGTTGTAATGATCATAATTCCCTCCTAAAAAAATAGAATATAAAAAGGAGCTGACTATTAAATCAGCTCCTTGAAAAAATCATGAAATAAGTATTGGAAAACGGAAGAAGGCAATACCAATTTATGAAGGGCTATTAATAGACATGACAAATCGTATGCTGCTTTTATGCACCATACAACAACAAATATTCATTTGTTTTGATTTGCTGTTTGTCATGTGAAGTCCCTCCAAAAAATGAATTTCATTAAAAATAGCATGATTAAACGAGAAAGTCAAAGAGTAAAACTTAAAAATAGATAATTCCCTAGTTTTCTAAGCGGTTGTCTGATACAATAAAGTTGATTATGATTAAGTTAAGAAGGAGCAAAGATAATGATCTCAGCAAGTGATTTAAGAGCCGGTATGACATTTGTTCAAGACGGTAAATTAATTAAAGTTTTAGACGCAAGCCACCACAAACCTGGTAAAGGAAACACTGTGATGCGTATGAAACTAAAAGATGTTCGTTCAGGAGCAACATATGACACAACTTTCCGACCAGAAGAAAAGTTTGAAAAAGCACATATTGATACGAAACCAGTACAATATTTATATACAATGGACGACACAGCATTCTTTATGGATCTTGAAACATATGAACAATATGAAATTCCAGTAGAGACTGTAGAAGAAGAAATGAAATATATTTTAGAAAATATGGAAGTAAAAATTCAATTCTTCGGCAGCGAAGTGATTGGTGTTCAACTTCCAACAACGGTTGTTTTGCGTGTTGTTGAAACACAACCTTCAATTAAAGGAGCAACCGTGACAGGTTCTGGTAAACCAGCTACAATGGAAACAGGTTTAGTCGTTAACGTTCCAGACTTCATCGAAACAGATGAACTACTTGAAATCAATACAACAGAAGGCACATACGTAAAACGTGCATCAAAATAACAATAAAGGCTTTTGTTCAAGATCCAGTAGGATACTTGAGCAAAAGCCTTTATTTATAGCTGTTTTTTTAATTTTTCATGGTGGGCATGTGAAAGTCGTTGATACAATGCCGTTTCAAAATCATTGTAACGACAAAAATCAATGACCGCATATTTTGCTGGGTCTAGCTCTGGAGGAATAAGCAAGGGTGAACCAATAATATAAAAATCATACTGTTTCGTGAGTGGCAGATGGGCTTTTTCAATCTCGATAAAAGGAATCTTTTCACCTAGATTAAATATCTCATAAGTGATTAAGTATTCTGAAACGTTGATAAAGCCAACTTTCAATTTATAGTCTTCTTCCAGCTTGGTATAATACGGATAAAGTAAACAAGCTTGGATGAAAGCTAATTCACTACTACAATTTTTTAACCAAAGGAAGTTTTTACGATTCGCAATTTTTTTCCAATAACTTTCGATTTTAGTAGCTAAAATTTGGATCATAGGATATTTCTTTTGGATATACGTAGAAATAAAAAAGGTTGTTAAAGGGATTTTTTGTTTGAATACAGTAAAATTCAACAATGAAAGGTAGATATTCGCATGAAGGGAAGGCTCTTCATGAAAGTTGAAATTACTAATATATTTTTGACAATGCGTTTCAAACTCTTCCAAGACTTTTTTTAAATGGTTGTTCGCCTGCAGATAAGAATGTTCAACGATTGGTAATTGGACATCTGATTTGGAATTTAGAAAAGGCCAATAATAGAACAAATAAAAAAGGGAATTGATTTCTAAAATATCGAGCTTCAAATTAGCAAGTTGAAAGAAATCATAAAAAAATTCAAGATCTGTTCCACTAGGGATAAAAGAAGTGGGAGTTAATTCATAAATATCAGTGAAATGACCCTCTTTAATTCGTAAAAGATTGATTTTACAATGGAGCATAGCTTGCTTCTTGCCGATTGCATATTTATCTTTCAGGTGTTCCGCTTCGTATAACTCAAATAGTGCTTTTAAATCATCGCTAAAATAGAGATCATCTAGACTTTCACCTAATGAAACAAACCAAAAAAAGTTAAAAAACATAATCCGGATCAGCATTTCCGAACCTGTTAGTGTTAAGTTCGTTAAGTTCAAAGTGATATGATAGTCTTTAAAATACTGCGCTAATTTTTTGGTTTGGCGAAAACAAGTGGAACGGCTAATATAGTTGCGTTGACAAAAAGAAGCAAGATCTTCATCTTGCTTCTTGATGATACTAAGCAATAACTGATAAGGGATACTTTGTGTGGTTAAAAAATTTTGATATTGATTGTAATGGATCATTCTTTCACGAATGATCAACTTATTTTTAGCCGTTAATAATTGTTTATTACTTATCTTTTCCAAGTCTTCTTGAATAGAAACAAGGATTTTTTTTAGTTTAACCATACTGATTGTTGTTTCTAAGTTTTCTCTTAGGTTATCGATCAAGTGCTCTCCTGGAGATAACGTCAATAGTTGACCATAAACAGCTAATTTTCCTCGCGAATGATCATCTAACAATAATTGCTCGATCAATAAATCACCATCTTTTCTAATTTAGTATTATTATTATTAACTCATCTTTATCATCTTGTAAATATGTATCTCAGATTTTTATATTTTTTCAATAATTGTAGAAATGAAAATAAAGTCAGTATTTCAAATCCAAGTCTATTCGATCGGTTATTTTGAAAATATAAACTACATCATTATATAAAAATAACAGAACATTTATAGATATATTTCTTATTTACATATCTTCTATAGATTTAATATAACTAAAAAATCCACTTAAAAATTGAATGAGAATAAAAAGAGAAAAAATAGAGGTTTTTTCTCTTTTTTTATATTATCTAACTGAATTTTAAATAATTTTTAAGGAGGATATCTATGAGAAAGAAACAATTATTCTTTTTGTTAGGGTCTTTAGGAATCATTGTTGTACTCAATTTTTTCTTTCAGAATAGGAAACTTGTCGAAGCAAGTAATGAGGCTACTATGGAAATAATGGCTAATGAATATGGCCAAGTCCAAGCTCATCAATCTGCGGAACAATTGACCATCGAATTAGGGCTTTCTGAGAATGACCAAGGACATAGATACTTGGTACGGGTTATTGATTCAGAAACAAAAGAAATGCTTCTACCAATTCCAACAACTGAATATACGGAATACCTTAATGAAACTAGTGGAAAATGGCTCACAACTAGCCAATTTTTCAAGCAAGAGTATCACGAGAAGTGGATTTTTGCAGGCATCAAGCAGAATCAGTCAGTTGACGTAGAAGTTTTAGTGGAACAACAAACGGCAGAAAATGAGCAAGGAAAAGCACTCACGCCGATTGTGAAGGAATCATTTAAGTTTCTGGAAAATAATACATTAGAGCAACAAAGTAATAAGGAAACTTCGCTGGAAACAACGGAGCAATCGACTAAATCTAACGAAGCAGACACAAAGGGATCAACAGAAAGAGGAAATGAAGAACAGCAAGAAAAGGAACAAGATCTTGAAGAAGAGACAAAAGAAGAGGTTGTACGTCCGTTTGAGTTTCCCGCTCTCTTTTCTGCTGGAAATAATAAACAAATTGTCACACCTATCGTACCAAATTATACCAACGATTCTACTGGCGTCTACCCACAAGCAGCGTGGCAGCCGACAGGAAACGAAACGGTTCTCAATCATCAAGGAAATCAAAATGGTCAGTGGGATGGTGTGACGTCATGGAATGGCGACCCATCTAATCGGTCAAATTCTTATATTGAATACGGGGGAACAGGAGAAGAATCCTCTTATGCTATTCGTAAATATGCACGAGAAACGGCTACACCAGGATTATACGATGTTTTTTTAAATGTACGTGGGAACGTTCAAAAAGAGTTTTCACCTGTAGACGTTGTATTAGTAGTTGATTGGTCAGGCAGTATGAATGAAGACAATCGTTTGGCAGAAGTGAAACGAGGGGTCAATAGTTTTGTAGATACCCTTGACCATAGTGGTATAGCTGAAAAAATCAATCTTGGCTATATTGGGTATTCTAGTGTGGGTTATAACAACGGTTCAATCCCACTAAGTTCATTCAATTCTGTAAAAAATCAGATTAAAGCGATCACTCCTTCAACGACACAAGGGGGAACCTTTACTCAAAAAGCGTTGAGAGAAGCTGGTGAGATGTTGGCTGAACAAAATAATCATGAAAAAGTGATTGTGTTATTAACGGATGGTGTGCCAACCTACTCCTATCATGTGAACAAAGTGTTTACAGAACAAGATGGTAGTTATTATGGAACTGAATTTAGCGATGTACGAGAAGGAGCCGGAAATACTTCTCTTTTAAGTAGATATTACGATGTTCCAGATCAAAACAATCGAGAGAAGCAAATTCGGAGTACGTTTATAGCGACGATTGGCGAAGCATTAGCATTGAAAGAACGAGGAATCAAGATCCATGGCTTAGGAATCCAATTGCAATCAGATATTCCAGCGGGCTTATCAAAAGCTGATGTGGAAACAAATATGAAGAAAATGGTATCAACGGATGAATCTGGTCAATTCTATTACGAATCGGCTGATCGTGCCACAGATATTTCTGATTATTTAGCGAAAAAAGCGGTCCATATTGCTGGAACCATCAGTAATGGAAAAGTGATTGATCCGATTGCTCAACCCTTTGTTTACGAAGAAAATACCCTCACGATCAAAGATGTAGGGAAAAATGCTGTCGCAGTAATGCCTACGATTGGTATTTCTGGTTCAACGATCCAAAGCAATCAACTATATTTAGGGAAAGATCAGGAAATCCAAATCCATTATCAGGTACGAATCCAAACTGAAAGTAAAACGTTTAAACCCGATGTATGGTACCAAATGAATGAAAAAACAACCTTGCAACCGACGGCGGATGCTTCAACAATTGTTGAATTTGGCGTTCCTTCCGCAAAAGCACCAGGCGTAACATTGTCTTTCGCAAAAGAATGGGAAGAATATGATCATGATACTAGCCTACGACCAGATCAAATCACTTATGAAATAAAACGAACGCCAACAACAGATAAAAATAGTTGGAAAACTGGATTTATCCAGTTAAATAAACCAACTAATGATACCGAGGGAACTTGGAGACGTGAAGACATCAAGTTACTCTCAGCAAGTAATGGCGCTGACTATCATGAAAACATGATGTTGCCAAAATTTAATAACCAAGGACAAGCGTTTAACTATCAAGCAAGTAACGAAATGACCGTTGAAGGTTATGAGGCTGCTAAAGTCAACGATACGACTTGGAAAAATACTAAAAAGTTTACACCATTTGATTTGAACATCACCAAACATTCTTCATCTGGAGCAAAAAACCTTGTAGGAGCAGTTTTCGAATTAACTGGTCAATCTAAAACGATCCGCTTGATCGATAACAAAGATGGCAGTTATCACTTGCCTGCTGATGTTCGATTAATGAAAGGGGAAACCTATACGCTTACAGAGGTACAGGCACCAGACGGACATGAACTTGCTCAAAAAAACACCTGGAAGATTGCGGTATCAGCCGAAGGAAAGGTAACGATCGACGGACAATCCGCAAAAATCGAGGAACAGGCGATTCTTCTAACGATCGAAAATCCTTTCAAAAAAATTCCTTTGGCGATTCACAAATATACGCTTCATGGGTCAGAAAAAGTCCACTTAGCAGGTGCTACTTTTGAATTACAGAAAAAAGATGCTGCTGATAGTTATCGAACAGTAGCGACAAAAGTATCGGAACTAACGGGACTGGCTCAATTTACAGTAGAGGAACCAGGAGAATATCGAATGGTAGAGACGAAAGGACCCGTTGGCTATGATACGATTGCTGGGAATTATGAATGGACGATTGATCAATATGGCACGATCCACTATGAACATGAAAATGTTGAGGTAGATCCGCAGTGGACATTACAGCATCAAAACCATCTCAAACCTTTTAATCTTACGGTCTATAAAAAACAAGATAACGGGCAATCATTAAAAGGGGCTAGCTTTAAACTAGAGGGAGAAGGGTCAAGTGTCGAACTACCTCAAGCAGGTGAATCAACGGATACATTTACATTTGAAAACCTTCAACCTGGTTCTTACACGTTAACGGAAACCAAAACACCAGATGGGTATCAAGGATTGAAAAAGCCAGTCTTGATCGTGGTGAAGGAAGATGGAACAGTGACCGTGGATGGGTCCAAACAAGAAAGTGGATTAGTAGCTGGAGACGAAAATAATCAAATTACGTTAACGATTACCAATCAAGTCAAAGTTCCTTTACCTGAGACTGGCGGAATGGGTCGTATCTGGTTCTATTTAGCTGGTTTCCTTGCGATAAGCAGCACATGTTTCGTTGCCTTTTTCAAAAAACAAAGAAAGGGCGTGGCGTAATGAAAAAAAGAATCTGGTATATCTTGTTCCTCATTCCGCTGTTGTTGACGATTGGATCGCAAAGAAGTGCGGCTCAAAATATCCCGAACCAATCTTCGAATGAGCAGGTACAGATTATCTTGCATAAACTTCTGTTTACGGAAGGGAATTTACCTGATCCACAAAAAAATACGGGTGAAGAGCAAGTATTCTTCCAAGAAGCTCAGGGGCTAAATGAGGTGAGTTTTTCGGTTTATGATGTCACAGCTTCTTTCTATCAATTGAGAGAACAAGGGATCGATGGCACAACAGCGCAACAACAATTAGCAAAAAAGGGACAAGAGATCGGAACGTTTGTAACAGAACAAATCACCAAAACCGTTGGTAACGAAGCTGGTATCGCTCAATTTCAATTACCAAAGCAAGATGCACAAGGAAGAGATCAAGTGTATCTTTTTCAAGAAACGAAGACGCCAGTAAACGTCAAAGAAAAATCAGCCAATTTAGTTGTGGTACTCCCAATTAATAATGAGCAAGGTCAAGAATTGAAGACGATTCATTTATATCCTAAGAACGAAGAAACGACTCCACTTTCTTTTTTGGAAAAAAAGATCCAAGGAGATTCCAGTGTTTCGTTTGGTGAAATCGTCACTTATACAGTAGATACCATTGTTTCTGACTGTCAAAGCTATCAACTCATTGATGAAGCTGATGATCATTTGCTCTTCTTACCTGATACATGGAAACTCAAAATTGGCGGACAAGAAATACATTCCGGGTATAAGATGGTTTCTCATCAAAATGGCTTTGAATTGACATTGGCTAAAGAGACACTCCAAAAAATGGTTGGACAACCACTTTCGATTACCTATCAGATGCAAGTATCAGCGACAGCAATTCCAGACGAGGAATTGAAGAATAACGTCACGGTCACTACAGAACGTGAGTACCTCCAACGATCAACTGCGATCCGTACGGGAGGAAAGCATTTTTTGAAAATTGATAGTCGAAATCAAAGTCCTCTACAAGGCGCTGTATTTCTAGTAAGAAATCAAAGAGGTAAATACCTTCATCAAACGAAGGAAGGCGTTACTTGGCGAATGAGTAGTGAAGGAGCGTATCGACTAACTTCCGACCAATCAGGGAATTTTTCAGTTCGAGGGTTGACCTACGGGAATTATTACCTTGAAGAGGTCCAGTCACCGAAAGGTTATATCAAAAGTGAAGAGCTAATTCCTTTTGTAGTTGAAAAAAATTCGTTTCAGCAAAACGGACAACAGGCGGATCCTTTGAAGGTAAAGAATCGTAAAGCAGATTTCGGTTTGCTGCCTAAAACAAATGAAAAAAATAGCCAGTTTTATGTCATCGTTGGGCTAATACTAGTTAGTATCAGTCTGTGGAAATGGAGAAAGAAAGGTGAAAATAAATGAAAAAAGAGTGGAAAGCAATCGACATTTGTTGGGGAATATTATTCGTGTTATCAGCTGTTTTAGGTAGCTGGGTAGGGCAATCGCCTGTCTTTGCAGCTACCGATCAAGAAGTTGCACAAGTGATCTTGCATAAGAAAAAAGCACTTTCTTTCCCCAATGTTATTCAAAACAGTGGGAAAGAGATGACAGAGTTTGACCAATATCAAGGTCTAGGAGATGTATCATTTACTGTTTATAATGTAACGAATCAATTTTATGAACAACGAAATAATGGTAAATCAGTCGAAGAAGCACAACAAGCAGTTCAAGAGCTGACTCCTGGAGAACCAATCACGTCGGGAACGACAGATGCACAAGGAAGCGTAACACTGGAATTGCCAAAATCTCAAAATGGAAAAGATGCGGTTTATGTCATCAAAGAAGAACCGAAAGCAGGGGTAGTCTCAGCTGGCAATATGGTATTGTCTTTTCCTGTTTATGAAATGATCAAACAACCAGACGGCTCTTATCAGTATGGTACAGAAGAATTAGACACGATTCATTTATATCCTAAAAATCTTGTTTCTAATAATGGGGTATTGCAAGTCAAAAAAGTGGGGACAGCCGAAAATGAACCATTGAATGGCGCAGTCTTTAACATTTCAAAAACCGAAGGAGCAGTAAAAAAATACCTTCATAGTGTGAAAGACGGGCTTTATACTTGGACAACTGATCAAACCGCTGCTAAATCTTTTTTGACTGGGAAAACGTATCATATCGGGACAGCTGACTTCATTGAAGAAAACAGTGAAAAAGGTCAGATGGAAATTTACGGGTTAGAAGTTGGCCACTACCTTTTGGAAGAAGTGAAGGCACCAGATAACGCCGCATTGATTGAGAGTCAAACGAAAACAGCATTTGAAATTACCGAAAATAATCAAACGCCTGTCGAAAAAACGATTAAAAATGATACATCAAAAGTTGAAAAAAGTACGCCAAAATTAAATGGCAAAGATGTAGCAATTGGCGAAATGATCCAGTATGAAATCAAGGTCAATCTTCCCGAAGGAATTGCTGATAAAGAAGGTTCAATGAACAAATACACGAAATTCAATTTAATCGATCAACACGATGCAGCATTGACTTTTCATCATGCAGTCAATGGCGCCAATGGCTATGCACTTTACGATGGAGAAACAACAATCGATCCAAGTCATTATACAGTGATTGAGCAAGAAAATGGCTTTACGGTGGCAGTTGATCCAGCGTACATTCCTTCTTTGACGCCTGGAGGAACATTGAAATTTATTTATTATATGTATTTGAATGACCAAGCAAATCCAACTACAGGATACCAAAATGAAGCAAATGTAGAAAACGACTATACGAAAGACCAAACACCACCAACTGTTGAAGTAGTTACAGGTGGTAAGCAGTTTATCAAAGTTGATGGAGCGGTTTCAACAAACCAACCGTTAGCAGGTGCTAGCTTTGTCGTTCGAGACCAAGATTCAAGTGAGGCGAACTATTTGTTGATTGATCCTCAAACGAAAGCCGTTAATTGGACGAAAGAGCAAGGAAAAGCGACTGTTTTTACTACTGAAAAAGATGGGTTGATTACCATCATTGGATTAGCTTATGGAACCTACTATTTAGAAGAAATCAAGGCACCAGAAAATTATGTACAGTTGACTAACCGCCTTTCATTTGTAGTCGATGAACAATCTTATCATTTGTCTGGACAAGTCATTTCACCAGAAAAGGTACCAAACAAGCATAAAGGAACATTACCTTCTACAGGCGGCAAAGGGATTTACCTTTACCTAACAATTGGTACAGTCTTATTAATCATGGGAATTGGTTATTTTGTAAAAGTAAAAAAATCCCATCAATAAAAGGAAAAACTAGTCAAAAAAGGATGACGATCAATGAGTAACAAAAAGCGGCGATATTTGGATAGTTTCATGACCTTGTTATTCATCACAGGAATCGTAATTTTTATGTATCCTTTTGTTAGTGATCGTATCAATGATTACCTGGATCAGCAAATCATTAGAAAATACCAACAACAAGCACAACAACAAAAGACAGAAGAGTTAGAGAAAATCCAACAAGAATATCTAGAAAAAAATCGAGAACTTGCAAAAAGTAATTCTTCCCCAGGCTCTGACCCATTCGCCGAAGAAGAACCGGAGAAGGTAACACAATCAACGTTCCAAAAACATACCATTGGTGTGTTATCAATCCCGAAAATCAATGTGCGACTACCGATTTTTGACCAAACGACTTCTTTTTTTCTGGAAAAAGGTGCCTCTTTATTGGCAGGAACCTCTTATCCAGTTGGGGGTGAAAGTACTCATGCCGTTCTTTCTAGTCATCGTGGATTACCCAAAGGCAAACTATTTACGGATTTAGATCAACTAGAGAAAAACGATTTGTTTTTTATCGAAAGTCAGAATGGTAAATTAGCGTATCAAGTGGATCAAATCAAAATTATTGAGCCTACAGATCTTGATGATCTGATGATTGAAAAAGGGCAGGATTTAGTTACATTATTAACGTGTACCCCTTATATGGTCAATAGTCACCGGTTGCTGGTACGAGGACACCGTATTCCCTATGAAGATCAAGACATTGAAAAAGAAGTCAAGAAAATCGATAGCCAAAAAAAACGATCTCTTTTGATTCTTGGATTCGTATTGATTGGATTGCTAGTGGTCGGGATAGTGTGTTTCATTTGCTATTTTAAACATTAAGTTTTAATATAGTTTTGAAAACTAGATGTAAAAGTCTTACAAACAGTATATAATAGGTTTATAAGAAGAAGGCATCAATGATTGGAGGAAATACAAAAATGGAAGTAGAATTTAGTCGGAAGTATCAAATAGTGAATGAAGTGTTGAATGCCGTCACCCATGGGATTGCAGCGTTTTTAAGTCTCATTTGTTTTGACTTGCTGATGGAACAAGCTCATTCAACCCTCGATTATGTTGCGTTTATCATTTATGGCAGTTCGCTGTTTTTGCTTTTTTTCAGTTCTACGTTGTTCCATAGCTTGATTTTTACAAAAGCAAAAAAAGTGTTTCAAATATTCGATCATTGTTCGATCTATTTACTGATTGCCGGGACCTATACGCCTTTTTGCCTGTTAATCGTTCAGGGACTTTCTGGTGTACTATTACTTAGTGTAATCTGGGCAACAGCAGTTATCGGGATCATTTACAAGTGTTTGACTTTAGCGAAAGCCAGTCAGGTTTCTAAAGTATCAACGATTATTTATAATGTGATGGGCTGGGGAATCGTGATTGTTTTACCAAAACTTTATCAAAACATCAATTTGACCGGTTTACTTTTATTGGTCGCTGGTGGGTTAGCTTACTCGATCGGCTCAATTTTTTATAGCATGAAAAGTAAGAGATTCACACATGTTATTTGGCACTTATTTGTGATGTTAGGTGCATCATTGATGTTTTTAGCCGTTTACTTTGGGTATGTGGTTTAAATAAAATCAATTTAAGCATGAATTTTCTGATGAACAAAGGAATAGCTCTCCTTTTTACAACGAAGGATTAAATTAAAAAATACGTTTGGTTTCGATGGAATGATCGCAACCAAACGTATTTTTATTTGATGGAGCAGTTGCTTTCACTAGATTGTATGATTGAAATAGTGAGATTTATGAGCATATCCATTGTTTTTTAATCTTTTATTCGCTAGTTTTGTATTTATACAAAAAAATGTATGAATGCACTTTTTTTTATTAAATTTATGAATATAGTAGACAATCACTGAGAATTTGTTTAATATTATTCAAATAAAATTCAAATCTTAATGAGAGAAATTTTAAAAAACATTGCGGAAAAGAGGTAGTCTCGAATGTCAGAATTAATGATCGGTGAAATTCCTGTTAGTCAATTAGTAAAACAATATCAAACACCCCTTTATGTTTACGATGAGAAGCAAATGGTGGAGAACATCAAGGCATTTAAACAAGGATTTCAATCAGATCATTTTAAGACAAAGATTTTATATGCATCAAAAGCATTTCAGGCCGTTGCCATGTTAAAACTGATTCAATCACAAGGATTAGGTTTAGATGTAGTTAGTGGCGGCGAGATTTATACAGCTGTGTGTGCTGACTTTCCAATGGAAGAGGTCTATTTTCATGGAAACAATAAAACACCTGCGGAAATCCGTTATGCTATCGAAAATGGACTTGTTCATTTTGTAGCGGATAATCTCATGGAAGTTGAATTGTTAGTCGCACTTAGCCAAGAATATCAAAAAGAACTTCAGGTGATGATCCGGTTGAATGTAGGGATCGAAGCACATACGCATGAATATATCGTTACTGCTCATATTGATTCAAAATTTGGTCTACTCTATGAAAGCGAAGAGTGTCAAAAAGCGATCCAATTTATTCAGGATAGTGAATTTTTACAATTAGAAGGCTTTCATGCCCATATTGGTTCGCAGATTTTTGAATTATCGGCCTGGATAGCAGAGATCCATAAACTGATTGGTTATCTTAAAGATTTTGATGAAGTACTTTCGCTAAATCTTGGGGGAGGATTCGGTATTCGTTATACCGAAAGTGATCAGCCATTGCCCATTGAAGAATCTGTTCGAGAATTAGTACGTTTTACGGAGGAAGCTTTAAAAAAACAAGGATTAGTAATCAATGAATTGTTGATCGAACCCGGAAGAAGTATCGTTGGGGAAGCAGGAACGACGCTTTATACGGTAGGATTTATTAAGCAAACGCCAAATAAAAAATATTATTTTGTCGATGGGGGAATGACCGATAATATCCGTCCAGCACTCTATCAAGCGAGCTATCAATGTGATCTGGCAACCAAATTAAGGGAAAAGAAAACCGAAAAAGTCACGATCGCTGGGAAAATGTGTGAGTCAGGTGATGTGGTTATTCAAGAAGCTCTTTTGCCTATCGCTGAACCCGGAGATATTTTAGCGGTATATGCCACAGGCGCTTATGGTTATTCAATGAGTAGCAACTATAACCGAGCCTTGACGCCTGCTGTGGTATTCGTCAACGGTGAAACTGCTCGATTAGTGGTACGTAGGCAAGAATATGAGGATTTATTGCGAGGTGAAGTACAATGATCCTGCATAAATATAATGGTTGCGGCAATGATTTTATCTTAATGGACTATGAAGAAGGAATCGATTATCACCAATTAGCCAGCAAGTGGTGTGGACAGGATCGATTTGATACAGATGGGTTGATTGTCGTTCGAGAGCAACCTTTAACGATGCTTTATTTCAATAAAGATGGCAGTCAGGCGCCGATGTGTGGGAATGGGATTCGTTGTTTTGCTCGGCATGTATGGGATAAAGCTATGGTAGAAACTTCACCTTTCGACGTACACACATTAGCGGGCGTGATTTCCATTGAAATTTTGACAGAAGAACCTTTTTATTGTACCGCTCAGATGGGACAACCCGATTATTCGACAGAAAAGTTAGCGGTCAATCAAACAGAACCCATCGTGGATCAAATAGTACGTATTGGACAAGTGGATGTCCAGCTAACTAGTTTGTTTATGGGCACGATCCATACCGTTGTTTTTGTAGAGGATGCAAAAGCGCAACAAATGAAAGCGTTAGGGGAACAGATTTGTCACCATCCATTATTCTCAGAAAAAACCAATGTCAATTTTGTCCAACGAGTCAATGAACAGGAACTGATCGTACGCACGTATGAACGTGGCGTTGGTTGGACATTGGCTTGTGGTACTGGCTGTTGTGCGGCTTATGTCGTAGCTAGAGATCATGGATACTTAGCAAGTGCTAAGGCCATGATTCACTTAGAGCAAGGAGAGTTAATGATTACTGGAGAGACACAAATACAAATGACGGGACCAGCTGTTCATGAATGGTCACAAAAGGAGATGTCGTATGATTAAAGGTTCGATCGTTGCATTGATTACACCGATGGATGCGCTTGGCGAAATTGACTATCAAGGATTAGAGAAACTAATTGAGTTTCATCTTTCAGAAGGTACAGATGGCCTGTTAGTGTTAGGAACAACTGGGGAATCTTCGACGTTAACGCCAGAAGAAGAAGAGGAGATTCTACGTTTTACAGTAGCAAAAGTAAATAAAAGAATCCCAGTCATCGCAGGCGCAGGAACAAACGATACGAAAAAAACAATTGAAAGAGTCCAACGTTTGGCAGCGATTGGGGCAGATCAATTGTTAGTGATCACGCCTTATTATAATAAGACAAGTGATGCAGGTTTGTTGGCGCATTTTACTGCAATTGCTGACCAATCACCACGACCGATCATTTTATACAATGTACCATCTAGAACTGGAATGACGATCCCAATCCCAGTCCTGGAAAAATTAGCGACACATCCACAAATCAGCGGGATCAAAGAAGCATCAGGTGATCTTGCTTATGTGATGGCAGTTGGTCGTCTTTTGACAGACTCGTTTGTCCTTTATAGTGGCAACGATGATGCTATTTTGCCGATATTAAGTGTGGGTGGAAGTGGGGTTATCAGTGTGTGGGCCAATATCCAGCCTAGATTAGTCCATGAATTAGTCGCAACGTTTGAGCAAGGGAATCTTCGACGAGCGCAACAAATCCAATTAACTGCCTTACCATTGATCCATGCCTTGTTTAGTGAAACAAATCCGATCCCAATAAAAGCCGCAATGGAGATGATGGCTCTTCCTTCAGGTGTGTTACGGCTACCACTTGTTCCTCTGTCTGAGGACAAGCGAGGAGTATTACAGGAATTATTACCTATGAAAGGACGAGAACAGGTATGAAAATTGGTGTAGTCGGACATGGACGAATGGGCAAAAAAATCCAAGAAGTCATTGAATCTTATGAACATGAGGTCGTTTTTCCAAAGGTCTCCCTTAAAGAAGCGACTACTTTATCTTTTCCGAGTAATATCTCACTCCTTATTGATTTTTCTCACGCAGATAATTTGGAAAAAGTGCTAGATTATGGAGCAGCACACCAACTTCCAGTCGTGATCGGAACGACTGGCTATAGTGAGGAACAATTCCAGGCAATCGAAGCGTTTGGGCAACGTTTACCCATTTTATACAGTGCGAACTTTTCTTTAGGGATTTTTGTCATGAATCAATTAGTGAAGCAGGCTGCTGAATTATTGAAAACATGGCAAATCGAATTGATTGAAAAACATCATGACCAAAAAAAAGATGCGCCTTCTGGAACGGCTCAATCACTACTCGCTAGTATGCAAGAAGTCCGCAAACTATCTCCTGTTTTCCAATGGAAAGATCAACCTAGAAAAACCGATGAAATCGGAGTACACAGTTTACGTATTGGTTCTGTACCTGGAGAGCACGAAGTTTTATTTGCATCTACGGATGAAGTATTATCAATCAAACATGAGTCGTTTTCCAATCAGATTTTTGCAGAAGGAGCAGTAAGTGCAGCTTTTTGGTTAAGCAATCAACCAGCTGGATACTATCAATTAGCAGATACTTTAGATGGATAAAGGAGAGAAAGCAAATGGACGCACAAGCAATTATACGTTTGATTCAAACAGCTGATAAAAAAACACCGGTTAAAGTGTATTTAAATGTCACTGAACCAATTAAATTTGAAAAGTGTAAAGTATTTGGTCAGGGTAATAGTCAAATTATTTTCGGTGATTACCAAGAAATCGCACCAATCCTCGCAAAAGAATCCGCTAAAATCATTGAGATCGAAATAGAAGAAACAGCTAGAAATAGTGCCATACCTCTGCTTGATTTAAAAGAAATCAATGCTCGGATCGAGCCAGGAGCAATTATTCGGGATCAAGTAACGATCGGTGATCATGCGGTCATCATGATGGGAGCGATCATCAATATTGGTGCGGAGATTGGGGAAAACTCGATGATCGACATGGGGGCAATCTTAGGCGGAAGAGCGATTGTCGGCAAAAATTGTCACATTGGTGCGGGTGCAGTGTTGGCGGGTGTGATCGAACCGGCTTCCGCTCAACCAGTGGTGGTTGAAGACGGTGTCTTGGTTGGTGCGAATGCTGTCATTGTTGAAGGTGTCCGTATTGGCAAAAATGCAGTCGTGGCGGCTGGAGCAGTTGTTTTAGAAGATGTAGCCGCTGATACCGTAGTAGGTGGAACGCCTGCCCGAGTATTAAAGATCAAAGACGAACAAACGAGGGAAAACACCGCATTGATCGCTGCATTACGGGAATTATAGAGAGGATGAAAAAGATGCGCAAAATAGATACCTGTATCGTTGGAGCAACTGGTTTAGTTGGTCAAACGATGTTGAACGTGTTAGCAGAATATGATTTTCCAGTAGGTCGTTTGAAATTATTAGCATCCAAGCGTTCAGCTGGAAAAGTCTGTGTGTTTAAGGGAAAAGAATACACAGTAGAAGAATTAACAAAGACATCATTTGACGGGTATGATTTAGCGCTTTTTTCAGCCGGAGCAGAAATTTCACTTGAATTTGCGCCACTTGCTAGAGAACATGGGTTGGTCGTCATTGATAATTCTTCTGCTTGGCGAGAAGATCCGACGATTCCATTGATCGTTCCAGAAGTCAATCTAGCAGATCATGAAATGAACCGATTGATTGCCAATCCAAACTGTTCCACGATCCAAGCCGTTTTACCGTTAAAGGCATTGCAACAGACATTTGGTGTCAACCGCGTGAACTATTCCACCTATCAAGCGGTCTCTGGTTCGGGACAACAAGGGCTAACTGATCTTCACGCCACTCAAAAAGGGCAGGAACCTTCGCTTTATCCGCATGATATCAGTCAAACAGTCATCCCCGAAATTGATGCACCGTTGGTCGATGGGTATACGAAAGAAGAACACAAAATGATGGCTGAAACAAGGAAGATCCTACATTTGCCTAACTTACCTGTCTCGGCTACTTGTATACGTGTCCCCATCGAAGTTGGTCATGGTGTTTTAATCGCAGTCCAGTTGGCGCAGCCATTTTCACTTGCAGCAGTCCGTCAATGTTTGCAACATTTTCCGGGAATAACAGTCGTGGATGATTTGCCCAACCATAGTTACCCGACCAGTATCCTTGCTAAAGGAACAGATGAGGTATACGTCGGCAGACTCCGGCATGATCCTACATTGGAAAATGGGCTGTTACTGTATACCGTAGCGGATAATATCCGTAAAGGCGCAGCTGCGAATGCTGTACAAATCGCCTCTGCCTTGTTATCAACAATCAGGGAGGGGATCCAATGAAAGTCGCAAAATTTGGTGGCTCATCGATGGCTCATGAAGAACAATTCAAAAAGGTAAAATCTATTATTTTAGCTGCTCCTGAACGAAGTGTGATCGTTGTTTCCGCTTTAGGAAAACGAACAAAAGAAGATGACAAAGTCACGGATCTCTTGTATTTGATCCATGCCTATCTTCATCATGGAGTCGACTGGACACCTTTGTGGGAAAGGATCTGTGAACGATTCATTCAAGTGAGAGATGTCTTGTCGTTGACTTTTCCGATTGAAGATGAATTGTTAGAGATCCAAAAAAAATTACAGCGAGAAAAAGTCTCACAAGATTTTTTGGTCAGTCGGGGAGAATATCTCACTGCGAAGTTATTAGCTGAATATGTTGGTTATACGTTTATAGATGCGAAAGAACTGATTTTCTTTGATTATACGGGTGAGATCGATGAAGAACGGACGAAACAAGCAATAATAACTATTTATCAAGAAAAAGGCCCACTAGTAGTCCCAGGATTCTATGGTGCTAATCCAGTTGGAAAAGAAAAATTGATGGGGCGAGGTGGGAGCGACATCACTGGCGCAATCTTAGCCAAACTATTGAATGCCGACTGTTATGAGAATTGGACGGATGTTTCCGGGATTATGATGGCTGATCCACGAATCATTGACACGCCAAAAATCATCAAAGAAATTTCATTTAGAGAATTACGAGAGATGGCGTATATGGGGGCAAATGTTCTCCATGAATCAGCTATTTTCCCAGTACAAGAAGCAGGTATCCCGATTCAAATAAAAAATACGAACGATCCAGAGGCGCAAGGCACTAGAATTTCCAGCAAAGAAGTCGAAAAAGAAAATGGCTTAACAGGGATTGCTGGAAAAAAAGATTTTCTTTCGCTAACACTATTTAAACGACATATGTCTGATGAAATCGGGTTTATTTGGAAAGCAATGAGTGTCTTTGCGAATCATGGTATCTCGATCGAACACATTCCTTCGGGGATCGACAATATTGGAGTAGTCGTTTCAGCAGAAGCCATTGCAGATCAATTATTTTTGATTACCAAAGAGTTAAAAGAAAATTTGGGTGTCGAAGAAGTCGAAATTATCGAGAATCTGGCATTGATCTCAGTTGTTGGCGGACCACATAAAGAACTGATTGGACTTTCTGGCAAAGTCTTATCCATTTTAAATCAACTAGAGATTCGGACATCGATCTTATCCCAAGGGGCACAAGAATTAAACTTGATCATTGGGGTAAAAAATGAAGAATATGAAATAGTCGTTAAAGGGCTCTATGAAGGGATGGTGAATGTCGATGTTAGCAAAACATCGCATGGCGTTACATCAAATTCCTGAAATCGGCTTTCATGAATTTAAAACCAAAGCGTATTTGCATGAACAAATCAAGGATCTTGGGGGAGTCCTGCATGAAATCGGCGAGACTGGTTTATTGCTTTATTTTGATCATCAACAAAACGAAACGATTGCTTTTCGGACAGATATTGACGCCTTACCGATCCAAGAAGAAACAAATCTTCCCTTTGCTTCTACTCATGAAGGGATGATGCATGCGTGTGGTCACGATGGACATATGGCAATGTTATTAGGGTTAACGGAATATATCGCAGATCATAAAGAACAGTTAATGTACAACGTTGTTCTGATTTTTCAACCTTCGGAAGAAATATCTGGCGGAGCGGAAAGTGTTATTCAAACAGGTTTGTTAGAGGACTATCAAGTCCAAGCGATTTTCGGGTTTCATTTATGGCCAGGTCTTCCCAAAGGCGAGATCTATTCACGATCGGGCGCCTTTATGGCACAAAGTAGTGAGACAGATATCATTGTCAAAGGGAGATCTGCCCATATTGCCTCTAGTGAACAAGGGATCGACAGTATCCGAGGAGCCATTGGTTTTATGGATGAAGTATACGAGTTGGAACAATCTTTACCTAAAGAATGGCGACGTTTAATAAAGTTTGGACAGATCACTGGTGGTACGATTCGAAATGTTTTAGCAAATGAAGTAACTATTTCAGGCAGCATCCGTTCTTATGATCAGCAAATCCAAGATTCGATCAAAGTACAACTGGCTGATTTAGCAGAGAAATTTCAAAAAAATTCGCAGGTATCGATCCAATTCCGTTATAATGATGGATATCCAGCGGTCATCAATGATCCTCACTTATATACAGCCTTGAAGCAATCAGAAAAATTACATGAGCTTGAACAACCGGTCTTGCAAGCAGAGGATTTCGGTGTTTATACCCAGAAGTATCCATGTGTTTTTTTCTTTCTCGGTGTCGGTGATACACCAGCACTTCATGATGCACGATTTGATTTTGATATGGCTGTGTTAGAAAAGGGTGTCGCTTGGTATCAAACGATCCTTCATACAAAAGGACTTTTGCTAAAAAAGGATCAGTGACAAAGAAGTGATAAAAAGGAGAAAACCACATGAATTTAACCAATCGTTTTAATCACAGGCTTGCAAAAATAGCAGTGTCACAAATCAGAAGTTTTGACCAACAAATTTCTGCTATCCCCGATGTCATCAAGTTAACCTTAGGAGAGCCTGATTTTCCAACACCCGAACATGTCAAACAGGCGGGGATCACTGCTATTGAAGAAAATTATTCCCATTATACGGGGATGAGGGGACTACCCGAACTTTGTGAAGCTGCTTGTTTATTTCAAAAAGAACGTTATGGGTTGGTATACGATCCTCAAACTGAAGTACTAACGACAGTTGGTGCCACAGAAGCAATCGCTGCTTCTTTACTAGCGATTTTAGAAGAAGGCGACAAAGTATTGATTCCTGCGCCTGCTTATCCTGGCTATCAGCCGATAGTGGATCTTGCTGGAGCGGAATTGATCACGATCGATACGTCAGAAACAGGCTTTATTTGCCAACCAGAACAGTTAGAAGCAGCCTTTGCTACTTATGGCGACTCGATCAAAGCAATTATCTTGAACTATCCAAGCAATCCAACAGGAACACTGTTAACTTCAGAACAAATGGCAAAATTAGCTGAAGTCATCAAACAACGATCGGTCTTCGTGATCAGTGATGAAGTCTATGCAGAGTTGAATTATGTCGGAGACCATGTCTCGCCAGCGTCTTATCTTCCGGAGCAAACAATTGTGATTAGCGGTTTATCCAAATCTCATGCGATGACCGGCTGGCGGATCGGCTTTATTTTTGCTCAAAAATATGTGATTGATGAAATCATCAAAGTCCATCAATATTTAGTCACTTCAGCCACCACAATGGCTCAAAAAGCTGCGGTTGAGGCACTTACTACCGGAATGTATGATGGGGAAAAAATGAAAGAACAGTATGCGAAGAGAAGAGATTATCTTTTAGGTCAATTAAGTGAGTCAGGGTTTGAAGTCATACCACCTGATGGCGCCTTTTACCTGTTTTGTAAACTGCCAAAAGAAGTTACCTTGAATTCTTGGGAGTTTTGCTTACAGTTAGCAGAACAAGGCAGAGTCGCCTGTATCCCTGGTTCAGCTTTTGGACCAGAGGGTGAAGGCTATATTCGGATTTCTTATGCAAGTAGTTTGGCAGAACTTACGGAAGCTTGCCAACGGATTCGCCTTTTTTTAGCTGATATGTAATCAAAAAAAATGAAAAGCTACGTTCATTTTATTGAACGAAGTTTTTCATTTTTTGTTTGCTTTGTTGATTGAAGGAGGATCAGTTAAGTCAAAAACTTAATAGAGAAAGTCTTATTTTTTCTGTCCAATATTTGGGCATTTCTTTTGATTTATAAAAAATCGAGTGTTATGTTTGAATTGTTTAGAGTTATTCTAAATAATTGAACAAGGAGGTTTCATCAATGGAGAAAACAAAGGTTATTATTGTCGGCGCATCTCATGGCGGACATCAATCGATTTTAGAATTGCTATCTAGATATGGTGAAAATGTCGATATCACCTTATTTGAAGCAGGGGATTATGTTTCGTTCATGTCATGTGGCATGGAATTATATTTAGAGGACCAAGTGACAGATGTTAATGATGTACGAAATTTCAGACCAGAAAACTTTCCACAACCCAATGTTCACATTTTAAACAATCATGAAGTAAAAGCGATTCATGCAGACCAAAAGACAGTAACGGTGACTAGTATCTTAGATAAGAGTACCAAAGAGTATGAATATGATAAATTGATCTTAAGCTCAGGAGTAAAACCAAATTCATTGCCAGTACCAGGAACAGATTTAGAGAACGTTTATTTGATGCGTGGGTACGATTGGGCTACTAGAATCAAAGATAAATTAACTGATCCAGCAATCAAAAATGTAGCTGTTATCGGTGCAGGCTATATCGGGATCGAAGCCGCTGAAGCTTTTCAAAAAGCAGGGAAAGAAGTGACGTTATTAGACGTGATTGATCGACCATTAGGCACTTATTTAGATCCGGAAATGACGGATATTTTAACCGAACATTTAAAAGAAAAGGGTATCAAAGTCGTGACGGGTGCGAAAATCACTGCTTTCACTGGTGAACAACAAGTCGCTGCGATTCAAACAGCAGATGAAGAAATCGCGACAGATCTTGTGATTCAAGCAGCTGGAGTCAAAGCGAATACGGAATGGCTAAAAGGAGTCGTAGATTTAGATGATCGTGGTTGGATCGTTACCGATGAATATTTGCAAACCAATTTACCTGATGTGTATGCAGTAGGGGATGCAACCCTTGCTTATTCGATACCTGCCCGCTCAAAAATGCCGATTGCACTAGCAACAGTGGCAAGAAGAGAAGCACGATATGTAGTCAAACATCTATTTGAGGATACACCAAGCCAACCATTTGGAGGCGTTGTAGGTTCTTCGGCATTAAGTGTTTTTGATTATCACTTTGCAGCTAGTGGTTTGAATAGCTTTACAGCAGGAAAAGCAGGCGTAGCCATTCGCACAGCTTATTATGAAGATACTATTCGTCCTAAATATGTACCTGAGGAATATGGGAACACGAAAGTTTCAATCCAATTATTCTTTGACCCAATGACACATCAAGTCCTTGGCGGAGCTGTTTTATCTACTTATGATGTGACTGCTCAAGGCAACGTACTAGCGCTAGCGATCCAACAAAAACTGACGATCGAAGATTTAGCAGAAGCTGACTTTTTCTTCCAACCAGGTTTTGATCGCCAATGGAATATGATCAATCTAGCCGCACAACAAGCATTGGGAGAAGAACCATTTGTAGAATAAAATCAAACAATTAGAGATATTCGTTAGAAACGTGGTATTTTACGTAAAATATAAATGGACCGCCTGAAACATATCAATTGTTTCAGGCGGTTTTTGTTATTTTTTTTTGTTAATAACTTTTAGTTACTATTTTACAGCTGGAATTAGTAAGATGCACCATTCATGTTTAAACTACTCTTTTTACATCCGTTTTTTTCGGAAATAATCAGGTGTTTTTCCGGTTTCTTTTTGGAAAAGTTTGAAAATCGAAGGGACACTTTTATAGCCGATTTTTAAGGCAATCGTACTTAAACTATCGTTTGTTTCTAGCATGAGTCGCTTTGCTTCAGATAAGCGTTTTTGATCGATCAACTCTTGGAAACTACTACCGGTTTTATTTTTTAACAAGTTGCTTAAATAGTTTTTGTTATAGCCAAAAGTTTCTCCTAATTGCTGTAAGGTGATTTCTGCATAGTGATCATTGATATAATCTAAGATTTGAATCAGCGGCTCATTACGAATCGTTTTTTTATTCGTGATAATCACTGGTGCTTGGGCGCTTTCTACCATCAGTGAAGAAAATAATAAATTCAGCAAAAGTTGCTTATGCACAGACTCTTTTTGATAAGTGGTCATCATCAGACTTTTAATTAGCTGATACGCTAAGGGACTCATTGATAAGTCTAGTAGGATATAACTAGTATGTTCAGTAGGCGAACGGGTTGCTTGAAAGAAAAAATCTGTGATTAGATTATTGGATTTTGGTAGATTAGGCAATAGAATATTTTGAATAGCTGGAATATCAAGGAGGAAATTGATCAAGATATCCTCTGCTCCTACATAATCGATTTGTTGGATAACCTTACTATCTAACAGAAGTAACTGTCCTTTTTCTAAATGAAAAACGTCACCGTTCAAACGCTGGGTGCACTGCCCATTGAATAAAAAATTCAACTCAATAAAATGATGGGTATGCGCGGGTGTGTAAGAAAATCTTGGATGTTTGTTAATTGCGATTGATCCAAACTCAAAGAACTTACTTTTAGGAATTTCTGGAACGATCGAACGATGATAGTTGAGGTTCATTGTATTAATATTTTTACCTGATTTTTTTTGCAATTTTTCGATTTCCGTTTCTTTGAATAACTCTGCGATCCATTTCTCCATGAACTTCACCTCTTAATGATCATCTTACCTTGCTATTAATGTAACACAACTTCTTAACCAAAAAACCTGTAGATTTGATATAAACATTCTGGATTTTGGAAATTGTTCCTTGAATATGAAAGCGGTTAATATGTAGAGGGAGAAAAAGCATAAGTGTTTAGGAAGGAGAACTTAAATCTTTTAGCTGTTGATTGATAACGACTGTTCCTGTTTTTTTTAAGTGATACAAAGCGCAAAATGGAAAATTTTAACCTATTTTTGAGGAAGAGTGAGCTATCAAAATGACTAAACAAATGTGTTCATTTGGCTTAACTTTCGCTAGTTTGGGTGAGACGTACGGGGCTGTTTCATTTGTTATTAATCAATATGTTTAAAAGGCTTAGACTATCAGTTATTGATAATGAGAAAAAAGAATCGTGCATGATTACCATTGCTACGATCCAAAACCAAGGAGTGTGGAAGATGAATAGTGAAAAACAAACAAGATGGTTATGGTACCCAGGAGATTTTGAAATCAGACAAGGATTATTACAAAATTTTTCAAGAGAAGAAAGAGGTTATGACTGGCCTGCTTATTGGAACGTTGATGATTGTCATAAAAATGTGAAATTCAAACGTTACTACGAACTGACAGAACCAACTTCTTTTATTGTTTATGCAACAGGGATTGGCTATGTGGAAGTGAATGGGAAAAAGTATCCACTTAAAGAAACAATCAATTGTCAGCCTGGAAAGAATAAAATCAGGATTTTTGTAGGCAACGCAACTGGATTACCCGCTGTCTTTGTCGAAGGAGAGGTTATCAAGAGTGATTTAGGTTGGCGAGCAAGTAACTTTATTGAAGAACTACCAGCTGGTTGGAGCTCCCTTTATTTAGATAAAGAAAACGATCCAAATCATGTCTATTTTGAAAAAAAAGTGGTTACACCTGTTTCAATCAACGAACAGAATGATGGGGTATTGATCGATTATGGTCGTGCGGTTTACGGAACACTGGCAATCAAAAAAATGACACATGGACAACCGATCATGATTTGCTATGGTGAATCTGCATCAGAAGCATTGGATGTGGAGATGTGCTATTACAAGGAAAAAGCAGCTACTGTTGAAACAATCCCAAGAAAGCGTGCTTTTCGGTATTTGTTTGTTCCAGATGTTGCGAAGGAAGAAATTGAGATCGAGGCGATCCATGAATCCCTTCCTTTAACCAATCATGCTGCTTTTTCTTCAGACAATGTCCTTTTAAACAAGATTTGGGAAGTTTCTGTGGAAACATTTACCCTATGTAGCGGATTGTTCTTTATCGATGGGATCAAGCGAGATCGGTGGATCTGGTCAGGCGATGCTTACCAAAGCTATTTTATCAATCAATACCTCTTTTTCGATGAAGAAATCAATACTCGAACGATGTTAGCGCTTCGTGGGCAAAATGAGATCAAGCAACATATGAATACGATCGTTGACTACTCGATTTTATGGATCATCGCTGTTGAGAATCACTATTTAATGACGGGCGACACGGTTTTCTTGAAACAAATCTATCCTAAGATGAAGACGATGATGGACTATCTCCAAGCACAAACGAATGAACTTGGCTTTATTTATGGGCGAGAAAAAGATTGGTTGTTTATTGATTGGACGGAGATGGATCGAGAAGGAACCTTGGCAGCAGAACAAATTCTATTGCTTAAAGCTTACCAAACGATGATGACTTGTGGAGCTGTTTTGGGTGAAGTAGATGACTATGAACAGAAGTATCAACAACTAAAAGAAAACGTCATGA
This sequence comes from Enterococcus sp. AZ077, assembly GCF_051714965.1. Lineage (NCBI taxonomy): Bacteria > Bacillati > Bacillota > Bacilli > Lactobacillales > Enterococcaceae > Enterococcus > Enterococcus sp. AZ077. Next base: position 377,370 of record NZ_JBIOSX010000001.1, read on the forward strand.
GCTATTTCTGGGACGAAGAAAAGCAGGCATTTATTGATTCCTATGAATCGAAAAAGCGCCACGTAACTCGTCATGCCAATATTTTTGCCATTTTATTCGATTTAGTGGAACAAGAAAAGAAAGAACAGATTTTAACCCATGTATTGTTAAACCCTGAAATTACCCAGATCACGACACCTTATTTCAAATTTTTCGAGCAAGATGCTCTATGTAAAATGGGTCAAACAGACCAAGTGTATCAAATCATCTGTGATTACTGGGGCGGAATGGTTGAAAGAGGGGCAGTGACATTCTGGGAAGAATATATCCCTGAGGAAACGGGCGAACAAGTGTATGAAATGTATGGGGATCCTTTTGGCAAAAGCTTATGCCATGCTTGGGGAGCAAGCCCAATCTATCTATTAGGCAGATATTTCGCAGGTGTCCGACCACTTTCACCAGGATATCAAACTTTCGTCGTTGAACCTAATCTAGCTGCCTTTGAAAGTCTAAACATGCAAATACCAATCAAAAATGGACTTGTCACAATCAATAAAGAACAAGAACAGCTACACATTTCAACGACACGAGAAGGAGGGATTCTCCGTATCAACCAACAAGAGGTTCATTTAGAGCCAGGAAAAAATTATGATATCTCCCTTGAAACAACTAAGAGCAAACAACTGATTTGAAAAAGGAGAGGATTGGAATGCAACAAACACGAATCAGTGTAAAGGAAAAAATTGGTTTTGCTTTAACAAATCTCGGAAATATTCCAGTGATGACGTTGTTGAATACGTACCTTTTGATTTTTTATACCGACGTAATTGGCATTAATCCTGCTGTAGTTAGTACGCTTTTTCTGGTCTCCAGACTACTTGATGGTTTCAGTGATCCTTTATTAGGTTTTTTGATCGATCGTTTCCCAGTGACGCGCTTTGGCAAATATCGCCCGATTTTGGTGCTAGGAACAGTGATTTGTTGTATCAACTATTTACTTGTTTGGTTTGCGCCGTTACTTTTTACTAGTCAAAAAATCGTCGTTATCTATATTTCTTATATTTTGTTAGGTATCACTTTTGATTTAATGGATATCCCATTAAATAGTTTGATCCCCGTATTAACCGATCAAGAAGCCGATCGAAACATCTTGTCGTCCATAAAAGGTGTGTCGTATACAGTAGGACCTACTTGTTTGAATATTTTGGCACCGTTGATCCTTTCCGCTTACAATAATGGGCTTTCTGGGTATACCTTGTTGATTGTCGGAACGGTACTAGTCGTCTTGTTCTTCACGATTTTTGGTACATTAGCACTGAAAGAAAGAGGGAATGAAGAGCCCGCTGAATTATCGCAAGAGCGCGGCTATTCTTATAAAGAAGCGCTTGCTATCTTAAAAATTCGTCCAGTGATGACCCTATTTATCAGTATGCTTTTTATTACCGCCGCAAGCAATATCTTTAGTGGATCGCTTTTGTATTATTTGAACTATATTTTGAATGACACAAAATTGCTAAGTTTCGCTAGTTTTTTAGGACTGTTTGGTGCTTTAGGAGCAGGTGTGTTGGTCCCTAGTTTATCTAAGCGATGGGGGAAGAAAAAAGTATATGTTGGCGCATTATCTTTACTCTGTTTAGCGATGATCGTGATGATCGGCGTGCATCAATCGAAAATGATTTTCTTAGGGGCTTATCTTGCTGTCCAAGTTGGCTTAGGGCTGACCAATACTTTGCAGTATAGTTTATCTGCTGATAATGTGGATCAAATAAAACACGAGTTGGGAATTGAAACAGCAGCGCTGATCGCTTCATTGAATTCTTTTATCATGAAATTTGCGATGGCGATTGGTGGAGCGATCCCAGGATTTGTTTTGAGCTATACAGGCTATGTAGCGAATCAGGCGCAATTATCTAGCGCATCATTTGGCATTATTTTCTCTACTTTTGTAGTACCACTTGTTTTTTACCTAATCACGCTCGGTGTTTTCCAAATCGGTTATCCAGCGAATTATTTATTTGTTACGACTAAGGAAAAACCTTCCATTGGTTGATTTGCTGCTTTTTCGTTCGTTAGACTGAAAGATAGTTACCTAATTACCTAAAAGATCCGGTTGCTATTGACGAAAAGCTAACTGAAAATGAAGAAAAAGGGGAGGATGCCAGTGTTTACCTTTGAGCAACTAAAAACATTTTTGATGGAAAATAACGAAATTGAATGTCGACAACAAATTGATGGTCAAAATATCAATGACCAACAGTTGCCCTATGAGACAGTCGCAGTACCTAAAATGCCCAAAAACCAATTTTTCAAAGAGGGTAATATCTTTATCAATAAACATCATCGTTACGCTGAAATGCCTGCACATACGCATGAATTTGTTGAATTTAACTATATGTTGTCTGGTTCATGTGTCCAATATGTCAACGATAAGAAAATTCACTTGAAAGAAGGTGAATTGCTATTATTAGACAAAGAAATCGTTCAGCGTATCGATCCTTTAGAAGAGGAAGACCTTTTGATCAATATTTTATTGAAAGGGGAATCGATTACGACTGACATCGTGATCAATATGGTGAAGTCACGTGGATTGGTCAATGAATTTCTATTAAATGCTTCGCAGGAAAAAGGAAAACATGATGAATTTATCCATTTTCATTGTGGTGATAACTTAGAAGTGCAAGGGTTATTGCACAAAATGATTTTGGAATATTACAACAAACAAGACTATTATATGCGGGCGCTGAATCTGAGATTGTCTTTACTATTGATCGAACTTACCCGTGATTTAGAAGAATATGTTACGCAACGTGAGAATCAGGAATTATTAGAGATCTTACGATATATCGATCTTCATTTTCGAAAACTGACACTGAAAAATCTAGCGAAACATTTTGGTTATAATGCAAATTATTTAAGTAATAAATTGAAAAAAGAAACAGGGAGTTCTTTCCAAGAATTGATTAATTCTTTGCGGTATAAAACGATGATCGAGTTGATGAGAGAAACGAATAAAACTTTTGAAGAAATTTCGTATGAACTTGGTTTTGAAACTCTTGCTTCTTTGTATAAATTAGTCGGAAAATACACAGAACTGACACCTAAAGAACTCAAAGATAGTCTGTTAAAAAAATAGAATAGGCAGTTGTGATACAACGAGACCTTTTTCTCAGGTGATCTGTAAAAAAGATTTGACCAATCATGAACTGGCAATGAAAAGCGAAGATTAACGAAAGCGTATTCCAAATGTATTGGATAAGTGTGAACCTTCTTTTCGTTTCCTGAATGTTCGAAAAAGAATCGCTTGTTGGATTCGTTGAAGCATACGAATGTGATTTGGATAAAAAGAACACTTTTTTTGCTATAGTCCTGAGTAATTCATACGTTTACAATTCTAACTGTTCGAACTTATAAAACTTATTTTAAGGAGTGTTTTTTATGAAGAAACAACAGGCATCAACTACTACCACAGTCAAAGAGTATTCGCCTCTAGCTGTCGCTGCTGGAATTGGCTCCATGCTTGGATCTGGCTGTATTGTTGGACTCTCAGCGACGATTCCCGTTTGGCAAAAGGGACTAGAGCTGACAACTGGACAAGTCGGGATCGTTTCTGGCGGGCTAACTTTTGCAATCGCTTTCGGATCGCTGTTTACTGGACAGATATCAAAAGCATTTGGCTTGATCCGTTCATTTAACTGGATCAATTTGTTTTACGCGATCGGAGCTGCGGTCTGTATTCTAGCCACAAGTTTCCCAATGCTCTTATTAGGCGTGATTATCATGGGCGTAGCATCTGGAGCAGACTTACCATTAAGTTTGACCGTTGTTTCTCATGATGCACCTGATGAGCATACTTCTGCTCGTTTGATTTCTTCCACACAGATTTTTTGGCAAGTGGGGATATTCATTTCTTACATCTGTTCATTTCTTTTATCGGGAATCGAAGGTGTGTTAGGAGCAAGAATTGTTTTTGCCATCTTATTTACGTTTGCAGTGATCACTTGGTTATGGCGGACACTTTCACCTAAGTTTAGACAATTTCATGAAGCCGGAGCTGCTCGACAAGCAATGACCAAAGTGACAAGCGACTCGAAAGAAGTTTCTTTCAAGACAGTACTATTTGGGGAAAACAAACAAAAATACCTTGGCTTTTTCGCCGCTATCTTGATTTTTTATGTGTGTTGGAACCTCTTAGCGAATACTTGGGGACAATTTCAAACCTATGCTTTGACAAATGCCGGAGCTAGTCAAGCACAAGCTACAGGATTAGGGATCGGGTTGAATGTGATTTCTTTAGCAACAACGATTGCATTTGCCTCTGTTGCAGGTGGTAAATTTAGAAACAAAGCTTTCTTTATTGGGGCAGTCGTTCAATTTGGCGCAATGTTAGGTATGGCATTGATCGGTGGTGGTGCAGGATTTATTGCATTAGCGATCACAATTGCTTTTTATAATTTTGGGAATCCACTAGCCGGAGAAGCAATCTACAAAGTGTGGACACAAGAATCTTTCCCAGCAGAAACACGAGCTTCACTTCAAGGGTTCATCAATGGTTTTTCAAGAATGTGTTGTGGATTATTTGCTTTTGTTACCCCTTACTTAGTTGCTCCTGATCGTATCCAGACGTCTATGTTTGGCTTTGCGGGAATCGTTTTGGTAGCGACAATTGCTGGAGTGATCATGATGCGTCTACAGAAAAAATACCCAGTGATTGATCCCGTGGATAAAGAGCTGACTGAAGGAGAAATGACTGCATCGTTCACCAAGTAAAGAAGAGGAGAAAGCAAGATGGCATTTACTTTTCAAATCAATCAAGATGTGCGTTGGAAGAAAGACGAGGCACTGCTAACCAAAGCACAACAACATGTACCAAATCTTCTGAAAACGAAGATCGAACCAGTAGCAATCACTGAAGTCGTTGAAGACCCACATGGTTTGAATGGGTATTCAGCAATTAACAGTGACAAAGAAATCAAACAACTAGCTGATTATACCTTAAAAAGAGATGAAGCGATTATCTTAGATTTAGGGGATCATTATGTTGGGCATTTTAGTCTGTCCATTGACTCGGTTGGTTCGCCAATGGATGCCCCTTTATATTTACAACTGAAATTTGCGGAAGTACCCGCTGAACTTGCGACCGATTCTAGTGCGTATGATGGTTGGTTGTCAAGGTCTTGGATCCAAGAAGAATTTATTCATCTTGATGTTTTGCCGGCACGTTTAGAATTACCAAGAAGATATAGCTGTCGTTATATTGAGCTAAAGGTGTTAGATACTTCACCCAAGTGGCAAGCTAGTTTTTCTGATCCGCTTTTTATCGCAGAAAGTTGTGTGTCACTCGACCAATTACCAAAGCCTGTGATTGCTGATGAAGAACTTGCTTCCATCTACCAAGTTTCTGTTAAAACATTATTTGATTGCATGCAAGAAGTCTTTGAAGATGGGCCCAAACGAGATCGCCGATTATGGATTGGTGATTTACGTTTACAAGCGTTGGCGAATTATGCGACTTTCGGTGATTTAGCTTTAACGAAACGTTGTCTTTATTTATTTGGTGGGATGACGACCAGTGAAGGGAAGATTCCAGCCAATGTTTTCACAGCCCCGCAATTGACACCAGATGATACGTTTTTATTCGACTATAGTTTGTTTTTTGCAGTGATCTTAGCTGATTTTTACCATCAGACGAAAGATTCAGTTGTCTTGCAGGATTTATATCCAGTAGCGAAAAAGCAGATGGAACTAGCACTGACATGTGTCGATGAAGAGGGACGCCTGAATTTGTTAGAAGAGTGGCCAGTATTTATCGACTGGTCGAATGAGTTTGAAAAGAGTACAGCAGGGCAAGCAGTGTTGATCTATGCGATGAAACGATTCAACCAGTTGGCAGAACAAGTGAAAGATCCACAACTGAGTCATTACCAAGAAACAACAGAGAAACTGATTGCGTTTGCGAAGCAACAATTATTTGATGAAGAACAAAAGCAGTTTATTATTGAAACAACCGGAGAAATCAATGTGGCGAGTCAAGTTTGGATGGTTTTAGCAGAGGTCTTTGATCAACCAATGAATCGAGAAATTTTGGAGACGATGATTGCGCATCATTTTCCGATCACAGGGATTGCTACACCTTATATGTATCATCATGTAGTCGAAGCGTTATTTGTAGCTGGACTTCAAGAAGAAGCTATCCAGTTAATGAAAAACTATTGGGGCAAAATGATTCAGCTGGGAGCAGACACTTTTTGGGAAGCTTTTAAACCAGAAGAACCAGATTTTTCTCCTTATGGCAGCCCGATCATCAGTAGTTATTGCCATGCGTGGAGCTGTACGCCAGCGTACTTGATCGAAAAATATCTAAATTGAAAAAGCAGTCAGTTACTTTACATTGTCAACTGAAAAAAAGACAGTTGGATCGTTAAGTAATGATTCACTGATTCATCCTAGACATAAGCAAAAAATCTCAAAACCATTTTTGCGGTTTTGAGATTTTTTGCTGTAGTATGAAACGGACGAGCAGTTTATCCGTATAATCAAAGGTTTATCGCTTACGAGAAGACTTGTACGTTTTTTTGGGGGAGTCCATGCGTCCCATATAATAGGATTAGGTGTTCCAATTATATGGCTTTGTTAGGATGTCGGTTCCTTTAGATGTAAAATATCTTCCCAAAAGTGAAAGTATTGATCGGTCAATTGGATTTCAACGATGTCTACCCAATGAATCAATTGCTCATCTAAGGAAAATCCTTTTTCTGTCATGTGTCGTTGGACAAATCCTCGATAAGAGTTGTTATCCTTACAGCGGACAATGATTTCTTGTTTGGCAATAAACGCAGTGATAGCGATCGTTTCAAAATGTTGATGGACTGTTTTCAAAAAATCACTTCTTTCTAGTTTAATGAAATAGGCATTTTATGCTGATCAATGGCAAAACGCTACTCTTCTTCAGGAAAACTTTGGTAAAATTCATCTTTGATCGGAACGATCTCTTCGTTAAGACTTCGGTTACTTAACGTTTCATGTTGTGTGACTGACTGGGGAAAATAGGAAACATCAAACCACTTATCTTCCTGTTTTATTTGAACATGTCGGACGTCACACCAGTGAACGGTCTGTTCTTCAAGGATAAAATAGTCGTGATAAGCTTCACCAGTAAAGAAACCCTCGATGCTTTCTAAGTAGCGGCCAAATTCATCCTTGGTATTTAATTGCAGACTTACTTTTTTATGGTAAAGAAAAGCCTCTAATAAAACACTATCCATTTCTTCTCGAGACATTTGTTCCAACGGACGAATCTCTTTCACTGCCCATGCTTCATTTTTTTTGATTCCAGTGACTAGCTCTTCCATGGCGAATGCGGTGCCCCATTTTAATCCGAATGGGCGATCTCGGTATTCATTGTAGTCGAGAAATTCTTTTTTTGTTCGACGCATAGCCCTCACCTTCAATACCGGCATGACCACCAGCGTGTCCGCCAACGAGTGAACTCCTTGCGATCGCACGGCCACCTTCTAATAAGCTATGGGCATGGACAATTGCACTGAACCCATATTTTTGGCGAATACGATCAACGACAAAATCGATTTTGGCATCGTTGACTTGTTCATCGGGATCTGCAAATAGATTCAATTGCAGACTGTCTGTGTAAATTAGTTTAGAGCAGTTGACACCGACACTGCGAATGTCTTGATGCTGGTAATGTTTACGAAAAAGATTCAATAAAATGAGACTGAGTTCATGACTAGAATTTGTCGGCTCAACTTTTAGTTGTTGATGAAATCCAGTTTTCCCTAGACGATCTCGATAACCTAAAGAGTAGCCCATCCACAAGCTAACAACTTGCGCTTTCGCATGTTCACGCCGCAGACGAGTTCCGACTTGATCAGCCATTTCTTTAAGAACGATTTCAAGTTCTTCACGCCTTGTATAATCACGATTCAAAATTTGACTATTCCCAATACTTTTTGATTTGGGGGTATAGTCTTCTCCCAAAAAGCTTCGATCAATTCCCCAAGCATGGGCAAAAAGCTGGGTGCCAATCACTCCAAATTTTTCTTTTAGTTGGTAATAATCCGCATGAGCTAAATCATGAACAGAATGAATCCCCAGTCGTTTGAGTCGTTTGGCTGTCCGATGACCAATTCCCCAAAAATCGGTGAGAGAAGGAATACGCCAAACATTGTCTGCCACATCTGCATAGCGCCATTCGGCCTTTCGCTCTTTTCCTTTAGAACCGTTATCCAACGCTAACTTAGCTAGTAGTGGATTATCACCAATCCCAATAGTTGTATGGATTCCTGTTTGTTGGTAGACATCCTGATAGATGATTTCAGCTAGATCCCAAGCACTTTTGACTTTAAAAAGTTTCAAACTGTTGGTGACATCAAGAAAGCTTTCATCGACAGAATAGACATGGTGATTCTCTTCATCCACGTACTTTTTATAAATAGCATTGATCTCGGTATTTTTTTTCATGTAGTAAGCCATTCGTGGAGGGACCATATAAAGATCGTCGGGATAGGGAAAGGGTAAATCTCTTGCTCGACTGATATTTGTAATATGATAGGCTTTTTTTGCGGCTGGACTAGCAGCTAAGATCAAGCCACTCCCACGTTCATCGGTTTTCCCTGACGGATAGGACATGACGACGAGTTTGGTTGTTAGAGGATCTAAATGACGTTCGGCACACTCAACAGAAGCATAAAACGACTTACAATCGATGCAAAGAATATCTCTCGAAGGTTCTTTTGTGTAATCAAAGACTGGATTTTGATTTCGAATCATATTCGTCACCTCTTCTTATTGATTAGAACACATGTTCGTGTTTTGTGTCAACGAAAAAAACGTGATGGAATGGGTAAAAAACAGTGGAGAAGAAGATTGTTGTCTTTTTATCGTTTAGAGAAATGGGTAGTATCTGAAGCAAAATTAATTGAAAGAAAAAACAGCTGGATGACCTCATTAGTTAATAAAAAAAGTTATTTTATTTTTTGCTGATCAGAAAGTCATTAGGAAGTTTTACACTGAAAAAAGAATGAGCCTAGATATACTCATCATTAGAATGGTAAAAAAAGATTTGCTTTGAAATTATCGTGTAAAAGTGCACAAAATCGTTTATAATGAATCCGATCGAATGAGAACGATTCTCAATGAAGGAGGAAGTAAAATGAGAGAAATCGATTTTTCCAAAACATTATTTGAATTAGTTACTGAATATCCAGAAGTCAAACAAATCATGGCAGAGCTAGGATTTAATGCCATCAACCAACCTGGGATGTTGCAAACTGCTGGTCGCTATATGACGATTCCTAAAGGGGCTCAAATGAAAAAAATTCCTTTAGAACAAATTGTTACGGCCTTTGAAACATCAGGATTTATTGTGAAAGGATTGGTAAAATGAAACCCACGAATCAACGACAAGAACGGATTGTTGAAATCCTGTCACTTTTACATAAAGGTGGTTCTTTTGAAGAAGCAAAACGATTGTTCAATGAAGAATTTGAGGGAGTCGATGTTACAGAAATCACTGCTGCGGAAAAAGCATTGATTCAAAGCGGTCTTGATCCGTCAGAAATCCAAAAGTTATGTAATATCCATGCAGCTGTTTTTAAAGGAGCGATCAATGAGATCCATCATTCCAATTATGAACACGCACAACCAGGACACCCGATCCATACCTTAAAGTTAGAAAACCAAGTGTTGCAGTCGTTACTGACGGATGAAATTGACGGGTTATTGGCAAAAATGGCTAAAGGAGATTGGTCACAAAAGGAACGATTGCAACACGCTTTGACTGATTTATTGCAGATCGACAAGCATTATGCACGAAAAGAAACGTTGATCTTTTCTTATATGGAAAAATACGGAATCTCAGCCCCACCTAAAGTGATGTGGGGTGTAGATGATGATATCCGTGAAATGATCAAAGCGCTGAATGCTTATTTAGCTACAGACAAAGCGGCTTATAATCCGCTATCCGAAAAATGGGAAGCAGTAAAAACAGAAATTGAAGAGATGATTTTTAAGGAAGAGGAGATCATGGTACCCATGACCTTAGATGTGTTTAGCCTTAAAGATTGGGAACAAATCGCTCATGACAGCTTTGATATCGGTTTTGCGTTTATCCCTGAACCACTTCCATGGAAGCCAAGCCAAGAATCACTCGAAAACGAAAGTGAACGGGAACCAGCTCGTCAATTAGCCATTAAAAAAGCTAAAGAAACGACCGATGGTATTGCTGCTGGTCTTGGGATCGAAGAGTTTACGTCAGAGGCAGTTCAAGACGAAACAGCACCTATGACTGATTTAGTTGTGCAATTTCCGACAGGAGCGTTACAGTTGGAGCAATTAGTTGCCTTGTTTCAAGTGTTGCCTGTGGATTTGACATTTGTTGATCATGAGGATCGGGTTCGTTTCTTCTCAGAAGGAAAGAAACGGGTCTTTCCAAGAACTACTTCTGTCATTGGTCGTGAAGTCGTCAACTGTCATCCACCAAAAAGCATGCATCTTGTCCAACAAATACTTGACGATTTCCGTACAGGAACAAGGGATTCAGCAGAATTTTGGATTGATATGAGAGGAAGAAAAATTTATATTCGCTACTTTGCTTTAAAAAATGAGACAGGTGATTATCTTGGGTGCTTAGAAGTCACGCAAGATATTACTGAGATCCAAAAGTTAGACGGACAAAAACGATTGTAAGAGCGGGCAAATTTCAAAATAAAGAACAATTTCAGCTCACTTTTGGGCTCGTTTGATTATAGAAGTAGAAGCCGGACATGCTGTTGATACTTTTCTATGGTATTTTCAGCATTCTCCTGCGACTATTTAGTGGGTAAATTGGAGTTTTTATCAGGTAAAAGCCCTTTTTTCATACCCTTTGATCATTTTATTCAAGAAATTGTTTGACTTCTTTCAAAAACATCTCTATACTTAAACTCAATCTTATATCAGTTTGGAGCGATTATTATGAAAATCACACATAGTTCACAACTGAATAATTATTACTTTAGCTATTTTAGATAAGTTTGTATTCATACGATTATGGGTGCAAACATCAGCGTTTGTTTGTATCTATGATGGCTAAGGATGTTTGAGATGACTTGCTCGCCGCATAGATGAAAAATCTATAGTGGCTTTTTTATTTGATTGATTCAGGGGCTCACTGTAGATGGATTTTCTACGGTGGGCTTTTTTTGTTACATAAAGGGGGAACTAAACGCATTCAAACAAGGTATAAGCAAAGTAACGATTGATTTGCAAGAATTTATGTAATCCAATCAAACAGCGAGGAAATCGATGAAGCGAAACACAAAATAAAAAACAAAGGGAGTTATTGTATGATTCTAATCATTAAACCAGGTATCCAAGAAAGTGAGTTAACACAAGTAATTGAACGTATTAAAGAAGAAGGGCTAGATGTACAGATCAACCATGGTAAAGATCGTTTTGTCTTAGGGCTTTTAGGAGATCCAAAGGTAATTCGGGATGTTCCATTTGAACGCTACGATATCGTAGAACGTGCCGTACCGATTACCAATACGTATAAATTGACGTCACGAGAATTTCATCCTCAAGATACGATCGTTGATGTAGCTGGAGTGAAAATCGGTGATGGGAGCTTTGTGACAATGGCTGGTCCTTGTTCTGTCGAAGGGGAGGAGCAAATCATGGAGACAGCACGAATGGCTAAGGCTGGTGGTGCTAAAATCTTACGTGGTGGTGCCTACAAACCAAGAACGTCACCATACGCTTTCCAAGGATTAGGTGAAGAAGGGTTGAAAATGATGCGTAAAGCTGCGGATCATTATGACTTGAAAGTGATTACCGAAGTGATGGATGAAGCGCATATCGATGTGGTCAGTGAATACGCAGATATCATTCAAATCGGCGCACGAAATATGCAAAATTTCCGTTTATTAGAAGCTGTAGGACGAACAGGAAAACCAATTGGCTTAAAACGTGGCATCTCAGGTACGATCGAAGAGTGGTTAAATGCTGCTGAATACATTGCAGTTCAAAACAATTCAAACATCATCTTCATTGAACGCGGGATCCGCACTTACGAAACAGCTACTAGAAATACATTCGATCTAAGTGCCGTACCACTGATCAAAAAATTAAGTCATTTCCCGATCATCGTTGACCCAAGTCATGGAACGGGTGTCTGGGACTTAGTGACACCAATGGCACGAGCAGGTGTTGCTAGTGGGGCAGATGGAATGATTGTAGAGATCCATCCTGATCCGATTCATGCTTGGTCTGATGGACAGCAGTCATTGAATGAGAAAAACTACCTGAAAATGATGAATGAAGTGGACATCTTAGTAGAAGCGATGAAGAAAATCAACGCTTTATAGAGAGGAGAAACACGGATGTTAGAAGTTGTCTTACCCGAAAAAAGCTATGAGATCATCATCCAGCGAAACGCACTAGATCAAGTCGCAGATTGGCTTTCCGGTTTATGGCAAGAAAAGAAAATTGCGATCATTAGTGATGAAAATGTCTTTCCGCTTTATGGTCAAAAGATACAACAACAATTAGCCGATCGGTATGAGGTTGTGAATTATGTTATTCCGGCTGGCGAAGAAAGTAAATCACTGTCGATGGCTGCTAAATTATATGATTTTCTAGCCACTGAACAATTGACGAGAAGTGATGGCATTATTGCTCTAGGTGGCGGTGTTGTAGGCGATTTAGCTGGTTTTGTGGCATCAACTTACATGAGAGGAATTTCTTTTGTACAGATTCCTACCTCCTTATTGGCACAAGTAGACTCAAGCATAGGTGGCAAAACAGCAGTCAATGCACCAAACGCCAAAAATATGATTGGCACATTTGCACAGCCAGACGGTGTGTTGATTGATCCAGAAACGCTGATGACATTACCAGTAAAAAGGATCCAAGAAGGAATTGCAGAAATCATCAAGTGTGGTGCGATCAAGGATGAAAGTCTTTGGAGAGAGTTAGCTCGTTTTATTGATGTAGCTGATTTAGTAGCACATAGCGAGCTAGTGATCGAAAAAGCTTTACGTGTAAAAAAAGAAGTAGTAGAAGAAGATCAATTTGATCAAGGCAGTCGTTTGTTCCTCAACTTTGGTCACACGATCGGACACGCTATCGAGCAAACAGCGGGATATGGACAGATTAGTCATGGAGAAGCAGTGGCAATCGGCATGGTACAAATCAGTCGGAATGCTGAAAAAAGGAAAGAAACACCTGAAGGAACGACGCAACAACTTATCAAGATGATCCAAAAGTATCAGTTGCCCATTTCTTACGAACCATGGGATGAACAGGCGTTGTTCCAGGCGATCACTCATGATAAAAAAGCCCGGGGAAAACAGTTGAAAATTATTTTATTAGAAAAAATCGGTCAGGCAAAAATCCAATCGATCCCAATCGAAGCAATCAAAAATTATTTAGAAGAAGGTGAGTAAATGCGTTACTTAACAGCAGGAGAATCACATGGGCCTAATTTGACAGCGATTATTGAAGGAGTTCCAGCAGGCTTAACCTTATCGATTGAGGCAATCAATCAAGAATTAGCTAGACGACAAGGTGGTTATGGTCGAGGTGGGCGCATGAAGATTGAAAAAGATCAAGTGACAATCACATCGGGTATTCGTCACGGCAAAACATTAGGCTCACCGATCACAATGACTGTCACGAACAAAGATTGGAAGAACTGGCAAACGGTGATGTCAGTTACTCCAGTTTCTGAAAAAGAAGAAAATCTACGACGAGTGGCTAAACCAAGACCAGGTCATGCCGATTTAGTTGGTGGTATGAAGTATCAACACCATGATCTTAGAAATGTATTAGAGCGTTCTTCCGCAAGAGAAACGACGATGCGAGTAGCAATCGGGGCACTAGCAAAACAGATTTTAGCTGCTTTAGATATAGAGATTGCTAGTCATGTAGCGATCCTTGGAGGAATCAAAGCGAATGTGCCAGAGAATTTGACCGTGACAGAAATCAAAGAAAAGACGACTATTTCCGAAGTGAACATGGTAGATCTAATGATTGAAGAGGAAGTAAAAGCCTTGATCGATGCTACTAAAAAAGCAGGAGACACTTTGGGAGGTGTAGTGGAAGTTCGGGTCGAAAATGTACCAGCAGGGTTAGGGAGCTATGTACAGTGGGATAAAAAATTAGACGGTAAGTTAGCTCAAGCGATGTTAAGCATCAATGCTTTTAAGGGAGTCGAATTTGGAATTGGGTTTGAAGCTGCTTCGTTACCAGGATCACAGGTGATGGATGAAATCACTTGGGACGAAAGCGGCTATCACCGAGCAAGTAATCATTTAGGTGGCTTTGAAGGTGGAATGACCAACGGAGAACAGATTATTGTTCGGGGCGTGATGAAACCAATTCCTACTTTATATAAACCTCTCATGAGCGTGAACATCGATACTAAAGAACCTTATAAAGCTAGTGTGGAACGTTCCGATAGTACGGCAGTTCCAGCAGCTTCAGTCGTCGCAGAGCATGTGATTGCGACCACTCTTGTTCGCGAGATACTTGAGCATTTTCCAGCAGATAATATGCAAGAATTAAAAAAAGCCGTTGCAAATCACCGCCAAATGACCAAAGAATTCTAATCGGAGGTAGCGATGAAAAAAAAGGTGTTTGTCATAGGATTGGGTCTGATTGGCGCTTCCTTATGCCGAGCGATCAAAGGGTCAGCAATTACCCTTTATGGCTGGGATCATTCAGAAGAAACAAGAGAAATAGCGGAAAAAACACAGTTAGTCGATCAGGTTGTCATAGGGATCGAGGCAGCTAGTCAAATGGATGTGATTATCCTTGCCGTTCCAGTTCAAGTTAGCTTGGAGTATCTCAACTGTTTGGCGACACTTCCCTTGAAAGAAACAGTATTAGTAAGTGATACCGGAAGTACGAAAGCGACGATAATGGCGCTAGCGAAGCAACTCCCATTTGATTTTATTGGTGGGCATCCGATGGCTGGTTCACATAAATCAGGAGTAAAAGCAGGCAATCCGTATTTATTTGAAGAAGCGTATTATATCGTAACGGATGACTGTCAAAGTGAACGTACAGAAGAACTGATCGCTTTACTACGTCCTACTCGAGCAAAGTTTGTTCGCTTAACTGCCAAAGATCACGATGAGATCGTTGGGGTGCTAAGTCATTTGCCACATATTGTCGCTTCAGGATTAGTACAAATCAGTGAGCAGCTGAATCAAAAATATCCACGTGCCTCACAATTAGCCGCTGGCGGATTCCGGGATATTACACGGATTGCTTCATCAGATCCCCAAATGTGGACGGATATTTTAATGACGAACCAAGAAATGATGATTCAGTTGATGGAAGACTGGCAAGACGCAATGGAAACGTTAAAACAGGAACTGATTGATCAAAACCAATCGGCAATTCAAGAGTTCTTTGTGCAGGCAAAACAAACACGGGATCAGTTGCCCCGGAAAAAACAAGGAGCGATTCCAGCTTTTTATGATTTATATGTCGATATTCCCGATATCGCTGGTGCTGTCGCAAAAGTTACTAACGTACTAAGTCAGGCAAATCTTTCCATTATTAATTTGAGCATCCAAGAAACAAGAGAAGATATTTTTGGTGTGTTAGAGTTGTCTTTTAAAAATCAAGCGGATTTACTTAAAGGACAGAAGCTGATCGAAGCCGAAAAATTTCATTGTTGGATAAGGAGTTGAAGTCATGAAACTATTGACAGCTAAAAATGGGATCAATGGAGAATTAGTGATTCCTGCTGATAAATCGATTTCCCATCGCAGCATCATGTTTGGTGCGATCAGCAAAGGAACTACGATCGTCAACAATTTTTTAAAAGCTGAAGATTGTTTAAGTACGATTGCAGTTTTTAAGCAATTAGGGGTACGTATTACCGAAAAAAATGAACAAATCATGATTGAAGGAAAAGGATTTGAAGGATTAACAGCACCATCTTCTAGGCTAGATGCAGGAAATTCTGGCACAACGATGCGCTTAGTATTAGGAATTTTAGCAGGCTGTCCATTTACTTCTGAGATTGCAGGGGATGCTTCTTTGAATCGCCGTCCGATGGAACGTGTGATGAAGCCATTGCGTGAGATGGGTGCTGATTTACAAGGAACGGTCGAAGCTGAATTTCCTCCACTAAAAGTAACTGGAAATACATTGCACGGGATCGAGTATCACATGCCCATTGCTAGTGCGCAAGTGAAGTCTGCTATCCTTTTTGCAGCTTTACAAGCCGAAGGGACCACTAAAATCATCGAGAAAGAACAGTCAAGGAACCATACCGAAGAGATGATCAAACAATTCGGTGGGAAGATCCAAGTAGAAGGAAAAGAAATTCTAGTTGCTGGACCACAACAGTTGATCGGACAAGAAGTCACTGTCCCAGGGGATATTTCTTCGGCTTCGTTTTATCTCGTCGCAGCAAGTATTTTAGCAAACAGTGAAGTCCTCTTAAAACAAGTAGGAATCAATCCGACACGGACAGGGATTCTCGATGTGTTGATGCAAATGGGTGCTAATATTGAAGAAAGACAGCTGGATGAGCAAAATCAAGCAGCAGATTTGATTGTCCGTTCTGCGCAACTCCATGCTTGTGAGATCCAAGGAGAAATCATCCCACGCTTGATTGATGAGTTACCGATCATTGCATTAGCTGCTACTCAAGCAACAGGCACAACCATCATTCGTGATGCTCAGGAATTAAAAGTCAAAGAAACGAATCGGATTGATGCAACTGCGGAAGAATTAACGAAAATGGGTGCGAACATTGAACCGACAGAAGATGGTTTGATTATTCACGGACCAACACCTTTACATGGAGCGACAGTGGATAGCCATGGGGACCATCGAATTGGGATGATGTTACAAATCGCCGCTTTACTAACCGCAGAACCTGTCGAATTACTCAATCCTGAAGCAGTCAATATTTCATATCCTGAATTTTTTACGGATCTAGCCAAATTGGTTCAGGAGGACCCATCATGACGTCACTTGTATTGATCGGTTTTATGGGCGCTGGTAAGACGACGATCAGTAAGAAACTAGCGGCTCGATTGGATCAACCAGTCATTGATATGGATGACTATTTAGTTCAACAATTAGGCTGTTCCATTGAGCAATACTTTGCTATCTTCGGAGAAGCCGCGTTTCGCGACCACGAAACCGCTCTTTTAAAAACAATTTTACAAAAAAAGGCAGTGATCGCTACTGGTGGCGGGGTTGTCTTACAGAAAGAAAATCAGGAACTATTAAAACAGCAACAAGTCATTTATTTAAAAGGAGAAGCCGATATCTTGATCGAACGGATACGACAAGATCAAACAAATATTCGACCGTTAGCGTTAAAGAATAGTGACACAAAACTACGTGAGATCATGTGGGAACGGGAAAAAATATACAAAAGTTTAGCAAAAATCACGATAGATACGTCTAAGAAATCGCCAGACGAAATTATCACAGAAATCATAAAGTGGGTAGAAAATAATGATGAAAATTGGGTATCTAGGTCCTAAAGGTTCCTTTACTTATAGTGCAGCCACACGTTATTTCAAACAAGGTACTTTTCTTTCTTATGATTCCTTGATTGATTTGATCGATGCACAATTAGAAAAAGAGATTACTTATGCAATGGTGCCGATCGAAAATACGATTGAAGGTTCTGTTTTGCCAACACTTGATCATGTGTATGAGACATTACCTTCTATTCAAGGAGAAATCGTTCTGCCGATCCGACAACAATTGATGGTCCATCCGACCCAACAAGCCAACTGGCGAAATATCACAAAGATCTGTAGTCATCCGCAAGCATTAGCCCAATCACAACTTTTTCTACGGGCAAATTTTCCAAAGGTCGAGATTGAACAAGTAGGTTCCACTGCCCAAGGAGCCCAGCAAGTAGCAACCCATCCAGAAGAATGTCTAGGTGCGATCGGCTCCAAAGAAGCTGCAAACGAATTTGGGTTGACCATCGTGCAATCAGATATCCAGTCCATTGCAACTAATGAGACCCGTTTTTGGGTTCTAAGTGCCGCGCCTGTTGATGCAAAATTACAAAAAAACAGTCATAAAGCGACATTCTTTGTGGATTTGCCAGAAAATAAACCTGGGGCGCTTTATCAAGTTCTTTCGGTCTTTGCTAATAATCAAGTGAATTTAACAAAAATCGAATCACGCCCACAAAAAACGCGGTTAGGCGAATACTTTTTTGTTATCGATGTTGCTATCGATGACAAGATCGACAAGGTGAATGAGCTGATTGAAGTGCTAAAAGAGCAAGGCTATCCTACGCATTTGGTTGGTTGTTATCCGGTTTATCACATCGATGAATGACTAAAAGAAACAAGATGGACGGAGACAAAAACCGATCTTTAGTCCAAACAGATGATTTGCACACTTGAATAAATTCCTTTAGGCTTGAATTAAGCGATAAGAAAGGAAGAGAACAAATGGCAAAAAAAGTTGCAGCAATCGTTACAGATTTAGTTGAAGATGTGGAACTAACGTCACCGAAAGAAGCACTAGAAAAAGCTGGACATACAGTGACTTTGATTGGGTTTGAAGGAAATCAAACAATCAAAGGAAAAAAAGGCGCAGAATTCACAGTCGAACAAAGTATTGCAGATGTTTCTCCTGAAGACTTCGATGCGCTATTGATACCAGGGGGATTTTCACCGGATCAATTACGAGCAGATCAACGATTCGTTGATTTTGTTTCTTACTTTTTAAAAAATGATCAACCGTTATTTGCAATTTGTCACGGTCCACAATTATTTATTCAAACAGGTTTAACTGAAGGACGGACAATGACAGCTTATGATACGGTACGTCCAGATATCGAATATGCCGGTGCCGTCGTGAAGGATGAGCCAGTGGTAATTGATCGAGGCTTGATTACTAGCCGAAATCCTGATGATATTCCAGCATTTAACGAAGCAATCGTTGAAGCACTAGCAAACTAATCTGAAAGAGGTTGAGAGAATAGTGTGTAGCATCAAGAAATAAGAAGGAATTTCCGAAATTGACAAGAAACACAAAAACTAGTTTTTGATGTTGATTGTTACCTACTTGGTGCTTCTCAAATTTTTGGTAAATTTCGGCAAATTTTCCGAAGATGCTGCTTTTGTCCCAGTCTCATTAAAAAAAGCAGTCGTATCGGTCGAAAATGGCATCAGCTATTTTCTGAAGGATGCGATTGCTTTTTTTCGTTTTTCGAAAAACACTTTCTTATTTCTTGATGCTACACACTTTTAACTCAACCTCAGACGATGCTATTAGTCCATGTTGGTAAAGATTCCCATATTTTTCTACAAGCACCAAATAACCGTTTTTCGAATACTTAGCGATCTAAGTACTTGAAAAACGGTTAGTTAGTGAAACGAATGGTTCTTGACATGATTAGTTAGAGAGTAAATATAAATGGCTACTTCCTGGTTGTAAGCGAGAATCATTTGTATGTAAATGTTCACCATCAAAAATTTGATAAGAATCATTTTTAGTCTTACAAAGTTCTTTTATTTTTCGGACTGTATTTGTGCCTTCAATTAAGACACCGAAGTCTTGTTCACAGGAGTAGTTATACACTACAGCAGAAGGATGTTTGGTGATGCCCATTTCTCGAGCAATTTTTTGATCAGAGAAAAAAACTTCTTTAACAAACTCGGATTGACGATCTTCTTTGAACATCTCGATATCGCCGCCGACTTCTGCAAAAAGTGATTCAGCAAGTTCTGGAGAATACGGTACTTTATTACAACCTACAGCTTCTTGCATTTTGATCAAAAATTGACGTCCTTTTTTCTTACCTTGAAACTGTGCCGCTTTACAGTCTAACGCAGCAGAATAGGTAGTTGAAAATAAGTGGTTACGCGTAACGAGGTCGTTTTGAGAAATTCCGTTACGTTGCATGACATCCCCAATTGTCTGCAAATTAACTAAAGGCAGAAAACGAAATTGCATCTTTTCTTTGGATGTTTTTCCGTACTCTTCTTCAATAAATTGTAATAACTGTTGTTCTAGTGTAAAACAATGTTTCCCCAAAGGATTAACAAATAAATAAATTTCGATCATATGAATCTCCCCCAAAATAGATTCTATACAACTCGTGAATTCTTTTATTCACAACGTATAACTTAACAGAAAAATGATAAAAAATGAACTCAAGTGCCTTGTGAAAATGATAGAACTTTAATTTTTCGCTGCTAGCATCCGTTGAATTTTATTTTTAGCTGGTCGATAAGGGAAAGAATGTCTTTCCAAAAACGCTAAAAAGGCAGATTTACCAAGAGTAGCATCAGATACTTCTAACTCCAGTTCAAAATCATGTAATTGTTCTCCAAAACTTTCATCAATCGCTAAAAGACCTTCCTCAATGTGAAATTCCGCACGTTTGGTAGTAATGTCTCCAATTTTGCCCAATTCATCCGAAGGAACAGCCAATTCTAACAATTTTTGAAAAACAGCACCCTGACGTGGCAATTGACGTTGCTCAATGAAAGAGAGTGCTTCCTCTTTGCTTAAAGTATCAGTGGTTTCAAGTTTTCCTTCTTTTGCAGGTGTTTTTAGTGTATATTCTGCCCGATCTTCAAGTAATCGGATGCGTAATCCACAATTTTTTTGTGCTAATTGTCCATCTGGTGTATCAAAATAGATATTCGTTTGAACCGTAAAATCTTCTGGTTTTAGTTGATAATACTGGATCAATTGACTATATTCTTGTTGCGTCAGCATGGACTTGTATTCAATTTCTAACATTTCAGACATAATGATCGCCCCTTTCATTCATTCTGCCTAATTTTTCCTTTTTGGTCAATACAAAAAGCCGAGAGGTACAAAAAAACTTCATTTATATGTTAAAATAGAAAAGAATGTTAACGAAGTAGAGGGATCAGCGATGGAACGAGATTGGGAAGAGTTTTTAGCACCGTATGAACAAACAGTATCAGAATTAAAAGTAAAGTTACGCGGGATCCGTAAGCAATTCAGAGAACAAAACCGACATGTTCCGATTGAGTTTGTTACTGGACGAGTCAAACCAGTCGATAGCATTGTGACAAAATCACAGCTGCGTCATATTCCGATGAGCCGTTTAGAAGAAGAAATGTCTGATATTGCTGGATTACGAATCATGTGTCAGTTTGTAGAAGATATCCACCAAGTAGTAGATATCATTCGTAAAAGAAAAGATATGAAAGTGATTCAAGAAAGAGATTATATTACAAATAAAAAAGCCAGTGGGTATCGTTCGTATCATTTAGTGATTGAGTATCCTGTTCAGTTGATCAGTGGCGAAAAGAAAATTTTAGCTGAAATTCAAATCCGGACGTTAGCTATGAACTTTTGGGCGACAATCGAACACTCATTGAACTATAAATATCAAGGCGTGTTTCCTGAAGAAATGAGTGAAAGACTCCAACGTGCGGCAGAAGCGGCTTATCAATTGGACGAAGAAATGTCCAATATTCGGGAAGAAATCCAAGAAGCTCAACGTCTATTTTCCCATGGAAGAGGAAAACGAGATGACGTTTACTATCGTACCGTATTAAATCGAGAGAAAAATGAGGAGGTCACGGATGAAAGTAGCGATCGTTCATAACCAAGAAGCGAAAACAATTGAAGTTACCGAACGATTGAAAGCTCTTTTGACACAATCGGCTATTCAAATCGACGGACAACGCCCCGATTTAGTGATTTCTGTAGGTGGTGATGGGACGTTATTGTCCGCTTTTCACAAGTATAGCCATCTATTAAATGAAGTTCGTTTTTTAGGGGTCCATACAGGGCACTTAGGTTTTTATACGGATTGGCGTGACTATGAATTGGAAGAATTAGTCAATAGCTTACAGACCAATCAAGAACAAAGTGTAAGTTATCCTTTGCTCGATATAAAGATCAGTTATTTAGATGATAAGCCGGCAAAACATTTCTTGGCTTTGAATGAATCCACGATTAAACGATCAAATCGGACGATGGTTGCCGATGTATATATCAAAAATGAATTGTTTGAAAGTTTCAGAGGGGACGGATTGGCTGTGTCTACGCCAACAGGTTCAACCGCTTATAATAAAAGTATCGGCGGGGCAGTTATTCATCCGAGTATCAATGCCTTTCAGTTAACTGAAATTGCTTCATTAAATAATCGAGTCTTTCGTACACTCGGTTCGCCTATGGTCATCGCACAAGACGAATGGCTGGAAATCAAATTAGAAAATACAGAGGATTATCTTGTTACAGTCGACCAATTGGATATTAAGGAATCGAATATTCGTTCCATCTATTATCGCATTGCAAAAGAGCGAATTCATTTTGCTTCTTATCGCCATATGCATTTTTGGCATCGTGTAAAAGATTCCTTTATTGGTGAGGGATAACATGGAATTTGTGTGGACGTATGAAAAAAATCATCCGCAGCAGATAAAATATTTTTTAAAAGAAAAAGGAATTTCTAAAGGGTTGTTAGCGAAAATCAAATTTCAAGGTGGCGAGATCAAAGTAAATGGTCAAACTGAAAATGTCTTGTTTTCTCTATCGTACAATGATAAGGTAACGATTGTCATTCCAGCAGAAGGCGAACACGAAACGGTACTTTTAGATGAAACACCGATCGAGATCGTTTACGAAGATGAACATCTTTTAGTTGTGAATAAACCAGCTGGCGTCTCTTCGATTCCAGCACAATATCATCCAAACTATACGATGGCTAATCGAGTAAAAGCTTATTACAAACGACAAGGTTACGAAAATCAAGTCATTCATGTGGTGACAAGACTAGATCGGGATACTTCTGGGTTGATGTTGTTTGCCAAACATGGCTTTGCTCATGCAAAGTTAGATGTACAGCTTCGAGAAAAACGATTTGTGAAGAAATACCAAGCACTTGTGAGTGGCGAAATAACTAAATTAGCACCTCACGGCTGGATTGACCTTCCAATTGCGAGAGACCAATCTTCTTTACTGAAACGGATGGTTTCGACAGCTGGGCGAAGCGCACAAACCGAATATTGGTTAACGAAAAACACCGCAGAGGTTGCTTTGGTAGATATCCAACTGCATACGGGGAGAACCCATCAAATCAGAGTTCATTTTTCAGAAATTGGCTGTGCGCTATTAGGAGATGAAATGTATGGTGGGCGTATGGATCTTGGAATAGCAAGACAAGCTTTACATTGTTACGACCTGCGTTTTGATCATCCTTTTACACAGGAACGATTGGAATTTAAACAGCCTTTGGCTAAAGATATGGCGACTGTTCTCCAGCATTTTGAAAGTTAGGGTGAGGTGAGATAAAGTTGGATGAAAATCAAGAACTAGAGGAACGATTTGCCCAGTTACTCCAGGATTTAAGAGAAAATAACCTACAGGAATTTAGAAATAGTTTCCTGGAAATGCATATTTATGAGCAGGGGCAATTCTATCAATCTCTGAACGAAGAGGATCGTCAACTGATCTATTCCTACTTATCTCCTAAAGAATTGGCAGATATGTTTGATGTGATTGAAGAAGACAATGAATATATGAAAGAGTATTTAGCTGAAATGCGTCCGAGTTATGCTGCAGAAATGCTTTCAGAAATGTATACCGATAATGCAGTAGATTTGCTAAATACCTTAGATAAAAAACAAGTCGCTAAATATTTAAGTTTAATGACTACTGACGATGCTAGTGAAATCAAAGAGTTATTACACTATGAAGATGAAACAGCTGGCGCGATCATGACGACCGAATTTGTTTCGATCGTGGCGAATCAAACGGTTCGTTCTGCGATGTATGTCTTAAAAAACGAAGCAGATGTAGCTGAAACCATTTACTATATCTATGTCGTCAATCAAGAAGAACAATTGGTTGGAGTTATTTCATTGCGGGATTTGATCGTTAATGATGATGATGCAATGATCTCTGACTTGATGAGCGAACGTGTGTTATCCGTCCATGTGGGGGATGACCAAGAAGATGTCGCGCAAACCTTTCGTGATTATGACTTTCTAGCATTACCCGTAACAGATTACGATGACCATCTACTGGGGATCGTAACAGTTGATGATATTATTGATGTTATTGATGATGAGGCTGCAAGTGATTACTCTGGTTTGGCAGGGGTCAATGTTGAGGAAATCAATGAAAATCCCGTGAAGTCAGCTGCTAGACGTCTTCCTTGGTTGATCACCTTATTATTTTTAGGGATGTCTACGGCTTCGTTGATCAGCCATTACGAAGAACTGGTGAGTGAAGCAAGTATTTTAGCCGTCTTCATTTCGTTGATCACCGGAACTGCGGGGAATGCTGGCACCCAATCATTGGCGGTTGCAGTTCGCCGTTTGGCTGTTTCTGACGACAAAGATGCTGGTTTTGTCCGTTTGATTCTAGCTGAAGTACTCACAGGACTTGTGACAGGGGCAATCACTGGCTTGACGATCTTTTTGATTGTAGGAATTTGGAAGCATAACTTTATTTTAGGCTTTGTGATTGGGATTGCCATGTTATTTGCGATTACTGTAGCCAACTTGGCAGGAAGCTTGATTCCGATGTTGATGGATCGCTTAGGGTTTGATCCTGCCGTGGCTAGTGGTCCTTTTATTACCACCTTGAGTGATTTGACTAGTGTCTTGATCTATTTCAACATCGCTTCATTGTTTAT
This sequence comes from Enterococcus sp. AZ077, assembly GCF_051714965.1. NCBI lineage: Bacteria > Bacillati > Bacillota > Bacilli > Lactobacillales > Enterococcaceae > Enterococcus > Enterococcus sp. AZ077. Next base: position 401,980 of record NZ_JBIOSX010000001.1, read on the forward strand.
GGGGTATTTTATGTAGCCATTCCTTTTGAGATGGTGCAACAAGTCTGTGATAAAAATAAAAAACGTAAGGAGCAAAGTAATCAACTTGCTTCTTACGTTTTTATTATTACTAGAAAAAATTTAGTCGAATGAAACGATTTTTGTTCCATGAACTTCATTCACGCCTAGTTCTTTGGCAACATGTTCTGCATTTTTGTAATCGATCTTGCCACCAGGTAAGATGATCAGACGTCCGTCAGCATAAGCAATCAATTTTTTTAAATGGTCAAAATTGGCTTCAATTGGTGCGTTCGCATCTCCACCATGAGTTAAAATACGGTCTACACCGTGTTCAACCAGCCAATCAATTGCTTCAAATTGCCGTTCTTGCGGGATACAATCAAAAGCCATGTGGAACGTGATTTGTAGACCTTCTGAGGTTTCGATCAATAATTCCATTGCCTCTTCATCGATCCAATTTGAAGGAGTCAAACAGCCTATAACTACGCCATCTGTACCTAATTTCTTCGCTTCGATTAAATCAGTATGCATGATCTTTAATTCAATATCATTATAGACAAAATCGCCACCTCGTGGTCGGATAATTGTCATTACAGGTACTTCTTTTTCATTGGCATAGCTTAAAACTTCTTCGATCACTCCGGTGCTAGGTGTGGTTCCGCCAGCAGCTAAGTTATCGCATAATTCGATCCGGTTCGCTCCCTTAGCAATTGCTAGAGGAATGGAAGTATAATTTTCTGCACAAAATTCTTTGATCATTTGCCTGCTCCTTTATCATTCGCCTTCTTCTTCTAAAATTGTACCATATTTTTTGTAGTTGCTAAAGTTTTCTTCTAACGGTAAGATGAAAAGGGAATAAAGCAATATTCAACGATTAAAACAAGAAATGAGCAAAAAATATGTTAAAAAAAATTGATCAAGGTCGCCAATTTTTAAAGGGAAATCAACAGCTGTTCCGATGCCCACTTTGCCATGCTGGAGTAGCAGTCACTGAGAACGGTTTGGTTTGTCATCAGAACCATCGCTTCGACTTATCCAAAAAAGGCACGCTTTACTTTTTATCTCATGGGGTAAAAACGGAATATGATCAGAGTATGTTTGATCCCAGACGTAGAATGATCCAAGCAGGTATGTATCAGCCTGTGATCGACTTGTTAGCACAACAAGTATCGCAGGGATCAGAGGTCTTAGATGTTGGCTGTGGCGAAGGAAGCTTTTTAAATGAATTAGCACGACTGCAACCATTGAAAAAGGCCGTAGGTTTTGATCTTTCTAAAGAAGGTGTTTATGCGGCTACTGCTCAGCCGGTCGAGGCGTTTTGGTGTGTAGCAGATTTAACCAATCTTCCTTTTGAAGACCAAACATTTACTACAATTCTAAATATTTTTTCGCCTTCTCACTATAAAGAATTTCAACGTGTGCTAACCGATGATGGGGAAGTCTTGAAAATCGTTCCGCAACAAGATTATTTAAAAGAATTACGCCAAGCGTTTTATCCAGACCAGCCTGAGAAACAACAGTATTCAAATGAACGAGTGGTGGCTAAGTTTGCGGAGTCCCTAGAATTGACTGAACGTCGGCGTGTTACCTACGAATTTGATATCCCAGAAAAAAATCGGCAAGATTTGTTAGCGATGTCTCCGCTCGAATGGCAAGTCAGTCAAGACGTCAAAGAGCGTGTGTACCAGAATCCTTTGAAAAAGATTACAATTGACGTAGAATTATTAAAAGGAAATAAGAGAAAACGATTGCAATGAAATTATTCATTTCTAAAGGTTGCAAAAAGAGTTTGTTGATGATATAGTAACGACAAGTTGTTTTTTCATTGGTTTTTATCAGGTTCCTGTTCTGATAAAAGTTAGTGAGAAGAGCTTCACTAACGTAACGACTCGCAGTGACTGACACCGAGTTGATACGTTTTTTTTTATGCCAAAATCACTACTAGTTAGTTAACATATAGATGAGAGGATGGATCTTAATGAACCATATCGTTTTATTTGAACCATTGATTCCAGCAAATACTGGAAACATTGCCCGAACTTGTGCAGCAACCAATACGCCCTTGCACTTGATTGAACCGTTAGGATTTTCAACAGATGATAAACATCTAAAACGTGCAGGATTGGATTATTGGAACGATGTCAATATTACCTATCATCAAAATTTAGATGCTTTTATGGCTTATTTAGGGGAACGTAAACTTCATTTGGTATCGAAGTTTGCCCATAAAGTATATAGTGACGAAAATTTCGCTGATGGAGAAGACCATTTCTTTTTATTCGGCAAGGAAACAAAAGGATTACCTGAAGAATTTATGCGTGAAAATGAAGAAAAATGTTTAAGAATCCCAATGAATGACGAACATGTCCGTTCATTGAATCTCTCAAATACGGCTGCAATGATCGTCTATGAAGCATTGCGCCAACAAGGATTTCCTAATTTAGAGTTAACGCACCATTATGAAAATGATAAACTAGACTAGAGGTCATCTTTCAAGTGCTCTGATTTAAGCATTAAGGATAAACAAAGAAAAACAGCTTTTCATGTTTTACTTGGTTTAGACTTAATGCACAGAATCAACTTGGAAAATACCGTTTATCAAGAGGTCATTTTCAAAGTATTCTGATTCAATACGAATAATCACAAGGACTTTTTATTGAAGGAGTTCTTTGTTTTTAAGGAACAAATTTTATAAAATAGCAGCATCATCTTTGTCTAAATGAGCCTATAAGGAGTCCGATATAAATGGAATTATATTTTACCCGACATGGAAAAACACAATGGAATCTCGAACGCCGTTTTCAAGGAAGCCAAGGCGACTCACCACTTTTACCTGAAAGCTATGAGGAAATCAAAGCATTTGGTAAAAAAGTGAAGTATGTACCATTTAAAGCAATCTATTCAAGTACCGCTAAGCGTGCCCGTGACACAGCCGAAGGGATCAACCAAGAATTAGCGCATCCAGTCGAAATTATTTATACTGATAAATTAAGAGAATTGGGTTTAGGAGAATTAGAAGGTCAATCAATTGATGAAATGTACGAACGATATCCGGAAAACCTTCCCAATCTACGTAACCACTTAGATCGTTATGATCCGACACCTTTTAAAGGAGAAGCGATCGAATGTGCCATTACTCGTATTGAAACAGCTGTGGCTGATGCCGTTGCTTTACATGATGGACCGATCTTGTTTGTTGGACATGGGGCATCATTAACTGCGGCGATCCAATGGTTGACAGGAAAAAAACTGAGTCAACTAAGAGAAATGGGTGGCTTATATAATAGTAGTTTGACGATTTTAGAAACAGGAGAACCCAACAATTTGTTGCCTTATGAACTAAAAGTTTGGAACGAAATTGACTTTTTAGGAAAAGAGACAAAACCAGAACCATTACTCTAATTGGAAAGGAGGCGGCAAGATGCAGCCAGAAGAAATGCCTTATTTTGTTGGTACAGTTGCCGCAATCTTTTTTCAAAATCCAAGTAATTTTTATAAAGTACTGTTGGTTCGGCTCACTGAAACAACAGCTGACTATCGTGAAAAAGAAATTGTGGTCACTGGAAGCTTTGGTGAGATCCAAGAAAATGAGCTTTATCGTTTTTACGGCGAATTAGTCGATCATCCTAAATATGGGCGACAGTTAAAGGTTGAACGTTATGAGCAGGAGAAACCAACAACAGTCAACGGGATCGTGGGTTATCTATCCAGTGAAAAATTTCCTGGGATTGGCAAGAAAACAGCTGAGAAGATCGTGGAGCAACTAGGTGAAGAAGCGATTGAAAAAATCATCGAAGAGCCGTCCGTATTAGAACAAATCGCAGGCTTGAATCAGGCCAAAAGAGATATGATCGTTGAGACGATTCGTTTGAACCATGGGATGGATCAAGTAATCATGGGCTTGAATCGTTATGGCTTTGGTAGTCAGTTAGCTTTTAGTATCTATCAAGCATATAAAAATGAAGCTTTAGATATCATCCAGGAAAATCCCTATCAGTTAGTCGAAGATGTGGAAGGGATCGGCTTTAAAAGAGCAGATAATCTTGCAGAACAATTAGGGATCGCGGCTGATTCACCAAGACGGATTCGAGCTGCAGTTTTACATCAGATTTTTCAACATGCTGTTCAAACTGGCGATACATATGTACCAGCTGAAACGCTTCTTCATCAAACAATCAAAATTCTGGAAACCAGTCGACCAATTGAGATCCAACCTGATCAAGTGGCGACGGTCATTATTCAACTTGTGGAAGAAGGTAAGATCCAACAAGAAGAAACCAATCTCTATGAAAATAGTCTGTATTTCTCAGAATGGGGGATCGGTAACTCGATTCAACGGTTACTTAGTCGGAAAAAAGAAATCAACTATGACGAAAAAGAAGTGCAGAAAAACATTCGGCGAATTGAAAAAATATTTGGTATCCAATATGGAGAATCGCAAGAAAAAGCAATTTCGGAAGCAATCCGATCACCTTTATTTATTTTAACTGGGGGTCCCGGCACAGGAAAAACAACAGTTATCAATGGGATCGTCAACTTGTTTGCAGAATTAAATGGCTTAGAATTAGATCCAAACAAATATACCCAAGAAATTTTTCCGATTCTACTGGCTGCACCAACTGGTCGAGCAGCCAAACGAATGAATGAGACGACAGGATTACCTGCCAGCACGATCCATCGACTACTAGGTTTGAATGGTCGAGAAAAATCTCCTTCAGTAAGTACGAAAGAATTAGAAGGTGGGTTGTTGATCATCGATGAAATGTCGATGGTCGATACATGGCTAGCTAATACGCTATTTAAAGCCATCCCTACCAACATGCAAGTGATTTTAGTAGGAGATAAAGATCAATTACCTTCTGTCGGACCGGGACAAGTCTTGCATGATTTATTAGGAATTGACCAAATCCCGAAAGTGGAATTGAATCAAATTTATCGGCAGGGAGACGGATCAAGTATTATCCCCCTTGCTCATGAAATCAAAGAAGGTCATTTACCAAGTGATTTTTTGCAAAATCAAAAAGATCGTTCTTTCTTTCGAAGCGATGCCTATAGTATCGAACCTTTAATCGCAAAGATTGTTGAAAAAGCCAAAAATAAAGGCTTCACTGCACAAGATATCCAAGTCTTGGCGCCAATGTACCGTGGACCAGCTGGAATCGATGCGTTAAACAAAATGATGCAGTCGATTTTTAACCCTGGAGGTGCAGGGCGGAAAGAAGTCCACTGGAATGAGACTGTTTATCGAATCGGTGATAAAGTATTACAATTAGTGAACACACCTGAACTCAATGTGTTTAATGGTGATATGGGTGAGATCACGGGGATCGTGTTAGCGAAAGATTCAGAAGATAAAGTGGATGAATTAGTGATTCAATTTGATGCGAATGAAGTGACTTACAAACGCAATGAATGGAATAAAATCACCCTTTCTTATTGTTGCTCGATCCATAAATCTCAAGGAAGCGAATTTAAGATGGTCATTTTGCCGATGGTTCATCAGTACCAACGGATGTTGCAACGAAATCTTCTCTACACGGCTGTCACAAGAAGTAAAGAACTATTGATTCTACTTGGAGAAGAACAAGCGTACGTTACTTGCGTTGCGAATGAATCGGCTAGTCGAATGACGACATTGAAGAAACGGATCGAAGAAAATGACAGTATGAGTCTTGTTACACGAACGAAACTTGTCGCTTATGAAGATTCCCTTGTAGGTAATGATCCTTTTGAAGAAGGAAATTATACCAAGGCGGGAGAAACTGCTCATCCCGTAAAAGCAGAGACAAGTCAACAAGCCACTCAAGAAAATGCCGTAGATTCAACGGAGGGAAATGTTGGCGATGATCTCTTTACTTTATCAGTAGAACAAGACACAACCGAAACGTCTGTCGAATCAAAAGCGATGGAAGAAGCACCAACAGAGCAACTACCAAAAACATATATTTTAACAACCGAAGCGATTGAAAAACAGTGGATTGATCCAATGATTGGGATGGAGCAAGAGGCTGTGAAAGAAGCATTTAGCTCCGAGCGAATAAGAGAGGATTTTTTAAAATAGCTCCTCATATTTTAGAAAATCATCGCTTATTGTTGAGGAGTTGCTTCTTGAACGCCGTGAATCAGAGGTCGTGAAAACATCGGGTAGCTCTGATGACAATAAGAAAGAATTTTTTGAAACAGCTTCTCATGTTTTGAAAAATTCAGGCTTATTTCAAGGAGCTGATGTTTGAACACCGTTTATTCGTTTTTAGAGATAGGTAGAAGAGCCTGAGGCAAGTTTTGGCTCAGGCTCACTTGAATCGCTCCTAATGAGAATGTTACTTATTTTTTAAGAGCCAAGAGATAGATAAAGACCGCAAAAGTTAGCCAAACAAGTCTGACTTTTGCGGTCTCTTCAATATCTCCAGCTCTTTTTATGGGGTTATCTTACCCATGGAAGAAAATGTATATAAAATAGGCAAAATCAATGTGACACGTTACACCAAAACAGTTGCTTTTTGGTAGCTAATTGCAAATCAAAAGGTTGTTTTTGGCTATCTTCACCATCTTCTTGACCATACTGAGGAACAGTTGATAGTATGCGCAATCTGCTAGTAGTAAAATGATGGAAATTTTTTGATTTCATTTGCTTTTTCTGTAGTAATAAGAAGATGATTCCCAAGATTTTGAATAAATTCACTCGTTCAACAACAACTAGATCGATCGTTGGTTTGGTAATTTCTGCTGTCGGTGCAATCGCTACACCGCCGCCAAAATAAGGATGGTTCGTTGCAGTACATAAAAAAGCTTTGTCAAAACTGATTTGTTTTCCGCCAATGTCCACTAAGATTGGAAACCCTTTTTGCCAAAAAAAGACACGTAGGATAGAGAACAGGTAAGCAAAAGAACCTAAATTATATTTATTTAATTTTGTTTTTGAAGTAGAGTGGTTTGTAGCATGGACGATTGCCGCATCTAAGCCAATGCCAAAATTGTTTACTACTACACCTTGTTTGTCACTCACTTTTTCCTCGTAAGTTAAGAGGTTGATTTCTTGAGGTTTGTTCGTCTTTAGGATATTTTCTAATGCTTTCTCGGCATTTCTAGGTAACCCAATCCCTCGAGCGAAATCATTGCCAGAGCCTGCGGGAATATAGGCTACTGGAAATGCCACATCTAGTTGATAAAAGGTATTTAACACTTGATGCAGTGTGCCATCACCACCGATGATCACGAGTAGGGGAAATTCAGACTCGCTTTCTTGTGGTTCGTCTGTCCATTCAACTAATGTTTCTTTCGCTAACTCTTTGGCAATTTTAGCATCATGCCCTGGATACTCACTGTATTGGATCGAATAGTGAAGCTTTTTTTCGGCAAATAGCGGAATCATTTTTTCTGCTACTTTTTTACCAGCACCACTTCCAGCAGCTGGATTGATCAATAAGTAATAATGGAAATTCATTTTTACCTCCTGTATCTGATTCAGAAGATGAGTAAATCTCACTCATTCCACTCATTCATTAAAATAGAAAAAATGATCAAACTATTTTTGCTTAGTCATTTAGTGAACAAGCAACTGAAACTTCTATCGTTAATTTTACATGGTTTGTGTCTTAGCGAAACTAAGAAAACAAACATTATTTTTTATCCTTGGCTATTATAGCAGAGAAGAGGAATTTTGAAAAAGCACCGTGCATAAATAAGAGGTAAAGTTCACCCTGATTTGAATAAATAGCATGGAAGCAAAAGACTTATATTTAGAGAACGTTTTTTGTAGGAGCAGTTTCAAATCGCGGGGATATCTGCTATAATGAATCCTTGCTTATGACAGCTGCGGTTCATCAACCATCCCGCATTAAAAAAACTAGGAGAAATGAGGAATATTTTATGCAAAAAACGGTGGAACGCCAACGATTGATGGTCGTTGTAGTAAATGGAATTATTATGGCTTTGTATTTGGCACTTACGATTTTAGTGGCACCAGTCTCTTCTGGACCTATTCAATTTCGTATTTCTGAAAGCTTGAATCACTTAGTAGTCTTCAACCGGAAATTACTTTGGGGCGTGTTAGGTGGCGTCATTGTCTATAACGCATTTTTTGGTTTTGGTATATTAGATGTGGTCTATGGTGGGGGACAAACCTTGATTTCATTGGGGTTGACTGCTTTGCTACAAAATAAAGTAAAGAATGTCAAAATAAGATTAGCATTAAATACGCTTTTCTTTACAATTAGTATGGGATTGATTGCGTACATGTTGGTACCAACTGGTGGACAAGCATTTTGGACAACTTATGGTACGCTAGCTTTGAGTGAGTTCATCATTATGGCTATTTCTGCACCATTGATGTATTACTTGGATCGTTCCCTAGACTTTGAAAAAAGAGTATAGCGATCAATAGGTAGATAGAGGAAAACCTGTTAATCAGTTAAAATATATTTATAAAAAGGGATAACAGTAGTTAAAAGAAATTCATCTTTAGCTACTGTTTTTATTTACACAAAATTAGAGGTTGTGAAAGAAGCGTTTAGCTCCGAGCGAATAAGAGAGGATTTTTTAAAATAGCTCCTCATATTTTAGAAAATCATCGCTTATTGTTGAGGAGTTGCTTCTTGAACACCGTGAATCAGAGGTCGTGAAAACATCGGGTAGCTCTGATGACAATAAGAAAGAATTTTTTGAAACAGCTTCTCATGTTTTGAAAAATTCAGGCTTATTTCAAGGAGCTGATGTTTGAACACCGTTTATTCGTTTTTAGAGATACTAGAAGAGACTGAGACAAGTTTTGTCCCAGTCTCTAATCTTAGTATGTTTTTTTCTATCGTAAAGTCGTAAAGTTGACTGATCCTTTACACATTTATTCAGGGTTTTGTAAATTTTCGATTTCAATCACTTTGTAATTTTTCTTTTCAAGATGGTTCACGATCGTGTCGCAAACTTTTTGATCTGTATGTGCAGGTAACGTGATCAGTGTACGACGGATGTATTCTTCTTTTTCAATATCTAAAGTGATGCAACTTGCGATACTACTATGTTTTGCGATAATTTTAGCGATCGTAGCTAAATCTCCTTGTTTTCCAGTAGAAGCAATCGTTAAAACATAGCTGCCTTGTTCTACGCTCCAAGATTGTGAAAGCATGTTTAGCAATGTACTGTGGGTCAAAATACCGTAGAAATGATTGTCATTGTCAAGAACAGCAATATAAGGCAACTCTTTGATCGTAAAAAATATTTTAAAGAATGAAGTATCTAAATAAATGAATTTTGTTGCATTTTTTAAGAGGTGGGTGACGGGTAAAGTCATATCTCCACCATTCGCTTTGTGACGATAAATGTGCATTTTGTAAATATTTCCACGGAAAATATTTCCTGAAGCATCTAAAATTGGCACACAACGATAACCAGAGGATTCTAGAATCGCTAAGGCTTCTTCCAAGGTACTAGTTTCTGTGACAGTTGTTAAATCTTTTTTCTTATATACGAGTGTTTTTAGTAGCATAAAGTTACCTCCATGTATCTCATTTTTACTTAATTTCAAATTAATCATATCATAATTAATTATAAAACAATAGGTTATTCAATCTCGAATTGACAGAAAATCTTTTCCATGATACTGTAAATGAGTATAATTTTGATTTTCAGTGAGGAGGTAGGAGCGGATGGCAAAGAAGAAAGCAGCATTAGCTTGTTCCGTTTGTGGTTCTAGAAACTATACCAAATCGGTTAGTGAAGGAAAAAGTGGCGAACGTTTGGAAATCAATAAATTTTGTAAATATTGTAATCAATACACATTACATAAAGAAACAAAATAGAGGACAGGAGGGCCCGCAATGAAATTCATTAAAAGTGTAAAAGATGAAATGAAACAAGTGACTTGGCCTAGTGGCAAACAATTACGCAAAGACACACTAGTTGTCATTGAAACATCAATTATCTTTGGTGTGATGTTTTTCGTAATGGACACAGCGATCCAAAGCTTATTTGCTTACTTACTAAAATAAGTCGCTAGTAAAAGCAAGGATATCGTGCTATAATCAACGTGAAGAAAAACTTCGGGAAACTGGGGTTTTTTTATTTTACAACGAAATGAGGAGCCTTTAATGGAATCTTTTGAAAAAAATTGGTATGTACTACATACATACTCTGGTTATGAAAACAAAGTAAAAGCAAATATCGAATCACGTGCGCAAAGTATGAAAATGGCTGACTTTATTTTTCGTGTAGTTGTTCCTGAAGAAACTGAGAAAGAAGTAAAGAACGGAAAAGAAAAAGAAATCGTTCATAAAACATTTCCTGGTTATGTCTTAGTAGAAATGATTATGACAGATGCTTCTTGGTATGTTGTACGTAATACACCTGGTGTAACAGGATTTGTAGGGTCACATGGTGCAGGTAGTAAGCCAGCTCCATTATTGCCAGAAGAAGTAAGTCACATCTTACGTTCAATCGGTATGAGTCTTCGTCAAACAGATCTAGAGATCGAAGTTGGCGAAGTAATCAAGATCATCGAAGGTGCTTTTGCAGGCTTAGAAGGTCAAGTAACTGAAGTAGATGAAGAAAAAGAAAAACTAAAAGTTAATATTGATATGTTTGGTCGTGAAACAAGTACTGAACTTGATTTTGAACAAGTAGATAAAATCGACTAAGTATTCAACTATCTGAGGATGGATTTTTAAATAGAAATCCATGCGACGATCAGATAGCATCACGACTAAAAGATTGAAACCGAGATTTGCAAAAATTGTTTAACCTATTTTTGCAATATTTCGGTTTATTTTTTCAAGTCGTTCACGAATAACCACTAATATAGGTTGGGAATTTGAGCCGATTTGTCAGTGGAAAATTGAGAATGCTAGTCAGAGAATCGATCAAATTAGAAAGGAGAAACAATGAAAAATTGGAGAAAGTCTGGAATCGTCGGCTTTTTATTGATGGTCAGTGTTCTTTTTATAAGTGGCTGTCAGACAAAAGAAACAAGTCAGTCGTCTGAAGCTACTAAAACAGTTGAAACAACGCAAGCAACGAAAGAAAAGGAAACGCAATCGACTACCCCTACTTTGTTTTTCCATGGATATAGTGGGACAGTTAATTCATTCAAAGGAATGATCCAGCGCCTGGAATCATCAGAGAGTGGGAAAAAAGAATTAACATTGACGGTTGATGTCAATGGCAATGTACAGGCAGAAGGAGAACTTTCAAAAGAAGCAGATAATCCAATGATCCAAGTTCTATTTGTAGATAATAAAAATAATGAATGGAACCAAACAGAATGGATCAAAGACTGCTTAAGTTATTTGCAACAGACGTATGGAATCAATCAAGTGAATCTGGTAGGACATTCGATGGGGGGCGTCAGTGGTCTTCGGTATTTAGCTACTTATGGACAAGATCAAACGTTGCCTAAAGTGGATAAATTCGTGGCAATTGCCGCACCATTCAATGACTTTGAAGAAAATAATGGGCAAAGTATCAGCGATGAATTAGCTAATGGTCCAGCGATAGCTTCTAGTCGTTATCAAGACTACCAACGACTTATTGGCAATGTGCCAACCACTACACAAATCCTGCTGATTGCAGGACAAGTGAGTGAGACGGATTTAAGTGATGGAACGGTGCCATTAAGCAGCGCTTTAGCAGTGTATGCGTTATTGAAGCAACATGGAAATCAAGTGGAAGAAAAAGTGATCACAGGGGAGAACGTAACGCATAGTATGCTTCATGAGAATAAAGAAGTTGATGCCCTCACGCGCCAGTTTCTTTGGAACATCGACTAATGAAAAAAATAGGTTGTTAAAGTATATAAATATATTTTTAAACTATTGATATATCATAAAAAAACTATGGCAATCGGCAGGAATGGCATGTTGGATTTTCAGTCGCTTTCTATTTTTTAGAAAAGTAGCGCTTGTTACGAAGATCAGTCCAGTAACCTCTAATTATTCGATAGTCGCTGAGCTTGGGACAAAAAGGTCGTCCCGAGCTCTTTAGCATGTATAAAAACGAATAAACAGAGATGCAAAAGTAGCGCCTTCGAGAATTTCCTTCTAATCTTTGGATAATAAATGTTTTTAGCTCAACCTCTAAGGAACTTTTTTCGAAAAATAAGGAAAAATGTACCCGTGTTTCAGCATTTTCTATGAAATAATAAAAGATAGAAGCTAGCGAAAGGAGTAAATGAGCATGAGAGTTTTTTTCCCTGATCCTCAACGAAGACCACAAAAAGCCATCCAAGAAATGACTGTAAAGCTAACTAAAAAATTTCAAGCAATTGATGAACGATTAACACTAGAACATTTTGATGATTTTGTTGATTACGGTCCTGAAGTGTTTCCTCAATTAGCTCCGCTTTATTGGGATCCACGAGTGCCGAATCACCCAATGGAACACTTTGTTTACTATGAATATGTTTTGAGATTAAATGGGTTTCCTATTTATGTGATCACACCGTATAGTGAGGTCATAGATAAAACTTATACAAGAAAAGGGAGAGATAAAGATCCCTTTTGGTCTTTGATGAGACGTATTGATCCTGAGATTTTATCGCTCATCCATGAGTATCAGATCCAAAATCTTCATTACTGGCGGAATCTTTATTCAGTAACCCAATTTCAAGCAGAAATCAATAAAATCAATAGTAGAGTATCCTTGATCCCCGAAAAAACAAATAACGAGGCGCGCACACTCCTTTTTATTGATCCAAAACAACGAGACCCTGAATTTGTCCGACGAACCACAGAACAAATGGCTCAAGAATTAGCTGAGCTTGATCCGCACTTGTCCGTGGTCTACCATGAGGACTTTATTGATTTTGGCCCAGAAGATGGGCTGTTTTTATCCGAGTGTCCTTTTGATCCAGAAGAGGATGATCCTGATGATCCACGAGCGGGGCTAGCAGATACAGAGTATACCGTCTATTATGAGGATACGATTTTATATGCTTCAACCCCTTATTCCTTAGGTTATGGGTACCATGGGGACTATTTTAGAGGAGGAATCCCTAGCAGGGAATACTTAGGACTATCTCAAGAATTTACGGAAGAAATCCTAAGAATAATGAATAAATTTAGCCTTTATAACTACTATTATTGGCGACATTTATATACTCCTGCAGATTTTCAAACAGAAATAAGACGCTATCAAAAAAGTTGGGACTTAGAGTAAGCAAAGTCCCAACTTTTTTCTATTTTTTTACAAGAGGATAGACGGTGGAAATCGTTATTTTTCCATTTTCTTTGATATTGACATGACCTTGGATCTCAAAAAGACCGTTGCTTGCTTTTCCGCTGAATGGTTTATTTCCGGTGCCATTAAAGGTCGTTTCGGAAATGATTTGTTCGACTTCTTGCATGATTTTTTCTGCACCCCAATCATCGGGAAAAACAGTAGAATTAGCTTTCTTGTATTCCCACGCATATTTTACTTTTGCTTCATAAGGCATACCTTCTGTTACTTTCCCGACTGGTTCGTAGATAATGCCGCTTTCTTTTCTATAAAAATCTGGGTGTCTTGAATGCGCACCTGACAGATTAGGAACACCATCTTTGCCTGGTTTGACCTCACCCGCTAGATGATTGAGAGTTTTTCGTTTAAAATATTTCGTCGGTTGGATCTTTTCTACGATGCCTTTATTTGGGCACCCTTTGAGAAGGATTTCTTCTTCTGCTGCTAAAATGGTTTTGGCTTGTGCTTCTTCGACTTCAACAGCACCGATGAGTTCTCCTCGTTCGACCGTGGTCAATAAGGAACGCATCTCACTCCACGGCAAACACATGGCCACTAAAAGCACATCCAGTGGTTCAATTTTCATCTCAGATTGCTTGATGCGCAATTCGGTATTTTCGTAATTCGGTAGGTTCTTTAAGACGTTGCCACCAATTTCTTCTAAGACATTTACCGTGTCGTCATTTAAGGTTTTAGGTAAGGCGTCGGTTCGTTCCTCGTCATAAAGACCATCAGCTAATGCGTAGTATGTAGCGTAAATACCAAAAAATTTCTGGACTTTCCGTAAAGAATAGATGACTTGTTGGTTATAGCCGATGGTAATTTGTTCCATCGGCACAACGGTTTGTGTCCCGCGATAAACAAATGCGCCCTCTCGATTGAGTACTAAATCCTGCCCATTGGCTTGTGCAACGATTCGGAAGAAATTAGTATAAAATGTTTCTGGAAATTGGCTGATCAGCTGGTCACGTTCCTTGATCATTGCTCCAGTGATGTCTTTTCCTGTCCGATTGACGGTATCGACATCGGTTGGTGGGATCGCACCTATTTGAACGGTTGCATGATTCAAAAAGAACTGTAGTACGGTCTCAGGTGTGTCCATTTGGTTAAGGAAGGTATCAAAATCTGTTTCGATGGCAATATTGATCGTATTAGAACTGTAGTTATTGTAGGTTTGTTTCTCATGATCATAGGCAGTAAATGCAAAAGTAGCATTCACTTGCTTATCGGTCCACATCGAAGGAACAAACGTGATTTCTTGTAATGAGCCGATCCTAGGTGGAATTTTGATGTTCCCGGGGTAGTAATTATTGATCGAATTCTCTAGATAAACTAATAAACTTTGTCCATCAGTTGTTTTTGGTCGAAAAGTCAATTTTTCTTTGGTTTTGATGAGTTGATAGCCTGACAGATCGGGACTGACATTTAAGTAATCGATAAATTGGTTTTGTAAAGCAATCCAGCTAGCCATTTCCATTTTGCTAAATTCGTCTAAATCGGTAGGATTTTCTGGATGATCAATGATTTCGTCAAAAACAGCAAGGGTATGTCGTAACAACTTCTTTTGTGTGAGACGATAAGCTTGACTAAGGGCGGTTTCTTGTGCACCGGGTTTGAGATACGGGGTAGTAAACTCTGCTAAGGTGACCGCTTGAATAATTGGTGCGATCGGTGCAAGATTGAAACGGGTGCTTAACGGTAGGAACGCTGGGCCATACATTAAATCTATGTAGTCATTTAAGATCAAATTATCGAAGACGTTTCGTTGACTCGTTAACGAAGAGAAGCCTTTTTGAAAGGTAAGTTTTTCTATTTCTGCTATTTTTTGTGGTTCTTCGAGTGGCGAAAGCGTATTAGGCAACGTGAAAGGCACTGTCGCTTCTTTACGTGCGGCTTGAAGTGTTTGTTCTGTAGCAAAAGCCGTGATGCTAGGCGGAAGTATCGTGGTAAACAAAAGAGAGAGGACAAGCCACCAACAGCCCCAAGTTAATTTTTTGTTTTTCATTTTTTATCACTCCTTTAGTTTGATACCACAAGTGTACAAAATAAAGAAAGCGTTTTATTTGAAAAAGAATGTTCTCTAACACCTTATTTTTCCAAAAAAAGAAAAAAAGTTCTTCTATAATGAGCAAACGTGAGCAAGGGGGTGTAAATCATGTGTTTTTACGACGGCTTATAAATAGAAATACTCTTTGACAATAAAAAAAGGCTCTTTTAAAATGCGAAAAACGATTTTAAAAGAGCCTCTTTTTATTACTCAAGATGAGGGAAATCAACACACCCTCACATGAAACAGATAACTATTCATTTTTTATAATGAAACTATTGTTAGTGATTCAAGAGTTCGGTTGTTAAACGTTTTGCTGTTGGTGTCACCGCCAAGCCACCTTCAGCTGTTTCTTTAAAGATGGCTGGCATTTGACGACCTACTTGATACATCGCTGCGACGACTTCATCTGGTGGGATGACACTTTCGATTCCTGCTAATGCCATATCTGCCGAAATGAACGCCTGAGAAGAGCCAAGGGCGTTTCTTTTAACACAAGGGACTTCAACGAGGCCTGCGACAGGATCACAAATCAGACCCATCATGTTTTTCAGCGTAATTGCGATAGCTTGGGCTGCTTGATGGGGCGTACCATTTTTTGCACAGACAAGAGCGGCAGCGGCCATTGCACTTGCTGAACCTACTTCTGCTTGGCATCCGCCTTCTGCACCACTGATGGAGGCGTTATTGGCAATGACTAATCCAAAGGCGCCAGCGGTAAAAAGAAACTCAATCTGTTGTTCGTGGGTCAACGACAATCGGTCACGGACAGCCATGAGGATGCCGGGTACAACACCAGCGCTTCCCGCTGTAGGTGTGGCACAAATCAATCCCATTTTTGCATTTACTTCGTTGACAGCAATAGCATTGCGGACTGCTGACAAAATGGTTTCACCACTTAAAAAGTCGGCTTCTTTTAAGTAACGAGCTAGTTTTTGGGCATCACCGCCAGTGATTCCAGTCACAGACGTTACACCTTCGTTTCCTTCAGCGATGGATTGTTCCATGACACTGAGGTTTTTTTCCATGATTGCAATGATTTGTTCTCGTGGACGACCACTCATATCCATTTTAACAGCAATCATTAATTCTGCGACACTAGGATAATTTTCTGCTTGGCGAACCAACTCTTCAATAGAGAAAAACATCTTTCTTCCTCCTTTAATCAAAATAATTAACGCTGTCGATCTTCGGTAATTGCGTTAGTTTACTTATAGTGTCATCTACTTGTGGATCATCTACTTCGATAATCATAATGGCATTTTCACCCTTTGATTCTCGTGTAACAGTCATTGTACCGATATTTGTATTTGTTTCTGAAAGGATATTCGTTACTTTAGCAATCATCCCAGGTACATCTTGATGAACGATGATAAAGGTCGGTGTTCCCATACTTAATGAGATTTTGAAGCCGTTTAATTCCGAGATTTGGATATTTCCGCCACCAATCGAGATACCAGTGACTGAAAGTTTCCGTTTTCCTTTTTTCAACAATAGTTTAACGGAGTTAGGATGCTCTGCTTTTTCACCCTTAGGCACAAAGAGAACTTCCATTCCTGCTTCATAAGCTAACTGCAGTGAATCTGCCAGACGCTCATCATCTGGTTCCATGCCTAACAAACCACCAACTAAGGCGATGTCTGTTCCGTGTCCCCGATAGGTTTTTGCAAATGATTCATAAAGATAGATATCCACAGAATC
The DNA here is from genome assembly GCF_051714965.1 of Enterococcus sp. AZ077. Taxonomy (NCBI): domain Bacteria; kingdom Bacillati; phylum Bacillota; class Bacilli; order Lactobacillales; family Enterococcaceae; genus Enterococcus; species Enterococcus sp. AZ077. The sequence goes on from NZ_JBIOSX010000001.1 coordinate 418,931, forward strand.
TGGTTGTTCCCCAAAAATACTACGGACGATTTTGCCGATTCGAGCAGCTCCAGCAGTGTGAGAGCTGCTTGGACCGATCATGACTGGACCAATAATGTCAAAAACACTACGATATCTTAATTCTTTCATTTTTCCACCTCTTTAAAATAGATAAACACCCCAGCAAAAGTAAGTGAACTGTGTATAGCTCGCTTACTCGTTTCCTCATCATTTTTGAAACATAAACAACATTAGTTAAATTAAATAAATATTTCACAAGCGTGCATTAATCTAAGGAACGCATCAATGATAGCTATGAAAATATATCGAACAATATTTTTATATTTTTAAATAGAAGAAAGCAGAAATTTCTAAATTACTAATGAGTGAGCGGCAGTGATACCTTATGTATTTTCGCTTGTTTTCTTTTCAGCGTAAGTGTATCACAAAAGAAGGAAGATGAGGGGGACTTCTAGTTGATTTTTAGTTTTTTTTAGAGGTTCAAGCAATAAATTAAACATTTATCAGAAAAAAATCTTGAAAAAAAGAATATATTTGCTATACTGTATCAGTGTGCATTGTCATATGCATTATTTTGACTGATAATCGAAGGATTATGAGTGAAAACGTGGGAGGAGAAATATGCATCTCCAATTAACCACATCACGGACTTAAGGAGGTATGTCTCGTGGCAAAGAAAGTAGAAAAAATCGTTAAATTGCAAATTCCTGCAGGTAAAGCAACTCCAGCTCCACCAGTAGGTCCTGCACTAGGTCAAGCGGGTATCAATATCATGGGATTCACTAAAGAATTCAACGCTCGTACAGCTGATCAAGCAGGTTTAATCATTCCGGTTGTTATTTCTGTATACGAAGACCGTTCATTCACATTCGTTACAAAAACACCACCAGCTGCAGTATTATTGAAAAAAGCTGCAAAAATCGATAAAGGTTCAGGCGAACCAAACAAAACTAAAGTTGCTAAAGTTTCTAGCGATCAAGTAAAAGAAATCGCTGAATTAAAAATGGAAGACCTAAACGCAGCTGACATCGAAGCAGCTATGCGCATGGTTGAAGGAACTGCACGAAGCATGGGGATCACTGTAGAATAATCGCTACACCCTAAGAAAGTAGCTTCTCAGTTGGCTCTGTATTGAAAGATATAGAACACGTGGGAGGTACAACCGTTATAACCACAATCAAGGAGGAACCAAAATGGCTAAAAAGAGCAAAAAAATGCAAGACGCATTAAAAAAAGTTGATTCAAGTAAAGTTTATCCTGTTGCCGAGGCTGTAGCTTTAGCAAAAGAAACAAACATTGCAAAATTTGACGCGACTGTTGAAGTTGCATACCGTTTGAACGTAGACCCTAAAAAAGCAGACCAACAAATTCGTGGTGCTGTAGTATTACCAAACGGAACTGGTAAAACACAAACTGTTTTAGTTTTTGCTAAAGGAGACAAAGCAAAAGAAGCTGAAGCAGCTGGTGCAGATTTCGTTGGTGACGACGACATGGTTCAAAAAATCCAAAACGGATGGTTTGACTTTGACGTAGTTGTTGCTACACCTGATATGATGGCAACTGTTGGTCGTCTAGGACGTGTTTTAGGACCTAAAGGCTTAATGCCAAACCCTAAAACAGGTACTGTAACAATGGACGTAACAAAAGCTGTTAACGAAGTAAAAGCTGGTAAAGTTACTTACCGCGTAGACAAAGCTGGAAACATCCATGTACCAATCGGTAAAGTATCATTCGACAATGAAAAATTAGTTGAAAACTTTGCAACAATCCATGATGTATTAGTGAAAGCTAAACCATCAGCAGCTAAAGGTCAATACATGAAAAATATCACAGTTACAACAACATTTGGACCTGGTATCCATGTAGACCAAGCTTCTTTCTAATTCTTGAATTAGAACGTTGATTGATCCAACTGAAAAATAATTCTTGACTCAACTAGTTTAGCATGCTAAGCTAGTTGAGGTTAATAATTAACTTGTACCGAAGACAGTAGGTGGCGTAGCCTTAATTTCCTACCGAGGACGTTTATTGAATACTTTCAATAGTCCCTCTATGTCTACGGTGGCATAGAGTTTTTTTATTGTGAATCACTAAGAACGAAGTGAGCAGATGATGAACAATACTTGGCGAACAGAGTGAGCGAAGTTCCCTCTCAAGCGAAGCATGATGAATCACTAAGAACAAAGTGAATAGATGATGAACAATACTTGGTCAATGATCAAGTGTAAAAACTCTTCCATCAAAATTCAGGAGGTGAAACTCAAAAATGAGTGAAGCAATTATCGCAAAAAAAGCAGCAATCGTTGATGAAGTGAGCGAAAAATTTACAGCAGCAGCTTCTGTAGTCGTAGTTGACTACCGTGGTTTAACTGTTGATGAAGTGACTCGTTTACGTAAACAACTTCGTGATGCAAACGTAGAAATGAAAGTTATCAAAAACTCAATCCTTTCACGTGCCGCTAAAAAAGCTGGATTAGAAGGCTTAGACGAAGTATTCACTGGACCTACAGCCGTTGCATTTAGTAACGAAGACGTTGTAGCACCAGCGAAAATCATGGACGAATTTGCTAAAGAAGCAAAAGCATTAGAAATCAAAGGCGGTATCATCGAAGGTAAAGTATCTTCATTGGAAGAAATCACAGCATTGGCAAAATTGCCAAACCGCGAAGGACTTCTATCTATGTTGCTATCTGTACTACAAGCGCCAGTCCGCAACGTGGCTTACGCTGTCAAAGCAGTGGCAGACAAAGAAGATGGAGATGCAGCTTAATAGCCGCATAGCATAAATAAAAATACGAACATCTAAAACGGAGGAAATTATAATGGCAATGAACATTGAAAACATTGTTGCTGAGTTAAAAGAAGCAACTATCCTAGAACTTAACGACTTAGTTAAAGCTATTGAAGAAGAATTTGGCGTATCTGCTGCTGCTCCTGTAGCTGCAGTTGCTGCTGGTGGCGCTGCTGCTGCTGAAGAACAAACAGAATTCACTGTAGAATTAACTGCAGCTGGAGACCAAAAAGTTAAAGTTATCAAAGCAGTTCGTGAAGCAACTGGCTTAGGCTTGAAAGAAGCTAAAGCTGTAGTTGACGGAGCTCCTGCACCAGTTAAAGAAGGCGTATCTAAAGAAGAAGCTGAAGAATTAAAAGCTAAACTTGAAGAAGTTGGCGCATCTGTAACTGTTAAATAATTTTTCGAAATTAGTTGGCATTGAGACCCTTGATACGATAGGGTTTCAATGCTTTTTTATTATGGCTCTATAATTTATGTGATTGATAATATTTGAAGGATGACAGTCTATCCAATGTCTCTAAAAAAGAAATAAGGAGTAAAAGATGGAACTTTATAAAATGCTAAGTCCTGCAGATATCCAGTTTTTGAAAACTAAATTGAACGTCATTATTCAAGATCGTAATTATACGGATGATGAAGTTGTGCAGATTTACGATAAAATTGAAGATTTTCATATCCTTCAATCCTTTGATGAGAACTATAATCTTTCAGAAGACGGTAAACACGCGTTAGATATTTTGTACTTAGATATTTGGTAATAGTACTTAATCAGCTAATGATTAGGTGTTATTTTTTATTCCAACATTAAAGATTTTCTGAAAGAGAAAGCTCGTTTTAGGAGTGGGATGATAGTGAGGTAGGGATGAGAGGTTGTTTTAACGGACTCGAAGTATTAAATAGCTATTATTTCGTTCTTTTTGCGTATGTTATCATTGTAATTGAAGCCGAGAAAGACCATTGTCGTTTATTTTTAAGCATATTGCCAACTCATAGCCCGCCAGATATCATGACAGATTAAGAACTGGAGAGCAGCATTACATACAAATGGGAACGGGTTGGATTGGATTATACGTTCGGGAAATGTGGAATGATTCGCAGACTGTTTTTATTGGAACAGAATATAAAACAATGTAAGTAAGGTGTAATGATGAAAAAGTTCGATTCCAGATATATAATAGGTGTATTTCTTGTATTGTTTATTTTAATAGGAAGTGTAGAATTCATTTTGAAAGGGCATCACTCATTTATTCTCAATGAAATTTATTTTAGAGTACCTATTGTTGTTGTCGGTATGGTTGAGATGCTACCAAATGAGAAAGGTTGGGGAACGTTTCGTGTGCTTTTTCTCGTTTTTTTGAGTGATTATTTATTAAAAAAAATATTCGATCATTTTGGGTTAGAAGAAATAACACTTACATTTATACCCTATCTAATTATCTTAGGAATCCTTTTGGTTATTTTCTTTGCCAGATTAACGATAAAAAAAGACTTTTTCGAACACATAAAAAAGGAAAATAAATGAACAGAAGAGGCTGTGACAGAAGTGTCTAGCTCTGAGAAATAAGCCGGAGAATCCAAAAATAGCATCCCCTATTTTTGGTGTTCTACGGCTTATTTTCTGATAGAATTTGGAATACCGTGGAAATGAGGTTGTGAGAGTATCGGGTAGCTCCAATGACAATAAGAAAGAATTTTTTGAAACAGCTGCCCATGTTTTGAGATTTTTTGACTTATCGCCTAAGGTCAGCTCTTTGAATACCGTTTACCCGTTTTTAAAGTGATTCCCCAGACTCTTTTTCTCATACTTCTGAATAATTACCAATGTGATAAAAAGCGTAAAATGAATAAAAAAGACTCATAGTTATTTTTGTGATACTCTAATAGAAGATGGATTATTTTAGGCAGGTGAAAAAATGAAAACAAAAAAACTACGTGTTTTCTTAATCATTATTGGACTCCTTTTGATTCTATTTATTGGTTATCGTTTATATTTGGAGTATCAGACGGATATCCAAATGTTTTTGGATCCCAAGACCAGTCGACAAGCATTACTGGATCAGATTCGATCACATGGCTTTCGGACAGCGCTCTTTTTGATATTACTGATCAGCGTGATGTGTGCTGTTCCAGGTATCCCTACTTCTGTCATCGGTGTATTGGTAGGTTTAAGCTATGGTCCGTTGCTAGGAACTTTAATCAATGTCTCTGGTAATGCTTTTGGGAATATGTTATCGATTTTTTTAATGCAACATTTAAAGCTGTTTGATCATTCAAAAAAATCCAATCGCTGGGTAACAGCGATCCGCAATATGAAACATCCCAAAATTGGCGTAATGGTGGGGTACATGGTTCCTGTGATCCCTTCTTCCGTTATCAACTTTGCAGCGATGACGTTAAATCTACAAATTCGTGACATCATTTTATCAATCGTGATTGGCGTGATTCCTTCCTCGATTCTTTATGCTTGTGGAGGCGAAGCGTTATTTCATGGCTATAGTAAGACGGCTTTGTTGTTAGTAGCTAGTGTCCTTATTTTGACACTTCTAGTGGTAATTATTTACAAGGATCGTAGAAAACGACATGTAAAATAATTGATATTATCAATGATTAAAAGAAATATCCCTTTGATTTCGTTCTATACTTTTAAGATTCATTTTTATTTTAATTTCACGATAACTTATGTTTCATAAAGTAGTAAAACACTGAACTTTCCTATTCCCAATTTTTCTAAGAAGTTGTAAACTAATAAAGGAAATGAGGGAGATAAATGGATAAAAATGAAAAAACGACGTTAACATCTTCACTGATTTTGCTCTTATCAATTACTTGTGGTGTGGTAGTAGCGAATATGTATTATATCCAACCGATTGGTACGAAAGTGGCAGCCAGTTTATCGGTTAGCACAAGTGCAATTGGTATTTTGACGATGTTGACTCAACTTGGTTATGCGTTAGGTTTGTTGTTTTTGGTGCCATTAGGGGATGTAGTCGATCGTCCGAAGCTGATTATCCGAATGGCTGCACTCTCTGCGATTTCATTATTAGCGGCCTTTTTTGCACCGTCATTTACATTATTTGCGTGTGCTTCTTTTTTGATCGGCTTATTATCGATCGTGCCCCAAATCATTATTCCCTATGGAGCAGTATTGGCAGGGCCCAAGGCTAGAGGAAAAGTGATGGGGACCTTGTTAAGCGGTTTATTAGTGGGGATCTTACTTTCACGGACGGTTTCGGGCATTGTAGCAAGCCTCTTTTCTTGGCGGATGATTTATCTTTTTGCTTTAGTATTAGTGGCTATCTTGACCGGATTATTGTATTGGAAAATGCCAAGAACGCAAATAAAAACAACTTCATCTGTATCGTATCTTGATTCCTTAAAAAGTTTACCTTATTTAGTGAAAACACAACGCTTATTGAGAGAAGCGTCTATTAGCGGCTTTTTTATGTTTGGAACTTTTTCGATTTTTTGGTCAACATTGATTTTTTATATCAGTAGTCCGGTGTACCATTGGGGAACATTTGAAGCAGGAATTTTGGCGATTTTTGGACTATCAGGAGCAGTAGCTGCACCGATTGTTGGCCGGTTGTCTGATTCTTATTCCGAGAGAAAGATTGTCGGAATGGGACTTGCGATGCAAACGCTCAGTTTTGTTGCTTTATTAGTTGCAGGGAGTCATTTAGTCGTTTTGTTAGTGGCAATTATTCTGTTAGATGTCGGGAATCAATTTGGGCAAGTGGCAAATCAGACACGAGTACAAGGACTAGGCGAAGCAGCAAGTAATCGGAATAATACAGTATTTATGTTTATGTATTTTATTGGTGGTGCTACGGGTTCATTACTAGGCACAACGATGTGGCAACAATTTGGTTGGCTCGGTGTGACACTTACTGGTTTAGCCTTTCAATTATGTGCCTATATTTGTCAATACATCATTTTTCAAAAGCGGTCATGATAGAAGTGTCCAACTTGAAAAGTAAGCTGAAGGATTCGAAAGTCGTTTTTCGATTCCTTCGCTTACTTTTTTAATATACTTCTATCCTATTTTATTTGGGAGTTTCTATAACTGATTTCGTGATCAACCGCAGTTATTAGAAAATTTCGTGCAACTTCCAACGAAAAAATAATATGGATACGTTCAATAGTATAAAATCACTTTGTTTAGTACCAGTTATATTATGAAAGATCCAAAAAAATATTCAGTAGACTACTTAGAAATTTTTATATTTAATTTGTATAACATTTTCATATGAAAATGAGTTGTTTCCATAAAAATCTATTCACTTGAAAGATATGTTTTGATAATTTCGTTAAACTGAGTTTAACTTAATTTAGCAAAAGGATTGGAGATGAAAGATATGGAAACAGTAGCAAGAAAAATAGGTAATTCTGTGGGAACAATTTTCCCGAAGGATATATCTCCAAAAGTGGGAGAAATATTTACTATTTTGAAAGTAGGAGAAGCGTATATATTGAAACCTAAGAAAGAAGATATTTTTAAAAACGAAAAGGCTTGGGAAGGTTTTAGAGAATCGATTACAGCCGAAGAATCCGAATGGAAGAGCATGAAACTTGAAGGCGAGGAATACTAGAGGAAATATCCAAAACAAAAGGATATTATTTGGATCGACTTTGACCCTCCTAAAGGTAAAGATATAAGAAAGCGTAGACCTGCGTTAGTAGTTAGTAGAGACGAGTTTAATGAGCGTACAGGTTTTTGCTTAGTTTGTCCTATCACTTCTACAAAGAGGAACTTTGCAACATATATTGAAATAAAAGACCCGCAGAAAATAGTGGGTGAAGTAGCTACACACCAATTAAGATCGGTTGATTATACCACAAGAAATATTGAAAAAATTGAACAATGCGATTTGTTGACGTGGATTGAAGTGGTGAAAGTGATAGGGATGTTTATTTAGTAGGAGATAACGGGCAAAGTAGTAATTTCCATTTTAGAGAAAGTTAGATTACTCACCGCTTTTACGACGTTGGTTTTGCTAATAATTGACCATGTAGAAAAAAAGTAACCATCTTCGAACTTTGGCGAATGAAGATACAATAGACACTTAAGGAGACTACCGTTTTTTTTTACGATTCTATATTGGGGCGATGTTTACCTGAACACTTAAGAAAAAAGAAAAGATTGTAAAAAACGATGAGCGAAACAGTAAAAGCCCCCACCCACACAAGGGTTCTTGTGTAGAGGAGACAGGCTGGTGTTAAATGATGTACATAATCTATTTTTAGAGAATTTAGTCAATTTTATCCCTCGATTTCAATGACTCGATCGACTAAATCCTGGTAAAATTCTTGTTCATGAGAGACGATGATTACCGTCCCAGGAAAATGCTTGATACCGGTTTGTAAGCTATCTTTTGTTTCATGATCGATATGATTCGTTGGTTCATCAAGAATTAATAAGTTTCCTTGGTTCATCGTGAGTTGTGCTAATTTTACTTTGGTTTGTTCACCACCGCTAAGAGTAGAAAGTGGTTCACTAGCTAGTTGATTGACTAAACCAGATTTGGCTAGTTGTCTTCTTAATTCTTTAACGGTTGCTTTAGGAAACTGTGCGCCTAGATATTGTAAGGGTGTTTCTAAAGGTTTTTCCCAAATGAGATCTTGTGAAAAATAATTGATCGCTGTGTTGTCGGGAAAGTGATATTCGCCGGCTAGTTGTTCGATTTCGCCAATCAAGGTTTTCAAAAGTGTGGATTTACCAATACCGTTAAATCCACGAATCGCTACTTTTTCACCAAAGCGGATGGTTAGGTTGATCGGCGAAAGCAAAGGTCGGTCATACCCAATGACTAAATCGGTCGTTTCAACAGCCAATGTCGTTACGATCGGAGAATAAGGAAAATCAAAGATTGGCTTAGCTGTTGAGGCAGGCGGAGTCAATCGCTCAATTTTATCTAATTGTTTTTGGCGACTTTTTGCCATGGTAGAGCGAGAACCAGCTTTATATTTTCGGATATAAGCTTCGGTTTTTTCGATGTGCTTTTGTTGGGCATGGAATTGGCGTAGATAACTTTCACGGTTTTGTTCTTTTTGTCGTAATGCTTGTTTTAAATGACCCGTATATTTGGTGATTTTACCAAATTCTATGTCAGCGATATGGGTTGTGATTTTATCTAAAAATTCTTGGTCATGAGAAATCACGATATAAGCGCCCTCGAATGACTGTAAAAATTGAGTAAGCCATTGGATGTGTTGGTCGTCTAAGTGATTGGTTGGTTCATCTAAGATCAGGACATCGGGGGTTTCTAAGAGTAGTTTCGCTAAAATCACTTTAGAACGCTGTCCGCCACTCAGTTTTTTCAAGGGGGTCGACAAACCTAAAACGTCAATGCCTAGACCACTACTCATCTCAGCGACTAAGGTATCAATTTGATAGAATACTCCTTGGTCTAATTCCGTTTGAAGCTTTCCCGCTTTTTCGAGTAACGCCTCTTCCATTGTTTCGCTGTATTCTTGATAAAGTTGGGTAATCAATGCTTCTTTTTTAAATTCATCAGAATAGGCTGTTTTTAAAAATTCTTCGATGGTCAATGTTTCATCCACCGCTACATATTGATCTAAATAGCCTCTATGGATATTTTTTTGCCAATGGACTTGTCCATCATCTGGTAGAATTTCTCCTGTGATGATCTTGATCAACGTACTTTTGCCAGCCCCATTTTGTCCGATCAATCCTAGATGTTCTCCAGCATTGACTTGGAGTTGTACATTTTCATATAAGATTTTATCTCCAAATTGTTGCGTGATATTTGTTAATGTTAAAAGACTCATGTTCTGTTCCTTTCTAATAATGTTATGCATGTTAAGAAGACTAATAGAAGAAAGCAAAACAAATAAAAAAGCTGATCTGAAGTTGTTCAACATACTATAGGATCATTCGACATGATCGAACGAATCTAGGAGAACATGTCAGTTAAAATTTTTAAATAAGTTGCTCGTCTTTTAGAAAATCGTTTCTCAGTTAATGAGAAGTAGCGATTGTTTTCTAAATTTCTTGGTCTTTAATGTTTTAATTATAAAAAACGTATACTAAAAGTATCAGTTTAAAGGACATGCGATAGGTTATCTTATGCAACCTAACATGCAAGGGACAAGATTGTCAAGAAAACAAAAATCGTCGGTTTTGGTCTATACTAATATTGTAAAAAAAGACAAGTCGTGCTATAATTGGGCTATACCAAAAACAAAGGAGTAGTCGTTATGGAAATCATTCGAGTGAAAAATGCTGAAGAGGGCGGAAAAAAAGCTTTTGAAATTATTAAAAAAGGCATGGAAAATGGGGCAAAAGTATTAGGTCTTGCAACAGGTAGTACGCCAATTACTTTATACAAAGAAATGACTTCAAGCGATCTGGATTTCAGTGACATGACTTCTGTAAACTTAGACGAGTACGTTGGACTAGGCGGTTCAGATGATCAAAGTTACCGTCATTTTATGAATAGCCAATTGTTTGATAAAAAACCATTTAAAGAATCATATGTACCAGATGGAAAAGCTGCTGATCTTGAAGCGGCTTGTCAAGAATACGATGAAATCCTTGAACAACATCCAATCGATATCCAAATTCTAGGAATTGGTCAAAATGGGCATATCGGATTCAATGAACCTGGTGCACCATTTGATGGCACAACTTCAGTAGTGGACTTAACAGAATCAACGATCAATGCGAATAAACGATTCTTTGAAAAGGCAGAAGATGTTCCAACAAAAGCTGTCTCAATGGGGATTGGTTCGATCTTAAAAGGAAAAGAGATTGTCTTACTTGCTTATGGTGAAAACAAAGCAGATGCAATCAAAGGAATGATTCAAGGACCAATGACCACTGATTTGCCAGCAAGTGCTTTACAAGAACACGACAACGTGATCGTGATTATTGATGATGCAGCAGGAAGCAAACTATAAGAATAAATAAAAATTTTGGGGGGCTGCTCGTTTTCAGCTCCCTTTTTTGATCGAATAAGATTTTTAATCTGTCGCACAAAGCAATGGGGGGATTTGCTTTGTTTGAAGTTGCGAAACATGCTATATTGGTTTGGAGGGGATTTATATGGATGAGATGATCTTATCGGTCCCAGAAATCATCTTACGACTAGGGATTGCATTGATCTTTGGCGGGGCGATTGGATTTGAACGGCAATATAAAAATCGTCCAGCAGGGATGCGGACGCATATTTTAGTATGTATGGGTGCTTGTATCATTGCGCTGATCCAAGTGGAAATTGCAAGTAAAGCGTTACGTGATGCGTTAGAATACCCAGAACTAGTTGGTACGATTCGCTCAGATGAAGCACGTTTGATTGCACAAGTCGTTAGTGGCGTTGGGTTTTTAGGAGCTGGCACGATCATTGTGACGAAACAATCAGTCACCGGGCTAACCACAGCTGCTTCCCTGTGGGCGATTGCTGGACTAGGAATCGCCATTGGTATGGGATTTTATTGGATTGCGATCATTAGTTTTATCGGGATCGTGATTGCATTAACGGTTGTCAAAAAAATTATCCACGTACCAACGACCAAAAAACTAGAAATCCAATATATCCATCGGAAAGAAACCAAAGATTTCTTGACCGAGTATTTTGAACAACGAGGAATTATCATTGAAGACGTAAATTTTGACGTGGATTTCGTGGAGGATTATCGGGTATATAAAAATATTTATACAATTGACTTACCAAAGGACATGACTTATGCAGATGTCATTGAAGAGTTATCTGTCCATAAAAATATCATGAAGCTTCATTTAGTTAGTGTGGCACAATGAAACAATTCCTTTCAGTTGGTAATATAAGGCTTTTCACACATTGGTTTTATGAAGAGTCGGTTACAAAAGAAAAAACGCTCATTCGCTAAGAGAGTATTTCCTATTTTAGCCAATGAGCGTTTTTGGTGTCTTTTTTTGATTTATTTGCATTTGTTTAGATAATGATTTCAGTCATTAAGCTTAGAAGTTTTTTAAATTTGAAAATTAGCTACTAGTAATTAGAAAAAGAAAGAATATTTTTGTAGCTGTTTATCAGAAAAGAGCGCTTTAATTCTAATAAAATGATAAAATGAAAGTATCAAGTGTTGGAGGAGATGTATGCAAGCAAAGTTTAAAAATTCAAAATTATTATTTTGGACTGTCGAGTTGGTACTAACGATCATTGGGGTATATTTTATTTTACAGATGCCAAATGTCTTTAGTCCAGTGTTAAAAATGTTATCAGCGATTTTATTGCCATTGCTGGTTGCTGGATTTTTCTATTATATGTTTGATCCGGTCGTTGTTTTTTTGGAAAAACGAAAAATCCCAAGGGTTTATGGATACATATTAACGCTAGTTGTTCTAGTCGTACTAGCGGTTTTAGCGATAATGAATGTGATTCCTCAATTGGCAGAACAGACGATCCAGTTGACTAAAAGTTTGCCGATGTATGCGGAAGAGACAAGTAAATGGCTCAATGAATTGGCACAGCGTGAGGAAATCAAAAATTTCAATATTGAAGAACAATTAGCTTCGGCTAATCTTTCGTTGAGTAATTTGTTCAATATTGTATTGGTAAGCTTATCCAGCAGTGTCTCTAAAGTTTTTTCATTTATGATGCAGTTTTTTGTTTTACTGTTTACCGTGCCTTTTATTCTATTATTCATGTTTAAAGACGGACACAAATTTATCGATGCTTTAGCAAAATTCTTTCCACAAGGGATTCGAGGTGAAGTACGTCAAACGGTCAAAGAACTAAATGAGACGTTATCGGCATATATCAGTAGTACGATCGTTGATGCGGTTATCATTGGTATCATGAGTTTTATTGCTATGACCATCTTTAAACAACCATATAGTTTATTGTTAGCTGTATTTTGTGGTATCACCAATATTATTCCATATGTGGGACCGTTTATTGGCGCTGTCCCGGCAGTGATCGTTGGTCTATTTGTTTCGCCATTCCAAGCATTATACATGGCGCTTTCGATCCTTGTTATCCAACAATTAGATGGAAATGTAATCAAACCGTTATTATTTGGGAAAAACATGAATATGCATCCATTAACGATTATCTTAGTGTTGATCGGTGCTGGCAGTGTCGCAGGGATTCTAGGAATGTTGATTTGTATTCCGGTGTATGCTGTCATTAAAACATTAGTCTTGAATATCAGAAAAATTTACTTATTGCGAAAGTTTGATTCTGGTGTGGAACCAACGATCCAAGAGATAAAAACGAATGGACGTGAAAATTAAAGGTACTATAAAGAAGTAGAAGGTAGCACAACAGTAGTCACTAAGTAATTTTGTACACCATTCATTATTTATTAGAGAGAGCCTGGGACAAAACTTGTCTCAGGCTCTTTTAGTATCTCTAAAACGAATAAACGGTGAGACAAAAGCAGCATCTTCGGAAATAAGCCGAAATTTACCAAAAATTTGAGAAGCAATTTTCGGAAATTCCTTCTTATTTCTTGATGCTAAACACTTTTGTCTCAACATCCTCTTTTTTTGTTAAAATTCTTATGAGTTCCTGGGATTATTTGAAAATGAGTAATTTTTGCCCATAATAAGTTAAAAAAGACTATAATAAACAAAATCTTTCTTACGCTTTCGTAAAAAGTAAGTAACGGATAACGAAGTTAAAGAAAACGCATACAAAATTGTCTGTTGCAATGGACAAAGTCCAGTGAAACAAAATAAATAATGTGTCTTATGATAAAGATACACAGGGGGGATGAAACATGACTAGTCAGATGAATCGAGAAAATAAGTTGATCCTTTTGTTATCAAAACAAAAAGATTATATGACTTCAGAAGAACTAGCCATTCTATTAGAAACTTCGACCAAAACAATTTACCGTTTGATAAAGAAAATCAATCTTGAATTTCCTAACGGTCACTTGATCCTAGCCGAAAAAGGTCGGGGGTACAAATTAGATTATGGGAAGTTTATCGAACAAACCAATGAACTGAATAAACCCTCTGTAGAGCTATCGCCTGCTGAACGTCAAGATCGAGTAATGGAAGAATTACTGATGGTTTCACCTAAAGCACTTAAAATCACTGAGCTGTTCAGAGATTATTATGTTGGTGATTCTGCTATTGCCAATGATGAAAAGCAGATAGCTAAGAAAATAAAAAAGTTTGATCTTGAACTGATCCGTAAAAATCGCACGCTTGCGATCCAAGGATCAGAAACAAATATTCGGCGAGGGATCGCCGAAGTCATCTGGCGGATGAATATTCTTGATATTGATGAAATCAATCGAACAAAAGAGTTGAATTTTAATCGTTACGATGTGTTGTTTGTATCAGAACAATTGAAATTGATTGAAAAAACATTAGGCGGTGGAATCCCTTATCCTTATAACGTCAATATTTTTTCACATCTGTACATCATGATCAGCCGTTCCAGAAAGACGAATTACCAAATCAAAGAAATCGAGTTATCTACCGAGCAACTTCAATCGTTAGACCACGAAAGTCCAATTTATGAGATGGCGATGATCGTGATCCAAAACGTGGAACGTTATCTCGTTACTCGCTTACCGATGAACGAAGTCTATTATTTGTATCAATATCTGGTATCCTCACGGATGGAAAAAACAACGCAAAAGAAACAGGTTTTTCCAGATAAAGTATCAGAAATTACCTCTTATTACCTGAAAGAGGTGGGCGATAAAATCAATCTGAAGGTGGCGAATGAAGCGATTTTTGTTGATCTAGCCAATCACATCAAACCAATGCTCAATCGGTTAAAAAATCATATCCATGTCAAAAACGGATTGTTAGAACAAATTCAATTGACCTATGAAGAGATTTATAAAAATGTATCAGTTGTTTCTAAAGATGTTAGCAAAAAGTATCAGCTGCCTTTGATCAATCAAGATGAAATCGGTTTTATCACATTATATTTTGCACGGATGTTGGAAACACAGCAACTACCGATTCAAACACTGATCATGTGTACTACAGGGATCGGTACTTCAGAATTATTAAGAGCAAAAATCAATAAGAAGTTTCCTGAACTGGCGGTCGTTGATGTGATTGCCACCAAGAATTACCAATCAGCATTAGAAAAAAATCCCGGAATTGAATTGATTTTAACAACCATTGGAATCAAAGATCCGCTGCCTGCACGTACATTACTTGTTAGCGGCATGTTAACAGCAGATGATCAGTTAAGAATCCAACGAAAGATTGAGGAAATATACAATGAAAGATGATTGGCTCGAATATGTTCCTCCCACAGTATTCCATTCACGAAATGAAGTCTATGAATGGCTAGCACAGCAAGTCGATTCAGAAATGGGAATAAAAAAAGAACAAATCGTACAAGCGTTGTTGGAACGCGAGGAAACTGGAGATATTCAAATTGATGAAGGGGTACTTCTACCTCATATTGAAAATCAATTAGTCAAAGCAACAAAAGTCATTATTTTGCCATTAGAACAAAGAATTGCGAACTGGAACCCAGCAATCCAACAAGTCGAGTTGATTCTTGCGGTATTTCTGGCACCGCAAGAAAAAATCGAAACCAAGCGTCAAATAGCAAACTTCATGCGCCTACTAGCAGATGAACAAGTAATCGAAACTTTAAAAGAAGGAAAAAGACTGGAAACAATCGATGGAAACGAAAGGAGAAATGACAAATGAAAATCATTGGAGTAGCAGCTTGTACCGTGGGGATTGCCCACACCTACATTGCTCAAGAAAAATTAGAAAATGCAGCTAAAAAAGCAGGGCATGAGATACACGTAGAAACCCAAGGAACCATCGGGATCGAGAATGAACTAACGCCTGCACAAATCAAAGAAGCAGATTTGGTGATCTTAGCAGTGGATGTAAAAATCAGTGGTCGAGAACGGTTTGAAGGAAAGCGGATCATCCAAGTACCGACTGAAATTGCGATCAAATCACCAAATAAGTTGATTGAGAAAGCCATGGAAGTCGTAAAACAGTAAAGAATAGGAGTGAAATTTGATGGTAGAAGTAGCAAAAATCATTGATCCAAATAATATTAAGACCAATTTAGTGGGGGAAACGAAAGATGAAGTACTCAAAGAATTGGCAACGGTGTTATTGCAAAATCATTATATTACAGATGTAGATGGCTTCATGGCAGATATCTATGCGCGAGAAGAAGAAGGACAAACTGGGATCGGCAATTATATTGCCATTCCTCATGGGAAAAGTCCTTATGTAGATAGAATTGGTGTAGCAATCGGTGTTACAGAAAATGAAATTCCGTGGGAATCATTAGATGGTAAGGGAGTCAAAGGAATTATTTTATTTGCAGTGGGGGATGATAATGAAGGGGCACAAGAACACTTGAAGTTACTTTCGCTATTTGCTAGGAAACTAGGTAATGATGAAGTAATCGAGCAATTGATCCAAGCAAAAGATGCAGATGAAGTGGTCGCAGCATTCAGCTAAAAATCAAAGGAGGATAAAAAGATGAAAATCGTTGGAGTAGCAGCTTGTACCGTGGGGATTGCCCACACCTATATTGCCCAAGAGAAACTAGAGAATGCGGCAAAAAAAGCAGGACATGAGATGCACGTAGAAACTCAAGGAACCATCGGGATCGAAAATGAATTAACACCCGAACAAATCAAGGAAGCAGATTTGGTAATCTTAGCAGTTGACGTGAAAATCAGTGGTCGAGAACGCTTTGAAGGGAAAAGAATCATCCAAGTACCAACTGAGATTGCGGTGAAATCACCCAATAAATTGATTGAAAAAGCGCAAGAAGTGTTAGTACAGCAAAGTATTTCATAAAAATAAGGAGGAAGACTGATGGAAAAGATAAAGAAGCTGAATCTGAAAGGGCATTTGTTAACTGCCATCTCTTATTTAATTCCCATTGTGTGTGGTGCGGGATTTCTGATTGCGATTGGGATGGCATTTGGTGGAACGAGCCAAGGAACTTTGGTGCAAGGCGAATTTTCATTTTTTGATGCCTTAGCAACGATGGGTGGTGCTGGTTTAGGCTTATTACCAGTCGTGATTGCTACGGGGATTTCTTACTCGATTGCTGGAAAACCTGGTATTGCTCCTGGCTTTATTATTGGTTTAACAGCTAATGCGATCGGTGCAGGGTTTATTGGTGGAATATTAGGTGGTTATCTAGCTGGTTATCTTGTTTTAGCAATTTTAAAATATTTCAAAGTACCAAATTGGGCAAAAGGCTTGATGCCAACATTGATTATTCCTTTTGTTGCTTCATTTATTGGTGGATTAGTGATGGTCTATGTGATTGGAGCTCCAGTCGCAGCATTCACTTCTTTACTAACGAACTTCTTGGATGGATTGGGGAACTCTTCCTTGTTGATCTTTGGGGGAGTGATCGGTTTACTAAGTGGCGTTGACTATGGTGGACCAATCAACAAGACGGTTTTTGCTTTTGTGTTAACGATGCAAGCAGAAGGTGTGAACGGTCCTATAACAGCTTTACAACTCGTGAATACCGCTACACCAATCGGTTTTGGCTTGGCATATTTCATAGCTAAACTTTTCCGCAAAAACATTTATACAAAGGTTGAAGTGGAAACCTTAAAGTCAGCAGTTCCTATGGGTGTGATCAATATCGTTGAAGGGGTCATCCCGCTAGTGATGAATGATATTGTTCGTGGGGTTGTAGCAACTGCAATCGGGGGCTTTGCTGGTGGTGCGACTACTATGATCTTAGGTGCAGATGCAACGGTTCCTTTTGGAGGCGTTTTAATGATCCCAACGATGTCACGTCCTTGGGCAGGCGTTATCGCCATTTTAGTCAATGTGATCGTGACAGCGGTTGTTTTAGCCATCATTAAGAAAGATGTTGGTGAGGAAGTCACAACAGTCCCAGAAAAAGAAGAGGAAGACATTCGTTTAGATGACATTCAAATCTTTTAAGCGATAAAGCAAATTAGTTAAAAGGTGTCGCTATAGTGTAGATAAATTATAGAATAAAGGAGTTTTTTCAATGAGCAAAGTAGCTTTTTCACCATCCTTAATGACGATGGATTTAGATAAATTCAAAGAACAAATCGAATTTTTGAATGAACATGTTGATTCTTACCATATCGATATCATGGACGGCCATTACGTTCCGAACATTACATTATCGCCATGGTTCATCGATGAAGTACGTAAAATCAGTCAATTACCTATGTCTGCTCATTTAATGGTCAGCGATCAAAGTTTTTGGGTAAATCAACTAATCCAACAAAAATGTGAATGGATTTGTATGCATGCTGAATTACTTGACGGTTTAGCTTTTCGTTTGATTGATCAAATCCATGATGCTGGCTTAAAAGCTGGAGTAGTCTTAAATCCTGAAACACCAATTGAAACGATTTTCCCTTATATCGAATTAGTTGATAAAGTAACGATCATGACAGTTGATCCAGGATTTGCTGGTCAACGATTTATCGAAAGCACATTAGATAAAATCACCGCATTACGACAATTGCGGCAAGAAAAAGGATATCATTATTTGATCGAAATGGATGGTTCGTCTAACCGTCAATCATTTAAGCGAATTGATCAAGCCAATCCAGATATTTATATTATTGGGCGTAGCGGATTATTCGGCTTAGATGAGGATATCAAAACTTCTTGGGAGATCATGAAAAAAGATTTTGAAGAGATGACTGGAAAAACAGTCGAATCAAATAGTATAAATGCGTACAGTCTATAGCTATACAAGAATCAAAAATTACTTTTAGGGAATAAATACGCTTTTCTTGCAATACCCGTGTAAGGAATGCTGAGAATATAAACAAAAAATAAACCAAAGAACTTCAAAAATAGGGAAATCTATTTTTTGGATTCTTTGGTTTATTTTGCGTACTTAGGTTTAGGTACCTCTGTCACGATCTCTCAAAAATGATCGATCAATAGAGAAATTCGGTATCGTGTTTCAACGCAAGTTGTAAGTAATCATCTGCTGGTTGTTGATCCGTGACGATGTATTCAAAAGAGGTCCAATCAGAAAATTTATACGCATGTTTTTTATCAAATTTTGTATAGTCGACTAATAACAAACTTTTATCTCCTCTAGACATTACCTTCTTTTTCACTAAGGCTTGAGCAAAATTAGCTTCATAGATCCCTGATAAATCAATTCCTGTCGAACTAAAAATACATAAATCGATTTGAAAAAGGTCTAAGAAAGAATTCCCATAGTCCCCAACAACGCTCTCGGCATCCTTGATTACTTCACCCGCCAGCATAAAAACTTTGGAATCTTCCGTACAAGCTTGAGAAAGCTCATAGGCGATTTTCAAGCCATTTGTTATGACAACGAGATTTGACAGTTTAACTAAATAGGGAAGCAGCTGTTTCACAGTTGAACTTGAGTCAATAAAAAGACTCATTCCTGGTCCGATAAATGTGCTAGCGATCTCCGCAATTTTTTCTTTTTCTTGAACCATGACATTTTCACGATAATTTGTTGAGATGACGTGATTTCGTTCGACTTCTAAAACGACACCACCACGGTAACGACGGATGATCCCATCTTTTTCAAGTGCGACTAATTCACGCCTTAAAGTCGAAGGAGAGCAAAACAACTGTTTTTGCAGTTCTGAGTTATCTAATTTTTTATATTTTTTTAGCAAAGTTAAGATTTGTTCTTTTCGTGACTCAGTCATGGCTATCCCTCCTTAACCACTGGTCTAACATGACTAAAGTGTACCACAAGAAACTTATTTTTGTCCGTATGTTTTAAAACGAATCGCCATATTTGCCATTTCTTTTTCAGACATCAAGGTTGGTTTGCCAACACTTGAAGCTATGATATGGACTTTTGAACAATATTCTAATTCTTCTAAAACGGCAAAGGCTTCAGTCATTGTCTTTCCACCAGTCAAAACGCCATGATTTGCTAATAAAACGGCTTTTCGATCTTTCATGGCTTCATAGGCATTTAGAGATAATTCTTCCGTGCCAAATGAAGCATAGTCTGCACAACGAACATCTTTACCGGCAACAGCAATCATGTAATGTGATGCAGGCAATGGTTGTCTGAGGACCGCTAGCGCAGTGGAATAAATCGTGTGACCATGGATGATATAGTCTAGATCTTCCCGCTTTTCATACATGATCCCGTGCATTCGCCATTCACTGGAAGGGCGACGATGACCTTGAACGATCGTTCCATCTAATCGCATAGTCACGATGTCAGGTAATTCGATTTTATCAAATGGGATTCCAGAAGGCGTGATGAGCATCACTTCATCTTGTCGGATATACGTACTTAAATTTCCGCCTGTTCCTAAGGTATAGCCATCTGCTATTAATTTATTTCCATAATCGATCAATTCTTGTTTTTGTATTGAATACATCATAATCCTTCTTCCATCATCTTATTTATAAAAGGGGCCAAATGATTGGCAAGCATTGAAATCAGCTGCTTCTAAATCTTTTGTTCCGAAACCAGAAAAGGCGTGGGGTCTAAAGATTTTTTCACTAGGTACGTTGTGAAGTGAAACGGGAATGCGAAGCATACTGGCTAATGTCAGTAGTTCTGCGCCTACGTGACCGTGGACACTAGCGCCATGGTTGCTTCCCCAGTGGTTCATCATCGTATACACATCTTCAAAACCTTTCTCACCTAAGTTTGGTGCAAACCAGAGTGTTGGCCATGTTTGATCGGTTCGTTCGTTTAAGATGTCATGGACTTCATCAGGTAATGAACAGGAATAACCCTCTGCTACTTGTAAAGTTGGTCCCACACCCTCAACGATATTCAAACGAATGAGCGTTAAAGGTAATTCTGCTTGTAGATGGTATTGACTGGAGAAGCCACCGCCTCTAAAGTATTCATAATTAGCACGACACCATTTTGTTTTTTCTAAGCAAGCTTGGATATCGGTTTTTGTCATATTCCAAAATTCTTTCATCGTTGGATTACCTTCGTGATCGATACTTCCACCACTGCCATCTAAAGCACTCGCACCTGAATTCAGTAGATGGATTAAGCCATGTTGTGCTTTACCCGTTAATTTGTGCCCAGTGATTCTTTCCACTGACTCCGCACTCCAATAGGTTCTGACATCGGAAAAAATCGGTGCTTTATTAGTCAATAAAGAGCCAAATAACATAGCAGCAGCGTTACAGGTATCATTTTCAGTAGCGAATGAGACGGGTTGTTTAGGGCCGTTCCAGTCAAAAGTACTTGTTAAAATAGATTCCATAAAATCGCCATTGGGTAGCCAGTCGGTCCATTGTCGTTGTCCTTGGAACCCTCCAGCAATGGCATTTCTGCCTTTTGCTTCTTCCAGCCAACCCAATTTTGCTAGTTCAGGGTTGCCAAATAAAAGATCACGAACGATTAGGGTTTGTTTGGCAATAAAGTCCCACTGATCTTCTTCAGCGATATAGCGTGATTTTGTAATAACTTCAGGGAATGACTTGCCTGCATTGATATCGATTCCTTCCTGACAATATTGTTTGATCCAAGTTCTAATGGTGTCATATTCTTTCGGATCAAAGATATTTAGTTCGATTCGACGTAAAACTTCAGTCATATCCACATATTCGACTTGCATCCCTAGATATTTTTCAAAAAAGGTTTGATTGATTTGACTACCGGCAATTCCCATCGAAGAAGCACCAATGTTCACATAAGATTTGTTTTTCATTTCCCCAGCCGCCACACTCGCACGTGCAAAGAGTAAGATTTTTTCTTGGACGTCAGCTGGAATCGACTTGTCGTCACTATCTTGGACTTGTTCACCATAGATCTTATAGGCAGGAATTCCTTTTTGCGCATAGCCACTCATAGCGGCAGCTAAGTAAACAGCTCCTGGTCGTTCTGTACCATTAAATCCCCAAATCGCCTTAAAGGTATCTGGTCGTAAATCGATCGTTTCTGTGCCATAGCACCAGCAAGGTGTCACCGTTAAGGTAGCAACTACATCTTGACGGGCAAAATCATCGTCAACAAAGCTGGCATCGGCGTAACCGCCAATCGTTTGTTCTGGTAAAACGCACTGTACTGGAGTGCCATCCATGTAATAAAGGGATGTTTCGATCAATTCTTTTGCTCGACGCGCCATGTCCAGCGTTTGTTGTTCTAATGATTCACGGACGCCTCCTTGTCTGCCATCGATCGTGGGTCTAATGCCGATTTTAGGATAATTCATTGATGTTCCTCCTCATAAATTGTTTATAGTTGATATAAGTTTGGTTAAAGGGTGTCGAAGTTTCTGGAAAAAAAGAAATTGGTGGATAATTTTCTGTAACGAGTGTCACCAATTCCTCTCTATTTTTGATTGCTTTGATCGCTAAAAATTGGGCTAACGCATTACCTAAAGCTGAATTTTCAGAATAGCAGACCTCTATCGTCGTTTGCGTTAAATTGGCTGTTAGTTGAGTCAAAAAGTGTGATTTACTCCCACCACCAAATAAATATAGCTTAGTGAAAGGAGCGGAACCTGCTAATTTATCGAACGTTTCAGCGTATTTAAATGCTAGATTTTGATAGATGGCTAAAAACAATTGTTGTGGCTCTTCAATTGATGAAAAATGATGTTGGTTTCCGTATTGCTGCAATTTTTTTACAAATTGACCTTTACTCAAAAATTCAGGATGTTCGTTATCAAAGAAAAAATGAATCGGCTCAGCAGTAAGTAGCATGTCTTGGATCTGTTGGATCGTGATTGACTGGGTTTGATTGCTGAACGCTAAAGCTTCCTCAATGAACCACATTCCTAACATGTTTTTGAGTTTTAATATTTTTCCATCACCGGCTTGTTCATAAGAATAGTTCGTATCTAATGGGTGATTGACCAAAATTCCTCTTTCTGATTTTTCTCCTAGAACAGACCAGGTGCCAGAGGATAAAAAGAAACAAGAGTGATCGTTGGTTGGTAAAGCAAAGATCGCACTAGCAGTATCATGGGACATCACCGAATGAATCGGAAGTTGTTTTTCGGCTAGATTTATCAAACCGATTTTTGTATATGGAAGAACGATCGTTGAGAACAAGGAAGGGGAAATCCCTAATTGTTCAATAAGGTCGGATGCCCATTGATGTTTATCGATATCGAATAATTGACTCGTTGAGGCGATCGAAGATTCTGTTAAGATCGTACCTGTTAATAAAAAATGGATCAGATCAGGCATCATCAAAAGAGTACTTGCTTTATTTAGCTGCTCAGGATAATGTTCTTTCAAGTAGAGTAGTTGGGAACTGGTATTGATCGATGCATTTGGAATCCCTGTACGTTCGTGAAAGTGAGTTGGTAAATCCCCACCATAATGTAAATTAGGTTCTTTCAGCATAGTTTGATAGCAAAGTGGTGGTAGCACTAGCTGTCCTTTTTTATCTATCAAACCAAAATCACAGCCCCATGTATCGATGCCGATACTTTCAATGACATATTCTGTAGTTGCTAAAGTAATGATTTCCTTGATATTCGTCATGATTTTCTCAATATTCCAATGGATTTCATCTTTGTTGGGATCAATCACTTGGTAATCAGTGAAACGATAAACTTTTTCTTCCTTGATTTGACCATTCATTAAGGAAAAAACGATACCTCGCGCACTGGTAGCACCTAAATCAAAGGCTAAGATCGTACTCATAGATTTTTCCTCCTTTTCTAAGTGGATAGCAAATCTGCTTCGGTTATAATCATACAATAGAACGCTTACATATTTTCGCGTGAATCATTTTTTGAATAAATGTCAACAAATTATTCAAGTATGGAAACGTTTTAAATTGCTCGTTATACTTTGGTTAAATCAAATAGAAATGTTAACGGAGGAAAAAAATGAGTGTAAATAGTGAACGAAAATGGTTTTCTGAGAGTCGATATGGTTTATTTATTCATTTCGGATTGTATTCAGTGGCAGGAAGACATGAATGGGTCCAGACTTTAGAAGAAATTAGTGTAGCAGATTACCAAAAATATCTGGATCAATTCGATCCTGATTTATTAGATCCACATGAATGGGCTCAAAAAGCCAAAGAAGCAGGTTTTAAGTATGTCATCATTACAGCAAAACACCATGATGGCTTTTGTTTATGGCATACAAAAGAAACAGAATATCATATAGGAAAAACACCGTATCAAAGAGATTTGTTAGGAGAATTGATTGAAGCATTTCGTGAAGTGGGGATCAAGATTGGTCTTTATTATTCTCTATTAGACTGGCATCATCCAGATTTCTTAGTAGATGGCTATCATCCAATGAGAAATAATCCAACCTATATCGAACAACATCCTGGCAACATGGAAAATTATCGCCAATTTATGGCAAATCAAGTCAGAGAATTATTGACAAGTTACGGTACGATTGACTATCTATGGTTTGATTTTTCTTATAAAAGCAGAGATTGGGGGACTTCGGTCGGTAAAGGGGCGCAAGATTGGGGAAGTGTTGAATTAGAAAAAATGATCCATGAGATTCAACCCAATATTTTGATCAATGACCGGTTAGACTTGCATCGTGGTGTACTTACCCCAGAACAATTTGCTAGAAGTAAGGCAATGGACAACGAAGAAGAGGTATGGGAAACCGTTCAAACCTTAAATAATAGTTGGGGTTACGATCGGGATAACCTTAATTTCAAAACGAGTGAAATGGTAGCGAAACAACTAGTGGATACTGTCTCCAAAGGTGGGAATTTCACGATGAATATTGGACCAAACGCACGAGGAGAGTGGGATGAGAATAGCGATAGTATTTTAAGTTCTGTTGGTCAATGGCTACGAAAACATGGAAAAGCGATTTACGGTGCGGGGTTATCTAGTTTTACACCACCTCAAGATTGTCGATACACTCAAAAAGGAAATAAATTATATCTTCACATTTTTAGTTGGCCTTATCGAACGATTTTATTACCAGAATTAGGTGGGAAAGTGAAGTTTGCGAAACTACTCAATGATGGTTCCGAGATTCGTTTTGTCGATACGAAGCATTTAGGAGGAGAAAGAAAAGCGACAACTAATTTATACAAAGAGATTACTGAAGTTCATGTGAAGGAGGCGCTTGACCCGAGCATGTTGATGCTAAACATTCCGATTAAAGAACCAAATGAATTGATCCCAGTGATTGAATTAACACTAAAGGAGGAAGAAAAATGAGTATCGGCATTATTCTTGCAAGCCATGGCGAGTTCGCTTTAGGCGTAAAGCAAACGGGGGACATGATCTTTGGAGAACAAGAACAGGTAGACGTGTGTGTATTGATGCCTGAAAATAGTCCAGAAGAGTTTCGCCACCAAGTGGAACAGGTGTTAGCGAAGTATTCCGTTGATGATGAACTGTTGTGTTTAGTTGATCTATGGAGTGGGACACCTTTTAATCAGCTGAACCAGCTGAAAGAAGAAGGAAGCAGAAAAATCGAAATTGTTTCTGGTTTGAATATTCCGATGCTGCTTCAAGCTTATAGCGAACGCTTTAATCCTAAGGCTTCGCTGAATGAAATCGTTCAGAATATTTCGACCGTCGGTGTTCAAGGGATTAAAACGTCCCTTGGAAGCACCACAGCGGATTTACCATCGAACACAGCAGAGACTGAGCCATCAGTTGTGGCTTCCGTTTCCAACAAAATGAGTGAATTGGGGATCAGCCATGTCCGATTGGATGAACGGTTGATCCATGGTCAAGTAGCGACACTTTGGTTAGGGAAAATGGGAACAACAAGAGTTATGATCGTTGATGATGGAGTGGTCAATGATCCAATTGCTAAGGCCTCTTTAAAAGCTGCTGTTCCTGGTGGTATCAAATTGAGTATATTGAAAACGGTTACCGCTGCAAAACGGTTAAAAGAAGGGATTTATCAAGATCAAAAAATCATGTTGCTTACCAAAAAGATTCAAACGATCTTTGATTTGATCGATGCGGGTGTACCAATTGAATCATTTAATTTAGGCAATGCCAGTTCGAGAGAAGGAACCCTTCAAATCAAAAAATCCGTCTTTTTAACCGAAGCAGAAATCGCGAAGATTTTAGAGTTGGAAAAAGCAGGAGTCGTTGTGACGGCACAAATGGTACCAATGGAAGAAGAAAAACGATTTTCACAATTTTACGGAAAGTAGGGGGAACGAATGAATATAGAAATTTGGCAAATCATCGTATTATCACTGTTAGGATTTTATGTCATCATCGAAAATTTAGGGATCAATGTGATTGCTAACCAAGCACTGATCGTAGGTACCATTACAGGTTTAGTAATGGGGGATCTGACCACTGGATTGGCAGTAGGTGCGACATTGCAATTAATGGGATTGGGTATTCAAGCTTATGGAGGAGCAAGTGTCCCAGATTATATGACCGCTTCGATCGTGGGAACTGTTTTTGCGATTACGAGTGGAAGAGGTGTGGAATTTGGTATCGGATTAGCTGTACCAGTAGCATTGTTGATGATCCAGTTAGATATTTTTGCTCGTTTTTGCAATGTGTTCTTTCAAAAGAGAATCGATAAAAATATTCGTTTAGCTGATACTAAAAAAATAAGAATTTATCACTTGTTGGGAGCAATGAGTTGGGGATTATCACGAGGCGTTCCTATTTTTATCGTCTTTAGTTTTGGTGACCGAGTGATTCAAATTGTTTCAGATGTAATTCCAGAATGGTTGACTGGCGGGTTGGCAGTTGCAGGAGGCATGTTACCAGCAGTTGGTATCGCCATTTTATTAAGATTTTTACCAGTTAAAAATTTCATTACGTACTTGATGATTGGGTTTTTGGCAGTTGCTTACTTAAAGATGCCTATGTTTGGCGTGGCTTTATTAGGATTGGCTTTAGCCATTTTACAATTTAAGAATTTGATTGGAAAGCAAAACAATCTGACACAAGTGGCTCAAGCTGATGCAAATGGAAAAGGAGGATTAAGTGCTGATGAGTACGAAGATTAATCAAAAAGACCTAGATAAAGTAAGTATCAATTGGTTGTATGGTAGCCAATTGTCTTGGAACTATGAGCGAATGATGGGTGGGGGCTATTTGTACTCCATGTTACCGATCATCGAAAAACTCTACGGCGACGATGAAGAAACCAAGATTGCCATGATGAACATGCAAAGTCAATTTTTTAATACAACACCACATATGGGCGGTTTTATTTTGGGAATCGATATCGCTACTGAAGAAGCGGAAGGCAAACAATCAAAAGATACGGTGTCTAGTTTGAAAACTGGATTAATGGGTTCATTTGCTGGTGTCGGGGATACGATTTTTGGAGTATTGTTCCCAACTGTTTTTGGTTCAGTGGCTTCCTATTTAGCTCTACAAGGAAACGCGATCGGAGTTGCTGTTTGGGTATTAGTAAATCTGGCGATTTTAGTCTTTCGATTTTTCTCTGTAAGAATAGGTTATACTCAAGGCGTGAAATTAGTGACTAGTATGTCCGGACATTTGAATGCATTGACCAATGCTGCCACTTTATTAGGGGTCACGGTGATTGGTGCCATGATTCCATCGGTGATCAATGCCCAAATTACTTGGACCTTTAAAACGGGAGATGTCGAACTTAACCTTCAAGAAACACTAGATCAGATCATGCCGATGATGATTCCAGCCCTTTTAGTGGGTGTCATTTATTGGTTGTTAGGCAAAAAATACTTTAATTCAACAAGAGCGATTTTAGCGATCATGGTGTTATCGATTTTATTAAGAGTATTCGGAATCATGTGATTTTCTAACTAAATGAGGAATAATCATAAAAAGGAGAGAGCCTTATGACACTCGCATTTTTTGAAGAATGTAAAAAATTAACTGAAACATTAGAGAAGTATGAAACAGAAAATATAACGAAAGCAGCCCAAATCGTAGCCGATGGAATTATGAACGGTGGGATTACGCAGGCTTTTGGTAGCGGATATTCCCATGCAGCAGCGCTAGAAATCAGTGGGCGTGCAGGTGGATTGATACCGTCAAAACTGATTTTAGATCCTGCGGGGGGCATGTACGAACAACATGCTGGTGTCGGACGAACACTCATGCACAAAGTATCCATCCATCCCAATGATGTCTTTTTCCTGATTTCTAATTCTGGGAGAAACCCCATGGCAATTGAAATGGCTGAGGAAATCAAAAAGCGTGGAAATAAATTGATCGTGGTCACGGCATTGGCTGCCTCTAAAGCATCCACTTCACGACATGAAAGTGGAAAGTTATTGTATGAATTTGCAGATGTTGTTTTAGATAACCACTCTGTTTATGGTGATGCGGTATTACCTGTTGATGGATTAGAGACCAAAGTATGCGGGACTTCGACATATGCGGCTACATTGTTACTCCAACAAACGATGTTAGAAGCCATTGAGCGAATGGTTGCTCAAGGTTTTGAACCGCCAGTTTATTTAAGTGCGAATATCGATGGGGGACACGAACGAAACCTAAAAATCGAAGACCAGTATGCAGAGAGAATTTTCCATATTTAGTTTCATGAACATATCAAATGATTGACTGAGAAAAAGCACATAAAAAAGAACGTTTAAGGTGGGGACAACCCAACGCTTAAACGTTCTTTTCCTATTTAGTCATCTAAACCAATCAAATAATCGTCATCTTGCATTGCTTCCACATGCCCTAAGAGGTAGCCATTTCCCACTTGTGAGAAGAAATCATGGTTGCTGGTACCGGTAGAGATACCGTTCATCACGATTGGATTGACATCATTCGCTGTATCTGGAAAAAGTGGATCCATTCCCAGGTTCATCAATGCTTTATTGGCATTGTAGCGCAAGAATGTTTTTACTTCCTCCGTCCAACCGATTGGATCATACAGTTCCTCGGTATAACGTTCTTCATTTTCGTACAATTCATATAATAAATTATACATCCAGTCTTTTAGCTGTTCTTGTGCTTCTTCTGATAGTTCATTGTAACCTAATTGGAATTTGTAGCCAATGTAAGTCCCATGAACAGATTCATCTCGAATAATCAATTTGATGATTTCTGCTACATTCGCTAACTTATTATTTCCTAAATAATAAAGAGGAGTATAAAAGCCGGAATAAAATAAGAATGTTTCTAAGAACACACTAGCGATTTTCTTTTCTAAAGGTGTGCCATTTTTGTAGATTTCATTGATACGTTCCGCTTTTTTTTGTAAATAAGGATTTGTATTCGTCCATTCAAAGATTTCTTCGATTTCTTTTTTTGTATTCAATGTACTAAAAATGGAAGAATAGCTTTTTGCATGGACCGATTCCATAAATTGGATATTGTTCAATACAGCCTCTTCATGCGGCGTACGGACATCCTTACGCAGCTGATCCATTCCGCTTTCTGATTGGACAGTATCGAGTAAAGTCAGTCCACCGAAGACATGGCCAACCGTATCTTTTTCTAACTGTGACAGTGTCCGCCAGTCATCTAAATCATTAGACAAAGGAATACGGGTATCTAACCAAAATTGTTCAGTTAGTTTCTCCCACGTAGATTTATCAATGATATCTTCAATTTCATTCCAGTTTATTGCTTCATAGTAAGTTTCTGACATGAGAAATGCTCCTTTATTTAAATTACCTGTCTGTTCATTTTTTGCTTACTTGTTTTAGATGACACAACTTTCACATTGATTGCTGCCGATTTCTTCTGCATCATCAGTAAACGTCCGAACGTAATAAATTGATTTGATTCCTTTATGGAAAGCGTAGTGACGTAAGATATTCAAATCACGTGTTGTTTGTTTAGTCGTTGTTTTCCATTCATATAGACCTTCTGGGATTTCAGAACGCATAAATAGGGTTAAACTCATTCCTTGATCTACATGTTGTTGAGCAGTTGCGTAAATGTCAATGACTTTTCGCATGTCCATGTCATAAGCTGAAGTATAGTAAGGAATTGTTTCATTTGACAGATAAGGCGCTGGGTAATAGATTTTCCCGATTTTCTTTTCTTGACGCTCTTCGATCATGCGTGTAATCGGATGAATACTTGCACTAGTGTCATTGATATAAGAAATCGAACCATTCGGTGCTACAGCTAGACGATTTTGATGGTATAAACCATCGGTCATGATCGCTTGTTTTAAGTTTTCCCAATCTTCAGCAGTTGGAATAAAGATTCCTTCAAATAAAGCTTTTACTTTATCAGATTTTGGTTGGAATTCTCCAGTAACATATTTATCAAAATAGCTTCCATCTGCATAAGCAGATTTTTCAAAGTTATGGAAGACTTGTTTTCTTTCACGAGCAATCGTATTACTTTCAACTAATGTCCAGTAATTTAAAAGCATAAAGTAAATATTTGTGAAATCTAAGGATTCTTCAGAGCCATACGCCATTTGTTCCTTCGCAAAGAAAGTGTGCAAGCCCATTGCTCCTAGTCCGATCGTATGATTCAATTTGTTTCCATTTTGGATTGGAGGGACAACATCGATATCGGAAGCATCTGTGATGTAAGTCAATGCCCGTGTCATCGTACGCACAGACTGACCAAAATCAGGGCTGTCCATCAAGTTAACGATGTTAGTCGAACCGAGATTACATGAGATGTCCGTTCCTAATACTTCATATTCTTGTTTTCCATTGATAACAGAAGGTGTTTGAACTTGTAGGATTTCCGAACACAAGTTACTCATGATGATCTTTCCGTCAACTGGATTTTCACGATTCGCTGTATCAATATTGATGATATAAGGATAACCGGATTCTTGTTGTAATTTCGAAATTTCATTTTCAAGTTCACGTGCTTTGATTTTTTGTTTCCGAATATTAGGATTCGCTACTAAATGATCATACTCAGCAGTGATGTCGACATAAGAAAATGGCACGCCATATTCTTTTTCCACACTATAAGGACTGAAAAGATACATTTCTTCATTTTTACGAGCTAACTCGTAAAATTTATCAGGAACGATTACACCAAGTGAAAGTGTCTTTACTCGGATCTTTTCATCTGCATTTTCTTTCTTGGCAGAAAGAAAAGCAATGATATCTGGGTGGAAGACGTTCAAATAAACGACACCAGCACCTTGACGTTGACCTAATTGGTTTGAATAGCTAAAACTATCTTCAAATAATTTCATAACAGGGACAACACCACTTGCTGCTCCTTCATAACCTTTGATCGGTGCCCCCGCTTCACGTAGGTTTGAAAGAGTGATCCCAACACCACCGCCGATACGTGATAGTTGTAAAGCAGAGTTGATCGAACGACCGATAGAGTTCATATCATCAGTTACTTGTGTCAAGAAACAAGAAACGAGTTCCCCACGACGTTTCCGACCGGCATTCAAGAAAGAAGGGGTAGCAGGTTGGTAACGTTGGTGGATCATTTCATCTGCTAAAGACAACGCCAATTGTTCATCACCATTAGCAAAATAAAGTGCGTTGAAAGCTACTCGATCTTCATAAGATTCAAGATAAGCAGTACCATCATTCGTTTTTAACGCATATTGTGAATAAAATTTGTAGGCAGCCATAAATGATTTAAAGGTAAAGTGTTGTTCTGCTAAAAATTGATAAAGTGATTCAATAAATTCAGCAGAGTACAGTTGGATAAATTCTGACTCTAAATAGTCGTTTTCAATCAAATAATTGATTTTATCCATTGCTGTTGCAAACGTCATCGTGTTTGGTTTGACATTTTCTTCAAAAAAAGCGGTTAGCGCTTCTTTATCTTTATTTAGCGGGATCTGACCATTTACTGGTCGATTGATTTCATTGTTTAATTTAAAGTAACTAACATCTTTTAACTGCTTAAGACTCATAAGTACGCCCAACCTTCATTCCATATTTTGATAGTGAATATTGTTTCGTGCTGTAAAAAAGGATTTGGGGAGTTTACGGCAAAAACAAGTGCCTCAATTCCATCAAATCCAATTCTACGTTCTTTTCCATTTCGATTGACTGGTGACTAACTAGCAAGTTTGCGAAGTTGATCTGGTCGAAACCCGATCACCGTTTGTGCATCTGACGTGATAACAGGAACACTTTGGAATCCTTGAGCTTTTAACCATTCAATTGCATCTGGTTGTTCGTCGATATTAACTTCTTCAAAATCGATTTGGTTGTCAGTTAAAAAGCGTTTGACCATCTTGCATTGCATACAATTATTTTTAGAAAATATTTTGACATTCATGTGTATTGCCTCCTCCACAGCTCTTGTTTCTCTATAATGAATAGTATAAAACTATTAGTAAAAAAGTCAAACAACAAACACTACATCTTGTGTTGTGGAAACTGTGGAATACTATGTTTTGTGGTTTTTGAAAAACAGCTGAAAACAAGTAACAGGGGAAAAAATACTTGTTTTAGTACAGTGAAGGTTGTGGAAAAATCCCCGAAAAGATTTTTTTATTTCCTTATTAAGTGGTTAAATGAAAGTTCGCTCATAAAATCACAACGTTCGTTGACTTTATCAAGTAACGAGAGTATTCTTATTGAGAATGATTCTCAATGTATGTTGATAAATGAAGTAAATACTAGGAAAAATAAATAGAAAGAACTATCATGATGTTTTTCACAAGAAGGAGATGAAAATCGATTTATGAATTTGAATGCTACTTTATCTTTAGATGCCACTGTCCCTTTAGAAGAAGCGAAGCTAAATCTTGTTTACCAAATTGAAAAATTGCAAACGAGTGAAGCAGTCAAAAAACATTTGCAAAATCTCGGTATAATCGTTGGAAGTAAACTCGTTGTTATCAATCGATCAGGAAGTAATGGAATCGTCCTGCTAAAAAATAATCGGATCGCGATCGATCGAGGGTTGTTTAAACAAATTTTAGTGAAAAAGAACGAACTTTCTAAGGATAACTGGACTTCATTAGATCAACTGACTGTTGGAGAACGAGGAATCGTTGTAGGGATACATGGAAAAGGCGCTGTTAAACGGCGTTTGATGGATATGGGCGTAACGAAAAATGTTCCTTTGACCGTAAGAAAATTAGCACCACTAGGAGATCCGTTAGAAATTACCTTGCGAGGGTATGAGTTAACGCTTCGTAAAGAAGAAGCAATGTTGATCCTTGTGCAAAAAGAGGTGTAAAAAATGAAGGTAGCTTTAGTTGGTAACCCTAATAGTGGAAAGAGTAGTTTATTCAATGCCTTAACTGGTGCTAAACAATACGTAGGGAATTGGCCAGGGGTAACGGTGGAAAAAAAAGAAGGAAAAATGAAGAAGAATCCGATAATCAAGATTCAAGATTTACCTGGAATCTATTCCCTGTCACCTTATACACCTGAAGAAGTAATTGCGAGAGATTATCTGACCAACGAATGTCCTGATCTGATCATCAATATTGTCGATGCCACAAATTTAGAAAGAAATCTTTATCTGACTGCACAATTATTAGATCTAGGCATCCCCATCATTATCGGACTGAATATGATGGATATCATTAAAAAAAATGGCAAAAAAATCAATGTCGAAAAATTAAGTTATGGTTTAGGCATACCTGTGGTTCCTATCAGTGTATTGAAAAAAGAAGGGTTGGATAAACTCACGAAGAAAATCATTGATGCCCTCAAGCAGCCAAAAGAACAGAAGGTATCCTTACTAACTAATTATGACGATCGACTAGAAGCTGCAATCCATGAAATCGAAGAGATATTAGGAAAAGATCAGCCTTTTCAACGCTGGTCTGCCATCAAATATTTTGAGCGTGATCCACAGTTATGGGAAAAACAAACAATAACGACAAAACAAGAAAAAGAAATTGAGCAGCTGATTCGTCTGACAGAGAGACTATTTGATGAAGATAGCGAAACAATAGTTATTAATGAACGATATGAATGGCTAACGCAACTTACTGCACTTTGTGTCGTGTCTACGGATTCATTTCGCTTGTCCATCAGTGATAAAATCGATCGAATCGTTACTAATCGCTGGTTCGCTTTACCAATTTTTGCTTTTGTCATGTGGCTGATCTATTATTTAGCGATTCAAACAATCGGAACAATGGGAACTGATTGGATCAATGACACGTTATTTGGCAGCTGGTTGCCACAACACGTCGAACAGGTACTGGTCAACTGGCAAGTGGCACAGTGGATGCAACAATTGATCCTCAATGGAATCATAGCAGGGGTAGGCGCAGTGTTGGGCTTTCTACCTCAGCTGATCGTCTTGTTCTTGTGTTTAAGTTTCTTGGAAGATTGTGGCTACATGTCACGGATCGCTTTTGTGATGGATCGTTTATTTCGGAAATTTGGTTTGTCAGGGAAATCGTTTATTCCTATGTTGATTGCTACAGGTTGTGGCGTTCCAGGGGTGATGGCTAGCCGAACCATTGAAAATGAGCAAGATCGGCGCTTGACGATCATGGTCACGACGTTTATGCCATGTTCTGCTAAATTACCAATCATTGCTTTGATAGCAGGAGCGTTTTTCCCCCATACTTCTTGGGTAGCACCCTCTGCTTATTTTCTAGGTATGTCTTCCATCGTTTTATCAGGGATCATGTTGAAGAAGACGAAGTTATTTGCTGGCGATACCGCACCATTTATTATGGAACTACCAGCGTATCATTTTCCACAAGGAACAACGATTTTACGCCAAACCTATGACCGCAGTAAATCATTCGTCAAAAAAGCAGGAACGATCATCTTTGTTTCAAGTATTTTGATTTGGTTTACTTCTTCGTATAACTTTTTTGGTCAACCTGTTACAGAAGATCAAAGTATTCTAGCAAGTGTTGGACGGATTGTGGCTCCTCTTTTCCAACCACTAGGATGGGGGAATTGGCAAGGAACAGTAGCTACGATCACTGGATTAGTGGCCAAAGAAAATGTCATTGGGACTTTTGGTATTTTGTTTGGGCACAAAGAAGTAGCGGAAAATGGTCGAGAGATTTGGCAAGCATTACAAGGTACGTATACTTCCGCTGCTGCTTATTCCTTATTGTCCTTCAATCTGCTTTGTGCTCCCTGTTTTGCAGCAATCGGTGCGATCCATCGTGAAATGAATTCAAGGAAATGGACACTGATCGCAGTTGGCTATCAATGTGGGTTTGCTTACTTGGTAAGCTTCATGATTTATCAGTTCGCTCATTTATTAGAAGGCGGCTCTATCGTATTTTCGACTTATTTAGCAGGTATGGTCCTGATTGGATTAGGTTACGCTTTATTTAAAAAGCAGCAGAAGAAACAAGAAATTTTGACGTTATCATTAGAAGGTGGAAATTAAATGGCGACTTTTTTATTAAGTGTATTGATCTTTGGCAGTGCTGGTTATATCGTGTTTTCACGTGTCAAATCAGGAAAAACGTGTGATGACTGTAAAAGTGCTTGCCCAGTAAAGAAAGTCTAACGGATGTGAGATGATAAAAACAACGAGTGATGATCGAAAAACAGTTCATCGTTCGTTGTTTTTTTTGTGGTTGATTCTGCTTCTTTTGATTTTTCTCCAAGGAACAGACTTAAAACCTTTTTAAGATTTTTTGCTTATTTTGATTTCCCATAGTAAGATGTAACTGAAAAAGAGAAGGAAGAGGAGAATAAATGGCAGGAAAGAAAAAAATTGTTCGTCCAAGATACCAACAAATCGCAGTTGATCTGGCTGAACGAATCGTGGAAAACCGTTATCAGGTGGGGGAGAAGATCCATGCGAGATCCACTTTAGCAAGTACATATAATGCTTCTCCTGAAACTACAAGAAAAGCAATCAATGTGCTAGTTGATCTAGGGATCATGGAGGTTCGCCATGGCAGTGGGGCATTCGTTGCCTCAAAAGAGAAAGCCAAAGATTTTTTATTGCAATACCAAGATGTTCAATCGATCCAAGAAACAAAAGCCGAAATTATGGCAAGTGTAGAAAAGCAACAAGAAGAATTGGATCATTTTTCACAATTATTAGATCAATTAGTCAGTCAAACGAAACGGATACATAAGATGAATCCTTTATTGCCATTTGAATTAACGTTGACGAAAGAAGCGACCCATCTTGACCGCTCCATCAGCGAGTTGAATATTTGGCAAGCAACAGGAGCGACAGTGATTGCGATTTCCCATAAAGAAGAGTTGCTCGTTTCACCTGGACCGTATGCCAAATTCACAGCGGGTGACACTGTACATTTCATTGGAAACGAATTTACCTTACAAAGAATGACTAATTTCTTCTATCCAGAAAACTAGTCCTTTAATTATTTTTTATCATCAAATTTTAATCTTGAATAAGCCTAACCGCTAGGGCTTTATTCAAGTTTTTTTTATTTTGGAAGCAAACAAAAAAGTCTCCTTTTTGACAAAGTGACTACACGATGTTAGTATAGTGTGGTCACTTTTTTCAGAAAGTAAAATGAATTTACATAAACATAAAAAAGGAGAAATTTGTTTGGTAAAGGTAGAAGTAAAAAATTTAACAAAAATATTTGGTAAAAAGACACAAGTAGCTTTAGAAATGATGAAGAATCATCAACCGAAGACAGATATATTGAAAAAAACCGGCGCAACGGTCGGTGTGTACGATGCTAGCTTTGATGTTCAAGAAGGCGAAATATTCGTTATCATGGGTCTTTCCGGTAGTGGGAAATCAACCTTGATTCGATTATTGAATCGTTTGATCGAACCAACAGCAGGAAACATCTATATCGATGGAGAAGACATCTCAAAATTGAGTAAAGAAGAACTTCGTGAAGTTCGTCGTCACAAGATCAATATGGTTTTCCAAAACTTTGGGTTATTTCCACATCGTACGATCTTAGAAAATACGGAATATGGTTTAGAAGTTCGAGGAGTTCCGAAAGAAGAACGCCAACAAAAAGCAGAACAAGCACTTGAAAACTCAAGTTTGCTTTCATTTAAAGATCAATATCCAAATCAATTATCTGGTGGGATGCAACAACGTGTAGGGCTAGCTCGAGCATTAGCCAACGATCCAGAGATTTTATTGATGGATGAAGCTTTTTCTGCTCTTGATCCGTTGATTCGCCGTGAAATGCAAGATGAACTACTCGAATTACAATCAAATGTCCAAAAAACAATCATTTTCATCACCCATGATCTAAACGAAGCGTTGCGAATCGGTGACCGTATTGCATTGATGAAAGATGGTGAAATCATGCAAATCGGCACAGGAGAAGAAATCTTAACAAATCCTGCTAACGATTATGTTCGAGAATTTGTGGAGGAAGTGGACCGCTCCAAAGTCTTAACAGCTCAAAATATCATGGTTCCAGCATTGACTACCAATATTGAATCAGATGGTCCGAATGTTGCATTGACTCGAATGCGCAACGAAGAAGTAAGTATGTTGATGGCAGTCGATAGAAAACGAAACTTAAAAGGAATCATTACAGCTGATCAAGCGCTAGAAGCCAGACGCCAAAAACGGCCGTTGATTGATTTCTTAGATGAAAATGTCACTGTCATTGGGAAAGACATGATTGTCAGTGATATCTTCAATATTATTTATGATTCACCTACGCCACTAGCAGTCGTTGACAACGGTAAACTTAAAGGGGTTGTCATTCGAGGAAGTGTGATTGAAGCATTAGCAGAATCAGGTGAGGTGAATGAACATGAATAATTTATTAAACTATCAATTACCCGTAGCAGATTGGGTTGAAAAATTGACAGAATGGTTTACGACTACGTTTGCAGGATTATTTGCTTTTCTACAAACGATCGGGCAAGCAGTGATGTCTGGGATCACTAATTTATTATTAGTTATTCCAGCACCAGTGTTCATCCTTTTATTAACAGTCGTTGCATTCTTTATCTCTAAGAAACGTCCAGGACTGACCTTGTTTACGTTGATTGGTCTATGGTTTATTTACAATCAAGGGTTATGGTCTGATTTGATGAATACTGTGACACTTGTCTTATTATCTAGTATGATCTCCATCATTATTGGTGTACCATTAGGAATCTTAATGGCAAAAAGCAGCAAAGCGCAAAGTATCATCAAACCGATCCTTGACTTTATGCAAACTATGCCAGGATTTGTTTACTTGATCCCAGCAGTCGCATTCTTTGGGATTGGGATGGTTCCAGGGGTATTCGCTTCGGTTATTTTTGCGTTACCACCAACTGTTCGTTTCACAAATCTAGGTATTCGCCAAGTACCAAAAGAATTGGTGGAAGCATCTGATTCATTTGGTAGTACCAGTTGGCAAAAACTGTTCAAGTTAGAATTACCATTGGCTAAAAGTACGATCATGGCGGGGATCAACCAAACCACCATGTTGTCACTTTCAATGGTCGTGATTGCTTCAATGATCGGAGCGCCAGGATTAGGTCGTGGCGTCTTGTCAGCATTACAACGTGCGCAAGTCGGAAATGGATTTGTTAACGGGGTAGCTTTAGTTATCTTGGCGATCATCATTGACCGTTTTACGCAACATTTGAATCAACCAAATAATAAAAAAGCGACAGGTGCGAACAAACAAAAAAGTAAAAAACGCCAAGGAATCATTATTGGAGCTGTAGTGGTTGTGATTTTAGGTGCCATTGGCTTAGGTAGTTTAGCTAATAACAAAGAAACGAAAAAAATCAATCTTTCATATGTAGAATGGGATACTGAAGTAGCTTCAACGAATGTAGTTGCTGAAGTACTTAAAGGAATGGGCTATGATGTGTCGATCACACCATTAGATAATTCCATCATGTGGGAATCTGTTTCTAAAGGAGAATCAGATGGGATGGTAGCTGCTTGGTTACCAAAAACCCATGGTTCCCAATATGCACAGTACAAAGACCAAATAAATGATCTAGGTGCTAATTTAACCGGTGCTAAAGTTGGCTTAGCTGTTCCAAGCTATATGGATGTCAACTCAATTGAAGAATTAACCAATCAAGCAGGTAAGAAAATCACCGGTATTGAACCTGGTGCCGGAGTCGTCAATGCTGCTGAAAATACAATCAAGCAATATGACAACTTAAAAGATTGGACCGTAGAAACTTCTTCTTCAGGTGCGATGACAGTGGCATTAGGTCAAGCCATCAAAAAGAAAGAACCAATCGTTATTACTGGTTGGACTCCACATTGGATGTTTGCTAAATATGACTTGAAGTATCTTGAAGATCCTAAAAAAGCCATGGGAAGTGCTGAAGAAATCCATACGATCGTCCGCAAAGGATTAAAAGAAGACCAACCAGAAGCATATAAGGTCTTAGATAATTTCCACTGGTCAGAAAAAGATATGGAAAAAGTCATGTTAGAAATCAATAACGGAAAAGATCCACAACAAGCAGCGCAAGACTGGATCAAAGAAAATCAAAAAACAGTCGATAGCTGGAAAGAATAATGTTTAGGTAACTGATCACGAAAAGTTCGATCAAACTCTAGTAAATCATAATGAAGCGTTCTGAAAATAGTCTTTACTATTTTTGGAACGCTTCATTTTTTGTTAGTATTCAGAACTTTTTTATGTAACTCACTGTTGATGGGAAAAATACATAAGCCATGGTACTAAGGGAATGTAAAAGAGGCTATTATTGTTTGCTATTTTTATTTTATGATAGAAAATAGAAGATTTTCTTAAAAAATATAATAATTAAGTTCTTTATCTCTCGCTATAATTTCTTTAACTAAATGTACATTTAAGGAGAAAAATAAAGTGGACAAACAAAAATTTGGCGATAAGAAGATAAAATATGCACTAAGAAAATTCTCACAAGGTGTCTTTTCTGTGGCTATAGGATCGGTATTGCTATATGGAATACCGGTAGTTCCGAGTGTTAATGCGGATACCTTGCTTACAGAACATAAACGATTGATTGAAAAACCGAATGAACAGGAAAAATTACTACAGGTCGAATTTATCCCCATATTAAAAACTAATTTAAGTACAGTAGAACAAGAAAAAATCAGTAAAGAGCTCCCTAAAGCAGTTTTAACTAAAAATCAAAAATATTATTTAGTTTATGAAAAAAATAATCAAAGTGTCTTGCCGAAAACAGGTGATACGGGTTCTTCACTGATTTATATCTATATTGGTTCGGGTATGTTGCTAGCTAGCTGGATTTTATTATCTAAGAAAGCAAAAAAATCTAAATTTTTATTTAGTGTTTTATTATTGAATGCTTTCACTGGTACGAACGTATTAGGTTTATCTATGATAGGTCACCCCTCGGTAGAACATTAGCACCAAACATTT
Organism: Enterococcus sp. AZ077; assembly: GCF_051714965.1. Lineage (NCBI taxonomy): Bacteria > Bacillati > Bacillota > Bacilli > Lactobacillales > Enterococcaceae > Enterococcus > Enterococcus sp. AZ077. Next base: position 458,704 of record NZ_JBIOSX010000001.1, read on the forward strand.
GAAGTTCCCATTGGTAGTAGACTCCCACAAATTGATCCCAATATTCATGAGTATACTTTCTAAGGATACGTGCATACAGAAGAAATCCCAAATAATCATGTACCAACGAATTCATTAACAAGTACGAATGTTGTGACAACTTCAAAAAATGAAATGGACAATCAAGCGCAATCAATGAAAAAGATTTGTTCAAACCAATTACCGTCAATTGAAACAGTCTACGGACGATTCATTCTTCTAATGAATTCGAGATACTATTCCAAGATGCTTTGAATAAAGATTTAACACTAGCGAAACAAAACAGAAAAATGCATTATATGGATGATTTAAAAGCGCAAGTAATGAAATCTTATCATTTAGCAACACATGACTTTGAAAAATCAATCTTTCAATAAAAAAACAAGAATCAATTACATTTTTGATTTTTTTTGTGATTCTTTATTTAAAAAATTTTTTCTAGTTCATAGAGACTTTTTGAGTGAAAAAATGGTGTAAATTCCAATTTTTTTATAAAGGCATAAACGAAATTATTTTTAGACAAAATGTCAAAACTGTTAATTCATTATAAAAAGGAAAAGATGATAAATTAAAAGAAAAAGTGAGGAAATCAGTTTGGTATATTGAAATCAATCATAAAAACCGATAGTAGAAAGGTGACCAAAAGATATTGAAACAAAAATTTTTGATTGCGGGAATTTGTTTTTTTACAGGTGTCTTATTGGTGGAAGTTATTTCACTGCGGGCTTTACATTTAACAAAAACCACCGTAACGCAACAAACAATTACCTCATCACAGACAATAGAGACATCGAAAGAACAGGAGCTTAAGCCTTCTACAGCAACAACTAATACGGAAACTAAAGCACAAAAAACGATTGCACTCAGTTTTGACGACGGACCAAATGGAACAACGACACCAAAACTCTTAAAAATTTTGAAAGACCAACAGATACATGGCACGTTTTTTGCGTTGGGCCAAAATATTCAGCTATACCCTGAAGTTGTGAAACAAGCAGTCATGGACGGTAATGAAGTTGGAAATCACTCATATGATCACCAAGATCTCACGAGACTCTCTCTGGAATCAGTTGAGAGTGAGCTCAAAAAAACGGACGAAGAAATTAAAAAGGTGACAGGTAAAACAGCTGCGTTCGTACGTCCACCATACGGGAGCACATCAAATAGAGTCGCTCAACTAATTAAACGCCCCATCATTTTATGGTCAGTTGATTCAGAAGATTGGAAAACTAGAAATTCGGAAATGATTGTACAACGTGTTCAAAATACCGTTCATAATGGGGCTATCCTGTTATTCCATGATATCTATTCGGAAACAATCAATGCGATGCCTCAAATTATTGAATATTTAAAAGGACAAGGGTATCAATTTAAAACAGTTGGAGAATTACTTGGCTATCCAACTGCAGTAGAATGCTATTACGGTAAAGATGATCACAGAAAGGTTCCATAATGCAAGGAAAGTATCAGTTAGTTCCTTGCGTAAGTGGAAACGGGTGTTAGGCGAGGAGATACTATAGCAAAAACAGCCTATTTAAATTTTTATGATTCATCAGCTTGATACTAAAAAAATAGGAAAATTTGTACAGCGCTCTGTTTTTTAGAGTAGCAATCGAAAGCTAAATGATAAGTTGAAGTTGAAACAAAAGTGTTTAGCATCAAGAAATAAGAAGGAACTTCCTGAAATTTCTTCTCCAATTTTTTGAAGATGCTACTTTTGTTTCAGTCTCCATACTTGGAAATTTAAAAATGATCTCTAAAACGATCATTTATGAAAAAATTTTTGAGAAAACATGATATCTTCCCACTAATGGGAAATCAATTACTATGAGGGTTCATTAAAGCAAACTGATCAGGTGAAGATTGTCTTGTATGATCAAGATTACCAAGAAATCAGTCGTCAAATGGTGCCGATATCAGTAGAGCAAAACTTTGATATCAAAGGACAATCAGTTGATGGGAATCCAAATAAATTTTGATACAATTCAAAGATCAACAGCTAACGATCAGCGAAAATTATCTACCAGGTCAGTCAGTAGTGATGAATGATCAATTGAAAAATAAACTGTATTTCAGTATCTCAGTAATGGGTCCTCAAGGAGAAAATCTTTTTAGTATGTCGTGGATTAGTAATCAGTCAAAAAATCTCAAAACATCTTTTTCGTGTTTTGAGATTTTTTGCTTGAGGTGAGTATTTGGGAAAGACTCTAGTACACTTTCAATTTTGATTAGTCTACGTCATGCCGAATTAACTCAGGCATATTCGCTGTCAATTGACTTCTTGCAAAATCTAAATCATTAAGCCAGTCTTTAATCTGTTCTTTTGCTAGGATTAAGGGCATGCGATCATGAACGGGAAGCACTGATTGACTTGGTTGAGTGGTCAAAATGATTGATTCGGTTTCAAATCCAGCTTCATTTTTATGGATCCGATAAAAACCACCGACATAAAGGACGGACGTTTGACTGTCAGTGAACATTACTTTGTGTTTGTCAGAATCCCATTCATAAAAACCCGACATTGGGAAAACACAACGAGTCTCTTTGAAAGGGTGAGAGAATGTCTTTTTTTCTTCGACTGTTTCTGCTCGAGCATTGATCATTAGCTGTCCTTTTTTAAAACCGGTAAAGCCCCAACGAGTGATACCTGGCACAACAGCGGATTCTTGATTAAGACCTAACGTTACTACATGGTTCGATGGAAAAATTTCATTTTTTCCGATGTGGATTTGCTGACTTTCTGCCTGTGGCTTTACTTGTTCATAATACTTTTTCAGTTCATCGGATGCTAAATCAAAAAAATAACGTCCACACATAATTTTTTCCTCCAATCACTAGTTGATAAAACGATCCAATAGTTAGTTAATGGTTGGCAAAAGCCTGTCTCATCAACTAAATAGGATCCCAAGGTGTACGAACTTCTCTGGTAATACGTCAAAAGGGCTAGACTTACTTTGTTTCATTGAAACTTTAATTAGATTGTAACGATAAATGCTCTATTAATAAAGTAAACGCTATCATTTGGTTACGATGAAGAGATCTGTTAGAGGAAGCAATGTGGTTTAATTAATTGACGATTTGGCGGAGTTCATTCATTCGTAGTTTTTTCCAAAACAATACTAAGTGATCAATCAAAAGAATATATCCGAAAAACAAAAAATGTCATCACGTACACTCTTTTCGAAACTACCGAAGTAGCCAAGAATGTACTGATGACGTGGGTTTGGCACCCAATGGGCCGTGAGGGGCTCGAACCCGCGACCCGCTGATTAAGAGTCAGCTGCTCTACCAACTGAGCTAACGGCCCAATAAATTTATGAAATATTTACTGAATATTACTTAATAATAGTAGCACTGTGGATTTTAAAATGCAAGACTAGCTTAAAAAAAATCATAAAAAACTTTACGTCTTTATAGAAATTCATTCATAGTTTATTCACAAATGCTCAGTATGATATAACCATACCAACCAACAAAAGTTCTTGCAAAAGAACGAACCCTAACACTTTTTCATTTTTACTCCTTCCCGCCATTTTTAATGGCGGGTCTCCTATTTTAGTAGGTAAAACCATGCAAATGATCCACTTCCTCAAATCCTGCTGCGATCCCTTTTTGTTCCAAAAGCGTTTCATTATTTTTTTGTAACGTTACATAGATTTCTGTACTGGCTTTTTCACGAATCACTCGATTCATCAATCCTTTGTGAGGCGCCATTAATGGATGTCCGTCTTTTTGCAGGACTGCCAGTGTTAATTTAAGCTGTTGTTGTTTGATCGTGATAACTAAATAGTCTTTTTCTTGGACGATCGATAAAATTTTAGCTCCGTAGTAAGTAGCAAAGCGATATTCTTCGCTCTGGATCTGCAACACTGCGATGATTCCCAAAAAACGTCCACCAAGAAATGGAATTTCTGCTGCAGAAAAGAAAAAACGTGCATCGGACGTCTCAAATTGATTACACTGGGCCCATACATAAGTTGCAGGAAAAGAAGAGCCCCAATCTTTTTCTACATAACCAATCCCCTGATCAAAATCAATGGGTTGATCATTCCAGACTAATTCTCCCTGTAGTGAATGTTTCATGCTTAATATCCCATGGTAACATTCCATAAAAGCGAAATAAGAAAAAGGACCCATGATACTAGGAGCATAGTAGGTCCGATGGATAGGTGTAAAATCGCCATAATCAATCGTTCCATGAATCGACAGATTGTCATTGGTTAACGAAAGAGAAATACCCTTTTCACTAAAGATATTTTCACCAATTTTTATGAAAAAATGTTCTTTTTCGATAAAGAGTTGCGCACTATCAAAATAAAAAATCTCGGAATGTTCATGACTGATTACTTGTATAAAGGGAGACTTTTCGCCATTTTCCGCAATCGAATAGCCAGGAATGAAAGCATAAACGTTATTTCCGATTTGATGTTTAAAATACCATCCTTCAAAAAAAGGGTGGGTTTTGTTTTCTCCTTGAAAAAATTTATCTGTTGGAATCATCTTTATTTCCCTCCATTCACTCTTATTCAGTGTACCATGCCGAATGGACTGAAGGTTTCAAATAAGCTTAGAAGTAAGCAAGTTACTATCCGTAGGGCTTAAGGAATCAGAAAAGTAAGAAAAAATAGCAAACAAAGAACCAAGGTATCTGTTTAAGTAGTGAAAGATTGTTTTATTTTAGGTATTCGCAAGTAAAATTGTTTTATTTTCTCGAGAAATTTAATATAATTGAATTACCTAGTTAAAAAAACTAGATTGGATGTTTTTAATAACTCTAATAAGATGTTTGTGAAAACAACAAAGGAGAACAAGTAATGGAAAAAATGCGACAACAATTAATTGAATGGGGAAAAGAACTGGAAAATTATCATTTACCTCAGTGGGATGAACTTCCTGATTTAGAACTTTATATGGATCAGGTCAGAACGTTAGTTGATCGTTATCTTTCTCCTGTTATCCGAGGTGAGAAACATCCATTGTTGACCTCTTCAATGGTAAATAATTATGTGAAATTAGGGCTAGTTCCAGCGCCCATCAAAAAACGATACAACAAAGAGCATGTTGCGTTTTTAATTGCAATTACATCATTGAAGCAAGTTCTAACGATTCCGGAAATTAAAGAAGGAATCCTCTTTCAAGGGAAAACGGTTGGTATCCGTGAAGCCTACAATCTATTTTGTCACGAACAAGAAAAAGCCATCAAAATGGTTAGCCAATTGGCTCAAGGAGAAGTCTATCCACAGATATTGGAGCAAGAGATACCCGTAGAATATATCGCAGTTCGATCGGCGACCTTATCATTTGCGATGAAATTGTTGGCAGAAAAAACGATTAGTCTAGAAACTGAGTATTTAATTGAGGAGAAAAAAAATGAAAAATAAAGTGGCGATTTTAGTAGACTCTGGGACAGACGTTCCACAAGAGCTAATTGAAAAATATCAAATGTATGTGATTCCATTAAAGATTATTTATAAAGATCGAGTATATACTGATAAAGTTGATATTACTCCGGAGGAAATCTATCAAAGATTACCTCAAGAGATTCCAGGAACATCTTTACCTGATGGCGAAACAATTACCAAAATTTTTGAACAGATCAAACAGGACGGCTATGAAAAAATCTTAGCAGTAACAATCTCAAGTGGATTAAGTGGTACGTATAACATCGTTCGGTTGATTGCCCAACAACAAGAAGAATTGGAAGCGTATGTACTAGATACTAAGAACATTGGGATCGGAGCAGGCTTTTCAGCAATTCAAGCAGCTAAATGGTTAGAAGAAGGAATGGAATGGTCATTATTGATTGAAAGACTCAATGAATTAGTCAAACAGACCAAAGTATTCTTTAACGTGGCAACCCTTGAATATTTACAAAAAGGGGGAAGGATTGGGTTAGTTGCTTCTATATTAGGAACGGCTTTAAAATTAAATCCAATCATTTCTTGTAATGATGAAGGCATTTACTATACAGTGGGCAAAGCAAGAGGTCGTAAAAAAAGTCTAGATCGAACTGTTTCCTATGTGAAAGAACGAGTTGGAACAGCTAAAGTCTTTAACTTAGCCGTTGCGCATGGAGACGCCAAAGAAGAAGCAACTGAGATGATGGCTAGATTGAAAGAAGAATTTCCACAAGCGCAACAAATCTATTTTGGTCAAATATCCCCTGCACTTGTTGTTCATACAGGTCCTGGTTTGTTAGGCGTCGGGGTTCAAGTATTAGAAAAGTAATCAGAAAAATAGCTATTCAACAAAGTCAAACAGCTTAAAATAGCAAAGAAGAGGTTGAAATAAAAGTGTTTAGCATCGAGAAATAAGAAGGGATTTTCGAAAATTGAAACGAAACATAAATACTAGTGTTTGCTGTTAATTGTTATCTACTTGGCACTTCCCAAATTAGTGGTTAATTTCGGCTTATTTTTCGAAGATGTTGGTTTCACCATTTATTTGTTTTTCTAGATACTAGAAGAGGTTGAGACAAAAGTGTTTAGCATCAAGAAATAAGAAGGAATTTCCGAAAATTGATTCTCAAATTTTTGGTAAATTTCGGCTTATTTCCGAAGGTGCTGCTTTTGTCTCACCGTTTATTCGTTTTTAGAGATACTAGAAGAGACTGAGGCAAGTTTTGCCTTAGTCTCTTTTTGATCGTTTTTGATCGTTTAGCTAAGAATGACTCTGAGCGATAGGAAAGATAAAAATCAACATTTTACAACTTAAACAAAAAAAGATAAATATTATATAGCTTAAGTAGCGATGTATTTGGCAGCGTAAAATGTTATAATACGAACTATTAATAAAAAGAGGTGGTATAAATGAAAAAAGTAGGATTTGTAATGGTTATTTCAGCTTTTCTTCTTGTTGGTTGTGGCACAAAAGGAAATAAAGCAGAAGAATCAAAGGCTGCTTCATCCAGTGAAACTCAAACAATGACTAACTCTTCAAGTTCAGCCAAACAAGCATCATCACAAACCCAATCTACTACGACTAACTCCCAGTCTGTCGCGAAAAATACGAATACTACGCAAAATGAAACAACGAGCGCATCAACGACAATCAGCAGCACCACCGAAACAATGGTCACTCCCGATCCGCTAAGTGGCTATACAAACGACCAAATTGAATATGCCCGTGTCTGGTTAGCAGTTATGGGTACACATTACAAAACCGATTTAGCCAGTGGGAATTTTAAACTTCATGTGTCACATTCAGCTGCTGGAGCAGCAGTCAATCCTTATGATAGCACGAGTTTGACTTTTCCAACTGAAACGGGCACTCTTTCAGGAGAATATGGTTATCAAAGTTTAGTTGTTTATTCAAGCAATCATAACGGTACGATCACTTGTTATCCTGTTCCGAGTCATTTTCAAGGTGATCCAAGAGATCAAGCAGCAGTGAAAAAGCAGGAACAAGAAATCCTTGATCAAGCAACGATTGTTTCGATCCCGACTGGCAATCCTGAAGATGTCAAAGAATTAATTGCGGTACAAGTTGTAGATAACTGATGAATACCGTCGTTTTCTATAAAAAATAAAATAGCCCTATCAATCAGTAAAACGAATCGAAAAAATGCTATTTTTTGATTCGTTTATTTTTTGTCACCAAAAACAAATAAAGGATAAACAAAATGAGGATTCAAGTGAGAAGTGTATGTTTTCTGTAAGGCTTTTTTTACAAAGATGAAACATCTTGGAAAATACGTTATAATGGGAGAGTATGACAATAATAAAAAAGAGGTGGCTCTTTAATGAAAAAGATTTTAGTTGTCGATGACGAAAAGCCGATTTCGGATATCGTCAAATTCAATTTAGCCAAGGAAGGCTATGATGTTTATACTGCATATGACGGGGAAGAAGCCTTAGAAAAAGTCACTGAGGTGGAACCTGATTTGATCTTGCTAGATTTGATGTTACCAAAAATGGATGGCTTAGAAGTCGCGCGTGAAGTACGGAAAACCTACGACATGCCGATCATTATGGTGACTGCAAAAGATTCTGAAATCGATAAGGTATTAGGACTGGAATTAGGTGCTGATGATTACGTGACGAAGCCTTTTTCTAATCGTGAACTAGTGGCTCGAGTGAAAGCCAATCTTCGTCGTGGCGCAACTGCTACCAAAGAAGTAGAAGAAATTGCCCCTTCTGAACTCGTGATTGGTGACCTGACGATTCATCCGGATGCTTATATGGTAACGAAACGAGGCGAAACAATTGAATTAACGCATCGTGAATTTGAATTGCTTTTTTACTTAGCAAAACACATCGGACAAGTGATGACACGAGAGCATTTGCTGCAAACCGTGTGGGGCTATGATTACTTTGGTGATGTGCGAACTGTAGATGTAACCGTGAGACGTCTACGCGAAAAAATTGAAGATAATCCAAGTCATCCTAATTATTTAGTGACACGGCGAGGTGTTGGTTACTATTTACGTAACCAGGAACAGGAGTAATTGATGAAAGGAAAAGTGCGCTTTTTTCGATCAGTCAATTTCAAAATTGCGATCACGTTTATTTTGATCTTACTGATTTCGATTGAGATTATTGGTGCCTACTTTATCCGAGGGTTAGAGCGTTCAACAATCAATACATTTATCAAAGATATGAATCAAACAGTTGAATCTTTAGCGACCACGATCAGTCCCGAATTAAATCGTAAAGACAACGCAGACATTGAAGAAGTCAATGCCAATATCAAACGATTCATTGAAAACAATGCCTCGAGTGACATTTTAGAGATTAGAGTTATTGATGAAAAAGGGATTATACGTGGGACAACGGATGTTAGTGATCAAAGCTCAATCGGTAAGAAAAACGATTATGTAGATATCAATGATTTCACAACAAAAAGGTATGTCGCATTAGATAGTGACGATAAGCGAGTGAATATCAATATTCAACCGATCCTGTCCCCGACCGGCGATGCCGTTATCGGGGCTCTTTACGTCAAAAGTAATATTGAGCAAAAATATTCTGAAATCAATAATACTGCGATTATATTCTTCACAGCTTCGTTGATCGCAGCCCTGATCTCCATGGTCGTATCAGTCTTAGTCGCACGGTCGATCACTCAGCCAATTGGCGAGATGCGAGAGCAAGCGATTAGGATTGCTCGGGGAGATTATAGTCGTAAAGTTAAAGTCCATGGACAAGATGAATTAGGGCAACTGGCGGATACATTCAACCAGCTGGCTGAAAGAATCGAAGAAGCTCAAGACACGATGGAAGCGGAAAGGAATCGGTTAGATAGCGTCCTGTCACATATGACAGATGGTGTCATTGCGACCGATCGAAGAGGTAAAGTCATTACGATCAACGATATGGCTGTTTCTTTATTGGATGTCAAAAATGAAGATGCAATCGGTCAGTCGATTTTGACTTTGTTAGATATTGAAGAAGAATATACATTACGTAAACTGCTAGAAGACCCAAATGAAATGGTACTTGATCGTTCAACTGGATTAATGGAAAGCGACCAAATGATTTTACGAGTAGATTTCTCCATGATCCGCAGAGAATCAGGTTTTATTAGTGGATTGGTAGCCGTATTGCATGATGTAACAGAACAAGAAAAAACAGAAAGAGAACGTTGTGAATTTGTCTCGAACGTGTCTCATGAACTTCGCACACCGTTGACAAGTATGCGTAGTTATATTGAAGCTTTAAGTGAGGGAGCTTGGAAAGATGAAGAAGTTGCTCCTAATTTCCTAAAAGTAACGTTAGATGAAACAGATCGAATGATCCGCATGATCAATGACCTGTTGAATCTTTCGCGAATGGATACAGGAAATACACAATTACAGTTAGAGTACGTCAATTTTAATGAATTAGTCAATTTTGTTCTTGACCGCTTTGATATGATGGTGGGTAACCAAGAAAAGAACTATACGATTAAACGGGAATTTACCCAAAGAGATCTTTGGGTAGAGATTGATACCGATAAAGTAATCCAAGTGATTGATAATATTATGAATAATGCGATCAAATATTCTCCAGACGGTGGAATGATCACATGTCGTTTGTTGGAAACACACAATAATGTGATTTTAAGTATTACTGACCAAGGACTTGGGATTCCTAAAAAAGATTTGAATCGGGTATTTGAAAGGTTTTACCGCGTGGATAAAGCGCGTGCGAGAGCCCAAGGTGGAACGGGGTTAGGATTGGCTATCTCTAGAGAAGTAGTCAAAGCCCACCGTGGCGCAATCTGGGCAGAGAGTAAAGAAGGAAAAGGATCAACCTTCTATATCTCGTTGCCATATGAACCATATGAGGAGGAATGGTGGGAATGAAAATTTCTGAAAAAGTTATTCGAATAGGATTACTCCTAATGATTGCTTTAAGTATCTACCTCTCATATGCCATTTGGCTAAGTCCAGCAGGTAAAACCTCGGTTAATTTTGACGAATCCAATTCACAGATGATCGATTCACAAAACTACCGAAAAGCATCTGAAGTTTTTCTTCCATTACATGTGACTTGGTTGCATTCAGGACAAATAAAGGAAACAAATAGTGAAAATCTTGTTTCTCGCCTCCAAACAGTCATCGAGGGCGCTCGATTTGGCAGAGTAACAGAAATCGTCAATGGCGATAAAGAGAAATTTGACAAGCTAAAAACTATTCAAGAAGGCATTGAGCTTACTTATAATGCGCCGCTGCTACTTAGTGAGTATAAAGAAGCCTTTCATCTAAGTTTGGATTTTTCAGCGCTTCCTAATCGGACAGATTCTATTTACTTTATGCGTATCCAGTTTGATAAAAATGAGAACAAAGTGCGATTCCTTGATTTTGAGACGGATTCCATTTACGAATCGAATCTTTCAGTTGATTGGAAAGAGTTGGAAAAAGAATTAAAGGCAACCGATAGTACGTGGACAGAGATGGAAAAAACGCCTTCGATTGTTGAGACACAATATGAAACGAAAGATAAAATCAAATTAAAAAAATATAGTTATATCCTGTCACAACAACCATATACTTTGTTTAGAAATGCCTTTTTCCAAAAACCAGATGAGGTCAAAACAAATAATGAGAGCAATGAACTGCTTTTTTATGATGGAAATGAGACGATGAGGATTCATTCAGAAACACAAATCGTTGATTTTCGGGGAGAAATCGGACAAGACAACGTCACAGCGAATATTTTCTCACAAAGTTTTCCATATATTAGTAAATTAGGCAATTCATTAGGAAATATGCGTTATTTTGATCGAGAGAACAATCAGATCGATTATCGAATATTTGTAGAAGGATTTCCTGTATTTGGTTCAGACAGTAAAGGGAAAGTTGAGATTGAAATTGGAGCGGATCAAGTAGATTCACAAGTGAAGATCCAAACCAGCTTGAATACGATCCAAGTACCGATTCCATCTGATGAAGAAGTTGAATTGCCACAAACAGAAAAAGTCATCCAGAGTCTTTTGGATAAAGGGGCAGACAAAGAAAAAATCGAGTCGTTGATTGTTGGCTACACGTGGCAAAATATCAAGGAAACGAATCGAGTCGTCGATTTATTACCTGAGTGGTATGTAAAATACCAAGGTCAATGGTACGCTGTCAATGATTTGCTTGGACGATTACCTGAAACGGAGGCGAATTAAATGGATTTCAAAAAAATTGAATGGATTTTTTTCGTTGCTTTTTTAGGGTTAAATGTTTTTTTATTTAGAAGTTATCAAGAAACGATCAGCCAAGAAAATAATGTGATCCGATCAGGACAAACCGAATCCATTCAACAACGACTTTCTAGTGATGACATTTCTTATACTGGTAAAATCTCTTCAGAAAGTAGACAAGGGTATTATTTAAGTGCGGAGGAAACGGACCTTAGTAAGGAACTGGACAGTCAACGTCATGGGACAAGTAAAAAAGGACTGTTGAGTAGTGGGATTGTTTTCAATGACAATGTTTTAACAAAAACTTTATCTGAGACAGAATCAGAAAATAGTATTTTTGATCCTGATAAAATGGGAAGTTCAGTGAATAGCTTTTTAAACAAAAAAAACAATGTACTCTTTGGTAGCGATTATGTTTATATGAAGAATTTTTCTGATCTAGACAGCGCAACGCCGGAAGTACAAGCGAGTCAGAAATATGATGGTCTACCTTTTTATGATGATACAGCAAAAATTGTGTTTTCACTGAATAAGCAAGATAAAAGTTATGCTGTCACGAAGTACACGCAGACACATTTATCCGATATTGAACAATTACGGGAAAAAACAGAATTACACACAGAAGAAGATGCAATCAAAACATTGTATGTAAATAATAAGATTTCTCGAGGTTCAAAAATCCTTTGGAGGCAGCTTGCTTACTCTTGTATTTTGAAAGTGCGAGAAAAGAATGTGTATGTTCCAGTCTGGTATGTGGCGATAGAAACGCCTGATAAATCGATCCAAGTAGAGTCGGTCAATGCATTTAGTAATACGATTGTAACAAATAATACGATTCCAAAGGTGGAAGATCATTAAAAAAGTAGTATAATGAAAAAAGTTTACAAAGTAAGAAGGGAAGTAGTCAAATGGCTGAAGAAAAACCAGCTTTTAAAATCAGTATCCTAGCCAGTGGAAGCTCTGGAAATTCACTTTATATCGAAAGTGATAAAAAAAGGCTCTTGGTAGATGCTGGTCTCAGCGGGAAAAAAATTACTTCTTTGTTGGCACAAATTGATCGGACACCTGACCAATTAGACGGGATTTTAGTCACTCACGAACATCGTGATCATATTCATGGAGTAGGGGTACTTGCAAGGAAATATCATTTAGATGTGTTTGCCAATGAAAAAACATGGGAAGCAATGTCTCCATTAATTGGGAATGTTCCTATTGAACAAAAGCATTTGTTTGAAATGGGGAAGGTGCAAACATTTGGGGATCTAGATATTGAAAGCTTTGGCGTTTCTCACGATGCTGCAGCTCCGCAATTTTATCGTTTCCATAAAGAAAACCGTTCATTTGTGATGTTAACTGATACAGGTTATTGCAGTGATCATATGCGAGGAATCATCAAAAATGCAGATGGCTATTTGATGGAAAGTAACCATGATTTAGAGATGTTGCGGATGGGACCTTATCCTTGGAATTTAAAGCAACGGATCTTAGGTGATCGGGGGCACTTATCCAATGAAGATGGCGCCTTAGTCATGACAGATGTCATTGGTGATCGTACCAAACGTATCTACCTTGGTCACTTGAGTAAAGAAAACAATCTAAAAGAACTAGCTCACTTGACGATGGAGAATGTCCTAAAAGAAAAAGATCTAGGTGTCGGTTATGAATTTGATATTTATGATACCGATCCCTCAGAAGCAACGGAGTTATTTTCGATTTAGCCGTAGTCAACTATATAACCCAAAAAACGCTCAAACAACTTGTTTTGAGTGTTTTTTTGTTCATTTAAAGCAGAGAGGATTTTTGTCTCATTCAGTTACGTTTTATTAACAACGGGGTGTACTTTCAATAAGGCTATAATAGTTTAAATTTTAGATAAGATATATTGTTCATTGGTTATTGATAGTGATTTTTTATTATATTTAATTAAATATAAATGTTTGTTTAATAGAGGTGTGTTTATGAAAAATAGTTATTTTATTATTTTAGGGTTGTTATTGTTGGCGGGATGTTCAAACCCAGGAGTTGATCGTACCTCTTCCAGCACGGATCAGACTTCCACGCAGATCACCAAGACTTCTACGGAAAATGCACAAAATAGTACTACCAAGGAAAAAGAGAATCAACCTATTAGTAATGTAGAATCGACGGGAAATAATCCTGCAGAGGATTCAAATGTGCAAGAAATAAAGGATTCTTCAACTACTACTGAAACGACTGCTAATGAAAGCGAGAAAACAGATGAATACTATCGTTTAATCAAGCAGGCGTGGCAAGAACAATCTGAATATATCAACTCGTTAACAGATCCTAAGGTGAAACAATCTGTTCAAACACCGTCTGCTGCCGCAAACGCCAAAGCTAGCCAATTGGAATTGGACAATCCAGCAGATACTCAGTTGATCCAAACTAGTTTAAAACAAGTGCTGAATGGTCAATAATAAATAAGGAAAAATAGTTGTGATTAACAGGATCCTTTCTGAAAAAATTAGCCGAAGGAGATTGAGACAAGTTTTGTCCCAGTCCCTTCGGCATTTTTTGACAAATGCTAAAACAGCTATTCAAAGATCAAGTATAGTTAGACCGTAAATGAAAAATATAATAGAGAAGACTAGGCAAGAGGGACATTGCTCAAAACAGACAGATACAAAGTGAAACTAGCTTCCCATTATTATTGTATTAGTGAAAAGATTGAAAATTTTTATTACGCCTAATAGGTGTATCACTTACTTTTACATAATCAAAAAGTTGAAACCAGCTAAAAATTTTTAGAAAAATGATTAGAACATATCAAATGTTTCGCTGTTTTGCACTCTCCATTTGGGATAACGATAACACTCAAAGTAGGAAACATAGTCAGATGTGATCCACATTGACGATAGACATACCATTGAAATGCTTTGCTATTTTTCAAAGTAGATGATTAGGGAAAGAAAAACATAGTGATTAGGCAATATATTTCAAGAAGGATTCTTTGATTCGTTGACATTTTTTTCTGGTTTTTGCATCGTAAGTCTTACTGATTCCTAAAAGGAGACAAATTTCTTTACAAGAATAACCGTGATAAAGCAGTTCGATGAAGGTACCTCTAAAAAAGTCCTGTTTTTTAAAATTTTCTATTAGAAGTTTTTCCTCGATCGAACGTTCTGCACTTTTAACTGTGCAATTTTTAGAATGATGTAGCGATTCGATGTTTTCCCATCTTGTCACGTCATAAGTAATCCCATCTTTATTGAAGACCTTACTTCCGGATTTTTTATATTGTTTCCAAGTCTTCTTTTCAGCAATATAAATCCTTCGCAACGTAACATTTTTAAACGTGGAGCCTGAGATACTCTTGAAATCTTCAATGCCTTCCCAAATTGCTAAACAAAGGTTACTGTAGAAGTCTTCAAAAGGAATAAATACTCCGTTAGATTGTGCTTTAAATACAAAACGATGCGCACAAGATTTTATATAAGGGTCTAAATCTAAAATGATTAAATCTAAGATATCTTTATCATTCGTCAGATAATATTTCTTCAATAAGTCATCAATCATTTGCCAGATATTCATTTCGCAACACACTACCTTTATTTTTTGAAAGATACGTTCCTAAAAATGTTATTTTGTGACATATAAAATAACTTTTTGTAAAAGTTAAATAAATGATAGTCTGATAGATATATAATAAAAACAGCAGTTTTTTAATAAAAAATTTTATTTTTGTTTTATTCTTTATAAAATCGTGAATGACAGCAGTCAGTCTGATATAAAGGAGATGTCTTTCTTTAAATGATTTTTCTAAGAGATGGTGCATTCGTAAGTAGTAATGATTGATAAAATTAATTAAAGTATGTAATGAATTAGCAAGTTCCTCATTTAATAACAAAAACAAAACAATATTAATTGTTTTAAAATCACTTTTGTATTTATCTTTTTATAAATAAAGTGTTTTTTAATCGTATTTTTGTTAGGCTGTTTTTTTCTCATACTGCGTATTTTTGTAAAACGAAAGCAAAGACACTTTAGTTGGAAGAGAAGGGGAACGAGTTGGTTTAGTGCAAAGTTGATAACTCTTGTGGGCGCCCATAAGACGATGTGGTTAAATTTTTCCATGAACCAATCTAATTCAATGTTTATAGTTAGATCTAGATGAACATGATTTTAATAGGATCTGAAAATAATCCAAATGGCAATGACTGCTATTTTCTGTCGTATTTAAAATAAGGGTGCTATTAGAAAAGACTATCAAAGTGTTTTGAGAAGGTTAACAGAGGAAATGGCGAGTGTCACGATAAATGGAAACTGTTAGTAGCTAGCGGATAAAACATAATGAATAGCTCTAAATAAATCGATCTTTTTCATGACTACGAAGGAAAAATTTGTTAAGAGAATGAGCTAGGATCGGAAAGAACACAAAAAAAGACCAGCGACTAAGAGTTGCTGGTCAGTGGATGGTATAAGAAGAGTCTTTTGATAAGGGGTTGTTTAGTAGCTTATGAAGCAGCAATCCAGCCCTTTTGAACGGCGATTTGTACAACTACCACTAATGTATTCATTCCTACATGTGTGATCATCGAGGTCCAGATTCTTCCTGTTACTTTGTATTGTAGACTAAAGAAAAAACCTAAGAAAAAGTAGATCAGTAAGTGACCATCATTATGAGCAAAAGCAAACAATAAGGAACTAACGATTGCCCCGATCCAAAAGTTTGTATATTTGCCAACGATACCTAAGATGCTGCGGCGAAAGACGAATTCTTCCATGACTGGACCAGCAACTGTGGTAGCTATTAAAAAGGCTGGAGCTTCAAGAATCATTTGAATAATATTTTGTGTATTCTCAGAAGGAGCGCTGTTACCAAATAAAAGAGTTTCCAACGTCACTGCAAGCGCCTGTAAGATCAAAGCAATGAAAATCCCAACAAACCCATATAAGATGATTTTTGGCGTCGAAGCACTAGGAATGGCTGCTTCTAGTGGTAGTGGTTCATTTTGCTTGAAATAAAAGAAAGCTAAAACAATTGCTCCTATGATATAGGCAATCGTCGTTGCTGTAATCACACCAGTAACAGTATGGATGATTCCGATAGATGAAAGGATCAATGGGGAAAGAAAAATGAGTCCATAGCAAAAGATACTAGCGAAACTATATTTTTTTAATGACATAAAATACCTCCTTAAAGATAGGCAGAAGTAGACTGCAAGAATAGAAATTAATTATAACATAGATCAATTTAGAGGCTATTACTAAGGGACTTCTAACGGTTACGGATAAAATTAGTGTACTTTCATTTAAAAAGCTTGCAAAAAAATCAAAGTATGAGTATTATTAAAAATGTAGGTTAGCACTCGATGTGTAAGAGTGCTAACGAATCCAAAAAAAGAGTTATCGGAGGGATTTATCGTGTTAAAACCATTAGGTGATCGCGTCATTATCGAAGTCGCAAAAGAAGAAGAAACAACTGTTGGAGGAATTGTTTTAGCTTCATCCGCTAAAGAAAAACCACAAACAGGAACAGTTGTTGCAGTCGGTGAAGGCCGTTTATTGGAAAACGGAGAAAAAGTTCCTGCTGCTGTAAAAGCGGGCGACCAAGTGATGTTTGAAAAATATGCCGGTACAGAAGTAAAATTTGAAGGAAAAGAATATTTGATCGTTGCAGGAAAAGATATCATGGCGATCGTTGAATAAATAAAAAAGTACGAAAAAAATTTGATGAGGTGAATAGACATGGCAAAAGAATTGAAATTTGCAGAAGATGCACGCGCAGCAATGCTACGTGGAGTTGATAAATTAGCTGATACAGTAAAAGTAACATTAGGTCCAAAAGGTCGTAATGTTGTATTAGAAAAATCATACGGTTCACCATTGATTACTAATGATGGCGTAACGATTGCAAAAGAAATCGAATTGGAAGATCACTTTGAAAACATGGGTGCAAAATTAGTTTCTGAAGTGGCTTCTAAAACCAATGATATCGCAGGTGACGGAACAACAACCGCTACTGTGTTAACCCAAGCAATTGTTCGTGAAGGATTAAAAAACGTAACAGCTGGGGCAAATCCTTTAGGTATTCGTCGTGGAATTGAATTGGCAACAAAAGCAGCAGTTGAAGAATTACACAACATTTCAACAGTCGTAGATTCTAAAGAAGCAATTGCTCAAGTTGCAGCTGTTTCTTCTGGTTCAGAAAAAGTGGGACATTTGATTGCTGATGCAATGGAAAAAGTCGGCAATGATGGTGTTATTACTATTGAAGAATCAAAAGGAATCGAAACCGAATTAGATGTTGTTGAAGGTATGCAATTTGATCGTGGTTACTTGTCACAATACATGGTGACTGACAATGACAAAATGGAAGCTGTTTTAGAAAATCCATACATTTTGATCACAGATAAGAAGATTTCTAATATCCAAGACATCTTGCCTTTATTAGAACAAATCTTACAACAATCTCGTCCGCTATTGATCATCGCTGACGATGTGGATGGAGAAGCTTTACCAACATTAGTCTTGAACAAAATCCGTGGGACATTTAACGTTGTTGCAGTGAAAGCACCTGGTTTCGGTGATCGTCGTAAAGCAATGCTTGAAGATATCGCTATCCTAACAGGCGGAACAGTGATTACGGACGACTTAGGATTAGAATTGAAGGATGCAACAATCGAAAACCTAGGAAATGCTTCAAAAGTTGTGGTAGACAAAGATAACACAACAATCGTTGAAGGCTCTGGCGATAAAACAGCCATTGAAGCACGTGTTCAATTGATCAAAAATCAAATTGCTGAAACAACATCAGATTTTGACCGTGAAAAATTACAAGAACGCTTAGCAAAACTTGCTGGTGGGGTTGCAGTGGTCAAAGTTGGTGCAGCAACTGAAACAGAATTAAAAGAATTGAAATTACGAATTGAAGATGCATTGAATGCAACTCGTGCTGCCGTTGAAGAAGGTATGGTTTCAGGTGGTGGTACAGCATTAGTGAATGTCATCAGCAAAGTTTCAGCAGTTGAAGCTCAAGGGGACGTTGCAACAGGTGTGAAAATCGTTGTTCGTGCCTTAGAAGAACCAATTCGTCAAATCGCAGAAAATGCGGGATATGAAGGTTCAGTCATCGTTGATAAATTGAAAAATGTTGAATTAGGAACAGGTTTCAATGCTGCAACAGGCGAATGGGTAAATATGGTTGAAGCAGGGATTGTTGATCCAACCAAAGTTACTCGTTCAGCATTACAAAATGCTGCATCTGTTTCAGCTCTATTATTAACAACTGAAGCAGTAGTTGCTGACAAACCAGAACCAGCAGCACCTGCAGCGCCAGCAATGGATCCATCAATGATGGGCGGCATGATGTAGTAATTAAGAAAGAACCCTGATATAAAAGGGTTCTTTCTTCTTTTTTTTTGTTTTAAGTAAAAGGGGCAAAAAATTAAGGGATATTTAGTTAATCAATCATTCGATGCGGATAGTTGCTTATGATCTAGAACTACCTCTATTGCTAGAATGATCAATAGAGGGGAAGCTATTGGAACATAATGAGCTATAAATTCTTTTCTTTTCTTCCTCTATCTTATCCATACTTTTTAGGTTCTTATGCAACAAAGACTTTTCTTTTTTCTTTCTTATTTCCAATGACACTAGAGAAGGTTCTCTGCTGTTTTTTAGGTTAGACATTTGTTTTTCGTTTTTCTGTGTTCTTTTCATTGTGCTTGATTTAATCAGACGTTGAAATATGATCTTTATTGTAGTCTTTATTAGTCTCAGCACCCCTCTCACTCCTCTTTTTAGTATACCTGCTTTTTTCGTCTTTTTATACAATTGAAAAACTCCTCTCAATTAATGGTTTAAATGTATAGTAGCAGAGTTTGAATGAGGAACCTGAACTTATTTTTCTAGATAATTAAAATAAAGTTCTGCTTTAAAAATTCAAAGACAAGTTTAAAGATTCGCAGACAAAAGTATGTATCGTATTGCTCGTTTTTTTAGAAGGTGAAGCAAAGATCTTGCTATGAGACGCGTTTCATAAGCTATACTCAATTCATCAAAAAGGAGGAATTACTGATGAATACTTATATCAAAACGACCAATGGCGCTACGAATGACTATTTTTATGCTTTTGTTGAATTTAAAGAAACAGTGCTTGAATTGTCTAGTCCTCAAGGGTTAAATAAAACGGTAATGAAAAAAATTCCTTTAGATGAAATTAGTGGATTGGCTAAAGATACGTATCTGGGTGGGCAACGTATTAGCTTTGAATATGATGGAACGTTCTATCAATTTTTTGAATGTGGGCATGCTGTGGTAGACTATTTACAAGAAAATCTTTTTGCATAGGTGGTTTTAGTAAAGCATGACAAACATCAGAGATATTGCAAAACTGACGGGCTATTCTGTCTCTACCGTTTCACGGGTGATCAATAATCATCCTTATGTTGACGAAACAAAACGTGCCAAGATTCTATCCGTCATTAATGAGTTATCGTATGTTCCTAATGCAAGTGCCAGACAGCTCAGTTATGGAAAAACAAAAAATATTGGTGTTATTCTGCCTTATACGGATCATCCTTATTTCGATCAATTGCTTAGTGGGATCATTGAAGTCGCCTTCAACGAAGATTATCAGGTGACCTTGTTACCAACAAATTATCAGGCAGAAAGAGAGAGAATGTATTTAGAAGAATTTGCAGGTAAACGATTTGATGGTTTGATCGTTACTTCTCGTGCCAACAGTTTAGATGTATTGCTCTCTTATCAAAAGTATGGGCCAATCATTTTTTGTGAAGAAATAAAAGAAACAGAAGCTAGTTGCGTGTTTATCGATCGTGAACAATCTATTACTGAAGCATTATTGTATTTAAAAAATCAAGGCGTGGAAAATCTAGGCGTTACTCTAGGAAGAAGCGGACGGCTTAGTTTTAATACAAAAGTGACGTTGGAACTTTGTAAAAAAATATTTCCTGATTTCAAAGAGGAAAATGTTTTTTGGAACTGTATTGACTATGAGCAAGGGGTGAATGCAGCGACGTATTTTAAAGAAAAAAAGGTAGATGGTGTCTTCACTAATTCAGATACAGTTGCTGCCGGTATTTTGCAAAGCTCCATCTTAGAAAGTAAAAAACGTCTTGTTGGTCGTGATAATCTGTTGATCAGTGAGCTAATGTCTTTTTCGACGATTGATCATGGCTTAAGAGAATGTGGAGAAACGGCCTTTCTACTTTTTATCGAAGAAAAAAAAGATCAAATCAAAATTCCTTATCGATTTATTGTGCGATAGTCGAAATGGTTTTAATGCGGAATCAAAAGTAGATCGAAGTAACGCAAAAACCTAAAAAAGAAACCGAATAGCCAAAAATAGTTTCTCCTATTTTTGTGATTGCTTCGGTTTCTTTTTGACGTCAATGGATTATGAAAGAATGTAGTGTCTGCATTCTGACAGGATGGATCATAAAGTGAGATCTTCGCTACTTATTTCCTAAAATGAACGTACACTCAAAGACAACTTATTCAACCGCGTATGTTTGAATGATCGTATTCAATGCTTGGGCAGCTCCGCTCCCACAACGCTCATCATAGTAAGCGGTGAATCGTTCATCAGAGATATACAATAAGCCTAAGCCACGATGAGCTTCGGAACTATAAGAAGGCCAGCTAAAAGTAAGCCATTTTTTGTGTTCTTCAAATAGTTTCAATGCTAGTTTTTGATCAGAGTCTGATTGTAAATAAGCTGTCAAATCAGCTAAGAGTTGTTTTTCTAAAGACTGCATTTCTTTAAATTTTTCTTCAGACATATTTTGCCATTTTTTATTTGCTTTCTCAACGGTGTCATCTCCATATTTTTCTCGTATTTCTTGTCCATAGTTTGTTTCATTTTCCATTATTTTTTGTTTTTTAAATCCTTCAAATTTCTCATGATCTTTCATCGGTTTTCCTCCTTCGTAACTCTCCAGTGTATGTTGAATAGTCATTAATAGTGTATCGAGCTGTTTTCTTTTTTCTTGTAACATTTCTTGATGTTGGATCAACGCTTGTCGATGATCGAAAGCTGGATTATCTAAAATTTCTGCAATTTGTTCTAACTTAAAATCAAGGGAGCGATAAAACAAAATCTGTTGTAGTCGGTCAACTTCTTGGCTAGTGTAGATCCGATAGCCAGACTCAGTCACCCGTGATGGTTTCAGTAAGTGAATCTGATCGTAAAAACGCAGGGTACGAGGACTAACACCAGAAATTTCTGCCATTTTTTTTATAGTATATTCCATGCTTAACCTCCTTATAGAATGATCTTATTCCTTGACGTAACTAGAAGGTCAAGAAATTTTGAATATTTTTTTGTGTTTATTTTTATGTTATAATAAGTAAAGTAGAAAAACGAATTTTTCTGCTTTAAATATGTCATGTTGAAAGCGATTCCTTTGTTGAGCGCTTGTTATAAATAATAATAGAAAAGAGGAATAAGATGAAATTAATCGAAACGCCAGTTACAAGTAATTTAAATATTAAGACGTTTTATCCTAAAGTAGTAGATTTTTTCTTTAGTAGTAAAGCCATCAAATACTATAAACTTTATTCGCTTGATCGAACACAGATTTTATACATTGATACGTATGAAAAATCCCAATTATTGATGATTAATACGAAGAAAAAAATCACCAAGCAAGAAATTGATTTTGCAATCCGTCGTATTTTGAAAGCAGAACGTGAAGACGTCAAGGTCCATATTGGTGTAAAACAAGACTTAGAACGAGCAGGTGTCCAATTCAAACGACCAAATAAAGATATCGTGATTGTTGAACAGAAAGTAGGTCGTTCAGTGGAGGAAAAATAAAACAGTCTTCTGCAAATGAGTAAGTTGTGTACCGGTCTCAAAATTGGAGCTGTTAAGAAAAACTAGATACTTGGTTCAGAGAACAAGAGAAAAAATTTTTTCCAGGTCTCTAGGGATGGATGACTAAGGGCAAAATGCATCCCTTTAGTATTGTAGTAAGTTTTAATACATTTAAATATTTCCATCTGAGTTTGAGGTGATGTCTCTGAATTGAGTCTCTTTGTCCCACGAGGTTGGTAACGAGAAATCTTAGGATAAATTCAACAGAAAGAAGAAAACTTCTTTCTGTTTTTTTGAACTGGAAATCGGACGCTTGTTTGACTTCAAAAAAACTAGGAACTTTTTTATAAGCCTCGTTCCTCTCTTAAGTAATGCTTTTCTTGTTCTAACTTCTTCATGTCATCATGAGCATCAAAAAGTGCGTTCCCTTTTCTAAGAAACGCACTTGCTTTATATTTTTTAACTTCTTGAATCCAACGATACAAGTGGTGAGCCTGTTTTTTTAGCTACAGGCTAACTTCTTTCACAAAAAATTATTCTTCGATCATTAGGTTGACGGCAACAATTTTACTTACTTTATCAACTGAATCTCTTGGCATAATATAAATCCTCGATTTTCCTTCACTTTTTATCTAGTTTATTACAACAATTCCAACATCAAACTATAACTCTTTCCTAATACTTATTAAAATATAAAAAAAAATTTATGATGGTACCTCTTTATCAGTATATAATGCTAAGTGTCGGGAGATACGTTACATAAATCTTATTACTATAGATAAAGGGAGGTCGTTAAATATATAAGAAAGCGCAAAGTGTAATATTTTTATTTAGGAAAAGAAAATTAAGTTTATGTAACTATGTATTATTAGATCTCTATTGAATCCAAGGATGATTTATTTAGATGATAATCAAATTTAAAACCATTCAGACATCTATTATAGAATAAACATAATCATCCGATTACTTGGAGAAAAATCAATACCGACATTTATTAATGGTTAGAGAATATGAACTTTAGGATGTCATGATAAAAAATAAAATATAAAAGGATTGATTTGATGAAATATAGTAAACTATTATTATTTACCTCGTTTTTGTGCATTAGTGCTGGGACAATAAATACCATGACCGTTAACGCAGCTCAACAAGTAACTGTCTCAGATTCAACTGTCCGAAACGCTGTAGAGGCTGTAAACAATTTATTTACCGACAATACATATACCACATTATCTCCAAACACAACAACTGAAACGATCAAAGAAGCTAGAACGCTGATTCTTAAGGCCGCAGGAAAATGTGACATCGTTCATTTAAGTAATTTATGCAAGAAGGCGGAAAGCTTGTTATTAGAAAGTACCAATTCAGTAGATTCAGCTGTCCAAAATGCTGTAGAGGCTGTAAACAATTTATTTACCGACAATACATACACCACATTATCTCCAAACACAACAACTGAAACGATCAAAGAAGCTAGAACGTTGATTCTTAAGGCCGTAGGAAAATGTGACATCGTTCATTTAAGTAATTTATGCAAGAAGGCGGAAAAATTGTTATTAGAAAGTACCAATTCAGTAGATTCAGCTGTCCAAAATGCTGTAGAGGCTGTAAACAATTTATTTACCGACAATACATATACCACATTATCTCCAAACACAACAACTGAAACAATCAAAGAAGCTAGAACGCTGATTCTTAAGGCTGTAGGAAAATGCGACATCGTTCATTTAAGTAATTTATGCAAGAAGGCGGAAAGTTTATTAGCACTATCTGTTCATTTATAAAAAATAGAAAATTTATAACCTTTCACTTCTTTAAATATTCCTATAGGCACGACACCTAAAAGTGGGAAGTAAAAAAATTGACATAGGCTGTTTGTCCTCTGCACTGTACGGAGGGCGAACAGCCTAATGTCTGTAGTCTTTTATGAGAGAAGCGGTGATTAAAGTCAGTTTTTTCGGAAAAATCATGGAAGATTGGACAACTTTTAATTTCACTTCAAAATTGTCTGTAACCATAAAAAAGTCGACCCCAAAAAAGGTCACTTTTTAGTCTAAATTTTTTGAGGTTGGTTCATTATTGTTCTGGGTTATAAATTTATTTTCATTTGTCCTTTTTCAGAAAATAATCAAGATTTCTTCTACTCTAGCGTTTTTTTGTTATAATGGATAAGAAATGAAAACTTGCCAAGAGGAGTAATATAAAGATGAATAAAATTTACCCAGATGACAGTTTGACGTTGCATACTGATTTATACCAAATCAACATGATGCAAACGTACTGGGAATTAGGTCGTGCGGATCTCCACGCTGTTTTTGAATGCTATTTCCGTGATATGCCATTTAACCATGGGTATGCCGTGTTTGCAGGATTAGAACGTCTTGTGGAATACTTAGAAAATTTGACGTTTAGTGAGTCAGACATTGAATACTTACGCAAAATGGACATCTACCCAGAAGGTTTTTTAACATACTTAAAAGAATTTAAATTTAAAGCTACTGTCCGCTCGGCGCGCGAAGGTGAATTAGTGTTTGCCAATGAACCGTTGATCCAAGTGGAAGGTCCGTTAGCACATTGTCAATTGATTGAAACAGCCCTACTGAATATGGTGAACTTTCAAACGTTGATCGCTACGAAGGCAGCAAGAATCAAATCAGTGATCGGCGATGATCCATTGTTAGAATTTGGTACTAGAAGAGCGCAAGAATTGGATGCTGCTGTTTGGGGAACTCGAGCTGCTTACATCGGTGGAGCAGATGCTACTAGTAATGTCAGAGCTGGGAAAATCTTTGGAATTCCTGCAAGTGGAACGCATGCGCATGCACTTGTTCAATCTTATGGAAATGATTATGAAGCGTTTATGGCTTATGCGAAAACTCATAAAGACTGCGTGTTCTTAGTTGATACTTACGATACCTTGAAATCTGGTGTACCTAGTGCGATCCGTGTAGCAAAAGAATTAGGCAATAAAATCAATTTCCTTGGGGTTCGTATCGATAGTGGCGACATGGCGTATATTTCGAAGCGTGTTCGTGAACAATTAGATGCTGCTGGTTTCACTGAGGCTAAAATTTATGCTTCAAATGATTTAGATGAAGCAACGATTTTAAATTTAAAAATGCAAAAAGCTAAAATCGACGTTTGGGGTGTAGGAACGAAATTGATTACAGCCTATGACCAACCCGCGCTTGGTGCTGTCTTCAAATTGGTTTCAATTGAAGATAAAGAGGGCAAAATGATCGATACAATCAAGCTTTCCAGCAATGCAGAAAAAGTAACAACTCCTGGCAAGAAACAAGTGTGGCGAATCACTCGCAATTTTGATGGCAAATCAGAAGGAGACTACGTTACGCTTTGGGATGAAGATCCTAGAGAGGAAGCAGAGATTTTTATGTTTCATCCTGTGCATACCTTTATCAATAAAACGGTGCGTGACTTTACAGCTCGACCTATCTTACAAGATATTTTCGTGAAGGGCGAACGGGTCTATGAATTACCAACTTTAGATGAAATCAAAGCATATACACGTGATAACCTTGATTCACTGTGGGAAGAGTACAAACGTGACCTTAATCCACAAAAATACCCAGTTGATTTATCAACAGATTGTTGGAATCATAAAATGGCTACGATGGAACGGATGAAGAAAAACGTAGCTACTTTATACAATGAATATTAAGGAGGAAAAAGAATGAGCTTACAAGAAGAGATTATCCAAGAATTAGGTGTCAAACCAACCATTGATCCACAAGGTGAGATTCGAACTAGTATTGATTTCATGAAAGCTTATTTAAAGAAATATCCTTTCTTAAAAACCTTTGTTTTAGGAATCAGTGGGGGACAAGATTCTACGTTAGCGGGACGTTTGGCTCAATTAGCAATGGAAGAAATGCGTGAAGAAACACAAGACGATCGTTATCAATTTATCGCTGTACGCTTACCTTATGGCGAACAAGTAGACGAAGAGGATGCGAAAGCTGCAGTTGAATTTATCCAGCCTGACGTTCGCCTACGAGTGAATATCAAACCTGCTGTTGATGCGCAAGTTGCTGAATTAGCCGCTGCGGGGATTGAAGTCAGTGACTTCAATAAAGGAAATATCAAAGCTCGTCAACGGATGATCACACAGTATGCAATTGCAGGTGGGCATGCAGGAGCAGTTCTGGGAACGGATCATGCAGCTGAAAATATTACTGGTTTCTTTACAAAGTATGGCGACGGTGGCGCCGATTTGTTACCATTATTCCGCTTGGACAAACGTCAAGGAAAACAATTATTACAAGAACTAGGGGCACCTGAGAAACTTTATACCAAAATCCCAACAGCTGATTTGGAAGATGGCAAGCCGTTGATCGCCGATGAGGTTGCTTTAGGTGTTACTTACACTGAGATTGATGATTATTTAGAAGGTAAAGAAGTTCCAACAGATGCCAAACAAAAAATTGAAGCTTGGTGGAACAAAACGCAGCATAAACGACACTTACCTATCTCAGTGTTAGATGATTTTTGGAAATAAGCCTAATAACTTTGTTGAAGATCACACCAATGAATGAAGTAACATTGCTTGTTTTTAATGAACTCGTTATTTAGTAAAAAATAAGGTTGTCATAGTAAAGTTCAGATGGAAAAATAACCTGCTATATCCGAAAACAGCTTCTCGCATTTTCTGGATATAGCGGGTTATTTCTATTATCAAGAGAATATGAACCGCATGTTCTTTTTCAAGATTTAAGACAAAAGATTAAAAATAGCTATTCATTGGGTTTCAGTTCTATTCTGTAGTAGTACGTCAATGAAGTACTATTAATTAAGATTATAAACGCATGGAGGATTTTTTTAGTAGCTGTAATAAATTGTTTAAACATCTTGTGTTAAAAATTAAAGTTATGTCAGTAGACTTCTTTCACATGGATTTTTTAACGCCTTTTTTATAAGTCGCTACTTGCATACTATTGTTATGCTTTTACAATACGATATTGAGCAGTCGACAATTTGTGAACAATCAAATCGGACAACGAATAAAAAAAGATAAGGGTTTGCAGACAGTTCTTTACTTGTTATCTGGAAATCATTAAAATAAGGAAAGCGGTATCGAATAATAAATGAATTAAAGGAGTATCCATTTGAAAAGACATATAAAAGATAGTTTCAATCAATTGTCTGTCAAACAGAAAAATTGGTTAAAATATACATTAGTGGCGATAAGTATCGTTTTTGTCGTTGGACTAAGCAATTTGTATTTACAATGGTGTCAAAACGATCTTTCTTTTGATCTAGCTGTAAAATTTGCTTTTTCGTGGCATACGGAAAAATTTTTATTAGCTTGTTTAGTGTTATTAATGATCTTCCTTTTTTTAGTGGCAGTATTAGGTTCTTTTCTCTTTGGAACATTCTTTTATCTTGTTGGCATTGGAATATTAGGTTACGCAAACTATTTAAAAATGACCTATCGACAAGAACCGATTTATCCCGACGACCTAAAGATGATCAAAGAGTTTGGTTTATTAAAAGATATGACAGGCACAACCTCGTTTTATCTATTAGGAGGAATGATCCTATTGGTGGTAGCAGGTGGTTGCTGGGCTATCTATCGGAGTTTTAAGAAAGACAAGAAATTTCAAGCCATCCGAGTGATCACATTATTTACTACGATCTTTGCGCTAATTTATATTAGTCATTTCAATAACCCAAATAATTTATTACGTAAAGCATATAACAAAACGGCTTTGTGGATCCCTTATAGTCAAAAGATGAATTATTATAATACAGGTTTTATTGGTGGTTTCTTATACAATTTAAAAATCGATCCAATGGAAAAGCCAAAAGGGTACTCCGAAGAAAAAATCAAGGAAATTACATCACACTATCAAAAGCTGGCAGATGAAAAAAATAAAACTGCCTCAGAAGAACAACCGAATATCATTTATGTGATGAGCGAAAGTTTTTCAGATCCTAGTCGTTTGAATGGGGTGGAAATTACCGGTGATCCTTTGGCAGATTATTATGCGGTTGCTGATCAGACTTATAGTGGTCAGATGCTTTCTCAAAATTATGGTGGTGGAACAGCCAATATCGAATTTGAAGCATTAACAGGTTTTTCAATGGGACTATTCAATGCCCAATTAACAACACCCTACACAATGTTAGTACCCAAAATGAATCAATTACCTTCGATCGTTTCAACATTGAAAGATCAAAATTATCATACGACTGCGATCCATCCTTATAACACCTCGATGTACAAAAGAAAAGATGTTTATGAGGTTTTAGGTTTTGATGAATTTATTAGTGAAAATACGATGACGTATACTGACACCATTGAAGATAATCCCTACATTTCTGATGCTTCTGCTTATCAAGAAGTGATGGATCTTTTAAAAGAGGACGATACACCCCAATTTATCCATCTTGTGACGATGCAAACCCATATGCCTTATGATGGAAAATATCAGCAGCTCGAATATACAGCCAAAACAGAGGATAATAGTGGGATAAGTAGTTTAGAAAATTATCTTCAAGATATTTCG
The DNA here is from genome assembly GCF_051714965.1 of Enterococcus sp. AZ077. NCBI lineage: Bacteria > Bacillati > Bacillota > Bacilli > Lactobacillales > Enterococcaceae > Enterococcus > Enterococcus sp. AZ077. Next base: position 487,663 of record NZ_JBIOSX010000001.1, read on the forward strand.
TATAGTAGCCAATCCTTAAAAGCGTTCACGGAAGAACTGAAGAAGTTATCAAGAAGAACGCTAGTTGTTTTCTGGGGAGATCATTTACCAGGGATCTATTCTGACACCATTCAAAATAGTAATGAGAAACACACCTTACACGAAACACAGTTTTTGATGTTTGATAGTCAAGGAGAATTAGAAAAAAACGAAGCTCCTGTTACAAGTCCTTTTTATTTTGCTGCTGACTTGATGAATCAGACTAATCAACAGACAACTGGTTTTTATCAATTATTGTTGGCACTTCAAAATGAATTACCAGCATTTGAGCGAGAACTATACTACCAAGAGGGGCAATGGCATCGAGAAGCACAATTAAACAAAAAACAAGCAGAACTTTATCAAGCTTATGAGATGATTCAATATGATATTGTTTCTGGGGAAAAATACAGTTTACAAACAAATTTTTTTGAAAAATAACATATGACTTTATTACTCTGGGTAGAAAGCCTATTCAATTGTGCTAAAAAAAGGTAAAATAAAAGAGAAATAAAATCGAAAGTAGGAGAAAGAATGTTACCAAATATTGGTTATTATGTACAATCAGTCGATCGAATGGTCAAAGAGACGGAAGAGATCGGTGAACAGATGCATCCAAAATATCAAGTGATCAGAGAAGCGATTGATCAGAAAAAAACAGAAGACTTGTCTCCAGAAGAGTTAGCTGAAATCGTTCATTTGTTTGAAGAAGGAACAAAAAAATATCGTGTGATATTGAAAAAAATCAGTCAGTTGCGACCACCAGCAAAAGTAATGGGTATTCATAAAAGTTTTGAAAAAGCCTATACTTCCTACGTGGCTGGTTGTGAAGAAATGACTCAAAGTATCCAACCAGAGTCTGGAGTTGACCATGATTTATTTGATGTTTCTGAAGAAAAACAGGATCAAGCGACAGAAAATATTTCTTCAGCCATCCAAAAAATGACAAATTTATTGTTGAAAAAATAAAACAGTATAAAGTTTCATTGAAAAATAGAGTGTTTTAATTTAATTATCATATGTTTTTTATGATAAAAATCAGTCAATCACTTATTATATGAAAGTAACCTATACCAACAACAATTTTGAATTACTCGATCGAATAATTCACTTTTACCGTCAAGCCTAACCAACTTGACGGTTTTTGCTATTTACCGATCGTTTGTCTCAGTTCAACTCAATCCCTCCATATTCAAGTTCAACTTATAGAGGCTGCTCTCAACAAATCGTTCACCGAAAACAATGTAGTTCAGATGAACAAATAATATACCCGGCGGAGTTTCAGCACTAAGCAAAAAAACTCGAAACGTGAAAAACTTGTTTCGAGTTTTCGTCATGAGCAAATCAAGTAACGCTTTTCCGATCACTTATTTAATTTTCAACATTTCTGACATAATCATCAAAATATTGAAGTAAATCTTGTTTTAATTTTTGATAATCTGCTTCACTATATTCTTTTTCTTCTAACTTTCCTTGGAAAAAAGGAATTTCTAACTCTTCCCGTAATCGATCCAATACTTCATCTTTGTTCATGTTACTGCTCCTTTTCAAAATAAACACAGACACATTCTGGTGCATAGATGTCTTTTTGGCGTAATTCTAGTAAACCAGTCTCTTTATTTCGCGCGAAAAGCGTAAGATTATCGGTATTTTGATTGGCACATAAGACATAGTCGTTCGTAGGATCTAAAGCGAAATCTCTAGGGAAATCGCCTTCAGTAGAAATAATTTGGATACATTCCAACAGTTGCTCCTTTTCAGAAACTGCAAAGACTGCAATTGAGTTATGGCCACGATTGGAAGCATATACAAATCGACCATCATCTGAAATACGAATTGCAGCACCACCATTTTCTCCTTGAAAATCATCTGGTAGTGTACTAATTTTTTGTTTTTCTTCAAAGCTGCCTTGGGCTTTATTATACGAAAGCACACGAACAGTACTATCAAGTTCACCAAATAGGTAAGCAATGGTTTCATTTGCAGGATGGAAGACAAGGTGGCGGGGACCAGTTCCAGGTTCTGCCACAAATTCAGAAACTATAGTTAATTTTCCTTGATCAGATACATCGTACGTATAGACCCGATCCGTTCCTAGGTCACAAACCACTAAGCGGTTGTCTGGAGTTAAATCAGTATAATGGACATGTGCATGGTCTTGATTTTTATGAGGACCAGTTGCTTCTTGATGAAAAACGGCATCAGTTGCTTCGAGACCTCCATCGTCTAAAATACGATAAACATTGACTTCACCTTTATGATAATTAGCACCATATACTAATTGACGAGATTCATCAACTGCAACGTAACATAAAGGAGCGCCTGATTCTGTTACCGCATTCAAAAAATGGAATTCTTGATCATAAGCCCCGATCCCACCTAAACCGTCCAGACTTGTGACGTTATAAAGATTACCAGCTTCACTTTTTGCTAAGTAAGTTGGACTATTTTCTTTTACAGCTAGCTTCAATCCTGAGACTTCTGCTTTTTCTGTATCTAATTCAATGGTATAAATTCCTTCACTCACACGTCTTGTGTACGTCCCTAAAATGATTTTTTCTTTCATTTTATCCCTCCTAGAATGTATGAAATAGGTTCCTTGTTTATTTTAGCACATTTCAAACAGGAGAGTTAAACAATGAGAATATGTTATACTGAATATAGAGTGAGCGACAGAATTTGTAACAAAGGAGAGAATAAAATGATTCATGCAACCATCAAAGAAATCGGAGAAAATGCAGTAAGTGAACAAGAACCGATCTTGATTTTATTTGATCGAACAGCAACAACTACACTACGTAACTATTCAGTGATCCAAAAGATTACTTCTACCGAAAAATTTTCATTAAAAAAAGGGGATTCACTTTTTTTTGATCAACAAGAATATCAGATTGAGCATGTGGGAAGATTGGCAAATGAAAATTTAAACACAGTAGGGCATGTTACGCTGATTTTTGATCATTATTCTGAGGAAAATAGTATTGTGAACGGTCTTTACTTAACACCACATCAGTTACCTGAGATTCATGTCGGTACACAAATCAAATACAAGTAGGTGAGATTATGGAAGGAAAAAACAAGCGATCAAAACCAGTCTCTTGGTTTTGGCGATGGTTTTTAAATAATCAAGTCGTTACTGCGTTATTAGTAGTACTTTTGATCTTATTGATCGTTTTTTTATTTACTAAGGTGTCCTATCTATTTGCCCCGATCTGGCAATTCCTGGCGATCGTTGGCTTACCCATTATTTTAGCGGCAATTTTGTATTATTTGATGAATCCAGTTGTTGACTATTTGGAAAAGCGCCAAGTTCCAAGGCTCTATAGCATCATCGGGTTATTTGTATTAGTCGTGGCACTGATTGCTTGGGGAACAGTGGTAATCATTCCTAAAATCCAAGAGCAAACCGTGAGTTTTATCAATCATTTTCCTCAATATGTGGATACGATCGATAATAAATTGACAGAAATACTAAGAGATCCTCTATTCAACCAATTTAGGGAACAATTGGAAGCTACTGGCGATAAGTTCATGAGTTCAGCGGGGGATATGCTCCAAGATATTTCAAAAAGTACGGTTCAAAGTTTAGGAAGTTTTGTGGGAGCAGTTGCTACGATTATTGTTGCTTTGCTAACTATGCCGTTTATCCTTTTCTATTTATTGAAAGATGGCAAGCAACTTGCCCCTTATTTTGTGAATTTCCTACCAACACGTATGCGAAAACCAACTTTGAAAGTATTAAGTGAAATGAACGATCAAGTTTCTTCTTATATCCGTGGACAATTGACGGTGGCTTTTGCAGTAGCGATCATGTTTATGATTGGATTTGCGATCATTGGACTCGATTATGCAGTCACCTTAGGGATCATTGCCGGCTTTTTAAATTTGATTCCCTATCTAGGCTCATTTTTAGCAATGATTCCGGCCGTATTCTTAGGAATCGTGGCGGGACCGATCATGTTGATCAAAGTATTGATCGTATTTGCTTTAGAACAAACGATTGAAGGACGATTGATTTCTCCATTAGTCTTAGGGAATCAATTGGCGATCCATCCGGTCACAATCTTATTAGTTTTATTAACTTCTGGGAAGCTGTTTGGAATCGTCGGTGTGATTTTAGGTATTCCAGTATATGCTGCAGCAAAAGTGGTCATCTCACATGTTTTTGAATGGTATACAACTATCTCTAGTTTATATGAAGAAAAACAAAGTGACTAACCAATTGTGCACTAAAAACACATGACTAAAAAAACGAAGAAAGCGAAAATAGTTTAACTATTTTCGCTTTCTTCATTTTTTTAAATTTTTAAGAAAATTTCAAGAAATTTTTAGGTGCCCACTATGCAACAATCAAAGTTAGTAAGGGACTAACTTTATGGTAAACGTGCAAGTAGCTTTTATTAGAAAGTTTGACCAAATGCTGCAGCTTTATCTAAAGCTGATTGCATCAATTCTTCTGCACGGTCAGGGGTATAGTCGATACCTTCAATAAATAATTGATCCACTTGATCGATACCGACAAAGTTTAAGATGCCTTTGACATATTGAGAAGCGAAGTCTTGACCGTTATAAATGCCTCCGTTGGATTGGATGTGCAAAGCTTTTTTACCAGAAACTAATCCTTCTGGTCCGTTTTCAGTATAACGGAATGTCTTGCCAGCGACATTGACGGTGTCAAACCAAGCTTTTAATTTTGTTGGGATATTCAAGTTCCATAAAGCATTCGCAATAACGATCTTGTCTGCAGCAAGAAATTGGTCGGTCAATTCATTGAAACGAGCAATTTTTTGTTGTTGACTTTCAGACAAAGTAGAGAACTCAGCACCTGCCCGAAGTGCTTCCCATCCTGAAAGTAATTCTTCATCGATTTCTGGGATATCATCACGATAAAGCTCTAAAACAGTCACTTCATCTTCCGGATGATTTTCTTTGTAACTAGTTAAAAAAGTTGTTAATGCTTTAACTGAACGTGATTCCTGTGCAGTTAATGGGTGCCCTTTTACTACTAAAACTGATGCCATAATATTCTCTCCTTTAAGCTGACTTGTTATCTGACTAACATAGCTAGTTTACTTGAAAGAGAAAAGGCTATCAAGTTTTTTTAAGGTTCGATTTTTAATTATGAATTTTTTTAGTCTTTTCATGAAAAAAATATGGAAAAGCATTGCAAAACATCTTCTTGGTGTTATAATGACATAGTGTCATGTGACAGTGTGTCATTTTAGGAAGGAGGAAAAAGATGCCTACGAAAACTTTTTTTCATCTACCAGAGGAAAAGCAGAAACGTTTATTAGAAGCAGCTAGGATTGAATTTTCCAGAGTACCATTAAAAGATGCTTCCATCGCAAATATCGTGAAAATCGCAGAAATCCCTAGAGGTAGTTTTTATCAGTATTTTGAAGACAAAGAGGATCTTTACTATTATTATTTTGAAACTGTTCGACGTGATAGTTCAAAAGATATGTTCCAACTGATAAAAGATGTCGATGGGGATTTATTCGAAGGATTCGAGCTTTATTTTACTAAAATCATTCGGGAGATTTTAGTCGGGGAAAATGCTTCTTTTTATCGTAATCTTTTCATGAACTTGGACTATCGTGCTTCTCGTAAAGTCGTGCCACATACAAAAGATGATCAGCGTCATTCACATGCAAAACATCAAAAAGAGGCAAAAGAATTAATTGGATTGATTGATCGAACGACACTGAAAGTAAACGATGATCATGAACTGGAACTACTGATCCAATTGATCATGAATATCGTCTTTACTACGATTGCTCATGCCTATAAATCATTTTCAAAAAACGAAAATTACTCCGTGGATCATGCCATTAAAGAATTTAAATTAAAACTATCATGGTTGAAAGACGGCGTATATCAATAGAAAGAGGGGAATTACATGCTAAAAATCGTCAAACGGATTTCACTGACTTCAGCTATTGCAGCCACGTTGTTCATGGTTATCCAAGTTTTATCAGATCTTTATTTGCCGACGCTCACATCAAATATCATTGATAAAGGTGTAGCACGAGGTGATGTTGATTATATTTGGCAAACAGGTTTTGTTATGATCGGTTTTTCTTTGATTAGTATCATCGCAGCAATCGCAAATACCTTTTTTGCTACACGTGAGTCACAAAAATTAGGAAAGCAATTACGTACCGATGTTTATAAAAAATCTGAAAGTTTAACAAAAGATGCATTTGACAAATATGGTACAGCATCCTTGATTACCCGTACAACTAATGACGTGACACAAATCCAGATGGTTACGCAAATGTTTTTAAGAATGATGATCAATGCACCGATCACATTGGTTGGCGCAAGTTTTCTTGCTTATCAAAAAGATCATCAATTAACCAAAATTTTCTTAGTAGTTATTCCAATCATGCTAGTGGTGATCGGCGGAATCATGTTTTTTGCGGTACCACTATTCAAGAGCATGCAAAAGAAGACAGACCGTTTGAACCTAGTGTTTCGTGAAGGATTAACAGGGGTAAGGGTAATCCGAGCGTTTGATAAGACACGTTTTGAAGAAAATCGTTTTGATTTAGCAAACAAAGATTATACAAATACAGCAATTAAAGTCAACACGATCGTTGCATTGATGATGCCGATGATGACTTTGATTATGAGTGGAACAAACGTAGCAATTACTTGGTTTGGTGGACACTACATAGCAGATATGACGTTAGAAGTCGGAAACCTAATTGCATTTATGACGTATGCTATGCAAATTTTAATTAGCTTTATGATGCTTTCAGCTATTTTTATCATGGTCCCTCGAGCGCAAGCTTCTGCTGATCGGATCAATGAAGTATTAGATGAAAAAGTAGGTATCTCAGATCCTGAGAACCCAACTGAGGTGACTCCTGCAGGTAAAGCTGCCACAATCTCATTTGAACATGTCAACTACCGGTACCATGGAGCTGAGAAGCTGGCATTAGAAGATATTGATTTTTCAGCAAAATCAGGCGAAACTGTTGCGATTATTGGTGGAACTGGTTCGGGTAAATCTACTTTAGTCAACCTTATCCCACGACTATACGATGTCGAATCAGGAACAATCAAGATTGATGGTGTAAGTATTACCGATATGACTCAGTATAATTTGCGTGAATTGATGGGCTTTGTTCCACAAAAAGCCATGTTGTTCTCTGGCACGATCAGAGAAAACATGCAGTACGGGAAAGCAGATGCTACTGATGAAATGATTTGGAAAGCGTTAGAAATCGCCCAAGCCAAAGACTTCGTTTCAGAAATGGAAGAGGGCTTAGACAGCCATGTTGAACAAGGCGGAGGAAATTTTTCTGGTGGGCAAAGACAACGTTTGGCGATTGCTCGAGCATTAGTCAAACCAGCTGACATTTATGTATTTGATGATTCTTTCTCGGCTTTGGACTTTAAAACAGATGCAAAATTACGCCAAGCTTTAAAACAAAATATGAAAGAAAGTATTACGGTTTTAGTTGCACAACGAGTAAGTACAGTAATGGATGCGGATATGATCTTAGTCCTTGATGAAGGAAAACTAGTTGGCAAAGGCACACACGATGAACTTCTTAAAACGAATGAAACCTATCAGGAAATCGTTCATTCACAATTAAGAGAGGAGGATCTAGCATGAGTAAAGGAACGACCAAACCTTCTCAACGACCAATGCCTGGCGGCGGTCACGGACCCGGTCGAAACATTGGGGCAAAAGGAGAAAAACCAAAGAATTTTTGGGGCACAGTGAAACGTTTATTTGGCTATATGTCAAAACGCTCGGTTGCGATCATTGCTGTATTTGTATTAGCGATCGCAGCAGTCATTTTCCAGATCCAAACACCAAAAGTATTAGGGAGAGCAACTACTGAGATTTTTAATGGGGTAATGGCTGGAGCAAAACAAATGCAAGCGGGGCAACAAATTTCTAAATTCCCAATTGATTTTGATAAAATTGCTCAAATCATCGCCACGGTTATTGTGATGTATTTGATTTCTGCAGTATTCAATTTCTTGCAACAATTTATTATGACACGAGTATCGCAACGAACAGTTTATGAGTTACGTCAAGATCTAGAAGCAAAAATGAATCGAGTACCGATTTCTTATTATGATACACATACAAATGGAGACATCATGTCTCGTGCAATCAATGATATGGATAATATTGCCAGTACCCTTCAACAAAACTTAACACAGTTTGTAACAAGTGCAGTTACTTTGATCGGTGTCATCGTTATGATGCTTTCTATTAGTTGGCAATTGACGTTAGTGGCTTTACTGATGATTCCATTGAGTTTGATCGTCGTGATGATCATTGCACCAAAATCCCAAGTCTTTTTTGCAGATCAACAAAAAAGTTTAGGTCTCTTAAACAACCAAGTAGAAGAAACCTATGGTGGTCATACGATCGTCAAAACTTTCAATCATACAGCCAAAGACCAAGAAGTTTTTGAAGAAGAAAACGACAAGTTATATGCTGCTGGGTGGAAAGCGCAGTTTATCTCTGCCATCATTATGCCTTTGATGAACTTCGTTAAAAATCTTGGCTATGTATTTGTTGCTGTATTAGGTGGGGTCAAAGTTGCAAATGGGAATATGACACTTGGGGACGTTCAAGCGTTCTTACAATATACGACACAATTCTCACAGCCGATTACTCAACTTGCAAGTTTAATGAATACGATCCAGTCAACTGTTGCATCTGCGGAACGGGTTTTTGAAGTGCTGGATGAAGAGGAAATGTCTGATAAAAAATCTGGGTTACCTGTTGAAGAGAATACACCATATAAAGTTCGTTTTGAAAATGTTCAATTCGGTTATACCAAAGATCAACTATTGATGACAGATTTTAATCTGGATGTGAAACCTGGAGAAATGGTGGCAATTGTTGGTCCAACTGGTGCTGGTAAAACGACCTTGATCAACTTGTTAGAACGTTTCTATGATGTTTCTGGCGGAAGTATCCGTTATGACGGGGTAGATACGAGAGATTTATCTCGAGATAACTTACGTGCTCAATTTTCAATGGTTCTGCAAGATACATGGCTATTTACAGGTAGCATCTACGACAATATCAAATACGGAAACGATGATGCAACTGACGAACAAGTGATTGAAGCAGCCAAAGCTGCCCATGTTGATGACTTTGTTCGCAAACTGCCTGAAGGTTATCAAACGGTATTAAATGAAGATGCCAGCAACATCTCCCAAGGGCAACGACAGTTAATCACGATTGCTCGGGCATTTTTAGCTAATCCGGATGTATTGATACTTGATGAAGCAACTTCTAGTGTGGATACTCGGACAGAGATTTTGATCCAAAAAGCGATGAATCGTTTATTAGAAAATCGAACAAGCTTTGTAGTAGCTCACCGTCTGTCAACCATTCGAGATGCCGATAACATTATTGTCATGAACCATGGTTCAATTGTTGAAACGGGAAATCATGATCAATTGATGGAAAAAGATGGATTTTATGCTGATTTATATAATAGCCAGTTTTCCGAAGAAGCTGTTTCTTAACAATTCATTAATAGTAAAACGCATGGAAAGAGCATCTGAAGCGTTCCATGCGTTTTATTTATTATAATGAATGTTATTTAAAAATAATTGCAGTATTGCGTGGAAAATGCGAAAATTCTCACATTTTTTTTAATAAAAACCCATTTATTGCTTGAAAGAAATGTGAAGCATCGTTAAAATAAAGCTGGACGTAGAGGGGAGCAAGAAAAATGAAAGAATTTAAATTGGGGTCTACTACTTACCTAAAAAGTGTAGCAATCCGGGTTAAAGATAGAGATAAAATGATTGATTTTTACAAAAATACGATCGGTTTTGATTTGAAACGGGAAGAAAATGAATTAGCTATTTTAGGGACACAAGAGCAAAATAGTGAGATGCTATTGCTGGAAGAAAGTCCTAGAGCGCATGATTACATTGGGGAAATCAAAAAACTGAAACGTTTTTCATTGATTATTCCAACGGTAGCAGAAATGGCTGATATCCTTTCCCGTATCCGTAAAACAAACTATCCAATTGAAGATGCGTTAGAAGATCAAGGGCGCATGGGGATCTTACTTAAGGATCCAGAAGGTAACGAATTAGAAATTTATCACGAAGAGGACAATGTTCAAGAACGAAATCAACCAGAAGCAATGGATCAAGAGTCATTATTACGTAAGTCAGAAGAGCGTTACAAAAAATTATCCGCTAATTCTTACTTTGAAAAAATCCATTTAAACGTTTTTGATAGCGAAGAAGAACGCCGTTTTTTAAGTGATTTACTGGGACTAAAAGTTCGGGAAGAAAAGAACGGATTACATGTTTTAAATGAAGGGAACTTCCATGTAGGAATCTCAGAAGCAAATAGTGAGGCATTAGCATTGCCGACTCATGAAGTATTAGGTTTAGATTTCTTGAAATTCGTGATTGATCAAGAAAGCATGGAACAGTTGATTCAGCATTTAAATGAAACTGCAGTTGACTTCTTTATCGATCAAAGACATACTGTGTTAACAATTTATGATGCGATTGGTATCGAATGGTGGTTTGTGATCGATACAAAAAAAGCCAAAAAATAAAGCGAAGACAAATAATTGAATAGGTAGAAATAGCTCCTAACGATTTGATGTTTAGGGGCTTTTGCTTTTGTTCATTGTTGGCAAAGCGCATCACAAGCAACAACGGAAATCGAAAGCTGATTTTTTGTTCAATATATAAAGGGATACCAGAAACAACTCTTCAACTAAAGAAGTTTCTCTAAGATACAAGAGGATAGAAGAAAAGTTGATTTAAAAAATTTTCTTATTGTCATTGGAGCTGACCACTTCTTTCACAACCTAATCCACGGTGTTCAAGAAGCAACTCCTCAGCAATAAGCGATGATTTTCTAAAATATGAGAAGCTATTTTAAAAAATCCTCTCTTATTCGTTCGGAGCTGAACGCTTCTATCACGACCTAATCCACGGTGTTCAAAGAGCTGCCCTTCGGTAATAAGTCAAAAAATCTCAAAACATGGAAAGCTGTTTCGAGATTTTCCTCCTTATTACTCAGGGCAAAACGCTCTTTTCACAACCTTTATCCATGGCGTTCAAACATCAGCTCCTTGAAATAAGCCTGAATTTTTCAAAACATGAGGAGCTGTTTCAAAAAATTCTTTCTTATTGTCATCGGAGCTACCCGATGTTTTCACGACCTTTATCTACTTGCATCCTCTTGGATAAAGCTATATGATTTGACTTAGCATGATGAACAAAAATTGATTTCTTCGACAGAGAAGGAGAATAAAATGTACCCAGAAACGAAACAGTTGATTTTAAATAAACTTGAAGAAGGTTATTATCCTGGTGTTGTTGGTGCGTTTATTAAGCATAAGCATGTTGAAACTTTTTCAGCAGGTCATGCACAGATCGTACCTGAAACCCAACCAATGACAGCAGATCTATTATTTGATGTGGCTTCTTTAACAAAAGTGATCGCTACCACCAGTCTAGTGTTACGCTTGTGGGAAGATGGTAAAATCGACTTAGACAAACCGTTACACCATTATTTACCGGCTTTTGAAAATGAAACAATCACGATACGACATTTACTGACTCATACATCAAATATTGAAACTTGGATTCCTAATCGAGATCAACTCTCTCAAGAACAGCTGATCGAAGCCTATTTAAAGCTTCAACCTGGTGATCAGTTAGGGAAATTAGTGAAATATACAGATGCAGGCACGATTTTATTAGGATTGATGCTTGAAGAGATTTTCCAAGAGCCAGCCACAGAATTATTCGAAGAACAAGTATTAGCGCCTTTAGGGATGATGCACAGTACGTTTTTACCGTATCCTTCCAAAAGAATTGTTCCCACACAACAACTTGCTTCAGGTGAGGTTTTGCGGGGCGTTACACATGATCCTAAAGCGAGAGTACTCGCTGAGCATGCAGGAAATGCTGGGTTGTTTCTTGATTTAGAGGACAGTATTACCTTTGTAAAAATGTATTTGAATTTAGGGAAAGCTGAAAATGGGCGTTTTTTAGAAGAACAAACGATTCGCTCACTTTTACAAGATCATACGCCAACGAAAAAAGGCAATCGTTCCTTAGGATGGGATTTAAAAAAAGGATTAGAACAACAGCAACCAATTCTTTTTCATACTGGTTATACGGGCACGTTCTTACTAATTGACATTATTGAACAAGAAGCATTTATTTTCTTATCAAACCGTATCCATCCAACGGATCATCGTGAAGCTTATATTCGTTGTCGTGATGAAATTGTTGAAAAATTTTTGAAAGAGAAAGCGTTATTAAAAAAATGATGCTATAATAACTATGAACATTGAGAGGAGTTTGAACTATGCAAGAACCTATGTTTTTAAAACCAGTTTTTCAAGAAAAAATTTGGGGAGGCAGCCGTTTAAGATCAGTATTTGGATTTGATATACCTAATGATAAAATCGGTGAAGATTGGGCGATCAGCGCACATCCACATGGTGTAAGTGTCGTTGAAAACGGTGAATACCAAGGACAAAAATTAGACGAGTTATGGCAAAACCACAAGGAATTGTTTGGCAACCCAACTGAGCCTGTCTTTCCATTATTAATTAAAATCTTAGATGCAGAAGATGAATTATCAGTACAAGTCCATCCAGATGATGCTTATGGAATGAAGCACGAAGGTGAGTTAGGAAAAACAGAATGTTGGTATATCATTGATGCTGAACCTGGAGCAGAAATCATTTATGGCCATCATGCAAAAACAAGAGAAGAACTTGCTGAGATGATCCAAGAGGGTCGTTGGGATGGCTTATTGAAAAAAGTCCCAGTTAAAAAAGGCGACTTTTTCTATGTCCCTAGTGGAACGATCCATGCAATTGGTAAAGGGATCATGATTTTAGAAACGCAACAAAGCTCGGACACGACTTATCGTGTATATGATTATGACCGTAAAGATGCCAATGGCAATACGCGTGAATTGCATATCCAACAATCAATTGATGTGACAACTGTTCCAGCTATTACGCCACAGATTCAAATGAAAGAAGTACGTAAAGGGAATTCTTCGATCGTTACGTATTTAGAGACCGAGTTTTTTAATGTTTATGAATGGGATATCAAAGGAATTACATCATTTAAAAAACAAGCACCTTATACATTAGCGACAGTAATCGATGGAGCAGGAGAGTTAGTTGTTAATGAAAAAATTTACCCATTAACTAAAGGGGCAAGTTTTATTTTACCAAATGATGTGACAGAATGGACGGTTCAAGGAGAGTTATCAATCATTGCCTCTGAACCAGGTAAAGCATCGAAATAAAGAATCAGTGATTTATTAGTTAACTTTGCAGATGGTTATTTTTTCTGATTAGTGTTGTGAAATAAAAAAACTGAGCCTTGTGTTGTGAATGTCTTAAGTTAGACCAAGATCTAACTGAAGCAAGTCAGCACAAGTGTTCAGCTTTTTTGTTTTAGAATGCTGGTAAAAATGAAGCTGCTGATTGCTAATAAAAAATTAGGAAAAATAGGTTCTTGAAATAGCTTTCAATCTGTGGTATATTTTCGGTGTAGAGTTAAAACGTTTTAATTATTGATGAATGGCGTTTGATTCAATTAATATGTAATATGGAGTGATGAAGGAATGAACACTGTAACAGTTATCGGTAGCATTAATTTAGATCGGACCATCCGAGTTAAACACATGCCTAAACCAGGAGAAACGATCCACACGAAAGAAACATTTTCAGCTGGCGGAGGAAAAGGAGCAAACCAAGCAGTTGCTGCAAGACGTTCAGAAGCTACTACTCATTTTATTGGAGCGATTGGTACCGATGAAGCTGGCAAAACAATGGCTGAGCTTTTAGAACAAGAAGAAATCAATTTACAAGGTGTAGCAACTCTTGAAAACCAAGCGACTGGTCAAGCTTACATCATCGTTGATGATGCTGGGGAAAATAGTATTATGATCCATGCCGGAGCGAACAATGCGTTTACACCAGAACAAGTTAGACAAAACAAAGCGATCATCGAAAAAAGTGATTTTATCATCGCACAGTTTGAAAGCGCTATAGAAAGTACGATTGAAGCTTTTAACCTAGCAAAAGAGGTTGGAGTAAAAACAATTTTGAATCCTGCCCCAGCATTAGAAAATGTGCCTGAAGAGTTATTGAAAGTAACAGATATGATTATTCCTAATGAAACAGAAACAGAAATTTTAACAGGGATTTCGATTACGGACGAAGAAAGCTTAAAACAGGCTGCAGCTCACTTACATCAATTAGGAATCGAAGTTGTAATTATCACGATCGGAAGTAAAGGCGCATTTTACTCGATTAAAAACAGCAAAAATGGGATCGTGCCAGCGTTCAAAGTGAATGCAGTCGATACGACAGCTGCAGGTGATACATTCATTGGTGCGATGAGTAGCATGTTAGCAACTGATTTTAGTAATTTAGAGGAAGCAATTACCTATGGAAATAAAGCTTCTTCTTTGACTGTTCAACGTTTTGGCGCACAACCTTCTATTCCATATAAACAAGAATTGAATTAAGAAAGGACGTTTTTATTATGAAAAAATCAAAAGTAATCAATTCAGATATCTCTCGTGTAATCGCACAAATGGGACATTTTGACACATTAAGTATCGGTGATGCAGGTATGCCCGTGCCGATGACAACTGAAAAAATCGATTTGGCTGTAGATAATGGTATTCCAAGCTTTATGGAAGTCTTGAACAATGTGCTTGAAGAGTTAGAAGTTCAACGTATTTATTTAGCTGAAGAAATCAAGTCAGAAAACCCTAAAGTATTATCGGAAATTCAACAACGGCTACCTGAAACACCTATTACTTTTATCCCTCATAGTAAAATGAAAGCTGATTTGAATCAGTGTCATGCGTTTATTCGCACGGGGGAAATGACACCTTATGCTAATATTATTTTAGAAAGCGGCGTCGTTTTTTAAAAAAGAAGGAGGAATAGTCTACCATGAATACTACCGCGCTTTTAATTGGCTTAGGCCCACTACTTGGTTGGGGGTTATATCCTACGATCGCATCTAAGATCGGGGGACGTCCGGTCAATCAAATTTTAGGTTCAACATTAGGAACATTGATTTTTGCAATTGTTTTTGCTTTATATAAAGGAATGGAGTTACCAACAGGATCTGACCTGACTTTTTCAATCTTATCTGGTGTTGGTTGGGCAATCGCCCAAATCATTACATTCCAATCCTTTACCTTGATTGGTTCTTCTCGTGCAATGCCTATTACTACTGCTTTTCAATTATTAGGGGCTTCATTGTGGGGCGTGTTTGCTTTAGGAAATTGGCCTGGCGCTACTGCGAAAGTCTTGGGTGCCTTTGCTTTAGTTTTGATTATTTTAGGTGCTTGGATGACTGTTTGGACTGAAAAGAAAAATACAGAAGGCAGTAACTTATTGAAAAAAGCGGTCCTTTTGTTAGCAGTAGGTGAAATCGGCTACTGGGCTTATTCCGCAGCTCCTCAAGCAACTTCAATTGATGGAATGCATGCCTTTTTACCTCAAGCAATTGGTATGGTAATCGTTGCTGTTGTTTATTCAGCTGTTTTAAGTTTTAAAGAAAAATCAGCGTTTGTCGAAGTTGTCTCTTATAAACATATTTTTTCAGGATTTTTCTTTGCCTTCGCTGCTTTAACTTATTTAATTTCAGCTCAACCAGATATGAATGGGTTAGCAACAGGGTTTATTCTTTCTCAAACATCCGTAGTATTAGCGACACTGACTGGTATTTGGTTCCTAGGACAAAAGAAAACCAAGAAAGAAATGACTGTTACAGTTATTGGACTAGTCTTGATTTTAGCTGCTGCTACGATCACTGTAATGATCTAACTCTTCCCCAAAACAAAATAAGCTGAACTGAAAGACATTGATTGACTTAAGTTGATCAATGTCTTTTATTTTTTTTGGAAGAATCGCAAATAAATCGTAATTATAGAGTGAGGAGGGATTTACGTGTTACGAATCTGTTCAAAAAAAGCAATTCGAAGTAAAGCACTAACGATTCGATTATTTGATGGTTCTACGTGGGCTAATTTAGGGAATGGACAGTTTATCAATCAAGAGACAAAAAAAGAATTACCTGACTACAAGATTTATCCACAAATAAAAACAGCCGTTTCTTCTGGCGGTCTTATCTTTGCTAAACGAAGGAACACAAAACAAAACTTACAGTACGTGGAACGACCAATGAAAGTAAAAGCTTGGCAAGTTTAGTCGTTGCAAAAAAACATATTTGTTCGTTGAAAACGTTATATGTGAGCATCATTACTGGTTAGCAATCTAACTGATAACGATGATTTGCTGTCAATCTTTATCGATGCTCAACTAAATAACAGTCCTGTTAGTGTTGGCATGCTAACAGCAAAAGTATGACTAGAATCTCTTACGGAGGACGGAACCGATAACTGTGATTAATGGTTTGAAGAAAAATTTCTTACGTAATGTTTTTTCCGAGGACAGTGAGGATATGGGTTGGCTTTTTCCTAAAAAAGTCAGGTTTCCATTTATCCTAAAAATGGTGTGGCCTTAAAATTTTTAAGGAGTGACAACTTGATGACAGAACTCCAGCGATTATTAACTTTTATGCGTAGTAGTAAAAGAAAACAGATTACTTTGCGTGAATATGAACAGCTTGTTCATCAAGATGGATGGACAAATGGAGACAAAGCAAAATTGATCAATCAGATACAAAAAAGTGGCGTTTTAAGGTATGACCGCACTAAAAATGAATATGTGATTCGCTTGATTCAGTAGCGAATATTTTGTTTTTTAGTGTCAGTAGTAATTCTATGTTTATGAGAGAACTTTTGTAGATAAGCAGGTTTATTATCAAAAAACAGGAGAATTTCGATGAAAAAATACCAGTTAGTTGTACGCATATTTTTGATCATTCATTTATTATCCGTTTCGTTTTGCCGACCACTTGTTGTTTTAGCAGGAAATTTAGAAAATACAGATCAAGACGATCGTAAGATAAGTTTTCTTCAAGAAAATCAGTTGATTCAAACTGAAGACGGCAAATTATATACGACAACTCCTTCGAATTACATCACTCACTCGATTCATGCTGCTTTAGGAGAAACTCAAACCCACCAACGAAACAATCAAACGATTTATGTTGACCCCAATGCTCATATCTCCAATATTGATATTCGCTTATCGAACGGTGTACGTGAATATGGCTGGTACGGTAAACGGATCAACAATGAAATTGCCTTGTGCATAGAACCAGGTGCTGCACTTAATCTTGGAAATAACTCTGGCTATACAGTCGCTGAGCGAAATACTGAACAGATGAAAAAAATTTCTTTGATTAAGTATTACGGGCTGATGGTTTCGGGCCACACGTTGAAAAAAGAATTGATGACTCAAATTTTGGTATGGGAACAACAAGGGATTACACCGTTAAGTATTTCAGGGGTATTTTCGATGACGGACTATCAAACCTTTAAATCTGCTGTCATGAAAAATGTCAATTATTTCTATACATCACCTTCTTTTGACAAACAAACGATAAACTTAAAAGTTGGAGAAAGTATCACCTTAACTGACACGACCCATGCCTTTAGTAATTATCAGTCATTACCATCTTTCGTCTCACAAGGACTAAGTATTTCTAAAAAAGGAAATCAATTAACGATTCTTGCCAACAAAAATGCAGAAGCGACTAGTCGAGTTGAATTTGACTATGGTATTGCCTCTACTTTTCAAGGTGTTCCGCTAATTTATCAACACCCATATACCCAAAATATGATGGTTGGCAGATTAAATGAACATAGAAAAATTTCTTTAACCATAAATGTTTTAAAAAACGGCAATGCCCGTGTACGCAAAGTAGATGAAACGACCAAGCAACCACTGGCAGGTGCCGTTTTTCGTTTTACTACGTCTGATGGAAAAACCAAAGAAATCACTACAGGTTCTGATGGCTATGCTACCTGGAATGATTTGTTAGTCGACACAAAAGTAACGATACAAGAAATCAAAGCACCGAATGGCTATGTCCTCAATGCCACACCTCAGACAGTGACCATCAAAGCCAATGAGACCACCACGATCAGTTTAGATAATAAAGAGCAACTAGCAAATCTCAAAGTGATCAAAGAAGATGAAGAAACAGGCAGTAAACCACAAGGGGCTTCTCAATTGGTAGGAGCTGTTTATGAGTTAACTGATAAGAATGGGACTTCTGTTAGCAAACTAACGATGCAAGATATCGATGGCGTAGCACAAGCAGAGGTGAAAGGATTAAAGCTGGGAACCTATTATCTCCAAGAAATCGAACCACCAGAAGGCTACACTTTAGATACTACAAAACATACCGTTAACCTCACGTATGCTGGACAAAATGAAACTGTAGCGCTTCACAGTAAAACGGTGACCGATCGAGTCATCAAAGGGAATATAGAAGGCTATAAGTTTGGTTCACGTCCCTTGATTCCTCAAACCGTTTTTGAAGTAATTGCCAGACTGAAAAAAGAGCAACAGGGGATAAAGCCACCTTTAGAAGGGGTTGAACTGACAGCTACTTCCCACACCACTGGACAAGAATATGTCCAAGTCACTGGTAAGAACGGGTATTTCAAGTTTGAGAATCTACCTTATGACACTTATACCATTGAAGAAACCCAAGGTGTGGATGGCTATTTATTGATCGAACCATTTGAAGTGACGATCACGGAAGACGGCTATACCCATTTCTTTTTATTGGAAGATAAAGTGATTGAATCTCGATTGCATATCATCAAAGTGGATGAAGAAACAGGCGAGAACATACCTTACGCAGGCGCTCAGTTCAAAATTTTTGATACATGGGCAAATGAAGGAGAAGGCGAATTTGTTTCGATGGTACGACCCAATGACACGGAACAGACCGATATTTTTGAAACCAATGACAAAGGCGAAATCATTACCACAGAAAGTTTGCCTTGGGGTGTGGATCGCTATGAACTCCATGAGATCAAAGCACCAGAAGGATATGTACCACTAGAAGAACCACTCATTTTTAGTGTCACAAAAGAGAATGCTGATGCCTTGATTCGTTTAGAAATTCCGAATCGCTTAGCTCGACAAGATATCCAATTGATCAAACGAGATCGGTTGAATGAACAACCATTAGAAAATGTCCCATTTCATTTATACAACATAGCAGCGGATGAAAATGGAGAATTGACTGAAACCTTAATTGAAAAATATTTGACTGATAAAGAAGGGAAAATCAATGTAGAGGCACTACCTTATGGCGACTATAAATTTGTTGAAGTGGAACCTTTGGCAGGCTATTTACCATTAGAAGAACCAATGGATTTTTCTGTCACGGTTGAAAAAGATGGCGAACTACTTGTTCTTGAAGCCTACAATGAACGGGAACCATTAGAGTTGACCTCTTTATTTAGCGATATTGCTGGCGAAAAAATACTTGATCCAACAGTAGACAATCAGTTGAAAGATGTGGTGTGGGTCAAAGGCGAGGCAATCGAAATCGGACACACTTATACTGTTTTTACGCAATATAAGAATACGAAAACAGGAGAAATGGTCAGTGAATCAACGTCAACCTATACTGCGAAAAGCAAAGAAGATACATTTGAAGTATTTCTTGAGTTGAAGGCAAATATCCTCAAAGATGGCGATCAATTAACAGCGACCCACGTCTTATATTACGAAGAAGAGCAAAAAAATGAAGTAGGACGTGAGGATGATTTAAGGAACAAAGATCAGACAATTACATTAAAAAAAGAAAAATTATTATTAAAGCAAAGCATATTGCCAAAAACGAATGAAAGACATTCGCTAGGGATGGTTGTTCTTGGGATAAGCTTGGTTATTATCGTTAGCAGTTATCTCTATCTTCAAAAAAAGCAGAAACATGTAAAGTTGTGAAAAAATTGATTTCGCTTATTTTTACTAAAAGTATGATCAAAGTGTTTAGAAGATAAAAGAAAGGATGGTCTAAAGAATGGTGAAACGTTCAATCGGTGTAGATCAGTTATCGAAAAAGAATCTAGGCAGGATAAAATATGGACTTTTGTTCCTTTTTATCAGTGGAAGTATCACAGGAATTACTAGCATCTACCTAAGTCACAATCAGGAAAAAACAGTAGCAAGTAAACAAAAACAAGTAGCAAATATCATTGATACAAAAAACATAGAAAAAGAAGAAATACCCACTCATTATTTTCTTGAAGAGGATCATGATCCGGCAATCGCAGTCATGGAACAATTTGACTATTTTAGTTCTAAAACTGAGGGAACGGAATTGCCACTTCAACAACTAGAGCATGAGGTAGCGCAATTAGTCGTTGCCTTTGCTAAAGAAAAAAAGAAAACAGAAGTCACAACTTTAGAAACTTCAAAAGAAAGAGCGGATAGTAAACAAGCCCCAGTCTATGAGGCCCCTCCAGTTTCTGTTGAAAAAGAAAAGAATCTTGAGAATGACCAAACGACTTGGCAGAGACCACAAATTTCACTAGCATCCACTTACATGGTCATTGAGCAATACAGTAAATTTGAACCAACAGACTATTTTGAGATTCTTACGGGTAACGACGCTTTTCCCACAGTCAAACATAATTTTATTGACACGTCGAAGCTAGGCGAGCAAAAATTTACGATCCGTGTCACCGACTCGGCAGGAATGTTTACAGATGCCACCATCTACTTTTTTGTTAATAGCTTACCGAAAATCAACTTGAAGCAGACGACAATGTACCAGCAGATCGGTGTACCAGTTGATTTGTTAGCGGGAGTATCCGCAATGGACCAAGAAGATGGGGATCTAACCGCAAAGATTGAAGTCGAAACAAATCTTGATATCAACAAAGAAGGAAGCTATGAGGTGCTTTATTCTGTCAATGATCGACATGGGGCTCAAGCGAAAACGAAAGCGTTTATCAAAATTGAAAATGAGGCACCGGTAATCCATATACCCGAATGGATTGACCATCAGATAAATCAAGAGTTGAATATTTTCGACTATGTGAAAGCTTGGGATAGAGAAGACGGAGATATCTCATTAATTAAAACCAATATCTTAGAAACTAATTTTGATTCCAATAAAGAAGGAAAATATTTCTTTAGGATTAGCAATGTGCAAGATCGATATGGAAAATATGCAGAGGAGAGGCGACTTCTCGTACAAGTAACGAATGAAGCCCCTAAAATCATCCAGGCGGATCTTCAAGTCAATGTTTTCTCTGCTTTGAAGAAAGAAGATTATTTTGCACAACTGGTTGTTTCAGATCGAGAAGATCCGTTAGAACGATTAAATATTGAAATAGATGAAGCAGCATGGAATCGGATCGATACATCTAAATTAAGAAAATATTTGCTTCCTCTTAAAGTCACTGATACAAATGGCAAAACAACCAGTGGTTATGGGAAAATAACGGTCATCAATGAACCACCACGATTTATAGGCATAGCCGATAAGGTGCTAGCTATTGGAGAGGCATTTGATCCGCTAGCCGGAATTGAGGTTTACGACAAAGAAGAAACATTATCTTTAACAGATGTCGAAGTGACTGAAAACGTCGATGTCAACAAACCAGGAACTTACACTGTCAGTTTGAGTATCAGTGATTCTTTTGAGCGGGTACATGCTAGTTACCAAGTAACAGTTATGAATCAACAAGCGATAGAAAAGGAGAAAGAATAATATGGACTATTTTGAGCAAGCGATGTCGTTGTTTTCAAAAGGAGTACTTGCTTCTGGCAGTCTGCTCACTGTATGGGGGATTATTCAACTCGGTGCGGCTATCAAAGAACATAATGGTCCCGGAATGCAAAATGCTCTTTTTCAAATCGTTGGTGGGGCTGTTATCGTTGCAGCTGGCGCTTGGGTAGCAACTATTTCAATCTAAGGAAGTGGCTAAGCTGGACGGTGCAATCAAATTTTTACTACAAACAATTGCTGATCAATTAAATTTTTCAAACGACCCTAAAAATATGCTACTACAAAATCTAGAAACCTATCTACCTGATATCTATCAATACAGTGAGTTAATTATGAATGGAGTAATCAAACCAATTGCTTATTCTGTACTAGGCTTTTTACTATTGCTGGAGTTTCAACAAATGGCACAAAAGATTTATGGAAATTATTCCGGTTTTGGTGGCATGGAGTTGTTCCTCCCGCTCTTTCTTAAATTAGGAGTAAGCCTGTTGATCATGCGCCATTTAACAATATTTATCCATATGATCGTTGAAATTAGTACAACAATCAGTAATGGTATCAGTCAAATTGGGATTCGAGAAGGTGGAAGTAAGGCTGTTGATGTTCTTTCATTGATTGAGGGAATCTACCATTGGGGCTTTTTTGAAAAACTTACGTTGTTAATTATTTTGTTGATCCCGTTGATTTTATCCGTACTAACAAGTGTGCTAACAAAACTGGTTATTTTCATGCGTTTTTTTGAAATTTATTTGTATTTTAGCATTTCTCCATTACCTCTTGTGACGTTTCTTAATGAAGAAGTTAGTTCGATTGGTAAAAATTTTTTGAAATTAGTTTGTGCTTCCTCCCTGCAAGGGATCCTCTTATTTATTATATTAAGTTTTTATCCACTGCTCGTACATTCTGTGTTTTCAATTGATGAAAAACAGGGAATGATTGCAGTGATCAGTGGGATATCAGGGAATTGTCTAACATTATGTGCTAGTTTATTTTATACCAATAAATGGGCAAAAATCATTCTTGCAACTGCCTAGAGAATCATTTTTAACTGGAGGGAAATAAAATCGATGATTGAAGTACCAATTCGAAAAGAAATTTTAACCTACCAAGAAAAATTGTTTTTTGGCGTTTCGTTAAGACAATTTATCTCTGCTGTTGTAACGTTGCTTTTGATCGTTCCTCTGGGCATTTTAAATTATGTCAGTTGGAAGTATCCGATTGATGATATCGGGATCGTTTTTATGGTACTCAGTGCCCCTATCTTGTCAGTGGGCTGGCTGACACCTAATCACTTATCTTTAGAAAAGTATGTGCAGATTCGATGGAATTATTTTCAATTGGCGAATTATTATACTTATCCTATTGTAGAGGAGTTGTATTCAAATGCCATGGTGGGTCAAAGGAGTAAGCGTGCCGAAAGAAAACAAGTTGAGTACGGAAACTAATAATAAAAAATTTATTCGTTTGATGCAAAAACAAAAGAAAAAAAGAGGGCAATATCAAAAAAAGTTAGCGCCAAAGCGTAATGTCCAAGATTTGTTGCGTTATGAAAAAATGTTTGAAAGTGGCATTTGTGAAATTGTACCTAATTATTATTCCAAAAGTGTTCGATTTTCAGATGTGAATTATCAAATTGCTCAACAAGATGAACAATTGCTGATATTCCAAAGGTACGGTGAACTATTGAACAGTCTTGATGATACGATCCATCTAACAATCACGATCTTAAAAAAAAGAGTTGAGCTTGATGAGATGACGGATAAGCTTTTTTATGAGAGTAAAGGCGATCAACATGATAGCTATCGTGAAGAAGTCAATCAGATGCTTCTTCAAAAAATCAATGAAGGGGAGAATCGTTTTACAAAAGAAAACTATTTGACTTTCAGTACTCCAGCCAATCACTTAGAGCAGGCAAAACAATTATTGGGACGAATCGAAAAGAATTTAATCGGAAATTTGGAAGAAATTGGCTCAACGGTTGACCCATTAGACGGTTTAAAGCGTCTAAAATTGGTCAATCAGTTGTTGAAATCATCGGAACACTTTCAATTTAACTATTCCGATTTAGTCTTTAATCATCTTTCAACAAAAGCTGTGATTGCTCCTTCCAGTTTTAATTTTAAAAAGAAAAACTATTTTGAAATCAATGAGGAATATGCCCAGATTCTTTACCTAAAAGACTATCCAGCTAGATTGTCAGATAAACTCATGGCAGAATTGATGGAAATACCCGAAGAAATCACGTTATCGATCCACATTGATCCAGTCGGGGCTGAGCAAGCCAATCATCTGGTTCAAATAAAAAAAGCCTATATGGAAGGAGACAAAGTCGCTGCACAAAGAAAAGCAACTCAAAAAGGCTACGATCCTTATACAAGTATTCCATATGAATTAACCAATAGTATCAATGAAGCTAATTTATTATTAGATGATTTGTTAAAAGAAGGACAGAATTTATTTTTCGTTTCGGTTTTTGTCTATTTCAGAACAAACACAAAAGAAAAATTGACTGATATAGCCGAACGAGTTTTGAGTATTGCCAGAAAAAATGGTTGTGGCTTTCATTATTTGGATTATCTACAACTAGAAGGGATGAACTCCGTCCTTCCATTTGGAAAAAATTGGATAACAACCCGCCGAACATTGACTACAGCAAGTGCAGCTATCTTTATTCCATTTACTGCGCAAGAACTTGACCACGAGGAGGGTAAATACTATGGAATGAATGAGCTAACGAAAAATGTAGTTCGGATCAATCGGAAACGGTTGAATACCCCAAGTGGAATGATTTTAGGTAGTTCAGGCTCAGGAAAAGGGGTAGCCAAAAAATATGAAGAAATTACTACACTACTAAAAAATCCAACAGACGAAATCATCTCGATTGATCCTGAAGATGAAGATACATTAATTGGGCAAACTTTTGATGCGCAAATTGTTAAAATTGCACCAAACACCGATACATTTATCAATCTATTGGATATCACAGATGATTTAAGTGGGGAAGTTGATCCAGTAAAATTAAAATCCGACTTTTTGTTAACAGCATTTGAAGCTTTGATCGGTGGACAATCGGGTTTGAATTCCGCACAACGTTCCATCATTGATCGTGTGACTCGCTTGACTTATTTTAACTATTTTCATTCTCAGGACAAGCAAATGCCAACATTAGCGAAGGAATGGTTTACGTTGCTCAAAGAACAGCCGGAAAAAGAAGCGCAGGCACTAGTATTAGACTTAGAATTATATATTGAAGGTTCTTTAGCGATTTTTTCCCATACGACAAATATTGAGTTAAATAAGCGTTTTATCATCTACAACACCAAAGAGTTAGGAAGTCAGTTAAAAACATTTGGGATGATGGTGGTTTTAGAGCAAGTATGGAATCGGGTGGTACGTAATCGGGATCGAGGGATCACTACGTGGATTTACATTGATGAAATGCAGTTGATGCTAAATGATCCTTACTGTGAAAATTATTTTTTTGAATTATGGAGTCGTATCCGAAAGTGGGGAGCAATTCCTACAGGGATCACGCAAAATGTGGAGACGTTACTGCTTTCAGATAAAGCACGGAGGATGCTAAGCAACACTGAATTTATCATTATGCTAAAACAGGCTAAAAGTGATCTGGACGAACTTTCTACTCTTTTTCGTCTTTCTACTCAACAACAAAAACACTTGATCCATCCGCCAAAAGGTGCAGGGTTGATACGTGCAGGTCATGCAATCGTGCCTTTTTCTAATACCGTTGATTCAACCACAAGATTATATGAATTAATCACGACTGATCCCGAGGAACGGATAAAAAGAAAACAGGAACAATCCGATGAATAAATCTAATTGGAACGAACGAGACAACGAGTATCGGAAAATTTTTCTATCAAGTAGCTTGAATCAATCGATAAAACGGAGCGTTACAAATAAAATGTTAGTTCCCTTCAGAAAAAAGCGTCGTAAGTTCTTAGCTGTTCAGCCCAATAAATGGCATTTTTTTAGATCACTCATGGTTCTTAGTTGTGTATTACTATTCTTACTGACGATAGGGATAACCAGTGTCATTTATTCGAGTGTACCCAATATCAATGAATTTGAATTAACAAATATTTGGACGTACATGACTCATTTGGATGTTGAAAAAAATCGAGTGCTTCGTCAGCAGCATAACATTATTAAAATCAACGGACAGATAGGGATGACACAAGATATGAATTTGGTTTCTAATATTGATGAAGTATTGTCTTATTTGGGTATTTGTTATGAGAATGTGGAACTCGAAAATCCAGTAATCAAAGCGAAAATCCATGAGATCCATGATAACTTATGGTCCCTTCATGCAAAAGGGAACGAAGCAACATTAACAACAAAATATTTTACTCAGATCATTGAATGGACAGAAGAATTGAAAGAACGATTGAATGCTGGTTCAACGATTGGTCGTTATCGTCAATTGATGGAACTACAATCGCCATTTAAGGAAGATCATCGATTAATGGTCAATCAAAGATATGGTTACTTTCTCGATGGCCAAGAAAAAAAGCTATTTCAGGGAATCCAATTACAAGCTGAGAAAAATATAGAATTATATGCTCCGATGGCTGGGAAAACGACTGTGACTGATCAGTCAATCGTGATCCAATTCAATAATCGACAGCTTGTCTTAAAGAATGTTTCACCATTAGTCAATCATGACCAAGAAGTCGTTTCGGGAGAATTGATTGGAACTGTAGCGAAAGAAAATGAAGTAACCATTGAATATTCCAAAAACGGACAATCAGTAAATCCAAGTTTTTATTTTGAAGAAGTAGCATATTCGGAAACATTCCAATTAGACTCTGGTAATCAAAACACGTCATTTGATGAATGGACATTTCGGCAATTAATTCTGCTTAAGTGTCATGCGTTTAGCGATCGAGCAGATAAAATTTTACAAGAAGCAAAAAGAAACGGCATCTCACCGGTGATCTTAGCGGCGATCATGATTCATGAAAGTGCCTGGGGAACTAGTAAAGGAATCTTAGAAAAAAATAACCCAGCTGGTCTAATGAATGATCAAGGTTTAATTTCATATCGTACGTTAGACGAAGGAATCGAAGCAACTGGTCGAACACTTAAAAAGCTGATTATTGACCAACAACGAGTAACTGTCGAACAATTAGGAGCGGTCTATTGCCCGATTGATGCGACAAATGATCCCATGGGTCTCAATCATTATTGGGTGCCTGCGATCAAACAATTAATGGTGCAATTGGGTGGAAAGCAAGAGATGGGATTGCTGTGGGAGCGATTCTCTGACTTTCATGAGGCTCTTTTAGCTAAAGCACAAAGTCTTCATCAAAAAGGTGTGTATTATTCTCAGGGAAACCAAAGAGGCGTATTTCCTTATCACGATTGCTCGTCTTACGTAATTTGGGTGTTGAATGAAATGGGACTAAATGTACCGTTGGGAAATACAGAAACACTTTATGGTTTGGAAGGACAACTTCTCTATCCGATCAACTATTCCGAAGTACAAGCAGGTGACTTATTTATTTGGGGAGAAAAAGGTAATTCGTCGGGCGATTTTGGGCATACAGGATTCTTTTTAGATGCTGGTGGAAAAACGATTATTCACTGTACACCCGCTACGAAAAAAGGATTTAGTCAAAATGGTGATGTCGTCATTACTCCATTTGCAGGGTATTATGGTGATCCACAACTGGCACCAGTTTACTTTTATCGAATCGTAGGGAGCGGGTAAAAATCAGAAATAAACATCAATTATTTACAACGATTGCTTGTTTGGTTATCAGTAGCAGTATAGCGGTAAGTATTGGATATACTTTTGGTAAAAAGAACACACAACAAGAAGCAAATAACCGTATACCTGTTGCTCATTTCTCGGAACAACAGGTCAATGATTTTTTACACTCGTATTTTACTTTCACAGAGTACGGGGATAATTATTTGAATTATGAGAAATTTTTAGCGAAACAAGCGAAAATTGCTGAAGAAGAAAGCAGAAAGCAAAGCGATTTTTTTCCACAATTTTTTGGCCATTCTCGTTTTATAAAAAGTAAGAATTTTATACGTCACGTGAATGACCAACAAATTGAAGTGATTGCCAACGTCACAAGGACGATTGATAGTTTGAATCAAGAAGGTAAGTCTACTAAAACACTTGAGAATGAAGGACTGTTTCAAATTTGGTATGTGTTTGATTCAGCTACAAAACACTTTTTGGTGGAAAGGTATCAACCATTAGAGATAGCTGAAAAGGAATCGAAAGAATACGCAGAATGAAAATACCGGTTTTGTCCATCACTTTTGGTAAATGAAAAGGATGTCTATCTATGGCAAGAGAAACTGTACTGATTGATCATGTCAAAAGGCTAGAAATCGAAGAAGAACGTCTACCGATTTTCGAGGCCCTCATTTTATTAGAAGAGGTCAATAAACAAACGATCCTTAATAAAAGCATAGGTAGTTGTCGTATTCGGATTTACAATCATAAAAATCACCTTCTTCATTCAATGGAATTACAATTTCCGTTAAAGGATGCCATAGAAGAAATAATCAGTGGGCAATATCAGATAGTCCGAAGTAAAAAGAAGACGACAAAAAGTAAAGCAGCGATACGCACGAAAAAAGCAATTAAGTATGGTGAACCTAGCAGATCAACCAAAGGAAAATTACTATCTTTGATTCCCACGATCAAAAGGGCCTGGTTTATTGTGGTGATTGTTTTCAGTCTTTTCATAGGCATTAGCGTAATGTGGCCACACTTTATTACGAAAGTAGATCAAAAAGAAATTACCACGACAGAGGAGCAGGAGTGGGCAAAATTAATCGAAGCGCAAGCCTATCTTCAAGCGGCAACGGAATATCCAGAAAAGCGTCATGAATTGATCGACTATTTGACAGAGCAACAAGAATTTACATGGTTGAAAGAGATTAATGAATATTACCCCACCGCAGATGCACAATTTGATTTGGCTTTTTTTGAAAAAAATTGGGAAGTAGTTATTGAAACGTCCCCAGAAAACTTATCTGACAAAAGAAAAGTGATGCTTGCATTTGCTTACATTGAATTAGAACAATTGGCCGAAGCAGAGATATTAAAGAAATATTTAGAAAGTGAAGAACTATCAAAAAAGTTAGACCAAAATTATTTACAGAAGGGGCTGTTTTTTTTAAAACAGAAGAAGATTGCAGAAACAACGAAACATTTAGAATTGATCCAAGAGGAAGAAGTGAAAAAAATATTACAAACTTATATCGAACAAGCTTCCATCATTATTGATTTTATTGAGTTATACCAGCAAAATGAAGATCCGGAAAATCAATTATTGTGGGAACAACGATTAGAAATGATTGGTCAATCAGATATCAATGATAGGGAATGAGTGGTCTTGGATTCAGTTGTTATTTGTCGAAGGGTAACTAATTAAGGGGAATAAAATAATAAAAAAGAAAAACTGATTGGCAAATTAGCTAAAATTATTAGTTAAATGATAGTGTTGAAGTGTTAATGAAAAGAGGTAACGGCAGAAAAGTTAGTTCGCTTTTTCAAACGATTCTTTCTTATCGTCAGTGAAGTCATTTGCTTTTCCAATCGTATCCCAAGGTAATGATCATTACTTGATCAAAAATAGGCCAAAGAATACCAGAAATCAGAGCAGTGATTTT
Source organism: Enterococcus sp. AZ077 (assembly GCF_051714965.1). Lineage (NCBI taxonomy): Bacteria > Bacillati > Bacillota > Bacilli > Lactobacillales > Enterococcaceae > Enterococcus > Enterococcus sp. AZ077. Next base: position 517,042 of record NZ_JBIOSX010000001.1, read on the forward strand.
CGTATTCTTTGGCTCAATTATTAAAGTTTGCTATTTCTGTTGTGATGTTGCGCTTGTTACTATTGATTCATTTCCAATCACAATCCAGCAAATATTTATGGTAACAAAAGTTATGTTTTATGCTAAAGATTCGACTGGTAAGTCAAGTTCTGTTCCATAACGTTGTTTAAGTGCTAAACGAATCAATCGTTCCGCAAGATTCTCATTTCGGGCAAGAATCGGTCCGTGGAAATAAGAGCCAAAAACATTTTTATAAATGACGCCTTCGGATTGGTCTTCACCATTATTTCCGTGACCTTGAACGACTTTTCCTAAAGGTCGTTCGCCTTCCCCTAAGAATGTCCGCCCATTGTGGTTTTCAAAGCCATAATAGGTTTCATTAAACTCTTCATTATAGATAACGATATCGCCGATAAAACGATTATTTTCTTGACTTAAGGTGTAATGGTCTAATGCACTGATTCCTTGGATTTTTTCTCCATTGGCACCCACATAATAGTGACCAAGGAATTGGTACCCGCCACAGATAGCTAACATCACACCATCATTTTCAATGTAGTTTGTTAGTGCTGCTTTTTTTTCTTGGATATCTTTTGAAATGATCAGTTGCTCATAATCTTGTCCGCCACCAAAAAAGACTAGATCAAATTTATCTGCTTCAAATGGTTCATGCAGACTGACAATTTCGGTATGACAGGTCACACCTAATTTTTTAGCGACATATTTAAGCATCAATAGATTGCCGTTGTCTCCATAAGTATTCATCAAATTACCGTAGAGATGGGCGATATTCAATTCATAATTAGGCATGATTCATCCCTCCTTTGATAAATCCTTGATTCGCTAATTCTTTTCGTAATTGAAGAACTGCTGTATAGGTAGCTAGGATGTAGACGTGTTCGGTCGGTAATTGTTTGATATTTTTAATGACTTCATTCAGTTCCTTTGTTTCGATGATCTTATCTTCAGGGATTCCTGCAACTTTTAGACGTAACGACATATCGGTATGACGATCCCCACCAGCGATCACTGCAGGAATATCCATATCAGCAAAATGTTCAAAATTCCCGTCCCAGATCCAACTAACGTCAATTCCATCTGCATAGTTTGCATTTAATAAAGCAACTAGTGAGAATGGATAAGGGGCTAAGCCGATCATATCGATGACCTGATTGATCCCAACAGGATTTTTAACAAGTACGAGTGTACATTTTTTACCATTGATATCAATGATTTCTTGACGACCAAATATTTTTTCGTCGTATCCTAGACCTTGCTTGATTTTTTCAGGGGTTACCCCAAAATATTCAGCTACCGCTGTGGCAGCTAACGCGTTGTAGACATTGTACATCCCGCCAACTTCAATTCCATAATTATGACCATCAATCGTAAAATCAGCTGAGACATTGTCCATGCGCAACATATCCGTTAGTCGATAATCAAGTTCAGGACGTTTAAAGTCACAGTTTGGACAATAGTATTTCCCTAAATTTGCATACGTGATCATCTTGTAATGTAAAATATGATGACATTTATGACAGAGTACACCATCCGTATTATAATGAGCCATTTGTTCATGGTCTTCTTCATGATCAAACCCATAATATTGGCGAGGATTGATTGTTTCCACAGAGTTGAAGATTGGCGAATCTCCATTACTGATAATTGTGGCATCAGGTGATTTCGCTGCTCCGTCTACAATCATTTTGTAGGTGGTATAGATTTCTCCATAACGATCCATTTGATCACGGAAAATGTTTGTAAATAAAAATAGTTCAGGCTTCATGTATTCAGTTACTTTACTCAAACTTGCTTCATCGATTTCTAAAACAGCGAATTTTTTTTGCCCTTTTTTAGGTTTTGCTTGCAAAAAAGTAGAAACGATTCCTTGAACCATATTTGCCCCAGTTGGGTTGGTTAAAACTTCATCAAATTGTTGCCGTAATATATTAACTGTCAAAGCAGTTGTCAATGTCTTTCCGTTTGTTCCAGTAACGACAACCACTTGATAATCTTTTGCAAGACTGTCTAAAATGTGTGGGTCGATTTTAAGTGCAAGTTTACCTGGTAAACTTGATCCTCCTTTAAAGAAGGTTTTTAATGCCCATTGTGATGTTTTACCAACAGCAATCGCAAATTGACTGCGTACTCCCATTATGTAACCTCCATAAAACGTCTTAACGACGAGTAAATTCAATTAATCATACCATATGTTCAAAAAAAGGTTAAATTGCTTTTCTTTTTTTTAAGAAATGGTTGCGATTCTCTTGTCTAACAACGATTGGTACTAGTCTTGATTGTTTATTTGAAGTTTCGTTTAGTCTAAGAATAGCCCCAACGGATAACAGTTGATTTTTTAGGAATAACTATAGTGAATTAATAGTTGTTTTTGATCGTCTGAAAAAAGAGTGTACATTGTTCGCTTAAAAAAGAATACTCCAGTTTGTCTAAGGTTTCGATAATAAAGTGGATCATTGTTTCACTTGTGCTTTTTTCTTCTGTACAGTAAATCAGAATGTTCTCAAAATAAATACGATATAATTTAAAGATTGTATCTTCAGTTCCGGTAGTTAATTCCTTTAAATGACTAAGCGCATCTTTTGCTAAAAAGAAATTCCCATAGGAAATAAAATGACCGCAACTATTAAGAAGCAAAGTCAAATAAATTTTTTTACCAGCGGGATATTCTTGATAGATCTGAATTTTTTTTAATGAATTTTTATAGAAAATTTGTTGCTGTTCTTCTGAAAAGTAATTCAAGGTGTTGGTATAAATTTTGATTTCTTGTAGTGTCCATGTTTCGATGGATTTTAAATAATCAACAAGGAACTCCAAGGTCTCATTGTCTATTTGATGGTCGCTCAATTGATCATGGCCAATTTTAGTTAAAGCGTTTAGAAGCTGAATTTTTTTATCTTTTGAAGCGGTTGTCGTTTGATAGATCTCAAAGAGCTTTTCTAAGTCCTTTGTATTAGAAGCCAATTCATATTGTTTCCATAAATTTTGTGAAGAAGAGTGATAATAGTCATATAAAAAGATAAATTCTTCCACATCTACCAGCAATCGCTCCAACACTTGAGCTAGAAGTCGGAAAGACAAGTCATGGTTTCCTTTTTCAAATTCAATGCAATAAGATTTTGTTACGATTCCTGAATAGATTTCCTTTTGAGAAAAACCTTTATCTAATCGGATTTTTCGTACTAACTGACCATACTCCATAGTATCTCTCCATCAAAATTATTTTATGTGTTTATGTAATGAAGTAATAGTAGCAAAAAATTTGTCAAAATTCTAAGAAAGATACTTTTGGAAAAGTGACCAGAAAAGCGACTGAAAGAAAGAGAAATTAGTAGAGTTAGACGAGGGGTGTTATCCGCACGTTTCTTATAACAAATAAGTACGAATGAAGGTTAAGTGGAGTTCAAAAAAACTAATTATTCGCATATTTATTGTGTTTATGGTCAGGTTATTTTTAGATACAAAGTACCAAAAGTCTTAAATATAGGACTATAAAAGAATTTTCATTCGTAGATGATTATACTATGGAAAATTAAAGGAAAACATTCATGATAAATCATTGGAAATCTGTCAGTGATGAAGGCTTGTTTGAGGAGATGGGGCAGTATAAAAGACACGTAAACAATACTCATGTGAAGGGTCGTCAGCGACTAATCAATGAACAAATGATAATTATTTAAGGGAAGAGGAACAAGAAATATGACAAAAAGAATTACAGAACCAAATAATCAAGTCCTTAGAATAATGATTGCTTTTGGAGTATTAGGGGCAGGGTTCTATGGGTTGACTCAGGTTGACTTTTATTATATTCAGTTTAGTTTTCTTGTCATTAGTGGTTTAGTAAGCTATTTACTGGTATTTGGTTTTGTTGGTGTGAGGCAATTATTTAGTACACCTAAACGATTTATAAAAACATTCTTGCTGATTTTAGTTGGTTCACAAATTTATGGTATGTTGGCTTCGATGATCATGGGAATACTGGCACAGTTGTTAGATATTCAGACGAAAGCAAATAGTGCGCAAGATAATCCTTGGTGGTTTTTTGTATTTATTTTACCAATTGCTTTACTGGGAGAAGAACTATTTTCGATCACTATCTTTGATACTTTACGTAAAAAAATGGGGATCAATACTAAGGTGGCATCATTGCTCACAGCAATTATTTTTGGACTGATTCATTTTGAAACTTATCTAGGAAGTTCAGCGTTGTTCACGATTGTGCAAGTCATCTTAGTTCAAGGAGGAATTAGACTTTGGTTTAACCAAGCCTATTTAAAAACAAAGTCATTGAATACTAGTTGGGCAGTGCATTATGCTTTTGATTTAATTGCTTTTGTTTTAGGAAGTTTATTATCCTCTTAGACAAATAAGAACAAAGCTTTCAGTACAAATAAATAACCCGAAGTGGCCGAAAATAGCTTTTCTATTTTCTGACTACTTTGGGTTATTTTTATTAGAGCGACACAGGATGCATTTTTGTAGACTAAATACAGATTCAGCCTTTCAAGGTTTGTCGATTGTCTGAAATTTTACCCAATGATGATTTTTTCAGTAGGGTATTCGTAGCCTAAATCTCGTGTTTCTTTTGGAACAAATAACATCAAAGTATACAACATACCGATACGACCGATAAACATTAAAGCTGCGATCGTGATTTTCCCAATTACTGACAAGTTCCCAGTAATTCCCAGGGATAAGCCAGTGGTTCCGAACGCTGAAGTTACTTCAACGATAATTGCAATTAAAGGCTGCTTTTCTGTAGCTGATAAAAAGACGATACAGAAAAAACACATACCAAGAGATAACATAAATACAACGACTGACTTACGCACATCATCATTATCGATTCGACGACCAAAAATATTGATGTTGTCTTCGCTTTTAAGAAAAGAGTAGAGATAAAGACCAATAATTGCTACGGTCGTTGTACGAATCCCTCCACCTACCGAACTGGGGCTACATCCAATGAACATCAATAAAGAAAAAACGATCAATGTAGTGATTTGGAAATTACCCAAATCATGGATTTGTAAGCCAGCATTACGAGTAGTCATAGAGTAAAACATAGAATTGATCCACTTGACACTTAAACTAGAATCTTGAAAAAGATGGTCTTTTTCAAGTAAAAAGATTAACAGCGTCCCACCAACAAATAAGATGATAAAGGCTAAAACCGCTAATTTTGTAAATAAGGAAAAGCGAAACGGTAATTTTGCTTTTGAGCGTTTATACAAAATCCATTCACGAAATTCCATCAAAACAGGAAATCCTATCCCACCAATAAAAATCAAAAACATGATAACAAATAGGAACAGATAGTCATGTGCAAACGGCTCGATTGAGTTTCCTGTGACATCGAAACCCGAATTGGTAACAGCAGAAATCGATTGGTAAAATCCATAGAAAAGTGCATCCCGCCAATGATCAAAGTAGCCTCGATAATAGAAATAAATGGAAAAGAAAGCACCAAAAAGGACTTGGAACCACAACAAAATTACAAAGGTGATACGAATCAAACGAACAATACCAGATAAGCGTGGCTGATTCATATCCGTCATGATCAGTTGTCGCTGTCGTAACGTGATTCTTCGTTTAGAAAAGATAATAAAAGCAGTAGAGATCATCATAATCCCTAATCCACCTACTTGGAATAGTATTTCAAGTAAGATTACCCCGTTATCATTAAAAGCCGAATTAATATCAAATGTGGACAATCCCGTTACACTGATTGTACTGATCGCCATGAAAAGCATATCGATAAAAGGTACATGACTATCTGGTTCACGAAAAAAAGGAATGTAAAACAATCCTAAAGAGACAATGGTCATAATAAGATAGTAAAAAACAATGACTTGGATTGAAGAAAAATGACTAGAAGCGTAACGTTCGCTTCGACGTCTTAATTTCCGCATGAAAAGGGTTAATTTCAAGAAACTATCCTCCTTTTTAAAAGTTGTTTCTTTCAGTATACCGAGGTTATAAATAATACTCAAAGAAATCTTAAACAAAATGTACGTTTTCTTTTGATTTGCTATCAAATAGCATATAATTATGGAAGAATTGAAGAATAGCGAGGTCTCCCAATGATTGATGCAAAGGTAATTGTTGAAAAAATGAAAAACCAGAAAATAAATTATGATCGAGTACTACAAAAAATGATCCAACAATGGCAGCAAGAAGAAACTCGACCAAAAATATTAATCCATACTTGTTGTGCTCCTTGCAGCACACATACGTTAGAATTTATGTGCCAATTTGCAGAGGTTACTTTATTTTTTTCAAATTCTAATATCCATCCTAAAAATGAATATTTAAGAAGACTCCATGAACAAAAGCGATTTGTTGATCAGTTTAACGAGCAAACCAATCATCATGTTCAGCTGATCGTTGATGATTACCGCCCCAGCGAGTTTAATAAAATGGTCATTACGCAAGGCCTTACGGAAGAAAAAGAAGGTGGCGCAAGATGTAGTGCCTGTTTTAATATGCGTTTAGACCTGGTAGCACAAAAAGCCCAAGAACTTGGTTATGATTATTTTGGGAGTGCATTAACGATCTCACCCAAGAAAAATGCTGCTCTGATCAACCAAATCGGGATGGATATCCAAAAAATTTATGGAACTCATTACTTACCAAGTGATTTTAAGAAAAATAAAGGATATGAGCGATCGATCCAGATGTGTAAAGAGTATGACATTTTTCGTCAGTGTTACTGTGGCTGTGTCTTTGCAGCTAAACAGCAAGGTTGTGATTTAAAGAAAATAAATCAAGAAGCAAAGGATTATTTAGCAATTTCAAAAATTTCAATTAATTAGCTCTATTATAAAATTTTCAAGAAAACGTAAGAAAAAAATAAGAAATTTATGTTAAGTATAATTAAGTGTCAAAATAAAAGCGATTGATTCGATTGAAAACGAATATTCAGTTTGGTGGAAAAATGAATTTTAGACCAAGCATAAAAAATAATAGTGATGAAAAATAAAACATAAAGGAAGAGATATGATGCGAAAAGTAGCACCTATTTTGAAACCAATAGCAGTCTTAACTATTTCAACAATCGTTGCTACTGCGACCGGTGTTGTCAACAGTTCAAGTTATCGTACCCCTAGTTCAAGTTCGGTGGAAGAAACAACACCAACATCAACACCAGAGACCACATCTAATGAAACGTCGACAACACTGGATCAGACGAATGATTCATCGAGCACATGGGAAGAAAATACGAGTTCAACCAATGAAAATACGTATTCTACAGAGCAACCAAGTAGTTCGAAAGAAAAGTCTGACAAGCAAGGAAGCAGTTCATCCGAAACCAGTGATACGAATGCGATCAATGGAGGAAATCATACAGAACCAAGCTCAAGTTCGTCAACAGTACCAAGTAATACGACACCAAGTACTGAAGGACAAGATAGTGGAGAGGCTACCGTGAAAAATGTAACGCCAACCCAAAATACAGATGGGAAGCAAGTGTATAATCAGCAAGCAGGTGATTCACAATGACAATTTTATTAGATATTATCAATAGCGTGCATAAGTTTTTAGGTTATTTAGATATTAGTCCTAAATATTTAAATCGAGGCTATACGATTTTAAGTGTGATCCCAACGATGTATCTTTTACGGATTATTTATGGACTTTGGCAAAACCAAAATTACTTACAATTTTTCTTGTATGGAATCGGCTTTTTAGTGTTAGTGTATTTTATCATTTTGAATGTATTTTATTACTTTCTGGATAAGAATACCAAAGCGGATGTGACACAATTGTTTGTCAAATATTTACCGGAAGAAGCATTCAATATTCAAACAGAAGAAGCGATGCTGAATAGCGGTGCAATCGACAAAGTGAACACGAAAGAAGTCAGTGTTTCTTATGATGAAGATTATCAATTGCGATTAGCTGAAAACATGCGTTATTTAATCGGGAATGGTGAGATTAAAACAAATGATCTAGGAAGAATGGATGGCTATCTTGTGGATCGTAACACACTTTATCCTTATTATTACGTTAAAAAAGTAGCAGAAAAAGAATATCAGTTGAGTATTGGGCGCAGCTACTCGGATTTAGCCCCTGTTGGAACGATTCTTATGGATTCGGCGGATGAAAAGCTCGAACCAGTTGGGTTGTTTATTGTAGGTGGTGACTTCGTCAAAGAAGGCTTAAGGTATCATGAGCCTTATCGTTTAAAACTTATCGTGAAAAAAGAACAACCAGAAAATGAAGCAATGGTTTACAGTAGAAGTCAACGAAGAAAGCATTCACGAAGTTAATGGATCACGTTGATCAAGACAGGTTGGAAAATTGTGGATGAAAAATGACAGAATCTCCCTTTGAATAATAAAAGAAAAAAATAGAGTTATACGTGATGTATTCTTATTCTTTCCTTTACTTTCTAAAAAAGGTAAAATAAAAAAGAACAATAAAAAAATCAATTGAATAATACGAAGAGAAAACAAAAGTAAAGCGGGAGGTATGTTGTGAAAGAATTTTTTAAAAATTGGGGTATTTTGATCGTAGTACTAGCAGCTATTTTATTAGCTCGGGTCTATGTATTTACGCCAGTTACCGTTAATGGACATTCAATGGATCCGACGTTGAGTGATGGTCAACGATTGATCTCGTCGAAAATCTCAAAATATGAACGCTTTGATATTATCACGACGAAAGAACCTGGAGATGAAGAACGAATGATCGTTAAACGAATCATTGGCATGCCGGGCGATACCGTGAAAATGGAAAATGATCAATTGACGATTAATGGTAAAAAATATAATGAGTCTTATTTAAATGAGTTTAAAAAAGATTTTGCGAAAGATAAATTGCAGAATGAATATTCTTACAGTGAAGCTTTCCAAGCACAGGCTGAAAATTCGCAGCATTTCACAAGTGATTTTGAATATGTCGTGCCCAAAGGAAAATATTTAGTTTTAGGAGATAATCGTTTGATCTCTAAAGATAGCCGAATATTTGGCTTGGTGGATGCAGACATGATTCAAGGAAAAGTAGTTTTCCGTTACTGGCCTTTGAACGAAATCAAAATCTTTTAAGTCTCTTTCTGAGCAGGTATCAGAAAGAGCATGAGCAAAAATGCAGGCAACAGTGGTCATGACCAAGTTGTCTAGCCCAGAAAATAAGCCACAGAATCCGAAATAGTTTTTCCTATTTTAAGGATTCTGTGGCTTATTTTTTATTTTTTTCCGCTAGCAAAAAACAAAGAAGCATCTTGGTTCATGAATAAATTTTTACCAGAGTGAAAAGTGTAGATATTCGTGGAATGAAACCCAATTTGTTCAAGTAGAGCCATAAGTGCTTCATGGTCAAACCCATTATGGACTTTTGGATGGTTGATCGCATCATTGTGATCAAAATCAATGATCAAAAGTTGACCGTTTGGCGTAAGCATGTGGTAGAGTTTTTCTAAGATCAAACGTGTGTCAGGAATATGCAGTAGGACTAATGACATCAAAATAAGATCTACTTTTTGATCGATTTTTTGATCGATGGATTCGGTTGTGGCATCGAACGTTGCCGAAGAGACGTTTGTTAATCCGCTAGTCTTAATTTTGTCTTCAGCAATTGTTAGCATCGCATCAGAGGAATCAACTAGAAGAAGTTGCTTGAATCGGTCAGCTAAAGCTAACGAAACCAAACCGGTACCTCCGCCATAATCCATAAAAGTCAGTTTTTTGGTGGAAGAAGGTAGTTGAGAAATTAGTTCGTCTTGAATAATTTTTGCTAGTGCTTTTCTTTCGGGAGTATCATAATGGTTTGCGATTTGATTGAAGATTTCTGACATAAGGTCACTCCTGACTTCATAAGTTAGATGAATTTTATTAAGTATAGCAAAAAAATCTGTTTTCCCAAACCACTAGTTGATTTTGAAGAATTGAAAGACACGCAGCTATTGTTTTAAATGTATGAGTGTTTTAATCTAAAGTAACGTTTTTACCAGATGAAAAATTCTCACTGTAAAAAATAATGAAAATCAAGTATAATACCATAGGAACAAACTGGAAGGTGAGCAAGTAAATGGCACAACTATTTTTTAAGTATGGCGCAATGAATAGCGGCAAGACAATTGAGATCTTAAAAGTCGCACATAATTATGAAGAACAGAATAAACCAGTTGTCTTGATGACAAGTGGGATCGATACCAGAGATGGTGTTGGTATTGTCTCTAGTCGTATTGGGTTAAAAAGAGAAGCCACGCCGATTTTTGAAGAAACAGATGTCTTTGATGTCATTTTTCAAATGGAGGATAAGCCATATTGTATATTGATCGACGAGGCGCAATTTTTAAAGAAAAAACACGTAATTGCGTTTACGAAAATTGTTGATGAATTAAACATTCCGGTGATGGCATTTGGTTTGAAGAATGATTTTAGAAATGAGTTATTTGAAGGATCAAAATATCTATTGCTTTATGCAGACAAAATCGAAGAGATGAAAACGATCTGTTGGTTCTGCCATAAGAAAGCAATCATGAATTTACATTATATCGATGGTCAACCAGTTTACGAGGGGGATCAGGTACAAATTGGTGGAAATGAAGCCTATTACCCCGTTTGTCGGAAACACTATTTTGAACCATCAATTATGACAGAAGGAGAATAAAGATGTACGATCAATTACAAGCAATTGAAGACCGTTATGAAGAACTGGGCGAGCTACTGAGCGATCCAGAAGTAATTTCAGATACGAAACGTTTTATGCAATTGTCAAAAGAAGAAGCAAACACTCGTGAAACTGTTGATGTCTATCGCCGTTACAAAGATGTCGTACAAGGAATCAAAGACACAGAAGAACTGTTAGGTGAAAAGTTAGATGATGAAATGGCTGAAATGGCCAAAGAAGAATTATCTGATTTGAAAAAAGAAAAAGAAGAATTAGAAGAAAAAATCAAAATCTTATTACTACCAAAGGACCCGAACGATGATAAAAACATCATCATGGAAATCCGCGGGGCAGCAGGTGGAGATGAAGCAGCGTTATTTGCTGGTGACTTATTCAACATGTATCAGAAATATGCAGAATCACAAGGTTGGAAAACGGAAGTGATGGAGGCAAGTATTACTGGTATCGGTGGCTATAAAGAAGTCATCATGATGATCTCTGGAGAAAATGTCTATTCAAAATTAAAATATGAAAGTGGTGCGCATCGTGTACAACGAGTGCCATCTACAGAATCACAAGGACGAATCCACACATCAACAGCAACCGTTGTGGTTATGCCAGAAGCAGAAGAAGTAGAAATCGATATTGAAGATAAAGATATCAGAACAGATATCTATCATGCATCAGGGGCGGGTGGTCAGCACGTCAATAAAACAGCATCGGCAGTTCGTCTAACTCATTTACCTACTGGAATCGTGGTAGCAATGCAAGATGAACGTTCACAGCTGAAAAACCGTGAAAAAGCCATGAAGATTTTACGTGCCCGTGTCTATGATAAAATCCAACAAGAAGCACAAAGTGAATACGATGCAAACCGTAAATCAGCCGTTGGAACGGGTGATCGCTCTGAGCGGATCCGTACGTATAATTTCCCGCAAAACCGTGTGACAGACCATCGTATTGGTTTAACTATCCAAAAATTAGATCAAATCCTTGCTGGAAAAATGGATGAGATCGTGGATGCGTTGATCATGTATGACCAAACATCAAAATTGGAAGAAATGCAAAATGGGTAAGACCACGTATTTAGAAGTCCTATCACGGGCTTCTTCTTTTTTAGAAGATCATGGAAAAGAAGGTCATAGTATCCAATTTCTTTTTCTTGAACGTAAAGGCTGGCAAAAACTTGATTGGTTGTTGCAGATGAATGAGCCCATTTCTAGCGAAGATCAACAGATGATCGAACAAGATCTGGAGCATTTGATGAACAATTATCCGCCTCAATATTTGTTGGGATATGCTGACTTTTATGGTCACCGCCTAAAAGTGACAGAGGACACTTTGATCCCTAGACCGGAAACAGAAGAATTAGTTGAACGATGTTTGCAAGAAACGTCAGAACAAAACTTGAAGGTCATAGATATTGGAACAGGAACAGGGGCAATTGCGATCAGTTTAAAAGCTGCAAGAAAGAACTGGGACGTTTCGGCTGTGGACCTATCTCCAGCAGCTCTTTCAGTAGCGAAAGAGAATGCGCAACAAGCTGGACTGGCGATCCATTTTTATCATGGAGATACACTGGCACCGGTCAGTGATAAAACCTTTGACGTCATTATTTCCAACCCGCCGTATATTCGTTTCGATGAATGGGAATTGATGGATGAAAGTGTTCGGACATTTGAACCTAAAATGGCATTATTTGCCGAAGATGAAGGATTAGCCATCTATAAAAAAATAGCAAAAGAAGCAAAACAATGTTTGAAACCAGAGGGAAAACTTTTTTTGGAAATAGGATTTAGCCAAGGGGAGATCGTGAAACAAATCTTTCAAACGGCATTCCCCAATAAACAAGTAAGTATTCATAAAGATTTATTTGGAAATGAACGAATAGTTTCTGTGATGAGCTGATTGTGGATGAAAAATATTTTTTATGTTTTTTTATCATAAAAAAACATTGATTTTACAAGGATGAAAACGAGTTATTGACTTATCAACATACTTATCCACTATTGACAAAATAGTTATCAACACTCTGTTGATAACATGAGGATAAAGTAGAATAAATCAAGCATATTGAAAAATGAGGGTGTGGATAGACTGTGGAAACAAACTATTATCATGAAGAACAATTATCAGAAGCAGCACAAGCATTAAAAAGTGGCGAACTCGTTGCTTTTCCAACTGAAACTGTCTATGGACTAGGCGCTAATGCACTTTTGCCTGAAGCGGTAACCGAAGTGTTTTCGGTCAAAGGTCGTCCACAAGATAATCCTTTGATTGTCCATGTTTCATCGTTTGAGCAAGTAAAACAATTTGTGGATAACTTTCATCCTTTAACGGAAAAAATCGTCAATCATTTCTGGCCAGGTCCCTTAACACTTATTTTTGAGATCAAAAAAGGGTCTTTACCACCTATTGTAACAGGTGGGTTATCCACAGCTGCTTTTCGTATGCCAGATAACAAAAAAACACTTGAAGTCATCCAATTAGCTGGTATACCAATTGTTGGTCCTAGTGCGAATACTTCGGGAAAACCTAGTCCAACGACTGCGGAACATGTCTACCATGATTTAAAAGGAAAAATCAATGGGATCATTGATGATGGGGCAACCCGAATTGGTGTGGAATCAACCGTGATCGATCTCAGTGATCCGGATCGTGAACCCATGATTTTACGTCCAGGAGCGGTGACCAAAGAACAGCTTGAAAAAGTAATCGGTGGAAAGGTAGCCGTTGATCGTCATTTAGTCCAAAGCACTGAAACACCTAAATCACCAGGAATGAAATATAAGCACTATTCGCCTGATACGCAAGTCATGATGGTCCAAGAAAATGATTGGGAAGCCGCTGTAAAATGGGCGAAAGAAGAACATTTGCGTGTTGGAGTAATTGCAGGTCCTAAAATTGCTGAAGCTGTTCGTTTTGATGTAGCAGCAGTCTACATGTATTTTGATGATTCAGTAGAAGCCGCTACGAAAGGATTATTTGCAGGATTACGTGGGTTAGATGAAAAGAAACTTGGACTTGATATGATCTTTGTTGCAGTATTTCCAGAAGAAGGTCTGGGAAATGCTTATATGAATCGCTTAAAAAAATCAGCGGGACAAAAATATTTTGAAAAAAGAACGTAGGTAGCTTGTACCCATACTTTATTATGATACAATGCAATAAAGTAAACACTACTTGAATAAACTTGAATAAAACTGAGAGATCATGTTCAAAAGAGAAAGAATCAGCAATCATTCGTGAGAAAGAGCTTTTTACCGTGATCTGAATGACCAGTTAAGGATTTTAGCTGATCGTGCCTAGATTGCTAGTTGATTCATGATTTCTTAGTAAACAATAAGAAGGAGCTGTTGTGTGTGGTAGACTACAAAACGTTTGACCCAGATTTATGGGCAGCAATCGCAAAAGAAGAAGAAAGACAAGAAAATAATTTGGAACTTATCGCTTCCGAAAATTTTGTCTCTGAAGCAGTGATGGCGGCTCAAGGAAGTATCTTGACAAATAAATATGCAGAAGGTTACCCTGGGCATCGTTATTATGGTGGCTGTGAATTTGTCGATATCGTTGAAAGTTTAGCGATCGATCGTGCAAAAGAATTATTTGGTGCAAAATTTGTCAATGTTCAACCTCATTCTGGTTCACAAGCGAACACGGCAGCATATCTTGCTTTAGTAGAACCCGGTGACACGATTTTAGGGATGGATCTTTCAGCAGGTGGACATTTGACTCATGGTTCTCCTGTGAACTTTAGTGGAAAAACGTACCATTTTGTAGCCTATGGTGTTGATCCAACAACAGAAGTCATTGATTACAATGTTGTGCGGATTTTAGCTAGAAAACATCAACCAAAATTGATCGTTGCCGGAGCAAGTGCCTATGGTAGAATCATTGATTTTGAAAAATTTAGAGAAATCGCTGATGAAGTTGGTGCGAAATTAATGGTTGATATGGCACATATCGCTGGCTTAGTTGCAGCTGGTGTCCATCCAAGTCCAATCCCTTATGCGGACATTACTACGACAACCACTCATAAAACATTACGTGGACCACGTGGTGGTATGATTTTGACCAATAATGAAGAATTAGCGAAAAAAATCAATAGTGCAGTTTTCCCTGGCATCCAAGGTGGACCACTAGAGCATGTCATTGCAGGGAAAGCAGCAGCATTCAAAGAAGCATTGACACCTGAATTTAAAGAATACAGTGAACAGATTATTGCTAATGCCAAAGCGATGGCAAAAGTCTTCAATCAAGCAATCGGTACAAGAGTGGTCTCTGGCGCAACGGATAATCATTTAGTTTTAATCGATGTCCGTGGATTAGAGTTAAACGGGAAAGAAGCCGAAAGTATTTTAGATAGTGTGAATATTACGGTTAACAAAAATTCAATTCCATTTGAAACACTTAGCCCGTTCAAGACTAGCGGTATCCGTATCGGTACTCCAGCAATTACTACAAGAGGCTTCAAAGAAGAAGATGCTGCGAAGGTGGCGGAATTGATCGTCAAAGCTTTACAAGCCAAAGAGAATGAAGCCGAATTAGCTGAAGTCAAAGCTGGTGTGCGTGAATTGACTGAAAAATATCCTTTATATAATAAATAAAAGGAATAATCACTACAAAACGAGTCGCTTAACGCAAGAAGTACCATCCGCAGACATAAAAAAGCAACTGTTCCAAAATTCTTAGTTTGCTGAAATTTACTGTGTATTAAAAATAATCCGAAGAATCCAAAATCGCTTCTCCTGTTTTTGGAATTCTTTGGATTATTTTTTGAAATGGCTTATTGTGTGTGGATACTTTTTCAAGGGAAAGTTGTTGGAATCGCTTCTTTTGGGTGTTTTAGTTTTATTTAGGCAAAAGTTTTCTTCTATCGATGTAGCACGAATACATTGGTGAGATCTATTTAAAATAGCCTGAGATATAGGACTGAGATGGATTAGGTATGGAAGTGTTGAGGTTTTGTTTTAATGAAGGGATAAACTAAGACGCAGGTACTGGGGGAAGTATGAGGAATGCTTATGTTTACTGAGTTTGAGAGAAAACAAACAAACTGATTTTTTGACTTTTTCATTGGGGCTCACTAGTATATGAGGTGTAATTTGGCTTTTTATTATAATCTAGGGAGGAACCATGATGACCGAACGAATCTCATTAGAAAAAGCAGCAATCGAATTTAGTGATGCAAATGCTCCCCACCCAAGAATCTACGAATTACCACCTGAAGAAGGACGAGCGCTATTAGAAAAAGTCCAAGAATCGCCCGTTGATAAACTACCAGTCGACATTGAAGATTTAACGGTTGATACTGGTCAATGGGGGTCCATCAACGTTCGTTTTGTCCGTCCAGAAGGAAATACTGATAAATTACCAGTGATTTTCTATATTCATGGAGCTGGTTGGGTTTTTGGTAGCGCACAAACTCATGACAAGTTGATTCGTGAATTAGCCGTTCGCACGAACTCGGTCGTCGTTTTTCCAGAGTACAGCCGTTCGCCGGAAGCAAAATATCCAACAGCGATCGAACAAAGCTATGCAGTCTTACAAAAGCTAAGTGAACTAGCGGAATCAAAAGGGTTAGATTTATCTGAATTAGCGGTAGCGGGCGATTCAGTTGGAGGTAATATGGCAACTGTAATGACTATTTTAACCAAAGAACGCCAAGGGTTGCCGATCCAAAAACAACTTTTGTTTTATCCGGTGACGGATGCCAATTTCACTACTGATTCTTATCAAGAATTTGCCGAAAACTATTTTTTAACAAAAGAAGGAATGAAATGGTTTTGGGACCAATATACAACTGATGATTCAGAGCGGTCAGAAATCACAGCATCACCATTACGAGCGACTTCTGAAGAGTTGGCAGACTTACCACCAGCTTTGATTTTAACTGGTGAAGCAGATGTTTTAAGAGACGAAGGAGAAGCTTATGCTCGGAAATTACGTGAGGCAGGTGTGGCAGTCACCCAGGTTCGTTTTCAAGGGATGATCCACGATTTTGTGATGGTCAATTCATTGGACCAAACCAATGCTACCAGAGCAGCGATGCTTTTAGCGACTCAGTGGTTACAGCAGGATCGATGATCCTATTTATATAACCAGATATATGTAATATTAATCTGACTAAAAGACAGTAAAAATAACAAAAAAATTCATTGTTTAAAGCTTTTTTGTTATTTTTTACTGCTTTTTTTTATTTTTGATTACTGTTGTTTTATTTATTTTATTTTCTTTTGAAAAGTTGTTGGTTTGACTAGTCAATTGGGTCTTTTTGTTTTACAATTAAAAAGAAACGACAGAACAAAGGAGACCAGAAAAATGGGCAAATTCCAAGTAATCGACCATCCATTGATCCAACATAAACTAACTATTATTCGTGACAAAGACTGTGGAACAAAAGTTTTCCGTGAGGTTGTCGACGAAATTGCTATGTTGATGGCATATGAAGTATCACGTGACATGCCATTAGAAGATATCGTAATCGAAACACCGATTACAGAAACAACTCAAAAAACGTTATCTGGTAAAAAAGTAGCGATCATTCCGATTCTACGAGCAGGTATTGGGATGGTTGACGGTATTTTAGAATTGATCCCAGCTGCGAAAGTCGGACATATCGGGTTATACCGTGACGAAGAAACATTTGAACCTCATGAATATTTCGTAAAATTACCTGAAGATATCGATGCACGACAATTATTTGTTGTTGACCCAATGTTAGCGACAGGTGGCTCAGCAATCATGGCGATCGATGCATTAAAAGAACGTGGCGCTTCAAATATCAAATTTGTTTGTCTAGTAGCTGCTCCAGAGGGTGTAAAAGCTTTACAAGAAGCACATCCAGATATTGATATCTACACAGCTGCATTAGATGAAAAATTGAATGAACACGGCTACATCGTTCCAGGTCTAGGCGATGCAGGGGACCGTTTATTTGGTACGAAATAAAAATAATAAACGCTAAGGAACCAAACCATAGTAGAATTTCTTATTCTATTATGGTTTTTTGTTTGTTATTAATTCTAGTAATTTTATCATGGTTTTGATAGAAAGTAGTTTATTCAAAGAATAGCTGCAAGAAGATGGATCAAAGAATATACGCAATTTGAAAAAACGGATGGAGTCTTGCGGAATCTTAAGTGAACAAGAGGAACAGCAAAAGAATAGAGGATGATTTTTGCCATCTCATAAGACTTTATTGATGTGAGAAAAAAACTGTTTTTTAGTTAGAGAGAGCAATAGGCACGTTTATGATGACATGAATGGAATAAGTAACCCTAGATAGTTGATGAAATTTTTCAAATAAAAAAACCATCCCAAAAAACGCAGAGATGGTCAGTGTTAAATTTTCTTCAATTCTTTGTAATTGATGATGATTACACCTTTGCTTTGCGTCATTAAATTGGCATTTTCATCTGTTTTGTCAATTTCAACCACAGCCGAGTTTTTCAGTTGTTTTGAAATTGTTCCAGTTTGCGGTGTTCCATGAATCATAAATGTCACGTGAGTGTCGATCGTAAATTTTTCCCCAAATTCTGACGGTACGATAGTTGTATCAAATTTTCCAAACGTTGCCATTTTCATAAAACCTGCCTTTCATATCAATTATACCACGTTTTATGAAAAAAATCATGAAATAGAACGAAATTTACACTTGTCCCTTTACAAATTTTTAAAATACGTATATAATTTCATATGGAAACGCCAGCTTAGCTCAGTTGGTAGAGCAACGCACTCGTAACGCGTAGGTCACAGGTTCGATCCCTGCAGCTGGCATCATTTATAAAAGCAATGATCTCAAAGTTTTTTTATTTTGAGATCGTTGCTTTTTTTCGTAAGGAATTTGAAAAGTAGAGGAAGGACCATCATTAAAAATAGCGAATACAGGGATGTCTATTCTGTATCTGTTTTACTATTCAATAACTGAGAAGAAGCATCAAGATCTGGTTCTTCAACCAATTTTTTAAACATCAAAATTAGTAGATTCTACTAGTTTTGATGTTTTTTTGTTGAACAAATGACAGCCATCAAGTGCTAAAACAGATGGAATATAAAACTGTTGAAAAATAAAGGAGTTTGGCACAACTAGAGGTTTCGTTCTTTTTTATAAAAAAACTAAGTGGGATTTCTAATAAATGTAAAATTATGGATAGGAAAAAAGCGGATAGGAAATGATTTTTTTCTTAAATCAAGTCAATTATTTGGCACATTATTCCTTTTTTTGCTATCTAAGTCGCCTTTTTTTTCACTGTAAATATAGATTACTAATTTTTAAAATGTTATACCGATTTTTTTATTGGTTATTTATTTGTCGTTATTAATGATAGCGAACTAGTTCTGTAGTTATATTTTTATATTGAAATAAACGATGGTCTGTATGATCTTGCTTCATGACCTTCTGATTTAAAAGTTGAAGAAATTTGACGATCAAAAAAAATTCACTTGAAATTAGTTATTTATTTTTCATATTTATATGCAAACATCAGCAAACCTTCATAATACTATTATTTTTTATTTTAAAAGTGAAAAAAATAGAAAAAAACGGAAAAAATTGGTGTTTATTCAATAAAAAACACTCTATTCTAATTATATATTTGAATTTATTTTAAATTAGGAGGGAAAAATGAAAAAGAAAAAAATTTATCAGGTATTGGTGATGGGGTTAGTTGTTGGTCAGGTTCTTACTAACGGGACAACATTTGCTTACGCAGCGACACTTGAAAGAAATCTTTTGGATGAGAGCAAGTTTTCAGATGAGCGTATAGGCGCATTGAATGATCAGTATCAACCAGCTACTTATGTTTACTATAAAATAACGATAAATGAAGCGCCTAAAATTCCTAGTCAACTTCAAAATAAAGAGCTTGTTGAAACTCAAAATATAAATAAAAATGAAGTAAAACAGATCGTTTATCAAGTTCATCAGCAAATAAAACAACAAATAAAACCAACTACACAGCAACAAATAAAACAACGAAGTTTGTCAAAAACGAACGAAAAGAACCTTTCTAGCCTCTGATTCGAAATGTTTGGAATAGGATTCAATGCTCTTGAAGACAATCAGGTCTTTTGGAAAAAGAGCAAAACTGAATAATTAACATACTTCTAGTGTATTGAATTCATCTACTGGAAGTAATTAGGGAAAGGAATGGCGAAATGGATATCGTTCAGTTGCTAGATGAAAACTCAAAAATGAAAATTAAACTTCTGGAACTTATTCAGACCAAACTTGGTGAAAGAGTAGAAATCTCTTTTTTAGCGCAGAAAACAGGTATATCTAAATTTAAATTAAGTAAATTAATTCATGAGTTGAAAATGGAGCTAGAACAGAAATTATGCTTAAATGATTTTTTTGTCGTAAAGCGGGGCGTTATTCAAGTATATTCTTTTATTTGTGATGAGAACATTCTTAAATTACGTCAGCACTATTTAAATAGTTCGCTAACTTATCAGCTGCTTATTTTCCTGCTGTTTTCAAACCGACCAATTAATAAATTTACGACCGATCATTACATTTCAAATTCTTCTTTATATCTTTATAAAAAACGAATCAATAAATTGTTAGAAAAAGATCATCTCATTATTAAGAAAAATAAGATAGTAGGGAATGAATGGAAGATTCGCTCGGTGGGCTATGGCATTCTCCATAATTTGAATGGGATTGATTCCCCTTTTACTGAGCAACAAAAAAATCAAAGTGACCGGCTTGTATTTTGGATCGAACAATTTTTTAGGATTAGAATCCGTAATAGTTTACGTTATAAATTATCTTTATTTCTATCAATCAGTGCGCTTCGGATTCAGAGAAAAGCGTATTTGGATGAAGCACATCTGACGATCAAAGTTGATCAGACCTCAATATTGGTTCAAAAACTTGCAGGAAAATTGAAGACAGAGTACCAAATATCAGATACAGTAGCAGTAAAAGAAGCTTCAGTCTTGTATGCCTATTTATATGTTAATCGGATCATTGATAAGAAGTCTTGTCTAGATTTTTCTGAACTAGATCCGACACTGTCAATTTTTAACAATAATTATTCAAGTATGCTAAAAGGTATTGCTGATTCAACTTTTGTTGATCAACGTCTGTTTAAAGTGTTATTGAAAAATGTGCAACCGATACATGAACGGTTGTTATTTATGCCCGATATCCATCATCGTTTTGGAAATATCCATAATTTTCAATTTTTAAGAGAAGAATATCCTTTATTTGATCAGAAAGTCAATGAAACCATTATGGAAACAGCTCGTTCTATTTTACTTAATGAAGAAGAAAAAGCAGATTTATACATGTACTATATGATGGAATTGATTGAAAATTTTCCCTTAGAAGCAGTTGAAGAAGCTGTTTATATTACGTTGGATTTTTCTTATGGAAAAGCGTATGAAGAGTTTATTGCAGAACATCTCCAATATTCCTTAGCTGGAAAAATAGTCATTGAAAAAGTTATTTCTTCGAAAACGGATATCTATATTTCTGACTTTCATTTAGGAAACCTTCAATGTACCCATATCTTATGGCAACGATTGCCCAACAATCATAATTGGCAAGAACTAATTAAACAAATTAAACAATGCATCAGCGAAAAAAATGTCGTAAATCAAAAGGAAACGTCCAATGTTTCCTCTACCAGCTAGTCTCTTTTCTTTTACTTGCCTATAATGTGACAGAGATTTATTCAATAGCTTTATCGGAATGTTATTGTTGTGTTTAGAAGTAATGTATTTGCTAACTAGAAAAATAAAAAAACACCTGAAATCAAACGCTCATTTCAGGTGTTTTTTTATAGAGAAAACCTTGGGCACGAAGGGAGAAAATCTCGAAATAGAAATAGCTATTCTCACAACGGTCAGTATTCACGACTTATTCTTTTTCACGAGAAACGATGGTTTGTTCTGTTTCACGTATGATATAAACGGGGCGTTGTTTGGTTTCAAGGAAAATTTTACCAATGTATTTGCCAATGATCCCTAGGCATAGTAATTGGATGCCGCCGATAAATAAAAAGATCGATACCATTGAAGGCCAGCCTGCTGTCGGGTCACCAAATAATAATGCTCGTGCAATGATAAATAAAATAGCAATTCCCGAACCAATACAAGAAAGAGCGCCAGTGAAAGAGGCGATCGTTAGTGGTGCATCTGAAAAATTGACGATTCCATCAATCGAATAATTGAATAATTTCCAAAAGGACCAAGAGGTTTCACCAGCCACTCGTTCACGGTTTTCAAAAGAAAGATACTCTGTTTTGAAACCGACCCAACTAAATAATCCTTTTGAAAAACGATTGTACTCGGTTAACTCTAAAACAGCATCAACCATCTGTCGAGTCATCAAGCGGAAATCTCTTGCACCATCTACCATTTCTGTGTCACTGATTTTATTGATCAACTGATAGAACCGTTTAGCGAAGAAACTCCGAATCACTGGTTCTCCTTCTCTTGTTGAGCGTCTCGTTCCTACGCAATCAATGTCAGTTGTCGTGATTTTTTCAATCATGAGTGGTAGTAATTCTGGAGGATCTTGTAAATCAACGTCCATTACTGTGATTAGCTCCCCAGTCGAAGCTTGTAAACCCGCATAGAGGGCAGCTTCTTTTCCGAAATTTCGAGAAAAAGAAACGAATCTCACATATTCATATTTTCTCGCTAATGCTTTAATGGCTTGTAGCGTACCATCTGAGGAGCCATCATCAATAAACAAGTATTCAAACTCGTGTCCGTCTTTGAATTTTTCTACTTCATCGAAAAAAAGCGGTACAGTCTTTTCTTCGTTATAGCAAGGGACAACAATTGATATTTTCATATGATAAATCCTTTCAAGCAAATATTATTTGTTCAAACAGAATAGTAAATAAACTGTATTTTCTGTTACTTAAGTAATCATCATTTTTAGTTTATCATTAAGCTGACACTTAATAAAACTTTAAATTGCATTTTTAGCTAAAATAATACAAGATAAATAAAATAGTAGAACGGTAGAGGAGGGCAAGTCTAGTTCATTCAGGATTAGACGATGAAAATGAAAATAAATACGCCAATTGGAGAACTATGGTTAGATGCAGATCAGAATGGGTTGACGAAGGTTTCGTTTCATCCGATTGAAGAAATGGCGGTAAATGGTGCACAGGATCAAGGAAAGAAACAAGAAATCCTACTTGAAACAGAACGTCAATTGGCTGAGTACTTTGAGGGCAACCGGCAGGACTTTCAACTTCCGTTATCAATAAACACAGGCACGATTTTTCAACAAAAGGTTTGGCAAGCATTGCAAGAGATTCCTTATGGAGAAATACGCACATATAAAAAAATAGCAGAAACCATTGATCATCCCAAAGCGGTCCGAGCAATCGGACAAGCGAATCGCATGAATCCATTACCAATCGTGATTCCATGTCATCGAGTGATTGGACAAAACGGTCAATTAACCGGTTATATGGGAAATTCGGAAGCTGGCTTGTTGATCAAACGTCAACTACTTGTATTAGAAAAAGCACTATCTGAATAAAAAGAACTGGAATCATTGAACTAAAAACCACCCCTTCGCCCTGAAATAGAAATGACTATTTTGGGGCGAAGGGGTGGTTTTAAGTCTGGGGATTTTATGAAGCCAACAAAGGCAGATCGCTTATACCAGTGGCATCCGGTAGTTATAGTGTTGTTAACCAAATGAATAGCAGCGCAGCAACAGTTTGCAGTAAACCAACTGCTAGACCATAAGATAAGAATCGAGGTCCTTCTTTCATGAATTTAGCGAAATCTAAACGTAAACCAATTGCGGCTAAAGCAGTGATTT
Organism: Enterococcus sp. AZ077; assembly: GCF_051714965.1. Classification (NCBI taxonomy): domain Bacteria; kingdom Bacillati; phylum Bacillota; class Bacilli; order Lactobacillales; family Enterococcaceae; genus Enterococcus; species Enterococcus sp. AZ077. Next base: position 540,476 of record NZ_JBIOSX010000001.1, read on the forward strand.
CAAACCAATTACTAATAAAGTGAGCCCCTTTGTCGATAAAAGTTGGGAGCGTAAATAGGCTGTTGAGCAAGCAGAAAACTAAAAAGCCTAAAACATACCATGGTAATGGGAATCTTCTTTTCTTGGGACTGTCAGACGAAATCGTTTCAGCAGAAGCTGTCTTTTTTTGGATAAATTTTTCAAATAAATAGACAACAGCAACTAACATCATGATCCTTAAAATTTTAAAGAGCATGGCAAATTGAACAACTGAAGCATCAAGCAAACTGGCGCCAGCGACTACTTGTCCAACAGATTGAAGTGTTCCGCCTAAAAGGGCACTTTTTTCAATTAAGTGATCTCCGTATAAGTGTAAGCCAAGAAAAGGTAAAGAAAGCATCATGATCGTTCCTAATAAATTCACTAATGTAATGATCTGTCCTTTTTCTTCCTCTTCAGCATGGATCACTGGAGCGATTGCTGCAATAGCCGAAGAACCGCAAACAGCATTTCCTCCTGCCATCATCAAGGAAGCTGTATCACTAAACAACAATTTTTTGCCGATCCAATAGGCACCGACGATCGTCACACTCATTTGCAACAAGACGAAGGCAATCCCTTTGATGCCGATTTGAGCAATCGTTTGAGCCGTAACCGTTGCTCCCAATAAGAAAACGGAGCATTCCAATAATTTGCTTTCAGCGAATTTTGTTCCAATGGCTAAAGAAGGTTGTTTGAAAAAAGTATTACCTAACAAGATCCCTAATAAAATGGCGATCGTGGCAGCACCAAGCTGTGGGAGCAACAATGCGAGAAGTTTGCTCATGACTGCTACTGAAAAAGCAAGAAGTAATCCAGGTAAGATTCTTCGTGAGCCTTGATTTTTAAATTGATTAATGGTTACTTGTAGATTCATGTTCTAAAAATTCCTTTCATTATCTGTGCGCATGTTTCAGAGTTGAAAAACGGGTACTCGTATTTAGAGGACGACGACTCTGAACTCAAGAATATCCTTGATAATAGTAGCACTATTCGTTTTGATTGACAAAGTTTAAAAACGCAAAAAATCTTCTGCCTTTTTCTAAATTTGAAAAAGACAGAAGAATAACATCTTAATTAAATTTCTTTAGGGACATATTTATTTGTGTTTCCATGCTCTTTGAACAAGAAGCGGATATAATGACCTAATACATAAAGCACCATTCCAGTAGCGATTACTAATTCAACCAGTTTCAAGACCGTTAAAAAGCCAGTAGCGATCCCTAATGAATGAAAGTAATTTACAGCACAAAACATAGCAGTTGCAGAAATAACTAGTGGAAAGGTAAAAGCAGCGTAGCTTGGATAAAAATGTAGTTTAAGTAATCGTGGTAAAAGAGATAGCACGATAAAATATAAAGTTTGCGAAAGGATAAATAAGGCAACGACTAAATAAAAGGAAGGTTGCGCAAAGTTTTTCAAATAGCCAGTTAAACAAAGCGATCCCGGAGCTGCAACGATCGTGATCAATGGTAGTGTAGGATGTGCCATGTTTTTCACGAAAAATACCCGATGGATGATGATTGGCAATAAGAAAACGTAACAAGCTAGAGATAGCCAAAAGAATAGTTGGCCAATGAATGGGAAAAAGTTTCCAGCAGTTACTGTAATTACCCCGAAACCAACATAAATAATGAACCAACTTGGATAAATGACTTCCAGTGATAAGTCTGCTTTGATTACATGATGGTAAGTAAAGTAAACAACTAAAATCACTTGTAGAAGGACAGCGCCAAGCCAGATGATCCGAACGATTGGTAAAAGGTGCGTAAATGGAACAAAGTAAGTACAAATAACCATTAATGACATCGTAAAAGTCGGTGAAACCGAGGCAATGATTGGATCATGTAATGTTTGTCTCGTATGTTCAAATAATAGGAACAATTTGCTAAACATTAGGATCATGAGAATCATACTAATCCCACCAATGATATTCCCTAGATGAATCCAATGATATTCTTTAAACAGATTACCTAGCGAAGCTAAACCTAGAATGAGCCCACAAATCGGGACAGGAATAAGTTTTAAAAAATTCTTCATTAATTGAATTCTCCTTTTCATAAGATGAGTGTGTTGTCTAAAGCTCAGAACAAAATGATCAGTCAGGTGGAAAGGTTGATAGTAGGTTGCATAAATAATTATGAATGACTATTTATTGGGAAATAAACAAATCGGTAGCCCTGACTGATCATTAAGAATACAAGTAACGATCTTTTTATGTCTGAGCGAGATCGAAACATTCGTTGCTTTTCAATCTCATATATTGTGCGTTACATTTACTATTATAGTCATTTCATGATATATTTAAATCAAATAGTTGATATAGTTACTATAAAAAAAAATTATGGAAGTGATCGCATGCTGAAATTGTTAACAACTTTTCGTGTCGTATACGAAACAAGAAATTTTTCTCGAACAGCCGAATTACTTTTCTTATCTCAACCTGCTGTTTCAAATCAAATCAAACAGCTGGAAAGAGAATTAGGAGTGATTCTCTTTGAGCGAAATGGTCGGAAAGAAATGAAGCCGACAAAACAAGCAGATCTACTCTACGAACGAGCGTTAGTTTTATTAGAGGAGTGGCAAGAAACACAACAACAATTACTAGATGAACAAAATGAAGAAGAAGTTTGCCGAATCGTTGCTTCTCACACTTTTGCCGTCTATCTGTTACCAAAATTGTTGAAAGATTTGCTTTTGAAATATCCTAAAATTAATTTTGTGATTGCCTATGCCAATTCTCATGATGCGTTGGAACAAATAGCAAAACACGAGGCTGACTTTGGTTTTATCGAAAAACCTTTAGAAACTTCTGGTGTTCAAAGGTTTTCATTGATGGAGGATGAACTAGTGATTGCGGGGGATCCTGACAGTCAGTTATGGTTAGTTCGAGAAACAACTTCTGGAGTTTTTCATTATACGCAACGGTATTTTGAAGAAAAAAATATCCATGGGAAAAAGTTGTTAGTAAAAAGCAACGAAGTCATTGCCGCTCTTTTAAAAGAAGGAGTAGGACGTTCGATTTTATCAAAACGTGCGGTGCCACCAGAAGTACCAACCGAGAAATTAGCGTATCATCGAAATTTTTATTTGATCCAGCGAACAAATTTAGTTTCAGAGAATTTACAAGCGATTGGTAAAGAGATCTTGAGATATAATGAACGCTATCAAAAATGATTCGTCAGAACGTTATCTGTTATCTCGATGATGGGTCTGACTGAAGAGCAGCAAGGCAGATGATTAGATAAGAATAATTTTAAGTTTTCCCAAATGTATTTGCTTTGGCTTTCAATTATGCCGCTAGACCGCTATAATATAGAACAGTATGGTTTTTAAGAAAAGGGATGAAACATGGAAAAAAAAATAAAAGCTTCTAATAATAATCGTGATAATCGCATTGATTATGGCGTCATATTACCAGTCTTCTTATTATGTTTGATTGGATTGCTTTCTTTATATGTCGCGCTGAGTCATGATCCTAACCACCCTTCGGTAGTAAGAGGTGTTGGGATGCAAGCGATTTGGTATATCGTGGGCTCAATTGCTATTGTCGTGATTATGCATTTGAATTCCAAATGGATCTGGAAATTAACACCTTATCTCTATGGTTTTGGTCTAATTGTAATGGGACTCTTGTTAAAGTTTTATGACCGCAACCTCGCCCAGTCGACCGGTTCCAAAAACTGGTTTAGTTTTGGTTCCTTGACGTTTCAGCCAGCAGAGTTAATGAAAATTGCTTATATTTTAATGATGGCGCTGATCGTGACAAAACATAATACTCAGATGAAGGAACGAACGCTCAAATCAGATTTTTGGTTGATCGCCAAGATGTTGATTGTGACGCTCCCGGTTTTAGCCTTGATTATGGCACAAGATGATTTTGGGACCATGCTGGTATTCTTAGCAATTTTTGGTGGAGTTTTCTTAATGTCTGGTATCTCTTGGCGCATTATCGTGCCCGTAATTGCTTTGGCAGTGATTGTCGGTGCTGGAACGATCTTTTTAGTTACCACAGAAGGCGGAAGAGATTTATTATATAAAATCGGGTTTAAATCTTACCAGTTTGCTCGTATCGATTCTTGGCTTGATCCATTCCATGACACGACTGGGATGAGCTATCAGCCAGCACAAGGGTTGCTTGCAATAGGAACTGGTGGATTATTAGGTAAAGGATTTAATGTAAGTAATATCTATGTACCTGTTCGTGAATCAGATATGATTTTCACCGTGATTGGTGAGAATTTTGGGTTTATCGGTGGCGCATTCGTCATCTTCTTGTATTTTATTTTGATTTATCGTATGATTCGTGTCTGCTTTGATACGAACAATGAATTTTATGCTTATATCGCCAGCGGCTTGATCATGATGCTCTTGTTCCATGTATTTGAAAATATTGGTGCTAATATTGGACTCTTACCATTAACAGGGATTCCCCTGCCATTCATTAGTCAAGGTGGATCATCGATCCTTGGAAATATGATCGGTATCGGTTTGATATTATCCATGAGGTATCAAAATGAGGCGCCTGCGAAAACTTCTAGGAGGTAACACTGTTGTATCGTTTTTATTGGTATCCGAAATGTTCCACTTGCAAAAAAGCGAAAGCTTGGTTGGATGCGCATCATGTTGATTATCAAGTAATTGATATGATTGCTAGTCCACCATCGGAAGAAATGATCACAGACTGGTTGGAACATAATGAGATTCCATTACGTCGTCTGTTCAATACTAGTGGCATGAAGTATCGGGAAATGGGGCTAAAAGACCAAGTGGCTGATTTTTCGATCAATGAAGCTAGTCGCATTCTTTCAAGTGATGGGATGTTGATCAAACGTCCCCTGATCGTCAAAGGCAAACAACTCGTCGCAATCGGTTTTAATGAAAAAATATACGAAGGAGTATTGATATAAAATGGCTGGGAAACACTTGAAGAAAAAAGATAACCTTTGGATCTTATTTAATGGGAAAGAATATTGTGTCGGTTTAACTAATGAAGCACAAAAAGAATTAGGTGATATCACATTTGCCAATTTGCCAAAAGCTGGTCAGTCTTATCAAATCGGGGAGCCTTTGATCGAAGTGGAAGCTGAAAAAGCGGTCAGTGAATTTGCTAGCCCGTTAAGCGGTACGGTTTCTTCCGTGAATGAAAAAATCAATGAAGATATCAATGTCTTAAATGATCAAGATGAAATGAATGCTTGGCTTTTAAGCTTTAAAGAAGTCGATCCAACAGAATTTGAGAAATTATAAGAGTTAGCAATTTTCAGAAAATTTTAAAGAAGTAACCGGTAAAATGTTGACACGTTATTTTCCAACTGCTATAATCAGAACAATCATAAATAAAGCTTTGAAAAGAAGAGTACATGTCACAGACGTTCAAAGAGAGCCCTGATTGCTGAAAAAGGGTAACGGAAATGAGATGGAAGATGGTCTTAGAGCAGAGTAGGTGAGCCTTGCAAACTTACTACGGGGGTGCCCGTTACAGCACAACGGTATACGGGCATGATTATGATGAAAGAACGATGACCCAAGTACTGGTAAAGGTTGTTATTGTGAGATAGCAGCAAATCAAGGTGGTAACACGGAAGTTTCAGCTTTCGTCCTTTTGCTAAAGCAAGGGGGCGGAAGCTTTTTTGTTTCCTACTTGATCTCCATGTAAAAAATAAAAGAAAGATGTGAGCGATATGTCATTGATCCAATTAACCAATGTTGAGAAAACATTTGGTGGCAGAAATGGAACGATCCAAGCGGTAAATGATGTTTCATTAACTGTTGAAAAGGGTGATATTTACGGCATCGTTGGCTATTCTGGAGCAGGTAAAAGTACACTTGTCCGTTTATTGAATGGATTAGAGCTACCTACTAGCGGAACGGTTGTTGTGAATGACCAAGAGATTACCAAACTAAAAAATAAAGAACTGAGAACATTTCGTAAAAAAATCGGTATGATTTTCCAACATTTCAATTTGTTATGGTCACGGACAGTTTTAGAAAATATCCAACTACCATTAGAATTAGCAGGCGTACCTAAAGCCCAACGTAAAGAACGGGCAGAAGAATTACTTGGATTAGTCGGGTTAGAAGGTAGAGGAAATGCCTATCCTTCTCAGCTTTCAGGAGGACAAAAACAAAGAGTTGGGATAGCACGAGCGTTAGCAAACGATCCCGAGATCTTACTTTGTGACGAAGCAACCAGTGCGCTAGATCCACAAACCACTGAAGAAGTATTGGATCTTTTATTAGCTATCAATAAGAAATTACATTTAACGATCGTATTGATCACGCACGAAATGAACGTGATTCGTAAAATCTGTAACAAGGTAGCTGTGATGGAACGAGGAAAAGTTGTGGAAGAAGGCGATGTTTTGACAGTCTTCAAAAATCCAAAACAAGAAGTAACAAAACGTTTCGTGCAACAAGATATCGAACCAGAAGCAGACTCAAAAGAATTATTGGCTGAATTGATCAAAGAAAATCCAAAAGGTCGATTAGTGACATTAGTGTTCAACGAAAAAAATGCTAACGAGCCAGTCATCTCTCAAGCCATTCGTCAGTATAACGTCGACATCAATGTCGTTTACGGTAAAATCAAACAAACAGCAGAAGGTTCTTTTGGTTCCTTAACGACATTGATGACTGGGTCAGAGAACGAATTGGATCAAGCAGAGCGGTTTATTAAAGAACAAGGTGTTGGAGTGGAGGTGATCCACCGTGGATAAAAGCTTTGCAGAAACGTATTTAGATTTTAGTCAAATCAACATGGAAACGATGAAACAAGCATTCATCGATACGCTTTATATGACGTTGGTGTCCATGGTATTAGTGACCATCATTGGTTTGGTACTAGGTTTGATCCTGTATTCGATTGGACGAAAAAATAAACCTTATGCACGAATCATTTATGGCATTGTTTCGATTATTAGTAATATCTTTCGATCTACGCCATTTATGATCTTGATGGTCTTGATCATTCCTTTCACGAAAGCAATCGTCGGAACCATGCTAGGGGCGCAAGCTGCTATTCCTGCCTTGGTACTTTCAGCTGCCCCATTTTATGCTCGTCTAGTTGAAATTGCTTTTCGTGAAGTTAGTCCTGGAGTTTTAGAAGCGGCGGATGCGATGGGTGCCAGCTACTGGGAAATCATTTGGAAAGTCTTGATACCAGAAAGCGTGCCTGCACTGATCTCCGGATTGACAGTTACTACCATTTCGATGATCGGCTTTACTGCGATGGCGGGTGCGATCGGAGCTGGTGGTTTGGGAGGTCTTGCTTGGCAAGAAGGTTACCAACGTGGTAATCTGACCGTGACATTTGTGGCAACGTTAGTGATACTAGTCATTGTATTTATTGTTCAAGGAATCGGGGACTTTTTAACAAAGAAAACAGATAAAAGATAAGAAGAAATAGGAGGATAAAGGATATGAAAAAGAAAATTATTGGATTTGCAGCAGCGGTCTTGCTGACTGTAGGGTTAGCAGCTTGTGGCAATAATAGCGATAGTAAAGGTGCTTCATCAAAAAGTGACGATACAACTTTAAAAGTAGGCGCATCACCAACACCTCATGCAGAAATCTTGGAACACGTCCAACCGCTATTGAAAGACGAAGGCATTAATTTAGAGATCGTGAAATTCGATGACTACATTTTACCAAATCAATCTTTAGCAGAAGGCGATATCGATGCCAATTATTTTCAACATATTCCTTATCTAAATAAAGAAATCAAAGAAAAAGGCTATGATTTTGTCAATGCGGGTGCTGTCCATATTGAACCAATGGGCTTGTACTCAAAGAAAATCAAAGACATTGCTGATTTAAAAGACGGCGCAACAGTGATTACTTCAAATTCAGAATCTGACTGGGGACGAATCATCACTATTTTACAAAATGCTGGCTTAGTTAAGGTAAAAGATGGCGTAGATCTAGAAACAGCTACGTTTGATGACATCGCTGAAAACCCTAAAAACTTAAAATTCAATCATTCGATTGATCCTTCTTTGTTAGCTTCTACTTATCAAAATGATGAAGGTGACTTAGTAGCGATCAATGCAAACTTTGCTTATGGTGCTGGTTTGAATCCATTGAAAGATTCTGTCTTATTAGAAGAAGACAACTCACCATATGTGAATATCATTGCCACACGTAAAGGTGATGAAAATAGCGAAAAAATCAAAAAATTACTTGAAGTCTTACACCGTGAAGACGTTCAAAAATGGATCGAAGACAAATGGGGCGGTTCAGTCAAACCTGTCGCAGCTGATGCCAAATAAGCACTTCAAAAAATAGAGTTGAACAAAATCAAATGTTCATCTAAAAAATAATCAAGTCGTCAAAAACATCAAAGTTAGTTGATTTTACTAGCTTTGATGTTTTTTTGCAGAGTGAATAGTGAATAAATTAGCTATCTAACCAATAGAGAACTCTCTTTATTATGGCATTTTTCAAGAAGAATTTATTAAGAACAGGTAAGCGGTAATCAAGAGATGCGTACTACATCATTCTGCAAACCAACGTTCACCTATCGTTTTACATAAAACAAATCAACATAACCAGTGATCAATGAATGCTAAAAACAGAAGTTTCTTTATAAATATTATTATCTAGTAATATTGATTTAATGATAACTCGTGAAAAAAGTTTTGATTTTAGTGGGTTATAACATTGCGCTCTATTCTCAATTAGTCTAAAATAAGTGAGAACGAAACAGAATCTGGAGGGAATTTGCATGTCTGTCTTAGAAATAAAAAATTTACACGTCTCAATTGAAGAGAAAGAAATTCTTAAAGGCGTAAACTTAACGATGAAAACAGGCGAGATCCATGCCATTATGGGACCAAATGGAACAGGGAAATCGACGCTGTCAGCCGCTATTATGGGGAATCCAAACTATGAAGTCACTGAAGGCGAGATCCTATTTGACGGAAAAAATATCTTAGATTTAGAGGTCGATGAACGGGCACGTCTAGGATTATTTTTAGCGATGCAATACCCAAGTGAAATTCCTGGGATCACGAATGCAGAATTTATGCGTGCAGCGATCAATGCCAAACGTGATGAAGACGATAAAATGTCTGTTTTGACTTTCTTGAAAAAATTAGATGAAAAAATGGCGCTGTTAAATATGCCAGAAGAAATGGCCGAACGTTACTTGAATGAAGGCTTTTCTGGTGGCGAAAAGAAACGAAATGAAATCTTACAATTATTGATGTTAGAACCAACTTTTGCCATTTTAGATGAAATTGATTCTGGATTAGATATCGATGCATTGAAAGTCGTAGCAAAAGGGGTCAATGAAATGCGTAGCGAAAACTTTGGCGCATTGATCATCACCCACTACCAACGATTATTGAATTATATCACTCCGGATGTCGTCCACATCATGATGGAAGGACGTGTCGTGATGACTGGGAATGCAGATCTAGCGAAACGACTTGAAGCAGAAGGGTATGCTGGTATCAGCAAAGAACTAGGAATCGACTATAAAGAAGAAGCGTAAGGAGGAGCGGAAAATGAAAGAAACGAACTGGCTCGACCAACTTGACGCAGTTACCAATTTTTCTTTAAGCAAAGGGGAACCTGAATGGATGACCCAATTACGTCAAGCAGCGTTAGAAAAAGCCAATCAATTACCACTTCCTCAGATCGATCGTGTAAAATTCCATCGCTGGCCATTATTCGATATCCATGAGTTCACAGACCACTTTAGTGAGACAGGAAATGTAGCTGGGTTTGACGTAATGAAAGATAACCCTGTGTTGGTGCAGGAAGGAACAAATACGATCTTTGAACAATTACCAGTGGAACTCATGGAAAAAGGCGTGATCTTTACAGATATCTTCACAGCGCTCCAAGAGCATCCAGATTTAATCAAACCATACTATATGGAAAAAGCAGTGAAAATGGATGAAGATCAATTGACCGCTTTACATGCTGCTTTCATGAACAGCGGAGTGTTTTTATATGTTCCTAAAAATGTCGTGATCAATGAGCCAATTGAGAGCTTATTCATCCAAGATGGCAAATTAGCACAGCATTTCTTTAAACATGTCTTGATCGTCGCAGAGGAACATAGTGAGTTCTCTTACTTGGAACGATTCCAAACGACTAAAGAGAAAATCCAAAAAGCTTCTGGTAATATCATTGTCGAAGTAATCGCTAAAGCTGGAGCAAAAATCAAATATTCAGCTGTCGATCAATTAGGAGAAAATATCACTTCTTATATCAATCGTCGAGGTCATATTTTACGTGATGCTTCTGTAGATTGGGCAATCGGCGTGATGAATGATGGACATGTAATTGCTGATTTTGATTCTGATTTAGTTGACGAAGGCGCCCATGCAGAAGTGAAAATCGTTGCCATTAGCTCAGGAAAACAAATCCAAGGAATTGATACGCGTGTCACGAACAAAGCGCCTCATACGATCGGACATATCTTACAACATGGTGTGATCCGAGAAAAAGGAACGTTGACTTTCAACGGGATCGGACATATCTTAAAAGGCGCAAAAGGAGCCGATGCCCAACAAGAAAGTCGAGTATTGATGCTTTCAGATAAAGCAAGAGGAGATGCCAATCCGATCTTACTCATTGATGAAAATGAAGTCACTGCAGGACATGCTGCCAGTGTTGGTCGGGTCGATCCTGAAGAAATGTATTATTTGATGAGCCGTGGTCTTCATAAAGAAGAAGCAGAACGATTGGTTATTCGAGGCTTCCTTGGCTCTGTGTTAACAGCAATTCCAGTAGAAGCAGTCCGAAAAGAGTTAGTGGAGGTTATTGAAGGGAAGTTGAATGTATGATTCTGAAAGAAATCATTCGCGAAGATTTTCCAATATTATTTCAAGAAGTCAATGATGAACCGCTCGTTTATTTAGACAATGCAGCCACTACGCAAAAGCCAATAGCAGTAATTGAAGCAATAAAAAAATACTACGAACAAGATAATGCCAATGTGCATCGAGGAGTCCACACCTTAGCCGAACGAGCAACATTTGCCTATGAAGGCGCTCGGGAAAAGGTCAGAAAGTTTATCCATGCAGCTGAAACTGCTGAAATCCTATTTACTCGTGGCACCACCACGAGTTTGAACTGGGTCGCTCGCAGCTTTGGTGAACAGTTTCTGCAAGCAGGGGATGAAATCTTAATTTCTTACATGGAACACCATTCCAATGTCATTCCTTGGCAACAATTAGCCAAAAAGACAGGAGCAACATTAAAATATATTGACTTGACTACCGACGGATTTTTAGACATGGCACAAGCAAAACAATTGATCACTAACAAAACAAAAATCGTATCGATTGCTCATGTTTCAAATGTCTTAGGTGTGATCAATCCCGTCAAAGAACTAGGAAAACTTGTCCATGAGCAAGGTGGGGTACTAGTTGTAGATGGCGCACAATCCGCTCCCCATATGCCAATCAACGTCCAAGAATTAGACTGTGATTTCTTTGCGTTTAGCGGACACAAAATGTGTGGACCGACTGGGATCGGAGTCTTATATGGCAAACGAAAATGGTTAGAACAAATGGAACCAGTCGAATTTGGTGGCGAAATGATCGACTTTGTCGACTTGTACGATAGTACTTGGAAAGAACTTCCATGGAAATTCGAAGCCGGCACACCTAATATCGCTGGAGCCATCGCACTAGGTCAAGCGATTGACTATCTCGAAAACGTTGGGTTGGACAATATCCATGATCATGAAAAAGAATTAATTGCCTATGTCTTACCTAAACTACAACAAATCGATGGGTTGACCATTTATGGTCCACAAGATCCCGCTACTCGCACAGGGGTCATCGCCTTTAATCTAGATGGCTTACATCCTCATGATGTAGCTACTGCTTTAGATATGGAAGGTGTCGCTGTTCGTGCAGGTCATCATTGTGCCCAACCTTTATTGAACTATTTAGAAGTCTCAGCGACCGCACGAGCAAGCTTTTATTTTTATAATACGAAACAAGATGCAGATCGTTTAGTCGAAGCAATTCTTGCAACGAAGGAGTTTTTCCAACATGGCACTCTCTAAACTAGATAATCTTTATCGTCAGGTCATACTTGATCATTCTTCGCATCCTCATCATCGAGGTACATTGACTGAATCAACCAGTCGAATCGAATTGAATAATCCGACCTGTGGCGATGTCATCGAATTACAAGTCGAAGTCAAAGAAGGAATCATCAAGAATATCGCATTCAACGGTAACGGTTGTTCCATTAGTACAGCCAGTGCATCCATGATGACCGATGCTGTCATGGGAAAATCTGTTGAAGAAGCAAAACAATTGATCACTGATTTCTCGCAATTAGTCCAAGGAAAAGAAGTCAAAGCCATCGACCAATTAGGCGATGCAGCAATGCTCAGTGGCGTAGCCAAATTTCCCGCAAGAATCAAATGTGCCACATTAGGCTGGAAAGCCTTAGAAAAAGCAATGGAAGAAAACGGCACTGCAACCTTCCATCATGTGCATCAGGAAGAGGAGTGAGAACATGGGTGTACCAGAATTAGAAGAATATAAATTTGGTTTTCACGATGATGTGGAACCAGTTTTCAGTACCGGAGAAGGCTTAACTGAAGAAGTCGTTCGAGAAATGTCTCGAATCAAAGGTGAACCTGAATGGATGTTAGAATTTCGTTTGAAATCCTTAGAAACATTCAATAAAATGCCCATGCAAAAGTGGGGACCAGACCTGTCAGACATCGACTTCAATGCCATAAAATATTACCAAAAACCAAGTGATAAACCCGCCCGAGATTGGGAAGATGTACCTGATAAAATCAAAGAAACCTTTGAAAAAATCGGGATTCCTGAAGCAGAACGAGCATACCTCGCAGGTGCTTCTGCTCAATATGAATCAGAAGTCGTTTACCACAACATGAAAGATGAATTTGAAAAATTAGGGATCGTCTTCACCGATACTGATTCTGCATTGAAAGAATATCCTGAGTTATTCAAAGAATACTTTTCCAAATTAGTCCCACCCACTGACAACAAACTTGCTGCTTTAAATTCAGCTGTTTGGTCAGGAGGAACATTTATTTATGTACCTAAAGGGGTAAAAGTCGACGTTCCATTACAAACATACTTTAGGATCAATGCCGAAAATACCGGACAATTTGAACGAACATTGATCATCGTTGACGAAGGAGCCAGCATCCATTATGTCGAAGGCTGTACAGCACCAACGTATTCAAGTAACAGTCTTCATGCAGCAATCGTTGAAATCTTCACCCGAAAAGACGCCTATTGTCGCTATACCACGATTCAAAACTGGTCAGACAATGTCTATAACTTAGTAACCAAAAGAGCCAAAGCTTACGAAGGTGCCACAGTCGAATGGATCGACGGCAACCTAGGAGCTAAAACAACGATGAAATATCCAAGTGTTTATCTAGACGGCAAAGGTGCGCGTGGCACGATGCTTTCCATCGCATTTGCTGGCGCAAACCAAATCCAAGATACTGGGGCGAAAATGATCCATAACGCACCAAACACTTCAAGCTCCATCGTCTCCAAATCCATCTCAAAAGACGGTGGCGAAGTCAATTATCGAGGACAAGTAACCTTCGCTAAAAACAGCGCCGGTTCCATCTCTCACATTGAATGCGACACGATCATCATGGACGAATACTCCAAATCCGATACGATCCCATTCAACGAGATCCACAACAGCCAAGTCTCTTTGGAACACGAAGCCAAAGTCTCAAAAATCTCAGAAGAACAACTCTATTATCTTATGAGCCGAGGCCTAACCGAATCCGAAGCCACCGAAATGATCGTCATGGGCTTCGTCGAACCATTCACCAAAGAACTCCCAATGGAATACGCAGTCGAACTCAACCGTTTGATCAGTTATGAGATGGAAGGGTCTGTTGGATAACAACTAATTCATTGCTCGAAACGTTGATATTAAAGCGTTTCGGGCTTTTTTTTATTTGTATTTTTAAGGGCTCTTTGTCAATAAGGACTGATAAGTTGTGTAAAATCCAATTTGGGTCAGAGTGAAGCTCATTCTGTCTCATTTTTTGTTATTTTAATTTTTCTATATTTTATCTATTAATCTCGCCATCTTTTTGATAGAATCATTCATAGAGCATATCGTTCTCTCAGTTGGTTAGGTTATGGTGATTTAATCATACTAGAGAACGATATGTTTTTTAATAGCAAAAATGAAAATGGGGCTGAAGAATCAATTTTGATTCTTCAATCCCATAAATTATAGAGCCGTCAATTTTTTGGCCCAGTCTCTTTTGGTTTATTTGCTTATAAATTAATATTTAATAACATTTACAAGTTTTAATGGAGTTCTTTCATCCCAATCAAGGATTGCTTGGTTTTTAATAGTTAAATAATTTCCACCGATATATTCAATGCTAGGTAAATAATATATGTATTCATTCATTTCACTTTTGGCTTTCATTGAAACTAAAAAGCCTCTTGGATCATTGTTTCTGCTCCAGCTCTCTACAGCTGGACGAGCAAGTTCAAAGTAATCTGCATATCCACCAGTTTTCCATTTGCTTAATGCAACCTGAACAGTTCCATCAGAGAGATTGACCATATTTACAATTTTAGTTCCTTTTGTATCAGAGTAGACTACTTTTTTCAGTGGTGTGATTTCAGTTGAGCTGTTTCGTTGATAAAGGCTACCATCTTTATAAGAGTAAGAAGCACTTGTTGGCGTATAATAGGTTCTAAGCATTCCGTTATGGACAATCGCCAAGATAAATCCACTACGAGAAAGTCTACTCCAAGAGTCTGATTGACCAGGTGTGATATTGAAGTAGTCGGTGTTACCCTTTCCTGTAGAATTTGCACTAACTGAAACCTGAATACTTGAAAAGTCCGTACAATCGTTTGTTACAGTGATGTCAGCATGTGCTGCTTTGGTCGGGATTAAAAAGATGGCTAAAGCGACCATTCCTATTAATAAACTGACCAGTGATGATTTTTTTTTCATGATATTCCTCCTGTTAATATAATATAGTCGTAAACGTTTTCGCTTACAATTTAAGTCTAAAGGATGCAGACTATTTTTCAATGATTCTAATTTACTATTTTATTCATTTTTTTTATTTTAGAGTCAAGTATAGTGGAATTTTCTTTGGGATATCGATCAGTTCTTGAATATCGGAGGAGCTGACTGAAATTTAGCAAGAGGTTGGAAAAAGTACTGTAAGATGAGTGAATAAGCGGATTGCCTTTATAAACGTTTTTTATACTTTATACGACGGTATTTCTATTGTGTGAAGATTAACTTCAAAAACACTAGTTATTTATTTTTGTACTTAATGAAAAAGCCTAGGGCATCTTTTCTCCCTAGGCTCATCATTAGTTATTATTTGATCGCTTTAATGGTTCTTCATGCTTAGTAGTCAATCACATTAACTACTTTTAATTTCTGTGTTTCATCCCAATCATAGATAGCATCTTTTCTGATTGTCAGAAAATTTTTGTAGCCTAGGTATTGTATGCTAGGTAAATAATATATGTATTCTTTTGAGAATCCGCTATTATATAGGACTGAAACTAAAAAGCCTCTTGGATCATCATTTCTGCTCCAAGTTTCACTATCAAGGTGGTTTAGCGTAAAGTAGTCTGTCGATCCGCCACTTTTCCATTTACTTAACGATACTGTTGTAAGACTTGTGGAAAGATTAATCATGTTAACGTTCATACTTCGCGTAACAAGCGAATTTGTTTCAACTTTTAACGGAGTGATTTCTGTTGTGCTACCTTGGGAATAAAGTTTTCCATCTTTAAAAGAGTAGGCGGCGTTAGTTGGAGTATAGTAGGTCCTAAGTTGTTCTAAATAAACAATGGCTAAAATATGGCCTCTAGGATCATTTCTGCGCCAAGATTCTGTTTGTCCAACTGTTACTTTGTAGTAGTCTGACGAGACATCTTTTCCATTATCTGCGTTAATGGAAGCTGTAAATGAATGTGACGGATCTGTACAATCGTTTGTTACGGTGACATCAGCATGTGTTTTGGTTAGTGGTAAGAAAAACACTAAAGCAATGAAACCAAACAATAGGCTGACTAATGGTAATTTTTTTTTCATGGTATTCCTCCCTTTAATATAATTTATGTAAACGATCTTCGCTTACAATTTAAGTTTAAAGGAACAAGTTTAGGTTTCAATGTGTTCAATCAATCAATTTATTTCATTTTTTTAGTATAAAACCAAATGTAGTGAAATTATGGGTGGGGTGCTAATAGCTACGGTTATTCTAGCTTCTCTCAATAGAATAAGGTTCGTCAAACTGCCGTTTAAAACAAAGCGTTCATTTAGCATTCGTTAGTAAAAAATCCTTTTAGGAAGCGATTCATGACATCGAATATGATGAATTTTCTTCAATTTTAGGCGATCCATGGATAATGACATTTATTATTTATCAGGTAAAAAGAAGATCAGAACTGATGGCCAAAACATACCAAACTGATAATTGATGACGTAACTTTTCAATCATTTCACTCTTTTTTGATGCTTTCCTACAAAAATTCCTGTATGCTTGCTTTTAGTTAGAGAATAAAATAATGACCGAGCTATATTGAATGCTCATATCCAGGAGGAGAAATAAAAATGAAAAAAATTTATTTTTTATGTACGGGAAATTCTTGTCGTAGCCAAATGGCGGAAGGATATGCACGTCAATTATTATCTGCCTCGGATGTGGAAATTAAAAGCGCAGGTATTGAAACTCATGGACTGAATCCACGAGCGGTTCAGGTTATGGCTGAGGATGGAATTGATATTTCAAACCAAACGTCTGATTTGATCGATCAGGATTATTTTACACAAGCAGACTTGATTATTACGCTTTGTGGAGATGCAAAAGATAAATGTCCGACGATTCCTGTAGGTGTTCAGCACATTCATTGGGATTTAACAGACCCCGCACAAGCAGTTGGAACCGAAGCAGAAATAGCATCAGCTTTTAGAAAAACAAGAGATAGAATTAAAGCAATGGTAATTGAACTCAAGAACCAGTGAGAGTCAGTATTTTTTGGGAATTGAGTGATCATTTGAGCTTCATTTGTCTGTATAGTGCTAAATTTTAACAATCAAGAATTGAAGTCAGCAAGCCTTAAAACGGTCTTGCTGGCTTTTTTTGCTTGCGATATTTTTTGGTCGCCTTCTCAATTATTTGGCAAGTTATGAATCAAGCAATTATTTCTGGTTATGAGAATGATTGGCGTTTAAAAATCAAAATTTATTTACAATAACAATGTTATGGGGAGTAAGATAAGAAAGAAAAGAGTGTATTTCGCGCAATTAACTAATGGACTGAAAGCTCTTCTTGTCAGCTAAATTCCAGCGCCAATAACAAATGAATAGAAGTTTATTGTGTGTGATTTTGGTTAGTAAAGAATAACAAGATCAGCGAAAAGAAAGCAGAAGAAGGAGGAGATTGCAGGGACAGGACTGCAATGAAAGAGAAATGATTACAGTGAAAGCTTTACCTGCTTATGATGGCGATTGTTTGATTGTTCAGTATGGAGAAGAAGATCAACGGACGAATCTGTTTGTCGATGGAGGTCAAGGACAACAAGTTGTTAGGCAGTTGAAAGAGGAAATTGCAACAATTAGCCAGAAAGGCGAGTGCATTGACTTACTGGTTTTGACACATATTGATGCCGATCATATTCGGGGATTTTTGAGTTTGTTTTCTCAGTCGAGTTTTGACAAGTCATGTATTAAACGAGTGTTTTT
Source organism: Enterococcus sp. AZ077 (assembly GCF_051714965.1). Taxonomy (NCBI): domain Bacteria; kingdom Bacillati; phylum Bacillota; class Bacilli; order Lactobacillales; family Enterococcaceae; genus Enterococcus; species Enterococcus sp. AZ077. The sequence continues at coordinate 558,215 of NZ_JBIOSX010000001.1, forward strand.
TAATTCTAGAAAGCTGTTATCGCAAAAGTTTGATACAAAGGTTGTTTATGATGATCAACTGGAGATCGTTCAAGAAAAGTCAGAGATTAGTTTTAAACAAGGGGAGTCTTTCGATCGGTATTTGGAGGATTTGAAGATTGAAAAGATGACAGTTATTGACAATTCTTGTCAGCCCAAATTACTCAATGGGGCAAAAATGACGATTTTGACACCTGATGAAGCAAGTCTAAGAAAATTATATACAGATTGGGAAAAGGCAATTCAAAAAGAAACCAGGGATCAACTGATCAGTGGTCGTAATGTCAATCATCAGGGAAGCGTAGAAGAACTGATCAAAAAAGCTTTCCAAGAAGATCGCGCTGTCGCAAATGGGAGCAGTATTAGCTTTATATTGGAGTATGAAGGCAAACGACTGTTGATGCTAGCAGATGCTCATCCAAGTACTGTCACTGCGAAGTTAAAAGAACTGTATGGGGAAAAAGAGCTGCATTTTGACTTGGTAAAAGTGGCTCATCATGGGAGTAAAGCGAATACTAGTGACGATTTATTAAAACAGATTGAATGTGAAAATTATTTGATTAGTTCAAATAAGGGGAATCGTCATGGTTTTCCACACAAAGAAGCCTTATCAAGGATTGTTTACCACAACTACACAAAAAAACGACCAACGAATTTTTATTTTAATTATTCTGATGCGAGTGAGGGGTCATTTACAAATGAAGAAATAAAAAAATACGGGATTCAATTGATTAAGAAAAAAATGAATGAGAGGGTACTAACGATTGACATATGAATGATTTTGAAGAGTTATCAGTGAATATTAGAGGAACCAATACTTATGGTTCAGGTTTATTGTATCAGCAGGATTGTGAAACGGGTTTTGTGATCACCGCAAAACATTGTGTGGTTGGGGAAACAATTAATGACTTCAAACTATTTGATTATACCCAATCTGAACTAGAAATCTTAGAACCACCAAGATGCTCAGATAGTCTAGATTTAGCGATTATCAAAGTGAAGGTAAAAAAAGGTTATCCTGAACTGCTTATAATGGAACCAGAAAATAAGCAAGAAATCGTATTTTATGGTTATCCAGAGTGTATGAAAGAAGACGGTGGAACTCCTTATCGAGGAAAGGCAACTCAAATCAGTAAGCCAGATATTTTTAAATTGGTACTGGACAATGAAATAGGATCGTCTAACAACACGGAGTATGAGAACATACGAGGTTGCTCAGGATCAGGAGTGTACGTCGAAAGAGAAGGTAAGTGTTATTTGACTGGGATTATTACGAAACTTCAGTCAGCGGGGCAACAAGGAATTGTTGAAGGGATTCATATCGCACATATTGTTGCTTTCTTTTTAGAAGAGTTTGATATCATGCTGGTACCTCGTTGCTTGAATGATTTTAGTGAATATTTGACATCTATCATAAATGAATTACGAGAAGTAGGTGGACAAGAAAATAAGCTGATTTTTCTGATTGAAAAATGTTATCGTGAATGTTTTTCCGACATAACACCTAAATTGATCCATAATCGGTTAAGTGATTACCTGTTTCTTCCTTCTCAGAAAAATGAGGATTATACCAATAAATTCTTGTGGATCGCTTGGCTGGAGATCTTGCTTTACAAGTTATTACAAACAAGTATTGCTTTTGAGATTGATGATTGTTTCAAATTACTCACTCAGGAAAAGGAAAGAGCTGGTATCCATGTATTATTTACAAATCATCTAACACTTGACCGTTTCATTGGGAGTTTATTTAGAAGTACACTTTATGACAAGCTAGATAAACAAGATGTTTTGTTTGTAACTAATCAAAGGAGAAAATTTCGGGGTGGGAGTATTGCCAAGCGAGAACAAATTGAGGGAATCGTCGTGAACATCGATCATCCAGAAGTTTCTGATCGGTTAACGATTGATAATCCCAATGAAAAAAAATTATTTCCTATTGTTCATATCGATTATATCGAAAATGAAATTGATCAGATTTTACACGACACAAAAGGGTTAACAGCCGTTGAGTTTTCTCAGAGGTTTCCAGAGGAGTTAACTCGTTTGTTTGAAGAAATTGCAAACTAATGGAGGTAGATAACAATGGTAGAGATATTAAAAGAAATCACTACGTATGAAATAATAGAAAAAACGACGGGATTGACCTGTTACACGTACCAACAAGCAAACAAAAAGTATCGACTCCATTTTTTTTGTTATGTATTTGATAATCAAGATGAGTTATTAGCCAACTATGAAGAAATCAACGATCAGATTGCCTACAGTTTTCAAAGTCAATTAAAAAGGAAGATTGAACGATGGAATATTTATTTTTTTCTTTTTGTCAAAGCCAAAGTAGCGAAGCCAATCAAAGCCAGTATTGAACAAGATAAGTATGCAACCAGAAAGGTGATCGTGGATAATTTTCGAGAATCTGGTACTAATGATGCGCAAAAAGAAGCACAAAAAGAAGCACAAAAAAATAAAATTCAAGAAAGATTATTATTGAATCTGGAACAGACAAAACCATTAAAGAAACTGGCTAAGAATGAGCGGCAAAATGATGAGAAAATCATCCATTTGTTAGCAGAATTAAAAACGATGGCTAAAAAAGAGAAAAAAGCACGAATACAAGAGTATATAAAACATGAGCTGTCAAATCTTAACGTAAAGGAAGGAACCGATGAGTCTTAAATTGAAAGGGATAAAAATTGATTCGTTTCGAGCATTTGAAAGGCAAAAATATTTTGATTGTGTGAATCCTGTTTTTAATGAAATATCAAATTTGATTGTTTTGTATGCGCCAAATGGAACCGGAAAAACCTCTTTTTTTGATGCCATCGAATGGAGCTTGACTGGCGAAATCAGTCGACTGAATGAAAATAAAAATGTCCGTGATATCGCCTCCCAAGAGCGAAAGTATATTTTAAAGAACAAATATTCCTCAGCCGAAGTGGGCAGTGTGGAACTAGCATTTGATGATGGCAGTTTTTATGCATTAACGACGAAAAGGTTAAATGGAAAGCAAACAACGGATTACGTTGAAGGGAATAAGATCAAAAAAACGGTTGATTTAACAGCGAAAGAATTAAAGATTTTACGACAAAAAAATTTATTGACACACAATCAAATCGATGCTTTTTTGCGATCACAGAGTGCCGAAGGAAGATATGATGCTTTAAGTAATTTTTGGGACAAAGAAAATGTATCTGAGGATTATAAAAATCTAGTCTTATTCGTCAATGAAATGAATAAAGTATTAGGACAACAAGAAACTAAAATGAATCAGCTAACAAAAGAGATTGAAAAACTCGAAAGTAATGCAAAAATATGGCAAACAATCAACCGGCTGAAAGAAAATTATGCCAAGTTAAACGGAAAGAATAGTAAAAAAGATCCATTGTTAAAGAATCAATTAGGTTTACAAGAATTGTATATCGAATCGAACAAATTAAAAAGCAATAATCAAATAAAATTGAACCAGTTTGAAGAGGAGCGACAACAGCTAGAAAATTTAATCACAATGACCCAAGAGTATCGACAAATACCGCAGCAGATCGAATGGTCTGAAAAGCAGGTTGCTGATGTCAACGAAAAGTTAGCCCATTTGACAGAAATTGAGACAATCGAAGAAAAAAAGAAAGCACTGTTTGACGAAAAAATAGACTTGATCAACCATCTCAAGCGTTGTAACTTTCTTATCAATCATGAAGCAGATTTTCAGGCACAAGAAATGGCTGAACAAAACAGTAATAGAGAAATCAATGAATGGATCAATCAACGAAAAAAATGTGAACAAGCATTGATTACTTTACAAAAGGAGCATCAAGAGCAAGAAGTAACATTAAGTGAGTGTCAAAATAAACGAGCGTTGCGGACGAATCAATTAACAGAAATCAAAGAATTAAACAGTTATTCCGATGTTAAAGCGAAAAGACAATTACTTGATCATGAAATCAAACAACAGAAAAAGAAAAAAATAGAGTTGGAAGCCAAGTTAGGTAAGATAAAGCTAACGTTGACAAAATTGTTTTCATTACTAAACTTAGACGATCATCAGTTAAGCCAAAAAGACTATTCAAAAGATCCTGATTATTCATTTTTGTTGGAACAGACAAGCCAACTTGATGACATTTGGCAAGAAAGAAAAAAATTGGAAGTTGATTTAGCACAAAAGAAGAAGGAACGTTCCTCTTTAGAAGATCTGGGCAGTCAATTAGAACAGTTGAAAAAATTAGGTTATTCTATCGTAACGGATACGTCTTCGTCTGTCTGTCCATTATGTCTCCATGATCATCAAGAATTTCAACATATCATCCAAAAAATTGAAGCTAGTACGGCAGATCTTTTACCGATTGAGCAACTGACGAAGGAAATCAGCCACTTAGAAGGAATGATCGATGAATCAACTAGGCGGTTAACTGATGTAGTTTCTGGAGTAAAACAACAGATTCAGATACAAATAACGATTAAGGAAACTGAAATCAACCAACTTGACCAAGATCTGTTACAAGTAACCTTAAAATTAAAACAACAAGAAGAAGCGTATTTAACCAATGAGAAACACTGGTACAAGTTAAATGAATACAGCCAAAAATATGGGATTGACTGTGAAAAAATTGCTGAAGAAACCCAGAAAAGAGTAAAGTCACTACAGGAGGAATTGGTAAAATTAACGAATGAGTACCAAAATATCAAAGAAAAAATCAATCAAAATGAACAGCTGAATGTCAAGAATACTCATACGCTCAAAACGATCGAATTACATTATCAACAAGCGAAAAAAAGCTTAAATGATTTAAAAGGAAACGAACAGTATCAATATTATCAGCAAGAACAGGCGTTTTATGAAGCGCTTGGTATTTTTGTTATCTCTGATTTTAAAAGGCAATGTAAACGCGAGTTAGAAAAAATCAATGAACAAGAAACCAAGCTTATTGCTGAAAAAGAACAACGACTAGAACAAGTAAATGGGAAAAGTAAAACAGAATTAGTAGAAGAACAACGAATCCAAGCAGAGCAGATTCGGCAGCTCGTTGTACGGAGGAAATATATCGAAAAGATATCTTATCAACTGTTTGACCAAGTAATCATTGCACCAGAAGAATTGGAAAAAAATAAGCAAAAGTTGACTACAGCTATTTACAAATTAAATGAAAAAAATCAACTGTTGGGTCAACTATCTGGGCTTACCAGTGATTTTATCTCTGAAACAGGTATCGAAGAGAAAAGAAGCGAACAAGCAAAAGTAAAAAAAATCTATGACCACTTAAGTAGCAAAGTACAAGAACTAAAAGAATTAAAAGACAGTAAATTAACCGAGATCAAAAAGCAAATCAAAAGTACATTTAACTTAGATACCGTCAATCAGATTTTTCAAATGATCGAACCTCACCCTGATTTTCGTAAGATTAGTTTTAAAATCAATGAAGCAAATCCCGATAAATTAGGACTGGATATTATGTGCAAACGAACAGAGGACGAAGAGGATGCCCCGATTTTATATCTAAGTTCTGCCCAAGTAAATATATTGTCTTTAAGTATTTTTCTAGGAACCGCTCTAGAGAATACAGACAAAGTGAATACGATTTTCATGGATGATCCAATCCAACACTTAGATAGTCTTAATGAATTATCTTTTATTGATCTATTAAGAATCCTTGCATTTAAGCTAGGAACACAGATCATCTTTTCCACCCATAATCGCCAGTTTTTTGACTTATGTCAGAGAAAATTAGATGCCAATTACCATAATGCCAGTTTTATCGAAATGAATTATACAGAGAATCAGTTGTAACAAATTTAGTTAGTCAGAAAAAGTGAATAAGGGAGCTCTTTGATGAGAGCTGAGGTTAGCTGAAAGATTCAGAGTATAAAACAAAAATTGCCTACAGAAGTTAAAAAAGAGACGGATAGAGAATCAATCCCAACGAATAAGGGATTGATTCTTTTTTTCTAGATTAAATACAGATAGGAAGAATATATAGATTGGATGGAGAGTTGTACTATCTATACGAAAGCAGAAGCTTTTTTAGGCTCTACATTTTTTGATATTGGCGAAATTCGCCAACATTTTTTATGATTTAAACGGTATAGAAAAGACATTATTCACTATTTGGGGGCTATTTAACCAGAGAAATCGAAACCTATACGACAACTTTGCGAACATTTAGAAAGTTTCTGACACAGATCCGAAATGCCTTCTGCTACAATTACTCAAATGGACCACTAGGATGTTTAAACAAGCCTATCAAAGTATTTAAACGAAATTTTTATCATTTCAAACGGCGAATCTTGATTCGTCACGGTAAAACTTTTTTAAGCAAATAAAGATACTCAGATTAGTAGGTTTTTATTTCCTATTTTTTTCAACTGGTATCAGATTTCAGCACTTATGACTGTTATTTTCGCTAGGAACAATTTCTTAAAAATGGATAGTTTTATTATTTCAATAAAATAATCATTGCTAAATCAATGATTTAAGACGGTTGTAGAATTTTTTCCAGATTGTTTGTTGACAAAAATAAAAAAACCATCTTACCATTAGTTTGTGGTTATAACCAGTTTAAAAGAAGGAGAAACCTATGGGAAATTCTTTTAAAAACAAAGCTTTGTATCATCAGTTGGTAGATTTACTTAAAAATCAGATGGAAAGTAACATGATACCCCATGATAAATTACCCTCTGAACGAGAATTAACTGCTCAATACGGAGTTAGTCGGACAACGGTTCGATTAGCTTTGAAAGAGTTGGAAAATACAGGTTATATTTATCGGAGACATGGAAAAGGAACATTTGTATCCGATATCAAAAAGAACGTAGCAGATTTAGCAGGAACCTATAGCTTTACTGAACAAATGAAAAGTTTAGGTAGAACTGCTGAGACGCGGATCTTAGCTTTTGAAAAAATTGAAGCGGACAAATTTATTGCAAAACAATTGAATCTTTCATTAGGAGAAGTAGTCTTCAAATTAAGTCGATTGCGGATAGCTGATCGGGAACCGCTTATGATCGAAGATACCTATTTGCCAGTCAAATTTTTCTTATCATTAAATGATCAGCTTTTAAGAAGCAAACCTCTATATGATCTTTTTTCCGAGGATTTTAATCAGACCGTTCGATTGGCAGATGAAGAGCTATATGCAAGTGTTGCCTCAAAGGAAGATGCGAAACAGCTGATAATCTCAGAAGGAGCACCTGTCCTTCATTTAGCACGTCAAACCTATAATATGAAAAATGAAATTATCGAATTTACTTTAAGTGTCGCCCGTGCGGATCAATTTCATTATCAGATCCGCCATATTCGAAATAGTTAGGAGAATCGAAACATGTTTACAGTAGGAAAAGAAAAACTGGATCAGCTGGGTGCTGAGATCACGACTCGCGAAATACGCCAACAGCCGGAACTTTGGGAAGAAACCCTTGATCACTATCAAACAGTTCAAAAGGAATTAGATAATTTTCTTGCAATAGTTAAAGAAAAGGCAAATGGTCAGCGAACACGTGTAATCTTCACTGGTGCAGGAACATCTCAATATGTAGGAGACACATTAGTTCCTTATTTGCGCAAGAACGGTGATCGCCAAGCATTTAGCTTTGAAAGTATTGGAACGACTGATATTGTCGCAGAACCTGAAGAGTATTTAATTAAAGAAGAACCAACTTTACTTGTATCATTTGCGAGGAGTGGAAACAGTCCTGAAAGCTTGGCAGCAGTTGAAATTGCAAATCAGGTGGTTGATACGATCTATCATTTATCAATTACGTGTGCTGTAGAAGGAAAACTAGCTCAAATTAGTCAATCCGATTCCAATAGTTTTTTATTCTTGATGCCAGCACGTTCGAATGATAGTGGCTTTGCTATGACTGGTAGCTTTTCCTGCATGACTTTAGGAGCTTTGTTGACATTCGATCAAACAGTATTAGTGAAGAAACAACAATACCTGAAGGTTTTAAGTAATTTAGGAAATGAAGTAATTACCCGAGTAAATGAAATTGAAAAAATCGTTCAGCTTGATTTTGAACGCATTGTTTATGTTGGTTCAGGAAGTCTAGCTGGATTAACAAGGGAAGCGCAATTGAAGATTCTGGAATTGACAGCCGGAAAAATTGCTACCATCTTTGATTCATCAATGGGCTTTCGCCATGGTCCAAAGTCGTTTATTAATCAAAAAACAATCATGTTCGGTTTTGTTAATAATAATCCTTACACGCGTGATTACGACTTGGATGTCTTAGAAGAAGTGCGTGGAGATGAAATCGCTTCCGGAGTGTTCGCCATTACTCAACCAGGGCAACGGAATTTCACTGGCGATAAATTCGAGTTTACAACTGAGGCCGAATTATTGCCAGATGGCTATTTAGCACTAAGCTATATCATGGTTGCCCAAATAGTCGCTTTGTTATCATCGATTAAAGTGAATAATAAACCAGATACACCATCACCAACAGGAACAGTTAACCGAGTTGTAAAAGGTGTAACGATTCACAAATATAAGTAAAAATAAACTGGGAGGAAGAACCATGATTACATTAACCAGAGGAAAAAAAGCAGCAATGGATCGTTTATCGACAAAAGATGGTATTATCAGTGCCTTAGCGATTGATCAACGCGGAGCATTAAAAAAAATGATCAAAGCCTTAAATGTAGAATTAAACGATGAACAGATTGAGCGTTTCAAGGAGTTAGTTTCTAGTGAATTAACCCCTTATGCATCTTCTATTTTATTGGACCCAGAATATGGTCTTCCTGCTGCAAGTGCACGACATGAAGATGCTGGTTTGTTGTTGGCCTATGAAAAAACCGGCTATGATGTAACAACACCGGGACGCTTGCCTGATTTATTAGCAGATTGGTCAGTTTTACGATTAAAAGAGCAAGGAGCCGATTCGATTAAGTTTCTACTTTATTATGACGTAGATGAAGATCCGGAAATCAATCATCAGAAGCATGTCTTCGTAGAACGTTTAGGTAGCGAGTGTGCCGAAGAAGATTTGCCATTCTATTTAGAATTGCTATCATATGATACTCAAATTTCAGATGTTCATTCACTTGAATATGCCAAAGTAAAACCGCATAAAGTCAATAGCATGATGAAGGAATTTTCGAAACCACAGTACAAAGTAGATGTTTTAAAGGTAGAAGTTCCTGTCAATATGAACTTTGTAGAGGGTTTCAGTACAGATGAAGTAGCGTATACCAAAGAGGAGGCGGCAAAGTACTTCTTGGAACAAAGTCAAGCGACAGATTTGCCTTTTATTTTCTTGAGTGCCGGTGTTTCTACGAAGCTATTCCAACAAACATTGTTTTTTGCTAAAGATTCAGGTTCGACCTTTAATGGTGTGCTTTGTGGTAGAGCTACTTGGAAAAATGGTGTGAAGCCGTTTATCAAATCTGGTGAAGAATCTGCTCGTGCCTGGCTGAAAAGTGAAGGTCGTGAAAATATCGAAAGCTTGAACAACGTTTTGGCACAAACAGCCAGTTCTTGGTATGACAAAGTCCAAGTTGAAAAAGAAGCAGCTGTGAACTAGGAGGAGAGCTCGTGATAGTAACTGTAACGATGAACCCGTCAATTGATATTTCCTATCCGCTTGCTTCCTTGAATGTGGATACTGTCAATCGAACAGATCAAGTTAATAAAACAGCAGGTGGAAAAGGACTTAATGTAACCCGAGTAATCCATGATCTAAAGGGGGATGTACTCGCTACAGGAGTTCTCGGTGGGTTTCATGGGGCGTTTATTGCAGATGAATTAAAGCATGCCGGTATTAAGCAGAAATTTACAGAGATCAAAGAAGAAAGCCGGGATTCAATCGCTATTTTGCATGAAGGAAATCAAACTGAGATTTTGGAAGCGGGCCCAACAGTTTCCTATGAAGAACAGCAGAATTTCCTAGAAAACTTCAAGGAGCTAATAAAAAAAGCAAAGATTGTCACAATCTCAGGTAGTCTTGCAAAAGGATTGCCATCAAATTTTTACCAAACGTTGGTCCAATTGACAGAAGAGCAGTCCGCAAAGGTTCTTGTCGATACCTCTGGGGAAAGCTTGCATCAGGTTTTAGCTGGCAAACAGAAGCCATTTTTAATCAAACCAAATCTTGAGGAATTATCGACACTACTGAGACATTCATTTTCGATTGATCGATTAGAAGAAGTCCAGGAAGAATTGATTCAACCTATCTTCGCAGGTATTGAATGGATCATTGTTTCTCTAGGAAAAGCTGGAGCTCTCGCAAAACATAAAGATTGTTTTTATCGAGTTACGCTCCCTACGATAAAAGCAGTCAACCCAGTTGGTTCAGGAGATGCTACAGTCGCTGGATTTGCCTACGGCCTATCACAAGAAATGGATGAAATAGAACTTTTGAAGTTTTGTATGGCTACTGGTATGGCTAATGCACAAGAAGGACAAACAGGTCATGTTTCACTGATGAATATTCAATCGCATATTGAAAAAATAACTGTAAAAAAGATTGAGTGAGAAAATCGATCTAGATAAAATCAATGATTTTTTGAGACCAACTCAATTTGGTAGAAGTTCCATTTTTGTAGGATTCAGCGTACTCCAGTAGTTGTTGTGAATCTCTAAGTTTCGTCACTCGGACTTGCAGAACGGTCGTTTCATCGGTAAGAATCTTTAATAATTTCGCAACATTTAAAGGAGTTGGAAATATAATTTTATTTGTTTCCGTAAAATATTCCTCATTCATGTGGATATTGTAGTCTTGTTTAAAGCGCTGACAGCTGGAATTGTAATAACACAATTCTTGAGAATTAGGATCCACATATTGTTCGGGCAAATAAGTTTGCTGATAGATATATGCAGTTTTTTAGTTTTTCGTAAATGTCTGATGCAATCATAAAATGCTAAGGCTGGCAGTTCAAGCTTGTTTAAATAGTGTGGATCATTCCCTCGAGCGATTGATAAAACTTGGACTTGATCATTACTGATAGTGAATAATTCAATGTCAGAAAACTAGACCAGTTTTTCTTTACGTGAAACAAATGAGTCACGACCTTGATGACAAATTATGAATCCATCCTTTATTCATTCAGGGAGCGAATGACTGTAATAGAGCTTACGTTAAATATTTATATTAATTCTGTTTCTGTATAAAGTTTATTGCCATTTTGGGATGTCTAAATTAACCCTTCAAACAACATCAAAGAATTAAACTTTTCGTTAGAGTCTTTGGTTTTGTATGTATAATTTGATTTTAACACGTTCTGTTATGTTGGATAGGGTTGACTTTCTATTTCAAATTATTTGATATATCAATATATTGAAAACGCTTTTATTTAAGGAGGGAGCTTTTGAACACATTTGAGATTAAAGAAGATTTTCTTCTAAACGGTAAGCCCTTTAAGATACTCTCAGGAGCTATCCACTATTTTAGAGTGGATTCAGCCGATTGGTATCACTCGTTATATAATCTGAAAGCATTGGGATTTAATACAGTTGAAACTTATGTACCATGGAATCTACATGAACCTAAAAAAGGAGATTTCCATTTTGAGGGAATTTTGGACTTAGAACATTTTTTGTCCATTGCTGAGGAATTAGGACTATACGCGATTGTTAGACCATCTCCATATATTTGTGCAGAATGGGAGTTTGGTGGTTTTCCTGCTTGGTTACTTAATGAGGGAACTCGGATCCGAACAAATGAAACCGTTTATTTGAACCATGTGGCAGATTATTATGATGTTTTAATAAAAAAAATCGTGCCGCATCAGCTGACAAATGGTGGAAATATTTTAATGATACAAATTGAGAATGAATACGGTTCTTATGGAGAAGAAAAAGACTATTTACGTTCGATACGTGATTTAATGTTGGACAGAGGAATAACAGTGCCATTTTTCACTTCGGATGGACCATGGCGAGCGACACTCAGAGCAGGCAGCATGATTGATGAAGATATTTTAGTTACTGGAAATTTTGGTTCAAAGGCTGAAGAAAATTTTTCTTCAATGGAAGCTTTCTTCAATGAGCATGGGAAAAAATGGCCTTTAATGTGTATGGAATTCTGGGATGGTTGGTTTAATCGTTGGAAGGAACCGATTGTACAACGTGATGCAAAAGAATTAGCTGAGGCAATCAAAGAGGTCGTGCTGAGAGGAAGTATTAACCTGTATATGTTCCATGGAGGAACAAATTTTGGATTTATGAATGGTTGCTCAGCTAGAGGAGTGATTGATTTGCCACAGATTACTTCTTATGATTACGGAGCACCCTTAGACGAGCAAGGAAATCCAACCGAAAAATATTATGCAATCCAGACAATGATTCATGAAACGTTCCCTGATATCCAACAAATGGAACCTTTGACAAAAGACACAATGGAAATGAAAGATATTCCATTAATTGATAAAGTCAGTTTATTTTCAACATTAGATACAATTAGTCAATCAGTAAAAATGAAATATCCAGAAACGATGGAAATGTTAGGACAAAATACAGGTTATATTCTGTATCGCACCTCAATAAAAAAAGATGCAGAACATGAAAGACTGAGAGTAATCGATGGAAGAGACCGTAGCCAACTATTTTTAAATCAAAAACTGCAAGCTACACAATATCAGACAGAAATTGGTGAAGATATCATTGTTCCAATGCCTCAGGAAAACAATCAATTAGATATTCTAATTGAAAATATGGGGCGTGTTAATTATGGTCATAAATTATTAGCCGATACACAAAAAAAGGGAATTCGTACAGGGGTCATGGCTGATCTACATTTTATCACTGATTGGAATCAGTATTGTTTACCACTAGAGTCATGTGAGAAGGTTGATTTTTCAAAGGAATGGCATCCTAACCAGCCAAGTTTTTATCGCTATGAAGTAACACTTGATGAAGTGGAAGATAGCTTCATTGATCTATCAAAATTTGGGAAAGGTGTCGTATTTGTTAATCAGACCAATATTGGACGTTTTTGGGAAGTTGGGCCAACACTTTCGCTATATATTCCGAAAAGCTTATTTAAAAAAGGAAACAATGAAATAGTAATTTTTGAAACAGAAGGAACTTTCCAACCAGAGATCCAATTAGTAAAAGCACCACTATATAAAGAAATGAAAGAAGGATAAACAATGAGTATTATCGGAGTAAGAATTGATGGACGTTTAATTCATGGACAAGTAGCCAACTTATGGACAACCAAGTTGAACATCACACGGATTATGGTTGTAGATGATGAAGTTGCAAAAAATGATATTGAAAAAAGTGGATTAAAGCTGGCAACTCCACCAGGAGTTAAATTAAGTGTATTGCCGATTGAAAAAGCTGCTAATAATATTTTAGCAGGAAAATATGATTCTCAACGATTATTGATTATTGCTCGGGAGCCGGATCGTTTATTGAAGTTGGTAGAATTAGGAGTCCCAATTGAAGAAATTAATGTTGGGAATATGTCACAGACGAATGAAACACGGTCCATTACTAAATCAATCAATGTGGTTGATCAAGATGTAGAAGTATTTAACAAATTACAGGCTAAAGGTGTTCGCTTAGTAGCGCAGATGGTTCCAAGTGATAAAGCAGAAAATTTTATGGCTTTATTAGCGAAATAGGAGGATAAATAAATGGATATCTTATGGTGGCAGATCTTATTATTAACATTATACGCAGGGTATCAAATTTTAGATGAGTTACAAATTTATTCATCGCTGAGTGCACCCGTTTTTGCCGGATTATTTGCTGGTCTAGTGATGGGGGATCTAAAAGCAGGACTTATTATTGGTGGTAGTATGCAATTGACTGTACTTGGTGTTGGTACCTTTGGGGGTGCATCAAAAATTGATGCCAACTCTGGAACGATTTTAGCGACAGCTTTCTCAGTAGCGCTAGGAATGAACCCAGAGCAAGCAATTGCCGTAATTGCGGTACCAGTAGCTAGCTTGATGATTCAATTAGATATATTAGCCCGTTTTGCGAATACGTATTTTGCGCATCGCATTGATAAATTAGTTGAAGATATGAACTATAAAGGGATCGAACGTAATTTCTTAATGGGAGCCCTCTCTTGGTCACTTTCTCGTATGATTCCCGTTTTTCTAGCATTAGCATTTGGAGGAGGACTAGTAGAACAAGTGGTAGCCGTGCTAAATGGTGATTTGAAGTGGTTAGGCGATGGATTATCAGTAGCTGGAGCAGTTTTACCAGCTGTCGGTTTTGCTATTCTACTACGTTACTTGCCAGTTAAAAAGCATTTCCCTTACCTAATTTTAGGATTTACATTAACGGCATTACTAGGAACCGTCTTTACTAACATGCAGGTTTTAGGAACGGGTGTTGCAGGAGTTGTGAAGAATTTCGAAGGAATATTTAATTCACTTCCAATGTTAGCAATTGCCCTAGTTGGATTTTCTTTAGCAGCCATCAGTTACAAAAATGGACAGCTGATACCACATTCGCCAGCCCCTAAAGATGTTACATCGAATGATTCAGATGAAGGAGAGATTGAAGATGACGAAATCTAATTATAAGTTAACGAAGGAAGACTTTAAGCAGATCAATCGCAGAAGCTTGTTTACTTTCCAATTAGGCTGGAACTATGAACGGATGCAAGGATCAGGCTATCTTTATACAATTCTGCCGCAATTACGCAAGCTTTATGGTGATAATTCTCCTGAATTAAAAGAAATGATGAAAACTCATACACAATTCTTTAATACATCAAACTTCTTCAATACTATCGTTACCGGGATTGACTTGGCTATTGAGGAAAAGGAAGGTATTGATGGTAAAGACACTGTCTCAGGTTTAAAAGCTGGGTTGATGGGGCCTTTTGCAGCAATTGGTGATTCGATTTTCGCAGCGTTAATTCCAACAATTTTTGGAGCCTTAGCAGCCAATATGGCAATTAATGGCAACCCAACTGGAATTTTTATTTGGATTATCGCACAAATCGCTGTTATGATTTTCCGTTGGAAACAATTAGAATTTGCTTATCGTGAAGGAATCTCTTTAGTTACCACGATGCAACATCGCTTAACTGCCTTGACAGATGCTGCAACTTTGTTAGGGGTCTTCATGGTTGGAGCGTTGGTCGCTACCATGATTAATGTAAAATTGTCTTGGGCACCAAGTATTGGTGATGTGACGTTAAACATGCAAAACAACCTGGATATGATTTTACCACGATTATTACCAGCCGGTATCGTTGCAGCAATTTATTGGATGCTTGGCAAAAAGAATATGACTTCTACTAAGGCAATTTTCATAGTATTAGTGGTTTGTGTAGCATTATCAGCTTTAGGCGTGATTTCAAAATAAGTCAGGCTGATTCCAATTAGTGATGAGGAGTGGTTCAATGGGAAAACAATTAGTTTTAATTAGTCATGGACTTTTCTGTGAAGAATTGAAAAAAAGTACAGAAATGATAATGGGGCCTCAGGAAAGTATTCACACAGTAAGCCTTCTTCCTTCTGAATCAGCGGAAGATTTTCGTGAAAAGTTTGAAACAGTAATTGCCAATTTAGATGATTTCGTAGTATTAGCAGATTTAATGGGTGGCACTCCGTGTAATGTAGTTTCAAAAATAATTCTCGAGGGTCAAGTAATTGACTTATACGCAGGCATGAACATGCCAATGGTCATTGACTTCATTAACAGTCAATTAATTGGAACAGAACTTTCATTAATCGAATCTGCTACAAGTAACATTTGTTATGTGAATGGACGGATTTTCAGTGATGACGATGATGAAGATGAGTAAGATAAAATATATGAGTGATGAAGCCAAAGAAATATTTCGCTGATCAGACTATAGATAAAAGACATTTCAAACTTGTAATTTGAGTTTGGAATGTCTTTTTATCTAGTTTTGTTCAAAATTTTGGACAAAAAAGAGACCCTTTGTCAAATGATGTTGGTAAAGAGAAATTCTAGAATGATTGGTGAAAGATTGAGAAAAAAGTGTTCAGCATCAAAATTTTTTGAAGATGCCGCTTTTGTCTCATTCTCCATTTTTTTATTTTATGATTAACCTCATAAAAAAGTGGGACATTAATTAGATTTTTTCTGATTAATGTCCCAGACTCGTCTACAGACTGAGAACTTGGAAGGGATACTTCCAGGACTTTTTTAAACGGTTGACTCAATGGCTTCTTTATACTTTTCAAAAAGGGGGATAATTTGCGTGCGCTTTTTTATGTCAAGTTTAATAAAAATATTGTGGACATGAGTTTTAACCGTTCCTAATGAGAAAAAGAGCTGGTCAGCAATTTCCTGATTGGTTCGATGTGACAGTAGCAATACAAAAATTTCCGTTTCTCGTTGAGTAAACTGGTGAACCTGACAAAAGTCTTGAATCAAGAGAGAGGTGTCTTGATTTTGTGTTTTTTCTTTCTGAGGTTGATATTTTTTGATAAAGAAGTGCAGTAATAAAACACATATAACAATCGAAAAAATATCCTCTGAGACACTACGATTATAAATTTTTGTCACTAAGGAGCTATATTGATCGACATTGAAAATCACGAAACTATCTTCAATAATGATCAAAATACTAAAGAAGAGATTAATGAACATCAATTGCTTTAAATAGCGTTTGTTCAGCAAAGGTACATCCTTTTTTGTTCCTCGCCAACAATAAATTCCTAGGTAAAACAGGAAGAGTTGATTGCCCAGATAATAGAGCCAGACTTTAAAGGCTGAATTATCCATCAATGGGATGGTAATCATCCAAGCAGCCAAAGCAAGCAGTAAAGCATAATGGAGAGGGGAAAGTTTTTCTTTTTGTAGTTCGGCAAGAATAGAAATGGAAAAAAAGGCGTTTCCCATAAAAATAATCGTTTTAACTGCTGGCGCACTCATAAATGCTTGATCATAACTTTGTGCAAAGGAATTGAGGAACTCCGTCATATAAATAATCGTGTTATCAAAAATGAAGAATGCCAAATACAAACTGATCCAGAGAAATAAGTTGTTTTTTTCTTTTAAATAAGCATAAATAGCAAAAGTCATCGTGATTGAATATAAAATGATCAACAGAATGTTGTAAACAAAAATAGCTATCATATTGAATCCCCTTTCATTTTTTCCTTACCTTAAATTTCTTATTTTAATTATAACACCGATTTTTTTATCTTTACTTTTAATTCCTATAAACTTCCTTCTAAACTTTTGTAAACCCTTGGAAAATAAATGGTTTATATCCAAAAATAAACCAGCCTGTAGCACGTATAGATCGACAATGATAACGTTTACAACTAATAGCTTATCGTAAACTCTCACTTTTTTTCCTAAAGTGAAGATGCAAAGCAAACAAATTACTTAGGAGGTTTCATTATGGGAAAAAAAGATTTTATTACAACTGAAAATTACACGAAGGAAGAGATTCAACAAATTGTTGACCTGTCATTGAAAATCAAAGCGGCCATCAAGAATGGTTTTTATCCTCCTTTGCTAAAGAACAAAGTGTTAGGGATGATCTTCCAACAGTCTTCTACCAGAACGCGGGTTTCGTTTGAAACAGCAATGACACAATTAGGGGGGCACGCAGAATATCTAGCACCAGGGCAAATTCAATTGGGTGGTCATGAAACGATAGAAGACACGAGCCGAGTTCTTTCTCGTTTAGTTGATATTTTGATGGCTCGTGTGGAACGTCATCATAGTGTGTATGACTTAGCAACGAATGCCACGATCCCAGTTATTAACGGGATGTCTGACTTCAACCACCCAACGCAAGAAATTGGCGATCTTTGCACCATGATCGAACATCTTCCAGCAGGCAAAAAAATTGAAGACTGCAAGGTTTCCTTTATTGGAGATGCCACACAAGTCTGTTTCTCTTTAGGATTGATTGCAACAAAAATGGGAATGGAATTCGTTCAATTTGGACCAGAAGGGTTCCAGTTAAACGAAGACCATCGCGCACGACTAGACGCAATTTGCAAAGATTCTGGCGGCTCCTATACGATATCCGATCAAATCGATGTTATCGAAGGTTCGGATTTTGTTTATACAGATGTTTGGTATGGACTGTATGAAGCTGAACTATCAGAAGAGGAACGCATGCGTATTTTTTATCCTAAATACCAAGTGAATACGGACCTGATGAAAAGTGCTGGGGAACAAGCGAAATTTATGCACTGCTTGCCTGCCACTCGTGGGGAAGAAGTCACAGATGAAGTCATGGATGGACCGAACTCGATCTGTTTTGATGAAGCAGAAAATCGGTTGACTTCGATTCGCGGTCTCTTAGTGTACTTGATGCGGGATTATGCGGAAAAAAATCCAATCGATGAGACCAAAAAAGCAGCGGCTAAAAAAGACTTGGAAGCTTTGCTAGGTGAAACATTTTAGACGCAAGAGATGAGGAAAGGAAATAATCTGCGTATCATGACGATGCGTGAGGATTGTCTCTGTTCTAGAGGAGGGGCTAACGATCTGAAAATCGATTCTTTCTAGCAGAATCTTGATCTCACACTAATGTAGCTTTTATGCCGCACTAGAAATCATACGAGGTGAGTCCGCAGGTTACAAGAATCGTTCAATCGTTGGTCCAACCTTATTCCCTTGTACCGGAAAGGAAGAAAACAATGGGAGAAAAGAAAAAATTTAGTTTGATGAGTGCTATATTATCTGTTATTTGTGTTGTATTTGTGGCAGAAGCGGCTGCACCGGTAGCAGCAATCGGAAATTCACAATTTTTTTGGTGGATCTTTTTATTGATTGCATTCCTTTTGCCGTATGGATTGATCTCGTCAGAGTTAGGAACAACTTATATCGGTGATGGCGGTATCTATGATTGGGTGACACAAGCCTTCGGACATCGCTGGGGATCTCGCGTTTCTTGGTATTACTGGATCAATTATCCACTGTGGTTAGCTTCTCTAGCAGTAGTCTGCCCTGATTTATTGATGACGATCACAGGAAGCAAATTTTCAACAGCGGCTGCTATCGTGATCGAACTGATCTTTATATGGATCATCGTTTGGATTAGTTTTTATCCGGTCAGTGACAGCGTGTGGATTTTGAATGGAGCAGCTGTTATCAAAATGCTGCTGGCAATCTTGATCGGTGGCTTAGGTCTCTATACTGCGTTTACTAAGGGTGTGGCGAATGAGTTTACTCTTTCTTCCATGCTGCCAAGTTTCAATTTAAATAGTTTGTCCTTTATTTCAGTAATCATTTTTAACTTATTAGGATTCGAAGTGATTTGTACATTCGCGAATGATATGGAAAATCCTAAAAAGCAAATCCCTCAATCGATCATTGCCGGTGGACTGGTGATTGCAGCCATTTACATTTTTTCTGCATTCGGGATAGGTGTAGCAATTCCTACGGATCAGATTAGTACAGGCAGCGGATTGATGGATAGTTTTAAGTTATTGACAGGATCAACAGGCGGATGGTTCATTATTTCGATGGCCTTTTTATTCTTACTGACATTGTTTGGCAATATGATTTCTTGGTCGTTAGGGGTTAACAATACTGCTTGTTATGCAGCCGAAAATGACGATATGCCGAAAGTATTTGCCAAACGCAGCAAAAAAAACGGCATGCCTACTGGTGCGGCGATTATGAATGGTATTGTTGCTTCTATCGTTGTCATCATCGCACCAATTTTACCAAATCAAGATTTATTTTGGGCATTTTTCTCGTTGAACCTAGTAATGTTCCTACTATCATATGTACCTGTTTTTCCTGCGTTTTATAAATTGCGCAAAATCGATCCAGAAACACCTCGACCTTTCAAGGTGAGCGGCAGCGACTTGTTCTTGAAGGTATTAGTCGCACTACCGATGATCATGATCGTGATCTCATTGATTTTCACAGCGATTCCTTTGCAGTTTGATGCTGAATCGCTGAGTCAGCAATTACCAATCACGATTGGAGCAATTATATTTGCCCTCGTTGGTGAAATCATTATCTGGATCAAAAAAATCAAAAAAGAAGGAGTGCTGTATCATGGCAAAGCGAATCGAAAAGACCACACCGAAACAAGACGGGTTTAGAATGCCTGGAGAGTTTGAACCACAAGAGAAAGTATGGATGATTTGGCCAGAGCGTCCGGATAACTGGCGTGATGGAGGCAAACCGGCTCAAGAAGCATTTGCCGAAGTTGCAAAAGCGATCAGCAAATTCACGCCAATGAATGTGGTCGTGTCGCAACAGCAATATCAAAACTGCCGTCGTCAATTGCCTGCCGACATCACTGTCTATGAAATGTCGAACAACGATGCTTGGATTCGTGACTGTGGTCCTAGCTTTGTCATCAACGACAATGGTGAATTACGAGGCAATGACTGGGGATTCAATGCTTGGGGCGGATTAGTCGATGGCTTGTATTTCCCTTGGGATCAAGACGATTTGATTGCACAAAAGATCTGTGAAATCGAACACGTGGATTCGTATCGAACGGAGGATTTTATTTTAGAAGGGGGCTCCTTTCATGTTGATGGAGAAGGCACTGTTTTAACGACTGAGATGTGTTTATTGAGTGAAGGTCGGAATCCTCATATGACAAAAGAAGAGATCGAACAAAAATTATGTGACTACTTAAACTGTGAGAAAGTACTTTGGTTAGGTGACGGGATCGATCCGGAAGAAACCAATGGACATGTGGATGATGTGGCATGTTTTGTTCGTCCAGGAGAAGTGGCTTGTATCTATACTGAAGATCAAAACAGCCCATTTTATGAAGCGGCTCAAGCTGCTTACAAGCGTTTGAATGAAATGACCGATGCCAAAGGTCGCAAATTAAAAGTTCATAAGCTTTGTTGCCCAGTAGAGAATGTCACGATCAATGGGGATTTCAAGATCGATTACGTAGAAGGAACGATGCCACGTGAAGATGGCGACATTTGTATTGCTTCTTATATGAATTTTCTGATCACGAACAACGGTGTGATCGTTCCTCAGTATGGAGATAAAAATGATGAGCTGGCACTTGAGGAAATAGCAGAATTCTTTCCAGATAAAGAAGTCGTAGGCGTAAATACAGTTGAGATCGTATACGGTGGTGGAAATATTCACTGTATCACACAACAACAACCGCAAAGATAGGTGGAGGCTTATCTCAAAAATTGTCATCGCATTGGGTGGAATTTTAGGCGACGCTGCTCATGAACAATTGACCAAAGCCCAAAGCAGCAAATTCGATTACTGACCTGATCAATGACGGCCGTTTATTTGTTTTTAGAGATACTAGAAGAGACTGAGACAACTTTTGTCCCAATCTCTTTTTTTTCATTGTCTATCATTAGCTGACGATCAGCTTGGTGATTCAACCATTAGAGGAAGCCAGATGTGGGTGAGATCTTTTCATAGTTTTCCCAAACCTATAAAAATCTCCTAGGTACCTTTTAAGTATATTTTAAAACAATAATGCATATATATACAAATTGAATCATTTTTAAGAGGTTGTTTTAAGAAGGGGAAATAAGGAACTTTCTTAGTTTCAGTAAACGATTAATTCTTTTTTACAGGTATCAAGATTTCAAATACACGTTTTTCAGGAATCGTGGTAGTAATTTCATCTTGCCATAATATTTTCCAAAAAAATCTTTCTGGAATAAATTTATTTTTTTGAAAATAGTTCAGTAGTTTCTGATTGATTTCTTGCTTATTATAATTTGAATCCTCTATGAAGAAAGAGACATATGTTCCATTCGATCTGGTTATAATTTTCTCTGCGTCGTAAAGATGGCTTTGTTCCTTGTTTATTTTAATTAGTGACCTAAAAGGAGTTTTTTGAATGTCAGAAAAAATAGAATCTTCTACTAAAAAATTTATAGGATAGCCATTAAATAAATCTTTTTGATCTAAGGATAAATAAAAATCACTATAACTAGATAAAGAATCGATGGAGTCGTAGTAATGAGAATGCATTAAATCAGAACAAATAAAAGATTCTTCTTCTCTGTAAGAATGAGTAATTATATCAAAATTTATATTTTTCAATGTTGTATACCGATCGATATAATTTTCTAAAAACGTCTGCATATGTTTTAAGTCATTGATTTTTTCATCTAAAATTTCTTTTCGCTTTTTAAATTCTGTCAGCGTGTCATCCATGTTTCGATTATCGAGAAAATATTTAATCTGTTCTAAAGGTACATCAAGAAATTTCAAGGTTAGTATAACGTCTAATTCAAAGCATTGGTCACAAGTATAATATCTATAACCATGAGTAGATATTTTTTTTGGTTTGAATAAATCAATTTGATCATAATAAATTAAGGTTCTTCTACTTAAATTGACGTATTTTGCAAATTCACTGATTGTTAAATAATTATTCATAATTACCTCCTTGAATATAACGTAACGTTACAGTTTATTCTAGCAGAGCAATAACCCAAATTCGTTATAAAAGGAGATTCTTATGTTAAGTTTAATCGAAATAAAAAAAGTATTTGGAAATGAAATAGTATTGAATCATTTATCAGGAGATTTCCAAAAAGGCCTCAATTTTATTTACGGTCCATCGGGTAGTGGGAAGACAACGCTATTAAATATCATTAGTGGTATGGATCAAAATTTTGAAGGAGATGTTTATTTTAACAATCAGTCGATGAAACGTTTTACGAAAAAAGAACTATCCGACTATTATTACAATTCAATCGGTTTTATCTGGCAAGATTACCAATTGATAGAATACTTAAGTGTAGAATGTAACATTGATTTAGTTCTAAGCCTATCGAACTTAAATAAAGCAGAACGAAAAATGAAAGTAGCAAAGGTATTAGAGGAACTAGGAATATCTGGATTAGCTAAAATGAAAGTGGCAAAATTATCTGGCGGACAAAAACAACGAGTAGCGATAGCTAGAGCATTAGTAAAAGATCCAGAAATAATCATAGCAGATGAACCAACTAAAGCATTAGATCTTTTAGCTGCTAATAAAATAATGACGGAGCTAAAAAAAATCGCTAAAGAAAGAATAGTGATAATAGTCACTCATGATAAAGGTTTAATTGAAAAAGACGCAAATGTCTATAGCATGGAGCAAGGACAACTAAAATTAGTAGGGCAAAGTAAACAATACTCAAAAGATGACGGGAAAAACAATCGATTGAATAAACCTCCTTATTTATCTTTAAAAAATTGTATCTCTCAATCTTTTAACATTCTAAAAGGCGCATCCATATATTCTATATTAACGATTATTTTACTCATACTTTCTTCCTTTTTTATGTTGATTAATTTGAGTGGGGAAATAAAAGAAAAACAAGATGATAATTTTAGCCGTCTTGTTAAAGAAAGAGGAGAGACGATCAAAGATATTTCTTTGTCAAAAGAATCGACAGGTGGTGGTCCTTCTGGTTCTCTAAAACAAGATACTTCAGGAGCAGTAGATTTATTAAAAGATGATCCCAGAGTAGATTTTGTGGCACCCTTGGAAATAGTGGGTGATTTGAAACTAAACGTAGGAGATTTGATTAAAAATTATGAAGTGAAGGATAGCTTTAACTTGCCTGCAATTACGAAATTGATAGCTGGAAGATATCCTTCAATTGGAGAAATAGAAGTGGCTGTTCCTAAACGGTTACTGGATTTACTAGGTCTAAAACCCACCGACGTAATCGGGAAAAACTTAAATATGACAGGACTTATAGACGTAAATCCAAAGATTGGAAGCAATGAAATTACAGGATCAAAGGTCTCATTAAATGATGTAAAAGTAGTGGGAGTCATTGAAAATAATCCTAAAGGTGGAGCAATTACCAGCACTTTAGGAAGACGTGACGGGAAACTAACGGATGGCCCGTTGTTGTTTAGTGTAGAAGCTATCAAAAAAATGCGCCAACAAGCAGGCATTGAGAAATCGATAAGTTATAACGTAAGAGCAAAAACATTAGATGATATTTTACCTATCGTGAATAAACTACAACAAGCAGGTTTACAACCTTCTGGAGATTTTAGCATGATTGAAGACATGCTCCGATTGAGAAAGAAAAATGAGGAGCAAGGGGTTACCATCAGTTTGATATTCTTTGTATTGTCACTAACAATTAGTATTGTTCTGGCTTTGTTCAATTTTTATATAAAGAAAAGTGAATTTCGTTTTTTCAAATTCAATGGTTTCAGTAATAAAAATATTTTAAGTTTAATCATTTCAGAATACTTTATACTTGGAATAATGTCTTCTCTTCTATTTCTGATAACTTTCCCAATGCTTAGTCTTTTAAGTCAAAAATTATTTAGTATATATATAGTATCTACTAATAACTTAGTTTTTGTATTGTTGCTACCATTTGTCCAATCAATAATAATCAGTTTCCTATCCTACTTATTATTTCTTAAAACTAATCCTACTCATAAAATGAAACAAGGTGATTCGAATGATTTACTTAAATAATGTCAGTAAAAAGTACAAAGATTTGGATATACTATTACATGCCAATTATCGATTTAAAGATGGTACGTTAACTTGTGTATTAGGGAATAGTGGAGCTGGTAAATCAACATTATTAAATTTAATAGCAGGCTTAGATATAGATTATGATGGGGAAATTGAAAATTTATGTTTTAAGGAAAAAAATTTCTCGAATAAAAACTTGTCTAATTATAGATTCAACAATGTGGGATTTATTTTTCAAGATTATCATCTCTTAAATGGATATACAGTACTTGAAAATGTCATAATGGGGGCACATTTAGACTCTGAACTAACGAAAGAAGAGAAAATCGAAAAAGCATTGAATTTATTAACGGAACTCGGTTTAAAAAACAAGGCAAATCAAATGGTCCATGAGTTAAGCGGTGGTCAAAAACAAAGAGCATCTATAGCGAGAGCCTTAATGAACGATCCTAAAATAATTCTTGCAGATGAACCAACGGCTGCTTTAGATGAATTAAATAGTGATGGTGTGATGAAGATACTAAAAAGGTTGGCAAGGAATCGAACCGTGATTGTTATTACGCATAGTGAAAAAGTTTCAAAGTACGCCGATGAAATAGTCTGTTTAAAAAATCATACAATAGAAATAGTTAAAGAAAAAGAGCGATATGAATTAGACTATAGTAAAGAAAGTCAGACTTTCACAGCGAAAAAAGCTAAAGAGATTGTCCCAAAACTCAACTCAAAATTACTTTTTTGGATAGCAATCAGGAATTTTAGAATACATTTTTTAAAAAATTTACTTGCTATCGTATTGATTTCATTAGGAACGGTCTCTTTTATTTCAACGTTAGGAATAAAAAATACAATAAAAAATGAAATACAGTCATTTAAAGAAAAAAATGATTACTATAGTAAAGGATCAATTGCTTTTTCAAAAAAGCCTTTATCTGAAGGGCTTACTTATTTACAAACATTACCAAACGTTAAGGATGTGTATTACCAATATAATCTCCAAAATATTAATCTTAAATATGATCATAAGAATAAACACTTAGATACTAAATCACCAACATTCATTTCTTCCGATCTTTCGATGATTTATGGGGACATGCCTAAAGATAATAGGAATGAAATCAGTCTATCTCTAAGTGTTGCCTCGTCTTTGAGTAAGAATATTAATCAATTAGTTGGAAAGTACGTTGACTTTGAATACTTTGATAAGGAGGGACAAAAACATAAAATAAAAATGAAAGTGAGTGGTATCTCAAACGATACTTTTGATAACTTTACAATGAGTACGAAGCTGGAAAAGAAAATTTATAAAGAAGTAGCTAAAGGTGAGGCATCTGCTATAGCGTTTAGTGTGAAAAATTTTGAGGACATTCCCAAAATTCATCGCCTGCTGAAAAGTGAGGGGTACGATATATACACTAAGGAAAAAGACATTCGTGCTTTTAAAAATAGTTTTGCTGATACTATAAAGTTGTTTACCATATTATCCAATTTACTTTTACTCCTATTTATCTCTGTTAGTTTTATTATAATCTATCGAATTTCTATCACTAGATATTCTGAAGTTGGTATACTAAGTTGCTTAGGATATAGTACCAGAAATATCTCTAAGATATTGAGAAGAGAAACCGTTCTATTTTGTCTACTATCCATCTTATTTAGTAGTATATGGCTTCTTATTTTTAATACTGTATATAGCCATAACTTTGGTTATAATCTAGAGTTTAATTTCCAACTAGGGCTGCTTTTGTTGTTAGTAAATATTGGTTTAGTTTTTGGCATAACTGGTTTTGTTAATTATCGATTGGTCAACCTATCACCTAGTCTGGCTTTAAAAAAATAAGATCTTTAACTTTAGAAATATAGTATTGACTAAGAGTCTGGGACATTCATCAGAAATAAATCTGAAGAATGTCCCAGTTTTTTTGCTTTTATTTCCCACAAATCTTAGGCTATTTTTATGAATTGAAAAAGTATAAATATGATCGAAGAAGTGTTATTCGCAGTTCAAATAATGAACATTCCATTTCTTCTGCTCTTACTACACCAGCTCTTCAAGTACTTGTTTGATTGCCAGCAGATCGGCTAATGTGACTTGGGCATTGATCAGTAAAACGGGGACGGTTTCAAAACTTTCTGTTAAAGGAGCGGTACTAAGGCAGAGATCATAGTCTTCGTTTTCAAAATGGCTGCGAATATCCAGATGGTAGTAGCTTTGAAAAGAAGACTCGATACGTTCTTTGATTGTTAAAGAAAGTGCCAAAGGTAAATCTGTTTCGAGTTTAAGGTTGATTTTTTTCATAAAGGTGGATGGTGGTGAAACCAAGGTCCAAGCAACTGCTACATGTAACGCAAGTCCTTTTCGTTTGCTATCTGAGGATGAGTAAAGATCAATTTGATCTAACAATTGTTCAGAACGCATCAAAAGGTTGGGAAAATTCTGCGAGACATAGTGCTGTAGATTATAGCCGGTCAAGGTATGGATCGTCTCTCCAAATAGTTCGACGGACAAAATTCCAGAAAGAATCGTTCGCAAAATCAAGTTCTTTTTTCTGGTAGACAATTGTTGAGAGTCTGTATCTTTCAGTAACAAATGGATGATTGCTTGCAAATAAGAACGATTTTGAGCGCTTTCCTCTTGGATGGCAAAATAATCAGCTAACTGCTCTTTAGAAAAAGTGAGATCCAGATTTGATCGTAGCCACAAGAAAATAAAATGGCTCTCCATTGTTTCGAGTAAGAAGTGTTCACTCAACTCATCTGTCAGTTTTTTTAAGAGTGATGAATGCTGATCCGTCAATTGTTGGAACAGTTCGTGGTCTTTAGACGGTAGATCAGGAGCTAAAGTGATCATTTCAGCTGTTATTTTTTTACCTTTTCTAAACCGAATAATCGTCACTGCTAGTACATAAGTAGTAATTTTTAGTTCAATCTCATTGAAAGGAATTTCATTGATTTCATAAAAGTGTCGGGCGAGCATTTCACATTTTTGTTGAGAAATACCTGGAAATGGCCAGTGAAGACCAGAAAAATTTTTCCAAAAAAAAGCAACCATAAAATAGCGAATACGAGGTTCATCACCGACTAAATAGAGCGTTCCTTTATTTTTTTTACGGTAAACCCCAATGGCTGTAGTAGCGTTTCTAGTTCATAGCTTCGCTTTCGTACAGTAGATTCGGATAAATAATTCTCGTAGGCGAATTTGACTAGATTCACTTCATTTTCCAACAATAAAGTTTCAAATAAATTGAAAAAAGGATTTTCTTGTAATATTTTACGAATCACCGTTTTATAGTCTGTTTTGGTTCCTGTGAATTTATAGCCGAGACCATGTTTTGTATGAAAAATTGGTTCACGACTTTCATCTGTCATTAGGGAATGATTGCTTAGGACATCGTAATATTTGTAGATCGAACGCCGATCCATATTGAGGGCTTGGCTCATTTCTTCAATCGTTACAAAGCGCTTTTGATGATATAAAAAATGCAAAAGTTCGATTTCTTTTTTGACATCATTTCCAAAAAAATCATTGAATATTTCCATAAAAAAACTCCTAACCAAAGATTTCCCTCGATTCTTAGCTGTTACTTGATGCCATCTTATCATAAAAAGAGGATTTTAATGTATTCCAAATGTACATTTTTTTAGCTCAGAAAAGATTCCAGAAAATTTATACTAGCAATTGTTGAAAAAATTCTAGGGTTTTAATAAGGATGGGGAAATCTGTTGGTAGAAAAGGAGAGAAATGATGGGAACGAGAAAAGACAGCTATTTCAAGATAGTGATTTTATTCGTAGGATTAATGAGTATTTTACTGGGAATAGGAATGCAAAAATCATTTGCGGAGACAGTTGATTTTGCTTATACCGATTCTACGGGACAACGTTTAACAAATGGAACAGCAGTAGGGAATACCTATAATTATGATTATGGCCATGCACCAGAAGCCGTATTTGACGAAGAAAATTATGTTAATTACGCCGACCGTGCATATTTAAAAAAGAGTGTCACAGAAGATAGCAAGACACAAGGTTTATTTGACGTCACGTTAGATGTGAAAGGTAACCAGATCGGAACACCGATTGATTTAGTTTTGGTGATCGATTATTCTTCCTCCATGACTGGCGAAAAATTAACCAATGCTTTAATCGGATTACAACAATTTGGCAATGAATTAGCGGATTCGTTAGCTAATGGGAATATACGTGTGGGGATCGTAGCATACAATCGGGAGGTTTATTCAACAAATGGTTTTTCAAGTAATATGAATGACTTAGAGAACTTCTTGAAATATACCGCTGAGTCACATTCGGGAACATTTATGCAAAAAGGATTATTAGCAGGGCAACGGTTATTATTGGAGAAAAGTCGGCCAGAAGCGGAAAAACTATTTATTCATATTGGTGATGATAGTGCCAATCGTAGTTATCTTCCAGTACAAGGAGCGAAAGAGTATCCAAATGAGGGAGAGATCATTGATTAT
Source organism: Enterococcus sp. AZ077 (assembly GCF_051714965.1). NCBI lineage: Bacteria > Bacillati > Bacillota > Bacilli > Lactobacillales > Enterococcaceae > Enterococcus > Enterococcus sp. AZ077. The sequence continues at coordinate 587,010 of NZ_JBIOSX010000001.1, forward strand.
AATGGCTACCATACCGATCATTATATTCAAGATTTTCAAACTGATTCTGACAAATACTATACGACAAACAGTAACCCTTCTGATCCCAATGCAATTTCTGTTAGTAGTTCAATTGTGACAGATGCGACCTTAGGGACGATTGTTTCTCTCAAGCATTCGGGTTTTACCTGTTATTCGATAGCGACAGCACCTTCTGCTCGAGGGGAATATATTGGGCGAAACTTAGCTTCTAAACCGCAACAATACCTTACAACCGATGAAAATCTAAGCGGTTTGGGTTCTGCCTTAACAGAGATCGCCAACCAAATTGATAAAACGATTCCTAATGGTACGATCACTGATCCTATGGGGCAAGACATTTTACTCCAAGGAGCGGGTGAGTTTAATGAACGCTCCTATCAATTAGTCGGTTGGCGAAAAAATGAACAAGGAAATTGGGAACAAGCCAATGATGTAGTGGCTGATGTAGTTGTATCGGAAGCGAACCAAACGATTACGATTGCAAATATTGCATTAGGGGAAAATGAACGGCTTACGTGTACCTATCAAGTCCGTTTAAACACTGAAAATACTCATTTTAAAGGCGAAACTTGGTATTTGTGTAATGGACGGACAACGTTAGCACCAACAAATGAAAGTGAATTACTTGATTTTCCAATCCCTTCAATCAAGGCACCGACAACCACAATCCAAGTAGCAAAAAAATGGAAAAATGTAGCGGCATCCGAGATCCCAGAGACTATTGACTATGTGATTCGCAGGAGTTCGGTCGTTGATCCTACGAGTTGGCAAAGTTCAGCGGTGCTTTCTTTAAGAAAACAAGATAATTATCAAGCAACGATCAAGGAACTGCCAGTGGGAAACGAAAAAGCGGTCTTACCAAAATACAATAATCAAGGAGAAGACTTTACTTATCAAGTAGCGGAAGTGAATGTACCTGATGAGTTTGAGAGTACTGTAACCAATAATGGCAATTCTTTTGTGATCACGAATACGAAAAAAACGACCGAACCAAGCACAACGGAGCCAAGCACAACGGAGCCAAGCACAACGGAACCAAGCACGACGGAGCCAAGCACAACGGAATCAAGCACCATCGACTTAAGAAACTCTGGACCAAGTACAACTAAAAAAGAGGCGATGCTCCAGATTGCTTCTGAATCTTCGACTGATTCTGAAGCGGAACATTTACCAAAAACAAATGAACATTCCTCATCCATTCTGGTCTTTCTGGGAACGATGATCGTCGGATCGGTGGGTTATTATTTGATTCGTAAAATAAGATAGCCAATCAGCTGGTGTAGCTCAGAATGTCTGAAACTAGATGTTCTGAGTTTTTTTGTGCTATAGTTTAGTCAAAGTCATGTTGTGAAACGAAGGGGGAAACAGGATGAAAAAAGCGTTGTTGGTCGTTAATCCAAGTTCTGGAGGAGAACAAGCACAAGAATATGAAAAACTGGCCCATCAAAAGTTAACCACGATGTTTGATGAAGTCGTTGTTCTTCATACGAAAAAAGCTGGAGATGCCAAGAATTTTACTCGAGAAGCAGCAGTGGATAGGTATCACAGCGTGTTTGTCATGGGTGGAGATGGTACTGTTAATGAAGGAATCAATGGGATCGCTGAACAAGCACATCGTCCAAATTTTGGTTTTATTCCGTTAGGGACAGTCAACGACTTAGCCCGTGCTTTAGGGATACCGTTAGAACCCGAAGAAGCTATCGCTCATCTTTCAATGGATGCGTTGCAACCATTAGATATTGGGAAAATCAATGACCAATATTTTATGAATGTCGTGGCGATCGGGACCATTCCTGAGTCAATCAATGATGTAGATCCAGAAAAGAAAACAAAATATGGTAAGTTTGCTTACTTTATCTCAGGAATCAAGCAATTGGCTGGAACCCAATCTTATAAATTCCAGTTAGTCATTGATGGGCAGGAAAAACAAATTGAAAGTAGTACATTGCTGGTAGGATTAACTAATTCAATTGGTGGTTTTGAAACATTGATACCTAATGCTAAAGTAAACGATGGCAAATTGCACTTGGTTTATTTAAAAGATACTTCATTGTTAGATACGCTAAAAACATTGCCTGATTTGTTAAAAGGTGTTGATTCTTCTACCGATCATCTGGCTTATTACACCTGTGAAACGATCCAGATTGCTTTGAATGAAGACCAAGAATTAGCAACAAATGTGGATGGCGATGAAGGTGTCAATCTGCCTGTCACACTAAAAGTTCTTCCTTCTCATCTGATGATTTATTGTTGAGAAACCAGGGAGGATCATCTTTCTAAGCTGTTGATCTGAGTCATAGCCTTTGTTTTGAACAGTAGGTCCCCCTGTCATCTGATGTCGATTTTAAGCGGATCTGAGAATCTGGTGAGACAGAGGCTGTGAATAAATTTGGAATAATAAACTGAAAAACAGCCAGGATGAGGTTGAGGCAAATTTTGGCTCAGTCTCGTTCTGGCTGTTTTTGGTTAGTTCTATTTAGCTGATTTAGTTCGAAGGACGAAAAAGCATTTCTCCTGAAAAAATGAAGGAGTCTCTTAATCTAATGCTTCGATAAAGCGTTGAGCAATTTCTTGAGGGCGTGTGATCGCACCACCTACAACGATGCCAGCTACGCCTAGATCTTTGACTTGTTTGGCTTGTTGTGGCGTGTGGATCCGACCTTCTGCAATAACGCATATATCAGCTTGGATCAGTTCTTGGATGAGTGGGAGATCAGGACCAGCTTGTTTCACACTTTCTTCTGTATAGCCGCTTAAAGTTGTCCCCACAAAATCAACTCCTGCTTCGTAAGCATTCTTTCCTTCTTCAAAAGTGGCGATATCAGCCATCAATAATTGTTGTGGATATTTTTCTTTGACTTTAGCAATGAATTCATTGATGGTCAGACCATCGTGGCGTTTGCGTAAAGTACAATCTAAAGCGATAACTTCAACCCCTGTGGCTACTAGTTCATCAACTTCTCGCATGGTTGCTGTGATAAATGGCGCTTCAGGAGGATAATCACGTTTAATGATACCGATGATCGGCAGGGCCACTTTTTCTTTGATCGCCATAATATCCCGTACTGAGTTCGCACGGATACCAACAGCTCCTGCTTTTTCAGCAGCTAAAGCAAAATAAGGCATCAAACTACCTTCTTCTGTATAAAAAGGTTCTCCAGGTAAGGCTTGGCAGGAAACGATCAGCCCACCAGCAATTTTTTCTAAGAATAATTGTTTGTCCATTCTGATTTTCTCCTTTATAGTTTTTTCTCAGTTTCACAAAAACGTTTCGCAAAAGGCTAAGGCTATGCCAATGATAGCAAAAAAGTGATTACTTAGATAACGGTTATCTAAGATAAATTGCTTGCTCAGACAAATAAGCGATTTAGAAAAACGCTTTATTTTTTGACTACAAAATAAGTGTAGCGATTTCGTAATTATTGAGCAAGTGATAGTTCTCAAAAACAGCGTAGATCAGTTGAGTGAATGAATTTACATAAAAAAACAAAATTTCTTGCTTTTTTCTTGATTTTTATATATGATTTTAACAATTTAGGGTAAAAATGAAAGAAAAGGGGTAACAAAAATGACGAAGTATCAACGGAAGGTTTTATTAGCAACATCATCAGGGATTGCATTAGAGAATATGGATATCATGTTCCTAGCTTTTTCTTTATCTTCAATGATTGCAACTTTTCATATTAGTGGAACGCAAGCGGGAATGATTGCGACGATCACTAATCTGGGGATGCTCGTTGGAGGTATTTTTTTTGGTCTGATGGCGGATAAATATGGTCGAGTAAAGGTGTTCTCTCAAACGGTTATCTTATTTTCAATTGCTTCATTATTGATGTATTTTTCTTCAACGATTTATTTAGTCTACTTGTTTCGGTTTATTGCCGGAATCGGGGCTGGGGGCGAGTATGGCGCTTGTATGTCTTTGATCTCTGAAACTTTTTCAAAAAAACAAATTGGACGAGCTTCGTCCATTGCTGGTATTGGAGCCCAAGTAGGCGCGGCTCTAGCTGCTATTTTGGCGGCAATCGTCATTCCATGGCTCGGGTGGCGCATGTTATATGTGATTGGTGTATTACCTGTATTATTAGTTTTAGTCATCCGACATGGCTTAAAAGAACCGGAGGCATTTCAAGCTGCGAAAGCAACTAAAAAGGCGACAAAGTTACGCAATCTATTTGAAACGAAACAACTTACTTGGCAGACGATTGGCTTGAGTATCATGGTGACTGTCCAAATTGCTGGTTATTTTGGTTTGATGAATTGGTTACCTTCGATCATGCAAGCACAACTAGGATTATCCGTTTCAGGTTCGTCTTTATGGATGGTGAGTACGATTGTGGGGATGTCATTAGGTATGTTGACTTTTGGGATCATCATGGATAAATTAGGTCCCAGAACAGCCTTTACTTTATTCTTGATTTGTTCAGCGCTCTCGGTCTTCTTACTCGTTTTAGCTCGTAGTCAATGGAGTTTAGTAGCAGCAGCGGTGGTTGTTGGTTACTTTATCAATGGCATGTATGGCGGCTATGGTGCAATCATTAGTAGCCTGTATCCTACTGAGATCCGTGCAACAGCCAATAACTTTATTATGAATTTAGGTAGAGCTGTAGGTGGATTTTCTTCGATCATTATTGGCTTTTTGATGGATCATTATCAATTATCTGCTGTGATTATTTTTCTAAGTAGTATTTATCTTGTCAGTCTAGTGGTCTTGTGGACACTTACTGGTGTAAAAGAATTAAAATTCAGCTTACAAGAATAACATCCATTGGTGTAAGTTATCAGTGGATAAGTAACATTCGTTATCATTTTGCTTTATAAAAAGATCGTTAAATAAATACGTATATTTTATTTTATCTAGGTAAATATACTTATTTTCTATTAAAAACATGGTATGATTATTAGTAATCGAATAAAGAAATAGGTGAATGTTCATGGATAGTATGGCGAAAGTCAATCAATTTAGAGACGAAAGAAATTGGCGACAATTTCATAACGAAAAAGATCTTGCAATTTCTATTTCCTTAGAAGCTTCTGAATTACTGGAGCTTTTTCAATGGAAGCAACCAGAAGAAGTGAAGGAAACTTCATTAGAACGGATCAAAGAAGAACTGGCAGATGTCTTGATCTATTCTTACATGATGGCTGACAATTTACAGTTGGATCTTGATGAAATTATTGAAGAAAAATTAGCAAAAAATAAATTGAAATATCCAGTAGAAGCAAGTCGAGGACAACGAAAGAAATATACAGAACTTTAAGTGTGAAACTACAGGTTGTGTTTATTTTAGCTAAATAAGGGAGGCAAGTGAATGAAGGAAAAACCAAGCAAAGGTCGAGTAAAAAGATGGATCGCCAATTTTTTCTTATTTTTACTATTATTGGTTGGCTTAGCGTTAATTTTTAATGAACAGATCAAAGATTATTTTGTTAAAAATACCGGAGATAAATACGCAATTGCCAATGTGACAAAAGATGAAATCAAGAAAAACAACGAAAAAGAGGCAAGTTTTGATTTTGATGCAGTGGAGTCAATGAGTACGGAAAGTGTGTTGCGTGCCCAATTGAATCGAACGGACTTACCAGTTATTGGTAGTATTGCTGTTCCTTCTGTGGCAATCAATATCCCGATTTTTAGAGGTTTAGATAATGCGAACTTGCTTTATGGTGCGGGGACATTAGATCCTAATCAGCAAATGGGAAAAGGAAATTATGCTTTAGCGAGTCATCGTTCGAGCAATCCACAACTATTATTCACGCCACTAGAAAATTTATCATTAGGAGATAAAATCTATTTGGTAGATTTGGAAAATGTCTATACGTATAAAGCAACCTTTAAAGAAAAAGTGGCACCGACGGAAACCCAGCTGTTAAATATCCAAGAAGGAAAATCGCTCGTTACGTTGATTACGTGCGGAGATATGAATGCGGTGACTCGATTAGTCGTTCAAGGCGAATTAGAGAAGGTTACACCAATGAAAAAAGCGACGAAAGAAATGAAGGCAGCATTCAATATGGAAACACGAACATTTTAGACGAAAATAGTTAATGAAAAACCGACGATTGCTAGTTCGCTCGAATAGCTAATAGTTTTCGCCGGTTTTTTAATTTCTCATTTTTACAATTACTAAAAAAAAAAAGTTGAAAAGGCTTGCAAAAATAAAAGAAGGGTGCTATGCTTGGTTCAGATAATCGATGGATTGTTACTGTTCGGCAGGCAAAACCAGAATTCAACCTAAAGTACAGGGGGATTCTAGGTTTTTTTATTTTTTTATGAGAGGGCGAGGGAAAATGGTTATTGAAAAAGTCTTAAATAATAACGTCGTCATTTCAAAAAACGAACGAGGTGAAGAGATTATCTGTATGGGCAAAGGCCTCGCGTTTCAAAAAAGACCTGGTGATAGGATTGATAAAACAGCAGTTCAAAAAGAATTTGTTTTAAAAGATTCCTTAGCAACCAATCAATTTCAACAGCTGATGGCGGATGTCCCATTAGAAGAAGTAGAATTAGTCAAACAGATCGTTGATGTGGCGGAAGAACGATTAGGCGTTTCGTTGTCGTCAAATATTTATTTGACATTGACCGATCATATTCATTATGCGATTTGTCGAGCGAACGAAAATATCCAGTTACCAAATCCGCTTCTTTTTGAAACAAAGAAATTTTATCCGAAAGAATACTTGGTGGCCAAAGAAGTATTGCAATTGATCCAGAGAAAAGTTGGAGTCAGTCTACCGATTGACGAAGCAGGATTTATCGCTTTTCATTTAGTGAATAGCCAACAAGGAAATGGGGATATGCAAGTCACGATGACTGCAACGACGATCGTTAGAGATATTCTCAGCATTATTAGTAAGTTCTTTGGTGTGACATTTGACGAGGAATCGTTGAATTACCAACGAATCATCACCCATTTACAATTTTTTACACAACGCTATTTAAAAGGCGAAAGTTCGGATGAGCAGGATGAATTTCTCTATGCGCTCGTTCAAGGGAAATATCCAAAAGCCTTTCGCTGTTCGGAACGGATCAATGACTATCTCTTAAAAACGCAACAGGAACCAATGGGAGTCGCAGAACAAATCTATTTAACGATTCACATCCAACGTGTAGTGAGTGAAAAACAAAGTACCCAATCTTAAGGATTGTTACTGGTAAAGCAGGCAAAACCTAGATTGAAAAATAGGGCACGAATTTTCGTGACCATTTTTTCAATCTAGGTTTTTTATTTGATTAAATCAACTAGAAAGAAGGAAAATAAGATGGATAATCAAGCAGTTGGTAAAAGAGTATGGGAGGCAGTCGGAGGTGAAAAGAATGTCAATAGTTTAGTACATTGTGCGACACGTTTACGTTTCAAATTAAAAGATGAATCGGTCGCAGACACACAAAAGTTAAAACAGGATCCAGATGTGATTCAAGTAGTACAAAGTGGTGGTCAGTACCAAGTAGTTATCGGTAGTAATGTGGCTGACGTTTACCAAGCAATCGTTGATGAGCAAGGTCTGACAGATCAATCAGGAACAGAGGATCAGTCAAAAAATCCTTTGAATCGCTTGATTGATATTATTTCTAGTATTTTCACGCCATTTTTAGGCGCAATGGCAGCTGCAGGGATCTTAAAAGGATTTTTATCTTTGGCAACAGTGTTAGGGTGGCTTTCAGCGGATACTGGGGCTTACCAAATTCTATTTGCAGCCGCAGATGGTGTCTTTACCTTTTTACCAGTGATGTTAGCTTTTACTGCAGCCAAAAAATTCAAAACGAACCAATTTTTATCTGTGGCAATTGCTATGGCGTTAGTTTATCCAGCAATCACGCAACTAGCTGGAGCTGGAGGGGCAGTGGATTTCTTTGGATTACCAATCGTGTTAGCTCAATCAGGTTACACATCTTCAGTGATTCCGATCATTTTGGCTGTTTGGGTCCAAAGCAAATTTGAACCGCTGGTGAAAAAAGTGATTCCACAATTTTTACAAATGATTTTTGTACCAATGATCGTTTTATTGGTGATGGTGCCATTAACTTTCTTACTGTTAGGTCCAATCGGGACAGTTATCGGTAATGGGTTAGGTAGTCTATTTAATTCGATTTACAGCTTTAGTCCATTAGTTGCGGGCTTGATTATGGGAAGTTTATGGCAAGTGTTCGTAATGTTTGGGATGCACTGGGGCTTTGTACCGATCATGTTCTTGAATATTGAACAATATGGGTTTGACGTCATGGTTCCAATGCTTTTACCAGCCGTTTTAGCTCAAGGTGGTGCAGCCTTAGCAGTGGCGATTCGGACCAAAGATACTAAGCTTCGTTCATTAGGTATTTCATCTACAATTACCTCACTTTTTGGCATTACGGAACCAACTGTTTATGGGGTAACTTTACCGTTAAAGAAACCGTTTGTCGTTGCTTGTCTGTCAGCCGGTATCGGAGGCGCAATGATTGGTTTTGCTGGTGTGAAAGCTTTCTCTAGCGGGTTAGTAAGCTTGTTAACGATCCCAACGTTTATTAGTACGAACCAAGCAGTTGAATCCAATGTGACCATGGCAATCCTTGCGACAGCTCTTTCATTTGTCTTAGCATTCGTAGGTACGCTGATCGTTGGATTTGATGAAACCGTCCAAGATGAAAAACTAGAAACAAATCAACAAACAACAGCAGGTGACACGATTAGTTCTGCTCGACATAATCTAAAAAGTCCTTTAAGCGGGAAAGTCCTGCCATTATCTGATGTTCCGGATAAAGTTTTCTCTTCTGGAGCGATGGGAAAAGGGCTTGCGATTGATCCGGAAAAAGGTGAATTGATTGCGCCAGCAGATGGGGAGATCACGACCATTTTCCCAACAGGTCATGCGGTTGGTTTAACAACGAAAGATGGAATTGAAATCTTGATGCATATCGGTATGGATACCGTTGAGCTTGAAGGACAAGGGTTTGAGACTTTTGTAAAACAAGGGGATCAAGTAAAAGCTGGTGATTTATTGGTTCGATTTGATATTGAAGCGATTAAAGCCGCTGGATACAGTGTGATCACGCCAATTGTTATTACAAATACGGAACATTTTGCTGATGTGTTGGAATTAAATCAAGAAGAACTGATTGCTAGTGAAGATTTTCTAGCAATTGTCAAATAAGGAGGAAATAGCAGATGACTACAAAGTTTTCAAAAGATTTTTTATGGGGTGGCGCTACAGCTGCCAATCAATTAGAAGGTGCTTACGATCAAGATGGGAAAGGGCTCTCAGTTGCTGACGCGATGCCTGGGGGGAAACAACGATTTGCAGTTATTGGCAGTGAAGACTTTGATTGGACGATCCAACCAGATAAATATACCTATCCTAACCATCAAGGGATCGATCATTATTATCGGTTTAAAGAAGACATTGCGCTTTTTGCTGAAATGGGCTTTAAATGTTATCGTTTCTCCATTGCTTGGACTCGGATTTTCCCTCAAGGAGACGAAGTAACACCGAATGAGAAAGGCTTAACGTTTTATGAAGAAGTGATTGATGAATGTTTGAAATATGGGATTGAACCTGTGATTACGATTTCCCATTACGAGATGCCATTAAATCTAGCAAAAAAATATGGCGGGTGGAAAAACCGAGAACTGATTGATTTTTACGAACGCTTTGCTAAAGTGGTGCTTGAACGATTCAGCGATAAAGTCAAATATTGGATGACGTTCAATGAGATCAATTCAGCTTTTCATTTTCCAGCTTTGAGTCAAGGATTAGTAAAAAGTAATGGTGCGGCTGATTATCAAAATATCTTCCAAGCATGGCATAACCAATTTGTAGCAAGTAGTAAAGCTGTAAAAATCGCTCATGAATTACGGGAGGATAGCCAAGTGGGTTGTATGATTATCTATGCAACGACGTATAGCATAGATGCTAATCCAATCAATCAAGTAGCTACATTGATCCAGAACCAAGAATTCAATTTCTTCTGTGCAGATGTTCAAGTACGAGGCAAATACCCGGCATACACAAACCGCACGTATGAAAAATATGGCGTAGATAGTGCCAAATTAGAACAAACGACTGAAGATTTTGAGTTGTTGCAAGCATATCCAGTCGACTATATCGGTTTCAGCTATTATATGTCTACTGCAGTCAACGAAACGGACCCAGATGCAGCGGCCTCAGCCGGTAATCTTTTAGGTGGAGTTAAAAATCCGTTCTTAGAAGCCAGTGAATGGGGATGGCAGATTGATCCAGAAGGTTTACGGATTGCATTAAACGAGTTGTACAACCGTTACGAAAAACCATTGTTTATTGTTGAAAATGGGTTAGGCGCAATTGATAAGGTAGAAGAAGACGGGCAAATCAATGATGATTACCGTATTGATTACTTACGTCGACATATTGAAGCAATGGGAGAAGCGGTAGCTGATGGAGTAGAACTCATGGGATATACACCATGGGGATGTATTGATCTGGTAAGTGCTTCGACTGGTGAAATGAGTAAACGTTATGGATTTATCTATGTTGATTTGGATGATGAAGGGAACGGAACCAAAAATCGTTCAAAGAAAAAATCTTTTGATTGGTATCAAAAAGTCATCGCCACCAATGGAGAAAAACTGTAAGTTTGTATTCATGATAGAACCGTTGTTTACTAAGAAATTAAGAATAGTTCATTTCTGATAAAGAAAATAAGGTCATTTTTGACAAATCACTGTCGAAAATGGTCTTTTTTCTATTTGATCGAGCGATTCATTTTACTCTTGTTGTTCTAAAGAAAAAAATCACGAGATGTGGGAAAGTCTCACTTGTGTGCCCTGTCATAGAATGATAAAAAAATATCGGTTATTTTAAAATAATCATAGGGATTAGGAATGGAAGATGATATAATCTAAAATGAAAATGTGAAATAAATCACTATTGTTTTTGAAAAAATATGGGAAGTGTGGGTTTGAACATCTATGTATACACCAGAAGAAATTATGGATATCAGTATCCATCTTGGAACGAAAAAGATCCAAAAGCCAATTCTTGCAAAATTAATTCTAGGTTTTATCGGAGGAGCAATGATCTCGTTAGGTTATTTAGCCTACATCAGAGTTTCAGCTTCGATTCCAGAATCACTGGCGAGTTTAACTAGTTTAGTAGGGGCGGCTGTGTTTCCTATCGGACTATTGGTGATCCTGCTTGGTGGCGGGGAATTAATTACTGGAAATATGATGGCGGTTGCAATTGCTTTTATGGATAAAAAAGTAACTTTTACACAATTAGTTAAAAATTGGACAATTATCACGTTAGCTAATATCGTGGGTGCCATTTTTGTTGCATATTTCTTTGGACACTTTGTCGGATTGACTCATTCAGGCGTTTATTTGGACCAAGTCATCCATATTGCTGATCATAAGATCGAAGCTTCTTGGTGGCAAGCACTTGGTTCGGGAATCGGTTGTAACTGGTTTGTCGGCTTAGCATTATGGCTATCCTATGGAGCAAAAGATGCAGCTGGAAAAGTATTGACTATTTGGTTCCCCGTAATGATTTTTGTTGCTATCGGCTTTCAGCATAGTGTGGCTAACTGCTTTGTGATCCCAGCCGCAATTTTTGAAGGACAAGCAACTTGGACAGAATTTCTCTTGAATTTTATCCCAGTTTATATCGGTAACATTGTCGGCGGTGCAATATTCGTATCAGGATTTTACTATGCAAGCTATAAGCATCATTGAAAATAAGCATGTTGATCAATAAGTTAGAAGCCTAATAAGAACATCGAAGTTTGCGTTTTGCTTACTTTGGTGTTTTTTGTAACTGATAAAATAATTTCTTCCTATTATAATTTTATAGATAAAAAAGAAGAACTATTGTCTCAATCCTCAACCCACCAATATAGCTAATCCATGGCGTTTATATTCTTTTTTTATTTTATATGTGCTATGATTCTAGTAATAAAATCGAAAGGTGAAGTTATGAAAAGGACACGTGTACTATACCTAGAAGTTGCAGACAAGATCAAAGAAGATATCTTTTCAGGAAAGTATCCTGTCGGCACCATGTTGCCTACAGAAAATGAATTAGAAGAAATGTTTCAAGTAAGTAAGATCACGGTTCGTAAGGCCATTGAATTATTAGCAACAGATGAATATGTCGAAAAGAAAAGCGGGCGAGGGACGACGGTAGTAAGTAATCGTCCATACAATCGTTTGTCAAAAGCGGCAAGTTTTACACAGATTCTAGAAAACTCACAACATACAGTTCACAAAGAAACGTTGGAATTAAAGAAAATTACTTTAAAAAAAGATCACCCATTATTTGCCTCTTTTGGCTCAACGGCTGTCTGTTTTAAGCGATTATACTACTTAAACGACCGTCCTTATATTTACTTTACGCATTATCTGCCAAGTGATTTGTTAGAAATCAAGCGCAAAGTATTTGATGAAGAGTCTTTATATCGATTATTGACCCAAAAAGGTTATGCCATCGACTCCTTTGCCGATGATTTTTCCGCTGTGTTTCTAACAAAGGATGAACGGGAAATTTTAAAAACCACCTCAGAGATCGCGATTAAAAGAACGCGACAATCAAAGACTCACTTGGGGAAAACAATCGAATATTCAGAAGCAATTTACGAGACCAATCTGCATCCTTATCATATAGACTATGAAACATAAGGTTGTTTGAACGATGTTCTGCTTCAAGTAATAACGGCGTGCCTTAGAAAATAGCTTTTCATATTTTGTAAGGCACGCCGTTATTACCGCAGAAGCAATCGTTCAAACACCGTCTATCAGGAGGTAAAAGCGTCAGGTAAAAGGCTTACCAGAAAATAGCTTTTCATATTTTGTAAGGCACGCCGTTATTACCGCAGAAGCAATCGTTCAAACACCGTCTATCAGGAGGTAAAAGCCTCAGGTAAAAGGCTTACCAGAAAATAGCTTTTCATATTTTGTAAGGCACGCCGTTATTACCGCAGAAGCAATCGTTCAAACACCGTCTAACAGGAGGTAAAAGCCTCAGGTTAAAGGCTTGCCAGAAAATAGCTTTTCATATTTTGTAAGGCACGCCGTTATTACCGCAGAAGCCATCAGATACATGGGTCAAGATATTCGCAGGTGTTTTTTTGTGATGGGGGAAGGATTGTGTATTTTTAGGATAAGCTTCCTTAGAGAGTAGAAAAATTTTTACTATTTATAGAAATCGTTTACAAAGTTAGCATAATATGGTATGATTACTTTGATAAACATTATAATGTTATAAAAGGAGAGAGCGGTAATGGATAAGTTTGTAGGATTGATTGAACAAAAGATTATGCCAGTAGCTAACCGAATTGGAACACAGAGGCACATGACGGCAATTAGAAAAGGAATTATTGCAACGATGCCACTAACGATCGTCGGTTCATTTTTTACGATTTTACTGAACATTCCGATTGAATCTGTGGCAGCAGTGATCGAACCCTATCGGCAAATTTTGGATATTCCTTTTCGTTATACGATAGGGATTTTGGCATTATACGCAACATTTGGGATTGCTTCATCATTAGCAAAAAGTTATAAAGTTGATTCCTTGACGGCTGGTATATTAGCATTGATGTCTTTTCTGATCGTGGCAGCACCACCGACACAGGTATTAGAAGACTTGGAAGGAATCACAGCAGGACGTTATATCAATATTGCGAATCTAGGATCAGGTTCATTATTTGGTGCCATTGTTACAGCAATTATTTCTGTCGAGATTTATCGTTTCTTCATTGAAAAGAAAATTACAATCAAGATGCCTGATGGGGTGCCACCAGAAGTGACAAACTCTTTTGTTGCATTGATTCCTGGTGCGGTAATTTTGATTTTCTTCTGGGTGATCCGACATATGCTTGGTTTTGATCTGAATGGCTTCTTAAGTGAGTTGTTGATGCCGCTAAAAGGCATACTTGCAGGGAATAGTTTGTTTGGTGGTTTATTAACAGTCTTCTTGATTTGTTTTTTCTGGGTTCTTGGGATTCATGGCCCAGCCATTATGGGCCCAGTGATTCGCCCATTTTGGGATATTTCGATTGCTGAAAACATTGATGCTTTCAACGCTGGTACGAATGCTCATAATATGCCGAATATTTTTACAGAACAGTTTTTACAGTGGTACGTGTGGATTGGTGGCGCAGGAACAACCTTGGCTTTAGTGGTTTTATTCATGTTCTCCAAATCAAAATATTTAAAGAGTTTAGGTCGATTATCGATTTTACCAGGACTATTCAACATCAATGAACCAATGATCTTCGGGGCACCGATTGTAATGAATCCAGTATTAGGGATTCCGTTCATTCTTGCACCGTTAGTAACGACTACTTTGTCATATGTCTTAACGGTTAGTGGTCTCATCCCAATGATGACGGCTCGGTTACCATTTGCTATTCCTTCGCCAATCGCCGCTTGGATGAGTACAAACTGGAGCGTAGCAGCTGGCGTGTTAGTTATTGCTAACTTCCTGATCACATTGGCTATTTATTATCCGTTCTTCAAAGTATTCGAAAAACAACAACTGGCTCGTGAAGCAGAAGAACAAGCGGAAGAAGAAGCACCAATGGTGACAGGCGTTACCGAGGAACAAGCATAATAAAAAATGGAGGTTAGGGTTATGAAACGTGCACTAGGGATTTCACTTTACCCAGATCATAGTGATCCAATCAAAGACCAAGAATACTTGCAATTAGCACAACGTTATGGGTTTACCCGTATTTTTATGAGTATGTTAGAAGTAACGGAAGATCCTCTGATCGTAAAACAAAAGTTTCAAAAATTGATTCATTTTGCGAAAGAATTGGGATTTGAAACGATTTTAGATGTTGCTCCCAACATTTTTGAACAGTTGGACATTTCGTATGACGACTTAAGTTTTTTCCACGAAACTGGTGCAGATGGAATCCGTCTTGATTTAGGATTTGACGGCGGAAAAGAAGCTTTGCTGTCATATAACCCTTATCATTTAGCGATTGAGTTGAATATGAGTAATGATGTTGCTTATTTGGATAATATTTTGTCTCATCAAGCAAATAAACCCTTTCTCTATGGGTGTCATAATTTTTATCCTCAAGAAGGAACAGGCTTACCTTACCGATTTTTTGAGTCTTGCAGCCAACGATTTAAAAAACAAGGGTTACGAACGGCTGCTTTTGTTTCTTCTCAGGCAGGAACAATCGGACCTTGGAATATCAATGATGGGTTGACTACGTTAGAGATGCACCGTCATTTACCGGTCCATGTAGCAGCAAAACATTTGTTTGCTACTGGGTTGATCGATGATGTCATTATTGGAAATGCCTACGCATCTGAAGAAGAGCTGCGTATGTTAGGGGAAATGGATCGCTATCAAACAGTATTTACGATCGAGTGGCAGACAGCTGCTCATGAAGTAGAACGACAAATTGTATTAGGAGAACAACATGTTCGTCGAGGAGATATCACTGAACAGGTTATTCGTTCCACTGAAGTTCGAAAAAAATATAAAAATGCAGAAAATGAAGCTCATGACAATGAAAATGAATTTCAAATTGGTGATGTAGTCATTGGAAATGATACATTTGGCAAATACAAAAATGAACTTCAAATTGTTTTAGAACCACATCGGGATGCAAGGAAAAATAAAGTTGGTGCAATTGTACCAGAAGAACATCTCTTACTAGATTTTATCCACCCATGGTCGAAGTTCAAATTTATAGAAAAGTAGGCGTTGTGATGTTCGATTTAGTGATCAGAAATGCACGTAGATTAACTGGCGAAACAATGGATATTGGGATCAATGATGGAAAAATCCAGAAAATCGCAACAAGTATCCCAGAAAAAGGAAAAACAGAACAAACGTTGCAGGCAGGGCACTATCTTTCTGCTGGCTGGATCGATGACCATGTCCATTGTTTTGAGGAAATGACTTTATATTATGATTACCCAGACCAGATTGGTGTGAGTAAAGGGGTAACAACGGTTATCGATGCAGGAACAACAGGTGCCGAAAATATCCATCAATTTTATGAACGAGCAAAAAAAGCCAAAACCAATGTGTATGCCTTGTTGAATATTTCAAAGTGGGGCATCGTAGAACAAGATGAATTAGCTGATTTATCCAAGATACAAGCGAATTTGGTCAAAGAAAAATTGACTGAATTTCCAGAATTTATCGTGGGAATCAAAGCCAGAATGAGCAAAACCGTGGTTGGGAATAATGGATTGACACCGCTGGAATGGGCGAAAAAAATTCAAAAAGAGAATCATCAAATTCCTTTGATGGTGCATATTGGCTCTGCCCCACCACATTTAGAAGAAATTTTGCAGCTACTGGAAAAAGGCGATATCTTGACCCATTGTTTTAATGGGAAAGATAACGGGATTATGGAGAAAGAAACTCATCAGATTAAACCGTTTGTCAAAGATGCCTTAGCCAAAGGGGTGATTTTCGATATTGGTCATGGCACTGACAGTTTTAATTTTGAGGTGGCAAAAGCAGCCTATGACCAAGGAATCAAAGCGGACTCTATTAGCACGGATATCTATATTCGTAATCGAAAGAACGGCCCCGTTTACGATTTAGCGACAACGATGGAAAAATTGCATTTTATCGGCTATTCCTGGTCAGAAATTTTAGAAAAGGTAACTTGTGTGCCGGCTAAAAATTTCCATTTAGGAACGAAAGGTCAGATAGAAGTAGGTTTTGATGCGGATTTTACAATATTTGAATTTGTTGACCAAGAAAAGATGATTACTGACTCGAATGGACAACAGCAAGTGATCGATCAACAAATCAAACCAGTTAGCGTAATTATTGGGGGAAAGAGTTATGAGTGTAAGTTATGATAAATTCAATTTAAAAGAAGTGATCAATGCTTCAGGCCGGATGACGATTTTAGGTGTTTCCAAAGTATCGGAATCTGTTTTGGCAGCGCAACGCTTTGGCGGCGAACATTTTTTTGAAATGTCAGACCTGAGTGAAAAAACGGGTGCTTATCTGGCGAATCTCTTAGCAGTTGAGGATGTTCAGATCGTTTCTTGTGCTTCTGCTGGTATTGTTCAAGCAGTGGCAGCGGTTATTGGCAAAGGAAGTCTAACTCATGTTTATCATCCTTATTCAACAACTATCAAGAAAAAGGAAATTATTTTACCCAAAGGACACAATGTTGATTACGGCACATCCGTTGAATTAATGATTCAACAAGGTGGGGGGCAAGTAATCGAGGCAGGTTATGCCAATATGTGTAGCTCTGAACATCTTGAAAGCTGTATCACTGAAAATACCGCAGCGATTCTTTATGTCAAAAGTCACCATACGGTTCAAAAAAGTATGTTGTCAGTAGAAGAAGCAGTAGCAGTTGCTCAAAAACATGAAATCCCGTTGATTATTGATGCAGCAGCAGAAGAGGATTTATTCAAATACACTAAACTAGGAGCGGACCTAGTGATCTATTCGGGTGCAAAGGCAATCGAAGGTCCAAGTGCAGGAATGGTGATTGGAAAGAATCCTTATATACCATGGGTGCGATTACAGTCAAAAGGGATCGGTCGTTCGATGAAAATCGGTAAAGAGAACATTTTAGGATTTACCCAAGCGGTCACCGATTATCTTGAACATGGCAGTGAATCTGGTGAGTCAATGAAGCACCGTTTACAACCATTTGTTGAAGAGTTGAATCACATTGATCATTTGTCAGCAACTATTGTTCAAGATCCAGCTGGTCGAGAGATTTATCGAGCGAGTGTTAAAATCAGTGATCGTCCTGCACATTCAGTTATTCAGGCACTAAAAGAAAAAAATCCAGCAGTCTATACACGAGATTATCAAGCGAATCATGGTATCATTGAATTTGACATACGTTCGGTCAATCAAGAAGAAATGAAAAAAATCATTGTTCGCCTGCAAGAAATCATGAATGAAACAAAATTATCTTGAGTGAAAAAGGAGAGAAAAAAATGTCACGAATTCCTAACTATTTACACGATCAAGTTTGTTTGAATGTTTTAGCTAATTCTGTTGAAAATGCGGTGGAGTGTTATGAAGCAGCTGAAGGACATATTTTGCTGGGGGTGCTTTCAAAAAACTATGAAACAGACGAAGCAGCGATTGCTGACATGAAAAAGTATCAAGCAGCAACGAATAATGCGCTATCAGTTGGCTTGGGAGCAGGTGATCCAAACCAGAGTCAAATGGTGACTCGTTTGGCAAAAGTCTTGCAACCACAACATGTGAACCAAGTATTTACTGGAGTGGGTGCTTCACGAGCTGTGTTAGGTCAAAATGAAACAGTGGTCAATGGATTAGTTTCACCAACAGGTAAAGAAGGGTATGTCAATATTGCAACCGGTCCTTTAAGTTCTCAAGGTACAGCAGGCGTAGTCACGATTGAAACAGCGATTCGCTTACTGCAAGATATGGGAGGAACATCAATCAAGTATTTTCCAATGAAAGGGTTAGCACATCAGAAAGAATATGAGGCGGTAGCGCAAGCTTGTGCCACTTATGATTTTGCATTAGAACCAACAGGAGGAATTGATTTAACCAACTTTGAAGAGATCCTTCAAATCGCTGTCGATGCCAAGGTGAAAAAGATTATTCCTCATGTCTACAGCTCGATTATTGACCCTGAAACGGGCAATACGAAGCCAGAGGATGTCCGGACATTACTACAAATCATGAAAAAAGTTGTCAGCTAAGATGAAAAAAGGTGAGAAAATGAAATTTGGGGCATTCGGAGAAGTGATGTTGCGATTGACACCTCCAGAACACTTGATGCTAGAACAAACCCATACATTAAGACTGGCATATACCGGAACAGGTGTGAATCTAGTTGGTAATCTAGCTCATTTTGATATGGAGAGTTATCTATTGACGGCTCTGCCCGATAATCGCTTAGGCAGTGCTGCGTTAGCTAACTTAAAAAGTATCGGTGTTGAAACGAAGTATGTAATCCAACAAGAACAACATATCGGTACCTATTTCGCAGAAATGGGGTATGGGGTTCGTCCTACTGAAGTTACTTACCAAAATCGAAAACATAGTTCTTTTGGATTGTCTCAAGAAAATGACTATGAATTACAGGCGTTTATTGAAACAGTAGATCTTGTGCATATTTGCGGGATCAGTTTGAGTTTGTCTGATCAGTGTGCCGAAACAGCGATTTCTCTTGCCAAGAAAGCTCATGCTCAGGGAAAAAAAGTATGTTTTGATTTCAACTTTCGGCCAACATTGAACCAGGAACAAGATCAAAGAAACATCTTGAAACAACGCTATGAGGAAATTTTACCTTATTGTACGATTTTATTTGGCTCGATCCGTGATTTGACGGAATTATTAGAATGGCGAACAAGCGATTCAACGAAAAATCCTATCGCCTATATCCAATCCTTTTTAGCTTATTATGACATCGAATGGTTTGCTGGTACGAAACGAACCAGCCATGAAGGAAGAAAACAATTAAAAGGATATTTGATAACCGTCACAGAAGACGTTGAAACACCTTTTTACGAGTTATTTGTTTTAGACCGAATTGGTGCAGGGGATGCTTTTGCGGCTGGGATATTATTAGGATATGCGGAAAACTGGTCAATGACTAGAACCGTCGAGTTTGCAACAGGAAATGCTCGTTTGGCTCATGCAATCCAAGGAGATGTTCCGCTCACAACTAGAAAACAGGTTCAACAATTACTAGATGCGCCAGATGTCGATTTGATTCGCTAAGAAATAGTCTTGTGATGAATTGACGAAATAAAATGCATCGGAGCGTTAAGAAAGTCTTGAAACGGGAATCAGTGTTTCGAGACTTTTTGACATCGTCTGAAATATTAAAAGTTAGCTTTTAGTAGATAGCGGATCAGCCAAGAGTTGAATAAGCTGATGGTAAAAATCCAGAAATGATTGGATAGATTTACAACTGTAGCGGTCGTTTTAGATCGCTAACTTTCTCTGTTGTTTTTAGGGTCTAAAAGAAGGAGAAATATTTTTGACAAAAATCTGGGAGAAAAACAGTACAGTTTTTTGTAGGTTTTCGTTTTATCTTGACTACCACGTAAGCGATCAGTATTATAAGGAACAGATAGAAACAGCCAAATAAAAAAAGGCACCTCCATTTCTAGTGGCAGCCAGAAACAGAGGTCTTGAAAAAGTCAACCACATTGACCAATCAAGTTTGCCATAGTCAATGGAAACCATCAACTTCGTTTATTGTATCGAATCTTAAAGGAGAAATCTACCTTTTTTGATGAGAAAAATAGATGAACTACATGTGTTTTATTTACTGTGCCATAAATGGATTGGATACGATGTGTCCAGTCCATTTTTTTATCCAAAAACATACACCTGAGGATAACGAGTAAAATGAAGATAGCAAGTGCAACAAATAGGGGAGAGTTTACTTGGGCGAGTAAAGTGTGTCAATGTTGGTTTTGGCTTTTTCAAGGAACATAAAAAAGCACATGTTTTAGAATAAAAGCATTTGGCTGTTTCTATCGTTTTTCAAGATCAGAACAATAATTGAGTGAGCCGTCGTACCATGAGATAAAACCGATATATTGAAGGAATGTAGATTTTCTTTCAAGTATTGGCTTATTTTTTTGCTATTAGATAAAAAGTTGGTCTTTCTTATTGGTTGTCAAAATGTGATGAATATCAGAAAATAGAACAATTCAAGAAAACATTTGATTGGGGAGTTCATGTACATAAAATTTTTAGCGAAACATTTACAGATAATGAAACATAACAATTATTTTATCAAATTTTTTGCGAGAAAAGAATGATGCTAGATTCTCGTTAAATGAGTGAATGTTATTGTCAGAACACGATGAAAGCAAGCTTTCTTAATTAAGAAAGTCGTTTCAAATTTAAACATTTATGTTATTTAATGTTTTTTTAAAATAAAAAAGATTAAAAAAGTTTTCGCCAACAAACACTAGATATAGTGTTTGTTTTCTTATATACCACTAAAAAATCACAAAATCTAGTCTTTTATTTTAAAAAAACAAGTGTAAAATGAAGTTAGACTTTTGAGTTGGGATGTGTTTTTTTGAAACTAACAGTTTTTTGTGGCTCCCGTTTTGGTAATAAAGAAAGCTATAAATTTATTGCCCAAACGTTAGGAAAATATATGGCTCAAGAAGAGATTGAGCTGGTTTATGGTGGATCAGAATCAGGTATCATGGGAGTTTTCAGTCAGACTTTACTAGAAAACAATGGGAAAGTCACTGGTATCTATCCAACAGGGCTTTTTGATTCTGAGTTACCGAATACAAATGTAACAACTTTTATTCCTACCGAGACAATCGACGAACGAAAAGTATTGTTATTTGAAAAAGGAGATGCTGTTTTGATCTTTCCTGGAGGATTGGGAACCTTAGAAGAGTTTTCTCAACTTTTATCTTGGATGGCCATTGATTTAACAGCGAAGAAACCGATTGGTATTTTAGATATCGGAGGATATTATGAAGGTTTAAAGACGTTATTAGAAACGTTTGCCAAAGAAGAATTTATGGATGCCAAATGGCTGGATTACGTCTTTTTTTCAAATAACCCATTAGAACTAGTCGATTTATTACGCGCAGAAGTAAGTGAAACACAACTATTATTAGAGGAGGCAAATTAATGAGTCAAATTTATTTAGCAGGTCCATTCTTTTCAGAGGAGCAAGTCGAGCGTGTTGCTCGTATCGAAAAAGCATTGGAAGAAAATCCAACGGTGACTGGTTTTTATTCACCAAGACATCATCAAGAAAGTAATTATGAAATGTTTAGTGCAGGTTGGGCACAAGAAGTTTATGAAAAAGATATGGCAGAACTAACAGCAGCTGATTACGTAGTAGCTATTTTAGATTATGAACATCAAATCATTGATCCAGGGACAGCTTATGAATTAGGGGCAGCGACAATGATGAAAAAACCAATGATTGTTTTCCAAGAAGAGACTGTTCCAACTAATTTGATGATTACTCAAAGTTTGCATACTTATTTAAAAACAGTTGACGAAGTACGTGACTACGATTTTAAAACATTACCAGTAACGAAATACGTAGGCGAGTACTTATAGAAATAGAAAGAGGAAGGATTGCATGTCAGTGATATTAATTTCAGGAACGATTGGTGCAGGAAAAAGCAGTTTGACAGATATGCTTGCGAAAGAAATCGACTCAAAACCATTTTATGAAAGTGTTGAGGATAATGAAGTGTTACCACTTTTTTATTCAAATCCGGAACAGTATGCTTTTTTATTGCAAATTTTCTTTTTGAATAAACGATTTTTAGCGATGAAAAATGCTTTAGTGGATGATGATAATGTGTTAGACCGTTCGATCTATGAAGATAGCCTGCTATTTCATTTAAATGCAGATCTAGGTCGAGTGACCGATATTGAAGTGCAACAATATGATAATTTATTGGATACGATGCTTAACGAGTTAGATGATGTTGCTCCTAAGAAACGTCCAGACTTGATGGTTCATATCAAAGTGTCCTTGGATACAATGTTGGATCGCATCAAAAAACGGGGTCGTGATTATGAACAGCTGGAAAGTGATGAGACACTTTATGACTATTATCGCTCTTTAAATCAACGTTATGATCAATGGTATGAAGATTTTGATGTTTGTCCGAAGATTCAAATCGATGGTGACCGCTTCGATTTTGTTGAAAAGCCAGAACATGCAAAAGAGGTCATTGAACAAATCCAACAAAAATTAGCAGAATTAAGCGATGTAGAGGCAGGGAAATACTTTACTGAGAATCAACATGCAAAAGGACAAGGACTGGGTCAGTAAACAGTCATAATGTTCCATTTTAAAAAGATGATGACATCGTTCATTTTAAGAAACAAGCTGGAAAACCTCCAAGATAGTCGAAACGATTTGGCGGTTTTCCAGCTTGTTTTTGATAGAGCGGTTCCTGAAAAGACATGATTCGAAAGGACACAGTTCGATAGTAATCAATTTATCAAGGAAAAAGCTGTTTTTGGCTAAGTGAAAAAGATAGTAAAAATAGATCAAAAGATTTGAACGTGTCTTTTGACATCTTCAAATCTTTTGACCTATTGGTATCCTGCCATACTTATACAAAATAAGGCCGAGACTTTATTTAACAGTTAAAACATCCGCATGTCTTTCTTTCGTATAGGATTCAAATGACTTAAATGAATCTTTTACAGTTTTATGACAGTGATCGCAAATACTTAAGCTTCCTTGATCACTAAATTCGGTATGAATATTTTTACTGGTTGTACAAGTACAATAATCATGACTATCAAATATACTCATTTTTTTCTCCTTTATCACATTGTGCTTACCCAATATACCAGAAAGAAATGGCAGAAACAAAAAAATTAAGAGAAATTAACAATTTCTCTTAATTCCGGTTAATTCCTAGCGAGTGAGCGATGTCAGCTCTCGTTTTTTTGTACGAAGTGACAAGAAAACAGCCAGAACAGTTGCAAGTTTTTTCAAAAATAAAAGCTGTTCTAAAAGTTTTTTCTTTACTGATCAGGTCAAGTCGGTCTTTTTAGGTCTTTTACAAACTATAAATATTTCCGTCCTGATCTTCGATTCGGTAGTTTCCGATCTTTTTGAAGGTAACGGATACTTCTTTACCATCTTCTTTACCAGAGATGGTATAAGTGTCTGCTTCGGTCTTGATCTTGATATCATTGAGTACTGTTTTTTCTTGAGAAGTACTTGCGGTATCTTTTTCAGTTCCTGTATAGGTACGTGTCCATTCCATTTTATGATCGCTAAAAATGATTTGCCCACTGACTAAATTCATATCTTTGCGGACTTTTAATGAATAGTTACTGTTACTGATATCCTCTTTTTCAGCTTGTAGAGTCGATGAATCTGTCGTTTGGTCTGCTGAGTTACCAGATCCACCGAATAGGCTGCATCCTGATAAAGTAAAACAGCTGACAAGCGAAAGAACCATGATGACTAATTTCTTCAAAATATTTCCTCCATTGTATGATACAGCTTTAACTACAAACGGTGTGAATCCGCTAGTCAACCAAGTTGGCTGGGTTTCTGTCGTTGTGTTTACTGTGACTAATAAATTAGTATAGCTTCTATTATAAGATTTAGGAATACTAGCTTTTGTCTATTCCATTGAAAAAAGGTGTTTATGTCTCTTCTATTCAATCTCATTTCTTTACAGATGTCAACTCCCCTTCAAAAGGACTGGTTTGCTCAGTACAGCAAATAAAGTAGGGGTGTACGAGTCGTTTCCACTAAATAAAACGTTTGCTAAATTAACTTGTAACTGGTGTAAACGTTTGCTATATTGAGTAGGGAACAAGTATTATTTAGCAAATAAACTGAACTCTTTAATAGAAGGTGTGAGTGGATGACAAATTATCAATTTCCAAGTAATTTTTGGTGGGGATCAGCCGCAAGTGGCCCGCAAACAGAAGGTCGTGTTGCTGGCGATGGTAAAGGAGAGAATATTTTTGATTATTGGTTTAGCCAAGAACCAGAAAAGTTCTTTGATCAAGTAGGTCCTGAAAAAACATCACAAGTGTACACGAAGTATAAAGAAGACGTTCAATTAATGAAACAAACTGGACACAATAGTTTTCGTACTTCGATCCAATGGAGTCGCCTGATTCCTGAAGGGACTGGCGAAGTGAATCAACAAGCTGTTGATTTTTACCATTCGTATTTCGATGAATTGATCGCTAATGGCATTGAACCATTTGTGAATTTATATCATTTTGATATGCCGATGCCTTTGCAAGAAAAAGGCGGATGGCTCAATCGGGAAACGGTTGAAGCGTATGAAAGGTATGCTAAGATTTGTTTTGAATTATTTGGGACGAAAATCAAAAAATGGTTTACCCATAATGAACCAATCGTGCCAGTTGAAGCTGGGTATCTTTACCGTTGGCATTACCCGGAAGAGTCCGATATGAAAAAGGCGATCCAAGTAGGCTATCATGAAGCGCTGGCTTCTGCATTAGCCGTCAAAGCATATCATTCCATGGCATTAGATGGCTCAATCGGAATCATTTTGAATCTAACACCAAGCTATCCTCGGGATGAAAACAACCCAGAAGATGTCAAAGCAGCTAAATTAGCTGATGCCTTTTTTAATCGTTCGTTTCTTGATCCAGCAGTTAAAGGTGAGTTCCCACCAGAATTGATCGCCATTGTGAAAGAATTAGACATGGTACCAGCGATGCAAGAAGATGACTTAGCGATCATTAAAGAAAATACCATTGACTTATTAGGGATCAATTATTACCAACCAAGAAGAGTCAAAGCGAAAGAAACACCGATTGATCATGAAAATGGACCAATGCCAGAAGATTATTTTGATAATTATGAAATGCCAAATCGTAAAATGAATCCTTATCGTGGTTGGGAAATTTATGAAAAGGGAATTTATGATATCTTAATCAATGTTCGAGACCATTATGGTAATATTGACTGTTTCATTTCTGAAAACGGTATGGGTGTTGAAAATGAAGCGCGTTTTATCGAAGAAGATGGGATGATCCACGATGATTATCGCATTGAATTTGTCCAAGAACATCTAAAATACGTTCACCAAGCAATCGAAGAAGGTGCTAATTGCTTGGGGTATCATATGTGGACGTGTATGGATAACTGGTCGTGGACCAATGCTTACAAAAATCGTTATGGATTTATTTCCGTTGATTTAGCGAATGATGGTAAACGGACGATCAAAAAATCTGGTCACTGGTTTAAAAAACTATCTGATACCAACCAATTTACAATATAAATAAGTCAACGTTCCTCTTGCTCCGTTTAATAAACGGTCAAGAGGAATATTTTTGTTTGTTTGAAAAATTAGAATACAATGAAAACGCTTTTGAATATATATAAATAAAGAATGTTATTTGATATCTTTATAAAGTAAGTATGCTTTTTAAGTGATTTTTTTAGTTTTTATCAATTGTAACCGTTTCTATATGATTAAAATACGAACGTTATCTTTTTTGGAGGAAGTGTGAGCAGATGGTTTTCTTTTCAAGATATTTACACAGAATTAAATCAATCTACACATAGAAGCGTTAGCATTGATTATAAGGTAGAAATTATTAACACCTGTAAAAAGAAATTTTATTACGTGAGGGGCTATGAAAAATGATTGAGGTTATCAATCTGAAGAAAGTATTCGATAATGGGTTTGAAGCACTGAAGTCTGTTGATTTTCAAATCGAAAAAGGGGATTTGGTTTGTTTGCTGGGCCCTAGTGGTTGTGGAAAATCAACGATTTTGAATTTGATTGCGGGGTTATTAAGCCCTAGTCATGGGGACATTCGTTTTAGTGGAGAGTCGGTGGTACGAACGGAACCGAAAGATCGGAATATTGGTTTTGTATTTCAAAATTATGCTTTATACCCGCATATGACTGTGGTTGAGAATATTATGTTTCCATTAACGGTTGGCGAAAATAAAATCAAAAAAGCAGAAGCTAAAAAAATATCACAGGAATATATGAAACTAACGAATATCGAAGAACTCCAAGATAAAAAACCAGGGACTTTATCAGGTGGACAACAACAACGTGTGGCTATTACACGAGCCTTAGTCCAGAAACCAGAAGTTTTATTATTAGACGAGCCCTTAAGTAATTTGGATGCACGCTTGCGATTAAAGATACGAGAAGAAATCCGTCGTTTGGTAAAAGAAGTTGGAATCACTACGATTTTTGTGACGCATGATCAAGAAGAAGCACTTTCGATTAGTGACAAAATCATTTTACTGAATGAAGGTGTGATTCAACAAAATGATATTCCGCAGAATTTATACTTAGACCCGGCTAACCTGTTTGTTGCCAATTTTATCGGTAACCCGATCATCAATACGTTACCGGTCGAGGTCAATGTTCGTGAAGGGAAAATCAGCCATACGGATTTTCAAATTCCTCTG
Organism: Enterococcus sp. AZ077; assembly: GCF_051714965.1. Lineage (NCBI taxonomy): Bacteria > Bacillati > Bacillota > Bacilli > Lactobacillales > Enterococcaceae > Enterococcus > Enterococcus sp. AZ077. The sequence goes on from NZ_JBIOSX010000001.1 coordinate 613,882, forward strand.
ACGAAACTGGAATCCGCTCAATTAAGAAAACCATTAGTGGATGGAAAATATATCTTAGGGATTCGACCAGAAGACGTTTTTCCAACGACTAACGGATTGTTCGAAGTACAAGTTTCTGGAGTTGAATTGATCGGACGTGAACAGATTTTGAATTTTTCGCTCGCTGCGAAACGTCTGAAATCGATCGTTAGTATTGAAAAGCTCATCGAGGAAGATACGGTACTCTCTTTTGATTTTCAGTACCATAAAATGTTTCTTTTCGATGAAGAAGGGGAGCGGGTGTACTAATGTTCAAAAAAGCATATGATCCAGAAAATCAACCGAAAGCTTGGTTCTTCTTACTGCCATCATTGGTCATTATTGTTTTGTTCAGTATCTATCCGTTGTTCCGTTCACTAGCGATGAGCTTTCAAAAAGGCTCCTTAATCAATCAACAATTTGCAGGAATTGAGAATTATCAGCGTGTGTTGTCAGACCCAGTCTTTATCAAAGCATTAAGAAACACCGCATTGTTTGCTTTTACAGTTGTTCCTATTTCATTGTTCCTTTCACTGGGAATCGCTTGGGTGATCTTTGAAAAAGTGAAACATAAGACTTTTTTTGAAACGATTTTTTTCATGCCTTATGTGACAAGTACGATTGCTATCGGGATTGTCTTTCGCTATTTTTTCAACGGGTCCTATGGGCTCATTAATTATTTGCTGAATTTTTTAGGATTTGAATCAATCAATTGGTTAGATAATGTTTCGATGAGTATGACAACGTTGATCATCTTTGGGGTTTGGACCAGTCTCGCATTCAATATCATTATCTTATTGGCTGGTTTAAGAAATATTGACGAAGAGCATTATAAAATCGCTCGAATGTTTGGAGCAGATGCTTGGGAGATTTTTAGTCGGATCACGTTTCCTCAATTGATCCCAACGATCACCTTCTTGTTGACTGTCAATATCATCGGAGCGTTTAAAGTCTATACTCAAGTCTATGCTTTGTTTGGTGGGCAGCCAGGGATCGCCAAAAGTGCTACGACAGCGGTCTTTTATATTTACGATAAATTCCACATCGCTGGTCGACCAGGGATCGCTATGGCGGCGACGGTCATTTTGTTCCTCGTCATTTTACTGATCACATTTATTCAAAATAAATTGTTGAAGAAAGTAGGGAGAAGAGGATGAAAAAAGTTGTTACAGGACTCTCATTGCTATTTATCGGAATTTTAGGAATCGTAACGATTTTTCCATTTATTTATATGATTTTAGCTGGGTTGATGACATATAGCGAGGCAACGAGTATTCCGCCAACCTTACTGCCAACATCATTTCAATGGGGAAATTATACGGAGGTATTTGAAAAAGCACCATTTTTACGTTATTTCTTCAATACCGTCTTTGTTTCGTTAGTAACTACGATCGCTACAGTCATCACATCTGTTTTAGCGGCTTTTGCGTTAACAAGTCTGGAATTTCGTTTTAAAAAATTGATTATCGGGATCATGATCTCATTACTAATGGTTCCTTATGAGTCCATTATTTTTACGAATTACAATACGATTTCACGAATGGGATTACTAAACAGCTATAGTGCATTGATCATTCCTTTCTTGACCAGTATTTTTTATATTTATTATTTGAACGGGTATTTAAAGAGTATTTCCAGTACCTTTTATAAAGCAGCTAAAATCGATGGTGCCAGTGATCTAGAGTATATTTGGAAAATTTTAGTGCCGATGTCTAAACCAGCATTAGTCACGGTGGGTATCTTGACGTTTATTTCAAGTTGGAATTCATTTTTATGGCCACTGCTTGTGACGAACGAGAAAAAATTCCGCCTGTTAAATAATGGTTTAGCTGCTTTTACCTCTGAAAGTGGGAGTGACGTTCATTTACAAATGGCGGCGGCGACGTTAACAGTTATCCCAATTTTGATTATTTATTTGATTTTTAGAAAAGAAATTATACGAGGAGTGGCGAAAAATGGAATCAAAGGATAAAACAGTGATTACTTTCCATAGTGGAATCTTAACGATCGGTGGAACGATCATTGAAGTTGCCTACCGTGATTCACACATCTTTTTTGATTTTGGCACAGAGTACCGTCCAGAATTAGACTTAGCTGATGAATCTTTAAATACATTGCTTGAACATCGATTGATTCCTGACTTGAATGGATTATATGATCCAAGGCTGTTTGATCAAGTACAGCACATACAAGCAGGAGAAAGAGAGCCGTATCAGCATACAGCCGTTTTCTTATCTCACGCTCATTTGGATCATTCAAAAATGATCAATTATCTTGATCCAGCAATTCCTTTATACACTTTAAATGAAACGAAGCAAATCTTACATTCCCTCCATCGAAACAACGATTTCTTGATTCCTTCTCCTTTTGAAAAAGAAGGGTTTGTACGTGAAATGAATGGATTATCTCCTTATGAAACTGTCCAGATCGGAGAAATCAGTGTGGAGATTCTACCAGTCGATCATGATGCGTATGGTGCAGCTGCTTTACTAATCAAAACGCCTGACCGATTCTTGACTTACACTGGTGACTTGCGTCTTCATGGATATGACCGGCAAATGACAGAAACGTTTTGTCAAAAATCATTTCAGACTGACTTATTGATGATGGAAGGCGTCAGCATCAGTTTTCCTGACCGAGAAATAAGCGAACAAACGCCAATTGCTACGGAAGAAGAGCTAGTGCAGCGCTTTTGTGAACTGGTCGATCAATATCCTAATCGTCAAATTACTTTCAATGGGTACCCAGCAAACCTTAAACGCTTTGAGATGCTGGTAAAACAATCCCCACGAACGATGGTTTTAGAAGCAAATATGGCTGCATTAATGAAAGAAGTTTTAGGAATGGATGTCCCCTATTACTATTTAACGGATAGTCCAGTCATTCCGATTCTTCAGTCAGAATTAGAATATCCCTACGAAGTTTTACGCAACGATGAAACAACTTTTGTTTGGCAAGTCGTTGATAATATAGAAAACTTGCAAGGAGGAGGTTTATACATTCATAGTGATGCCCAACCATTGGGAGATTTTGATCCACAATATGCTGTCTTTTTAAAGATTTTAGCTGAAAAGCAAGTTGAATTTGTTCGATTATCGCTGTCTGGACACGCATTTCCAGCTGATTTAGCTGAAATCATCGACAAGATACAACCAAAAGTGTTAGTGCCGATCCATACGTTAAAACCCGAGAAATTAGTCAATCCTTATGGAGAAAGAATTTTGCCAAAACGTGGCGAACAAATTATTTTATAAGAGAAAAGGGAGAGTAAAAAGAAGATGAAAATGAAAAAATGGGCTTCTGTGTTTGTGGCTGCAGCAGCAGTATTTGCGTTAAGTGCTTGTGGAAAGAATGAAAAGGTAGATAGTTCAAGTGAGGATATCGTAACAGAAATCAATGAAAAGACAACGATCAACTTTTGGCATGCGATGAATGGTGCGCAAGAAGAAGCATTAACTAAACTTACAGATGACTTCATGAAAGAAAATCCTAATATCAAGGTAGAGTTGCAAAATCAATCGCAATATTCGGATCTTCAAGCAAAAATCAATTCGACATTACCTTCACCTAAGGATCTGCCGACAATCACTCAAGCTTACCCAGGATGGCTATGGAATGCCGCTCAAGATGAGATGTTGGTTGATTTAAACCCATATATCGAAAATGATACGATTGGCTGGAAGGATCAGGAAGAAATCCGTGATTCATTATTAGAAGGTGCTAAAATTGATGACAAACAATATGGTATCCCTTTTAACAAATCAACGGAAATGCTTTTCTACAATGCAGATCTATTAAAACAATATAACGTTGAAGTGCCGACGACACTAGCAGAATTAAAAGAAGCTTCAAAAACGATCTATGAAAAATCAGATGGGCAAGTGGTGGGTGCTGGGTTTGATTCATTGAATAACTACTATGCGATCGGTATGAAGAATCAAGGGGTTGATTTTGACAAAGACTTAGCTTTAGATGGGAAAGAATCACAAAAAGTGATCGATTACTATGCTGAGGGCGTCAAAGATGGTTATTTCCGAATTGCTGGATCGGATAAGTACTTGTCAGGTCCTTTTGCAAATGAACAAGTGGCAATGTTTGTTGGCTCGATTGCTGGAGAAGGTTATGTGAAAAAAGATACTGAAGGAAAATTTGAGTATGGCGTTGCGCCACGTCCTGAAAAAATCAATTTGCAACAAGGAACGGATATCTATATGTTCAGTAGTGCCAGTGCTGAAAAACGCACAGCTGCTTTTGAATATATGAAATTTTTAGCGCAACCGGAAAACCAACTGTATTGGGCAAATATGACTGGTTATATGCCAATCGTTGAATCGGTTCTTGAAAGTGATGAATACAAGAATTCTACAGAAACAAAAGTACCACAATATTTAGAAGCAGCTACTTCTGATCTATTCTCGATCCCTGTGATTGAAAACGCAGATCCTGCTTATAATGAGGTACGTTCGATCATGGAAAACATTTTATCGAATACGAATCAAGATACGAAGAAACTGATAAAAGATTCCGTTCCTCAATTGGAAGATGCTTGGAATCAATAAACAATCGAACGAAAGAACGTTAAGAACGTTAGCTTGTTTGCTTTAGGCGGTTGTGACAAAAGTGTTTAACATCAAGAAATAAGAAGGATTTTCCGAAATTTTCTTCTCAAATTTTGGGTCAATTTCGGCTTATTTTTCGAAGATGCTGCTTTTGTCTCGCTGTGAACAAGAGGCTGTGAGAGAAGCGTTTAGCTCCGAGCGAATAAAAGAGGATTTTTTAAAATAGTTCCTCATATTTTAGAAAATCATCGCTTATTGTTGAGGAGTTGCTTCTTGAACGCCGTTTATTCGTTTTTAGAGAGACTAAAAGAGACTGATGCAAGTTTTGGTTCAGTCTCATGAAATGGGAGACAAGTATGAAAATAACATTGTTAGCAACTAGTGACGTCCATGGGTATATCTATCCAACGAACTATGCGACGGATCAAGAACAACCTTATGGCTATGCAAAAATTGCCAGTAGGATCAAACAAATCAGAGAAACTAGCCCAGACCCTCTTTATGTCATTGATAACGGTGACTTCATTCAGGGGTCACCTTTTAGTTACTACTTAGCAAAACAACAAGATCACCACGTCTCAGAATTAACGAATGTCTTAAATGAAATGGATGTGGATGCTAGTATATTAGGAAATCATGAATTTAATTATGGCTTATCTTACTTAGAACAAGCTATCGCTAGTTATTATCATCCTGTCTTATCTGCTAATATTTTAACGAGCAAAGGCGATCCTTATTTTGGACAGCCCTATGTGATGATTGAAAAACAAGGGATCAAAGTGGCGATTTTAGGGTTGACCACGCAATATATCCCCCATTGGGAACAACCTGAAACAATTAAAGACCTACAATTTGTTTCTGCAGTTGAAGCAGCAAAACAATATGTACCTAAACTTAGAGAATTAGCAGATGTAGTGGTTGTAGCTTATCATGGTGGATTCGAGAAAGATTTAGAGACTGGCGAACCCACCGAAGCATTGACTGGCGAAAATGAAGGCTTCCAACTACTCCAAGAAGTAACTGGGATGGATGCGTTGATTACTGGGCACCAACATCGAGTGATTGCTACGAAGGTAAATGGTGTGCCGATTATCCAACCGGGCTATCGTGGCGAATTTTTAGGTAAAATCGAATTATCCTTGGAACGAACGGTTAATGGTTATCGTGTTTCGGACGGAAAAGCAGAACTGATTTCCTTAGTAACTGACGAGGCAGATGAAGACATTCTTTCGCTTGTTCAAAAAACAGAAAATGAATTGCAAACATGGCTTGATCAACCAGTGGGAGAGGTACAAGGAGACATGAAAATCACTGATCCGATGCAAGCACGAATCGTGGAACATCCTTATATTGAGTTTATTAATCGGGTGCAAATGGCTGCCAGCGGAGTATCGATTTCTGGAACGGCTCTGTTCAACAATGAAGGTCAAGGATTCAATGAAACTATTACAATGAGAGAAATTATTACCAATTATATTTATCCTAATACTTTAGCAGTTCTTAAAATTACAGGGCAGGATCTAAGAGATGCCTTAGAACAAACAGCAAACTTCTTGGCAATAGAATCAGGCGAGATCGTATTTAATCCTGCGTTCATTGAACCTAAACCACAGTATTATAATTATGACATGTATGAGGGCATTGATTATGAGATCGATTTACGTCAACCAGTAGGGCAAAGGATCACTAAATTAGCCAGAGCAGGCAAACCGATCCATCCTGAGGAAGAGCTGGAAGTAGTCATGAATCAGTACAGAGCGGTCGGTGGTGGGAATTATCACATGTTTTCTGCCGATAAAATCATTCGTGAAATCCAAATCGATATGACTGAACTGATTGCTGATTATTTAAGAAAACATCAACAAATTCATGCTGAAGTAAATCATAACTTTCGGGTAATCAAGTAAACAAGGGGGACAGAAATTAGTGAAATCTGTCTATTCAAGTCTATTCAAGAAAAGATCAAGCCAAAACGAAGGTAAATAAATCGAAGCATGCAATTAACAAAATTGTTTATCAAAACTAATCCAAAAGGTAATTATTGTAAATGATTAATAGTCTTAAGTGTTGTAAGTTTCAGGTTATTTTCAATGTACGTATAACGTTTTTTTGGTGAAAGTATGATCTTAGAAACGTTCTAAATTTGCTTTACTATAAATTAGTTACAACCTTTTTTATAAAACAATCCATCAGTATGGGTTATTTATAAAAAAATTTTCGTTATTTAATATCTTTTTTTACTTTTTTGTCTTTACTCTTCATTTTTTGTATATAATGGAATAGGCAAATTTGAATGGGAGTGGAGAAAGGTATGAGAAAAAAACGTCCTTTTCTTCTCTTTTGGTTAGTTGGTTTTTTCTTACTGCTTTTTTTATCAGCCGCAGTTTCAGGAAAAATGACAGCAGATATCGCTCAACTAGAAACAGAAAAAATCATTGCAAGTAAAGAATCAGTAGATAAATTTAAAAAAGAATTTTCTACTTATTGGTGGAAGGATTACAAGATAGTAGCCAACTATGATAAGGGAGAATTAGAGCTTTATTTGCCAAAAGACAAGGAAAGTAATCAGTTTATCAATATTGATGATGTCTTAAGTGCTATTTCGTTAAGACAATATCAATTCAACGATAAACATTTGACCGTCTTACTTTTAACCAATGACGGAGAAAAACTAGCTCGATTAAAGAACGGAAAAGTAATAACCAGCTATTCAGATAAGGTGAATCGTGAGGTTGTTAGTACCCGTCTGAAAGATTGGATAAAAATGAATAAAGAAGTCAAAGAAAATTCTGATACGACTCAGGTTGAGCCGACTCAGGAAAGTTCTTCTGAACGTTCGAAAACAATTCAAAGTACGACCCAAAGTAAGTCCAAGACGCAATTGAGTCGTACAACTAAAAATAGCACAAAAAACAGCAAAGCAAGTCAGCAACAGAAGGCAAAGTAACACGAGTATTTTAGTAAGAGTACGCAAACTGTGAAATAGATGGGACAACACGTCTTTTCCAGCTCAAGTACTGAAAGGTGCATGATAGTCATTCGTTTGAAATGATGGAAGTTCATTTGTTTTTACTAAGTTACTGTTTTTTGCTGAATCTTTGACTGATTGTTCTTGCTTCATTCGATAACTAGAACTATTGTAGTTCAGGTTGACCAAAACAAAAACAGCTAACAAAAACTCCTCAGGATGGACATATTTAGTCCGAGGGGTTCTTTTTTTTGGCATAGATATCCATAATTGCTCCCTTCATTTCTAAAAAAAATCTTAAAATAACCCTTTTTTTAGGAAATTTTCATTTTTTAGGAGCAGAATAAAAAAAAATAAAAGAGAGAAGTGATACTTGTGACACATTTGAAAAAATTGTGCCAAAATCGTTTGCTGATTGTTTTGACAGCTAGTTTTTTCTTTTGGCTGAAAACGATCTTTGCCTATTACGTTGATTTTTCATTGGGCGTTGAAGGCAGCATCCAATACTTTATTCTGTGGATTAATCCAATTGCAACGACATTGTTGTTTTTTGGTTTAGCATTATATATAAAAAAATTGAAACCCGCATTGATTGTTCTTTTAATCATTGATATTTTAAATACGCTTTTGCTTTATTTGAATATTATTTTTTATCGAGAATTTACAGATTTCGTGACCGTAAAGTCTATTCTAGGCTTTTCTAAAGTTTCGCAAGGTTTATCAGGAAGTTCCTTTGCATTAATGAGACCTCATGACATTTTGTATTGGTTGGATATATTAGTATTTGTAGGACTCATCATCTGGATGTTTGTTAAAAAAATACCAGTAAAAAGTCCTGCAGTCTCTAAACCAGTGGCGATCGCAGTCACTTGTCTGTCAGCGTTGATTTTTTCAGGAAATTTAGCGCTTAGTGAAGCAAATCGTCCCCAATTGTTGCAACGGACGTTTGACCGTTCTTACATCGTCAAATATTTGGGAATCGATGCCTATACTATTTACGATGCTATCAAAACAGGGATGACAAGTAGTGTTCGTGCGCATGCAAGTAGTAATGGTGTGGAAGAAGTGAGAAAATACACCGAAAATCATTATGCTGCTCCTAATCCAGCAACATTTGGCGTGGCTAAAGGGAAAAACATCATTGTCCTGCATTTAGAAAGCTTCCAACAATTTCTAATCAATATGAAGGTAGATGGTCAAGAAGTAACGCCATTCTTAAATAGTATCTATAAGAATCAATCAACGATCAGCTTTGACAATTTCTTCCATGAAGTTGGACAAGGAAAAACAAGTGATGCAGAAAATATGTTAGAGACGGGAACTTTTGGTTTACCACAAGGTTCTTTGTTTACCGAGCTAGGTTCAGATAACACGTTCCAAGCTGCTCCAGCAATCTTGGCGCAACAGCAAGGCTATACGAGCGCGGTTTTCCATGGGAATGTCGGGAGCTTCTGGAACCGAGATCATGTGTATAAAAATTTAGGCTATGACAACTTCTTTGATCGTTCTTATTTCAATAGTTCAGATGAAACATTGGGATATGGTATTTTAGATAAGGACTTATTCAGAGAATCAGCTAAATATTTGGAACATTTACAACAACCGTTCTACACTAAGTTTCTTTCGGTAACCAATCATACGCCATACTATACAGACGATAAACATTTTAATTTCCCATCATTGAAGACTGGCAATAGCAGAGTAGATGATTACGTCCGGACAGCTCATTATTTAGATCAATCGTTGGAACAATTCTTTACGTATTTGAAAAAATCCGGTATCTATCAAAATTCGATGTTTGTCATCTACGGAGATCATTTTGGAATATCCAATACGGATAATAAAGACTTGGCGAAAGCTTTAGGAAAAGACCCTGCTACTTGGGATGATTTTGATAATGCTCAAATGCAGCGAGTGCCATTGATGTTCCACATTCCAGGTTATAAAAAAGGTGAGATCAATCATGAATATGGTGGCGAAATTGATGTGTTACCTACCCTGTTACACTTAGTAGGAATCAATGATAAAGACTATATCCATTTTGGTACAGATTTGCTTTCACCACAGCATGATCAGTTGGTTGCCTTTAGAAATGGTAATTTTGTGACACCTAAATATACCGTTTTAGATGGAAAAACTTATGATAACCAAACAGGGGAAATCATTGATCCTAAAAAAGCTGGTATCCAAAAAGAAGTGGAAAAAGATCAGAATCAAGTCAAAACGGCTTTAAGTTTATCTGATAAGTTGAATCAAGAGAATCTATTACGTTTCTATGTACCAGATAACTTTAAAACGATTGATCCTAAAAAGTATGATTATAAAAATGATGCAGAGAAAAATGAAACCATTGAAAAACAAAAAGGAAGCAAGTCCACGAGTGTTTATTCTAAAAATGGAAATAAAACAACGACTAACCTTTACCCTGCAGATACAGATGAGAATAATTAAATGAATAGTTGATAAAACTTCCAAAAAAGTCGATTTGTTTTCACTTTTTTGGAAGTTTTTTTTATATAATTCGTAAACTTTTTTATTTTAGCGTATGTAATTAGTGAAGGAAACAAATTTTTTACAGCGATTCTTTTGGAAGTGAAAAATCCGAGGAAATTTGGATAGGTGTAAAAAATGATGGCTGAATTCAGTTGAATCAAATAAAAATAGAAAAGGAAAATAGGATAAACTTGTCAGCTATAGGTTGACCGAAGAATAAAAATCAGAAACAACAAGGAGGGGAAACGTTTAATCAAAACAACAACTGGCAATGAACGAACATGTACATATAGAAGCACAGATCCAAGCAGCTAATTTATTTTTCAACACTTTGGCTAAACATTTCTTATCATACAAACGGTCATGTGATACGTGTTGTAGAAGTGTTACAAGAAGGATGAAAGATCAACTGTTTCGTACATGGCACTCACTCAGTTATTGGTTTTGGTAACGATCAATTATGTATGATGGAGAATTAATCAAGCAACTTCGAGTGAATCGAAAGTTGACACAAACACAGTTAGCAAAGGGAATCTGTTCTAAAACATCTCTAGTAGGAATCGAAAATCATACCGTAAAGAAGATCTCTTTTTGTACACTAAAAGCCTTCTTGGAACGCTTAAATATTTCTTTGGCCGAATATGAATGGTTACGTAATCAGCTTGAAGAACCCAAAAAAACGAAGAAAAGTCGGCATCTTTTAAATAAAATCCAAGAAGAGAACTTTGATCCTTATAAGGAAATTGCCAACAACCGAAAGCAATATAAAAAAACAGCTGATTTATACTATTTAATGTTAAATCTACAGATGTTTTGGCAGACGAATGGAAAAATGGAGTTGCAATTAGAATTTCTAGGATATGAGTGTCGTACGATTGAAGAATACTTTATGAAAATCAGGGAATATGGTCATTTTGAGTTAGATATTCTTTCCAAGTATCCCTATATTTTCAGTGATTCATTTCTAGATAATCATTACTTGAAAATCAAAAAAAGAATGCGACAAATGACCGATTCTTTGAATGAAGACTATTTATTTACATTTTTAATGAATCTCACGCTTTATTATATCGATAAAAAACGTTTCAAAAAAGCGCGTAGTATCAACCTCGATATGTCTCGCAGTTTGGCACACAAAGAAAAATCAACAATCATTTATGAAAGTTTGATGACAGAATACTACAGAAAGCTAATTGCACAAGCCTTAGGTGAGCCACTTTCAAAAGAGTTGAATACTTTTTTTACGGTCATCGAATATACCCTAGGCAAGAAAGAGCGCAAACGTCTTGAAGAGAAACTCTTGGAAGTGATAAAAGAAGAAGAGAAAAAAATAATGCTGTTTGAACAGATTGCCAAGATAGAACAAGAATAAGTAAGACAAGTGAATAAGAGTAGAAAAGACCTTGCAACAATCATTGACTAAACGAACTGTCAGGTACTTTTCTGCTCTTTCACTCAACTATCAGTCAGAGCAAATCTGTTTGGTCATTCAGGATGAACGATCTCAGATTTTTGCTTTTTTGTATCGAATAATGGGAAAAAACGATTGATTTCATTGGTTGCAGCATCTCTTGAATCAGATGCATGAATGATATTTTCAGTTCCAGGTAAGGCATAATCTCCACGAATCGTTCCAGGAACAGCATCTACAGCTTTAGTTGCACCGACCATCTTACGGACGATATCGATGACATCCTCTCCAGCTAAAACAAGATAGACTACTGGTCCCGAGGTCATATAATCAATCAATTCATCGAAAAAGCTCCGACCACTTAAGTGATGATAATGCTCTTGTGCGAGTTCTTTTGTCATTGTTGCAAACTTCATTTCAGTAATTGCTAATCCTTTTTCTTCAAATCGTTGGATGATCCGCCCAATTAAATGACGTCTGACACCATCCGGTTTGATAATGACCAATGTACGTTCCATCTGATACACCCCTTTTTTTGTTATACCTTTATTATACTGGTGTCTGAGTAAACCCACAATCAAAGTGAAAAAGCTGATCAACATACGAGCTATTAAGTACAATAAGAATTTTCTAACCCCATCAATCAAAAACAATTTATTTACCATAAATGTTTGGAAAAAGCAAAAAATAAGTTTGACAATCGGTGCATAAGTTGTTATATTTACGAAGGAAAACTAAATAGGATTTGTTAGGTGAGGCTCCTATACAAACACAGGCTACTGCCCAAAAACGTCGAGAGACGCCAATGGGTAGAACAGGAATTGTCGAGACAAGGCTTTTCATAAGGTAGCTAAAAGCAAGGAATTGCTTTTTACGTTGTACAGTGTCAAAACTCAACGATGAGATCAAAGAAGCTTTTTTTTATGTGCTTTTTCGACCTTTCGCTGAATTTTTGATGAAAGGTCTTTTTGTGTTGAAACAATCCTAACAAACAAAAAATGGAGGTGGTTTCGTTGGGAAGTTGATGCTTTTAAAACGAAAGAGAAACAAGAACAATTCTATCAAGTTAAAGGAGATGAGAACAAATGGATGACAGTCCTGCGAAGAAAATAATGCGAGAGAAATTGCTGGCTGAGGCTATTATCTATCTGTTTTCAGCCCCTTTAAATACAGCATTTTCTCCATTACTCAACTAACTAAAAATAACCCAGCTTAAATAAGTATTGCTTATATTTACTGGGTCTAAGGAGAAAAATGAGATGGAAAAAAAGAGAGATACACAAAAAATGTATGCTGCATTTGCAGGAAAGACAAAACAAGAATTATTGAACTTCTTTCATTCGACTGATCAAGGAATGAAAGACGAACAAATTGAAGAATCAAGAGAAAAATATGGTGAAAATTCAATCTCTTATGGGAAGAAAACACCCTTTATTGTAGAAGCTTTAAAAGCTTATATTACACCATTCACCTTGGTATTGATTGCACTCGGAGTGATTTCATTTATCACAGAATACGTGTTAGCCGCTCCTGGGGATAAAGATTTATTTGGAGTAATTATCATCTTTACGATGGTCATCGTCAGTGGAACGATGACGTTGGTTCAATCTGTTCGCTCTAACCAAGCCGCAGAAAAATTAAAATCATTGGTAAAAGTAACCGCAGCAGTTAAACGTAACGGTGATTATACTGAGATTCCAATGGAAGAAATCGTTTGTGGAGACCTTGTTCGATTATCAGCAGGTGATATGATTCCTGCAGATATGCGTCTGTTGTCAGCCAAAGATTTATTTATTTCACAAGCTGCCTTAACTGGTGAAAGTTACCCTGTCGAAAAGCAAGCGATTGTTTACGATGATGAGACTTTGAGTGAAACTAGTTATGAAAATTTGGCTTTTATGGGAAGTAACGTTATCAGTGGGAGTGCTGAAGGTATTATTGTATCTGTTGGTAATGAAACATTATTTGGACATGTGGCTCAAACGCTCTCTGAAAAACCGATCAAATCAAGCTTTGAAATTGGTATTCATAAAACATCCATGTTATTGATCAAATTCATGGCTTTAATGGCACCAACAGTTATCGTTATCAATGGGTTGACTAAAGGGGATTGGCTGGAAGCTTTTCTATTCGGTTTATCTGTAGCAGTCGGTCTTACACCTGAAATGTTACCAATGATTGTTACTACGAACTTAGTTAAAGGCGCTAGTGTGATGGCGAAAAAAGGAACAGTCATCAAAAATTTGAATGCAATCCAAAACTTTGGTGCGATCGACGTGTTATGTACGGATAAAACTGGGACATTGACTCAAGATAAAATCATTTTAGAATACCACATGGATTGTTCTGGTAAAGAAGATGATCGTGTTTTACGCCATGCGTATTTAAATAGTTACTATCAAACAGGATTAAAAAATCTATTGGATGTAGCAATTATTGATGAAGCCAAACAAACATTAGCAACCGATAAAATCAATTACCGCAAAGTGGATGAAATTCCATTTGACTTTGAACGTCGTCGGATGAGTGTCGTTGTAGAGGACACCGCAGGTAAAACACAAATGATTACCAAAGGTGCGATCGAAGAGATGTTGAGTATCTCTAATTACATCGACATTGATGGGATCGTTAGTCCATTAACCAATGAAAAAAGAGAATCAGTTCTTGCAAAAGTGAGAGATTTAAATGAAGATGGTCTACGTGTAATCGGAGTGGCCCAAAAAACAAACCCAAGCGTAGTTGGCGAATTTTCAGTGAAAGATGAATCAGATATGGTATTGATTGGATACCTTGCTTTCCTTGATCCTCCAAAAGAAACGACGAAACAAGCACTAAAAGCATTGAAAGATCATGGTGTTGCAGTCAAAGTCTTAACTGGTGATAATGAATTAGTCACTCGTTCGGTTTGTCGTCAAGTGGGTCTGGAAATTAATGAATTGATCACTGGCGAAAAGATTTCAGAAATGGATGATCGCGAATTAGCACAAGTTGCTGAAAATCATGAAGTATTTGTTAAATTGAATCCTCAACAAAAGGCTCGTTTAACGACTGCTTTACGTCAAAATGGCCATACCGTGGGCTTTTTAGGTGATGGTATCAATGATGCACCGGCAATGAAAGTAGCGGATATCGGTATTTCGGTTGATACAGCAGTAGATATCGCAAAAGAATCAGCCGATGTGATCTTACTAGAAAAAGATTTAACGATTTTAGAAAGAGGTCTTTTATCTGGTCGAGAAACATTTGGGAACATCATGAAATACATCAAGGCAACTGCAAGTTCAAACTTTGGGAATATGTTCTCTGTCTTAGTTGCCAGCACATTCTTACCATTTTTACCAATGTTGCCACTGCAAATTCTCTTTTTGAATTTGATTTACGATGTGTCTTGTATCTCACTTCCATGGGATAAAATGGATAAAGAATATCTACGTGAGCCTAAAAAATGGGAAGCATCAAGCATTGGGAAATTTATGGTGTATTTTGGACCTACGAGTTCGATTTTTGATATCACTACCTACTTATTGATGTACTTTATCATTTGTCCAGCAGTTGTAGGTGGAGATTTCCATACATTAGATGCACAACAAAAGATCGTATTTATTGCGTTGTTCCATGCAGGTTGGTTCGTTGAATCATTATGGTCACAAACATTAGTCCTACACGCACTACGGACACCAAAGATTCCATTTATTCAAAGCAATGCGACATTTGCGATGTTTACGATTACGACATTAGGAATCGTTGTAGGTTCGATTCTGCCATTTACAGGCTTTGGTGCAGAACTAGGTTTGATGCCGTTACCAGGAACTTACTGGACTTGGTTAGTCGTAACGATTTTAGCTTACTTGACATTAGTGACAATGGTCAAAAAATTCTATATTAAAAAATTTGGTGAACTATTGTAATGGTTGATGAATACCATTTAAAAAGAGGTTGTGAAGTCATCGGGTAGCTCCAAAGTCAATAAGAAAGAATTTTTTGAAACAGCTTCTCATGTTTTGAAAAATTCAGGCTTATTGCAAGGAGTTGATGAATGAACACCGTTTACCCGTCCGTTCTCACCTCTAATCATGAGTTCGGGGCACTTCAAAAGTGCCTCGGACTCATTTTTTTCTACACCTTTCATTTTATTATGAAAGGAAAATATGATTCGTTCTGTGCAAATAACAATGAAACATGCTAAACTATGGATATTGTTTTCTGAAAGGAATAGTGAAAAATGAAAGGCGCAATATTTGATTTAGATGGACTATTAGTTGACACGGAGAAAACTTATCGTGATGGTTGGTTATGGGGATTCCAACAGTATGATTTAGCGATTCCCAAAGAAGTAGTAGATGCTTGGGGAGGTAAAAACTGGAAGCAAAGTTTTGACATTTTAGTGAAAGCAGCTGGAAGCCCTGAAAAAGTTCAAGAAGTTCGTGCTAAGCGTGAAGAATATTTTTATCAACAGCTTCATAACGGTGGGATACAATTAAAACCCTATGCGAAAGAAGTTTTAGCTGAATTAAAAAAACGTGACTTACGACTTGGATTAGCGACAACGACAGTTACTAAAAGAGCGACTGATATCTTAGCCCAATTTGATTTGGCTAATTATTTTGATACGATGACATTCGGTGATGAAGTAAGTGAAAACAAGCCTTCACCTGTTCCTTACTTAACCGCTTTAGAAAGAACAAAATTAGTTGCTTCAGAAGCATTTGCAGTGGAAGATTCTTTAGTTGGAGCTACTTCTGCTTCCCGAGCTGGGATGGGCGTTGTTTTAATTCCAGATACTAGTTTTGAACGAAATTATACAGCAGAAGAAAAAGAAAAATTAAATTTACTTGCTGAAGGAAACGACTTACGAACTGTTATTGAAATGTTAGATAAAAAAACAACAAAATAATTCAATCATTTTTTTGTAAACTTCTTCCTTGACTTTTAATTATGAGTACGGTAAATTATTCGCAACAACTAAATAAGTATATTCGTTGATAAGGAAAGTAAACTTGAACGATTTCTTAGAGAGGCTCTGTTTGGTGAAAAGAGTCAAATCCGCAAAGTTGAAAATGGCCTTGGAGAATAATTTGTCGATAAGTAGATAAATTCGGTCGTCGTTCAACCGTTAAACTGAACCCCAATCTCTCAGGAATGAGACGTTGGCTAGAGGGAAGGAAACTTCCGAATAAAGGTGGTACCACGATTTGTCGTCCTTTTACTAACATTTTTTGTTGGTAAGAGGATTTTTTTTATATATTTTTTTGCAATGATGTAGTAAGTACAGTTGGAAATCTTTTAACAGAGAGCTTCGGGAGCTGAGAAGAAGCAAAGAGGAACGATTGGAAAATGGCTACTGAGCATTTTACCCCAAGCATTTTGTGAGGCGGTAACGGCTGCGACCGGTATCTCGCTAGAGTATGTTTGTACTTGAAGAGGAGCGACATGTGAATGTGGCTTGAATATGAGGTGGTAACACGCAAAAGGGCGTCCTCAAGGAAATGATTGAGTTCATTTTCTTGAGGATGCCTTTTTTATTATACAACAAGGAGGAAAACGAATGATTGAGTTAAAAAATATCAGTGTCCATTTTGAACAAAAAGGAAAAAACATCCCAGCTGTCAATGAAGTGAATTTATCAGTTGCTCAAGGAGATGTCTATGGCATTGTGGGCTATTCTGGGGCAGGAAAAAGCACATTAGTTCGTGTGATGAATTTCTTACAGAAACCAACGAAGGGGGAAGTAATCATTCAGCAGACGAATTTAAGTGATCTCACACCAAAAGAATTAAGAAAAGAACGGAAAACGATTGGTATGATTTTTCAACATTTCAACTTAATGGAAAGTCGCACAATTTTTGACAACGTTGATTTCTCCTTAAAGTATACTGGGAAATCAAAACAGGAACGTCGTCAGAAAGTAAGTGACTTACTGGATTTAGTAGGGTTAAAGGAAAAAGCTTCTGCCTATCCCAACCAATTATCTGGAGGACAGAAACAACGAGTAGCGATTGCGAGAGCTTTAGCAAATGATCCCAAAATATTGCTTTGTGATGAAGCGACGAGTGCCCTTGACCCAAAAACGACTCATCAAATTCTAGCGTTGCTCAAAAAATTAAATCGCCAATTAGGATTAACGATCGTCTTGATCACCCACGAAATGCAAGTAGTGAAAGAAATTTGTAATAAAGTGGCGGTGATGGAAGCTGGACGAATCATCGAAAGTGGAAGTAGTGTTCAAATTTTTAGTCATCCAAAAGAAGAACTAACGAAAGA
Organism: Enterococcus sp. AZ077; assembly: GCF_051714965.1. Taxonomy (NCBI): domain Bacteria; kingdom Bacillati; phylum Bacillota; class Bacilli; order Lactobacillales; family Enterococcaceae; genus Enterococcus; species Enterococcus sp. AZ077. Next base: position 631,592 of record NZ_JBIOSX010000001.1, read on the forward strand.
TTTTATACGTACAGCGACTCACTTAGATCAAGCATTGGAAAAGATTACTGGACAGCAAGGCTTTGCAGAAGAGCTTACGGATAAATGGCTAGTTGAACTGAGTTATGTGGGGAGCCAAACGAATGAACCGTTGATTGCCCAGTTGTATAGCAAATACCAAGTAACAGCAAACATTCTTTATGGCAATATCGAATGGCTGCAAGAAACACCGATAGGTAGCTTGGTGGTAACTTTAGCGGGAGATAGCATTCAAAAACAAAAAGCTCTAGATTATTTGATCCAATTAGGTATCAAAGTCAATCTCTTACAAAAACATGAAACACAAGAAAGAATCAAACTCGTTGAAGGAGGCGTTTAAGATGAACGAATGGCTCAAAAGCTATCTGCCAAATGTTTATTTGATCCCAGATGAATTCATTGAAGCGACAAAGCAAACACTATATATGACTTTCTGGTCTGCTTTGATTGGGGGAATCTTGGGCATTATTTTAGGGGTCGTTTTAGTCGTTACCCGCCCTAAAGGATTAATTGAAAACCGCTTATGTTTTGAACTTTTTGATAAGGTGATCAATATCGTACGATCCATTCCATTTATCATTTTACTCTCTTTACTTGCATTGACGACTCGTTTTATTGTCGGAACAACAATTGGAGCAACGGCAGCACTAGTTCCTTTGATTGTCGGCATCGTTCCTTTTTTTGCTCGACAAATCGAAAATGCCTTGCTTGAAGTTGATCCCGGTGTTATCGAAGCTGCACAAGCAATGGGAACGAGTCCATTGGGTATCATTTTTCGTGTTTATTTACTGGAAGGACTACCTAGTATCATTCGTGTCTCAGCTTTAACGATCATCAATGTTATTGGCTTAACCGCAATGGCAGGTGCTGTAGGAGCTGGTGGTTTAGGAAATTTAGCTATTTCTCGGGGCTATAATCGATTTCAAACAGACGTAACGGTTGTTGCGACATTATTGATTTTGGCATTGGTGTTTTTAAGTCAATTTATCAGTAATTTTTTAATTAAAAAAATATCACATTAATGGAGGAGAAAAAATGAAAAAAGTGATTCGATTTGCTGTAGTGACATTCGTCGCATTATTTTGGTTGGCAGGCTGTAGTCAAGGAAAGGCAGATACAAAAACAAAAGAAACAACTGTCAAATTAGGGGTGATTGGTGAAGATACAGATGTTTGGGACGATGTAAAAGCACGTCTAAAAAAGGAGAATATTGAATTAGAATATGTAAAGTTTACCGATTATAATCAACCAAATGCAGCCTTAGCTGATGGCTCAATTGATTTGAATGCCTTTCAACACCAGTTCTTTTTAGATAACTATAATGAAGAACATGGCACAAATCTAGTTTCAATCGGAAACACCGTAAATGCCCCATTAGGAATCTATTCCAATACGATCAAAAAGATTGAGGAAGTAAAAGAAGGTGCAAAAGTAGCCATCCCTAATGATGTAACCAATGGGGGACGCGCTTTACTTCTTCTTCAATCAGCGGGGCTGATCAAAGTTGATCCATCGAAGGGACAGACTCCGACGATTTCTGATGTGACAGAAAACGATAAAAAACTTAAGCTCACAGAATTGGATGCTTCGCAAACAGCACGTGCGCTAAACGATGTGAGTCTTTCGGTCATCAATAGTGGGATAGCAGTCGATGCAGGGTTCACACCAACGAAAGATGCAATTTTCTTAGAACCAGTGGATGATCGTGCCCGCCCTTATGTCAACATCATTGTTGCCCGAAAAGAAGATGAAACAAACCGTACGTATCAAAAAATCATTGATACTTATCAAACTGAAGCAACTGCTAAAGTCATTGAAGAAACGTCAAAAGGTTCGAGTGTTCCAGCATGGAAAACCTTTGGTCGTAAATGAGCATCATCAGAAAGTACAGCTCAAATGAACTAGAAATTTTTATCTGAAGCCAGCATACAAGGAGGAATTTTTTTATGACTACATCAACTATTTCAACGAATCGATCCAGTTTATTGAAAGAAGCGATCCAAGAAAGATTACCAGAATATCAAGCACTTGCCTTGGATATCCATCAACATCCAGAAGTGAGCAATTACGAATTTTATTCATCTGCTGCTTTGATTCGCCAATTAGAAAAAGAAGGATTTACAGTTGAAAAGGAGGTCGCTGGACACCGTACAGGATTTGCTGCTAGCTATCGCTCAGATAAACCAGGTCCGACGATTGCATTTTTAGCTGAATTTGATGCACTTCCTGGAATTGGACATGCGTGTGGACATAATCTTTTTGGAACGTATTCCGTATTAGCCGCGAGTATCATTAAGAAACAAATTGACGAAATTGGTGGTGAGATCCGAGTGTATGGAACACCAGGGGAAGAAGGAGGAGAGAATGGTTCAGCGAAAGGGAGCTTTGTTCGTGAGGGATTATTTGACGATGTGGCGGCTGCTTTATGTGCTCATCCAGCTTACCGTTACGGAAAAACAACCGAATCGCTAGCTAATGATCCAGTTGATATCAAATTTTATGGAGTTGCTTCTCACGCTGCTGCAGCACCCGAAAAGGGAGTAAACGCATTAGAAGCACTGATCCAAGTTTTTAATGGTATCAACGCACTACGCTTACAATTACCTAAAGATGTCAATATCCATGGGATCATCACTAACGGCGGAGTTGCTGCTAACGTCATCCCTGAATATGCTGCAGGACGTTTTTATTTACGTGCTGGCAATCGCCAAACATTAGATATAGTCTTTAAAAAAGTGGAACAAATCGTGAAAGGGGCTGCGTTGAGTACGGGCACAAGCTATGAATTTGGTTTGTTTCAAAATGCGGTAGATCATATGATTCCGACACCTTCTTTCGATGAGTTGTTTTTTACACATGCAAAAGCAGCTGGAGTTCCAGAAACGGAAATCGATGTAACAGAAAAGACCAGCTTAGGGTCCTCTGATGTAGGGAATGTCAGTCAAGTGATTCCGACGATTCAACCAACTATTTCGATTTCAGATGAGTATATCGCTGGACATTCGGAAGAGTTTAAAGCAACCGCAAAAAGTGAAAAAGGGTTGGCATCGATCGCCATTGCAGCAGAACTATTAGCGGCTACCGCTTTAGATTTATTCGAACAACCAGCTTTATTGACAAAGATTCAGGAAGAACACCAACAACTTTTAGAAAAAAGTCAATTAACTGGTTCGACTTTTTAAATAAATAATGATTTATGATTTGAAAAAAATAGTCATTTTGTATTGACAAAAAATCTCGCAGAAGGTAAACTTCATGAAAGTCAACTTTTCACATAGTAGCGTTTCAGGTGTTTTGTTCAGAAAGTCGGTGGTAGCTGCGAACCGATCAAGCCGAAATGTCGAATTACATGAAAAGGAATAAAAACTAAATAGTTAAATCAAAGTGAAAAACAGAACTGTTTTTAATTAAGGTGGTACCGCGGAGTCATTCGTCCTTAGTTGAAAATAGTTCTTTTTGTTTGATCAGAGGGGGAAATGCCCATGAATTGTGGCGGAGTCATTCGATATCTATTCTTTTTTAGTACTTCGATTAACTAAAAAAGGAGAATGATTATGAAGAAAAAAGGAAAACCGAGTTTTAAAGAAGCTGTATTTGTCTTATTGGTGATTGTGGCAAGTATAGCAATTGGGGTTGTCGGATTAAAACTATCACCAAACATTACGATCTTAGCAGCAATTGGAATGATCATGCTTTACGCTGTAGTGAAAAGATACCCAACAGAGTGGTTACATGAAGGAATTATCAATGGAATCAAACCGGGGATCATTCCGATTTTTATCTTTATATTGGTCGGCGCACTGATTGCGGTGTGGATCCAAGCAGGAATTATCCCGACACTTATGGTTATTGGTTTTAAATTGATAAGTGTCAAGTGGTTTGTTCCTTCTGTATTTGTTGTTTGTGCTATCGTCGGTAGTGCAGTAGGGAGTGCTTTTACTGTCATGTCAACGATTGGGATCGCATTTTTCGGTATTGGTACGACATTAGGAATTAATCCAGCGTTAGTCGTGGGATCAATTGTTTCAGGTGCTGTTTTTGGAGATAAAATGTCTCCTTTGTCAGAGTCAACCAATCTAGCCGCAGCAATCGTTGATGCCGATTTATTCAAGCACATCAAACATATGATGTGGTCTACGGTTCCAGCTTTTGTCGTTTCCTTCTTTTTGTTCATGGTTCTTGGACACACAAATAGAGAAACTAGTCTAACGGCTATCCGAGAAGTCACTGATATTCTGGAAGCAAACTTTACAATTTCTTTTTGGTCGTTGATTCCCTTGTTCTTGATGTTATTATGTGCTTGGAAAAAAGTACCAGCTATCTTGACTATTCTATTAAATATAGCTGTGGCGGTGGGGATGATCTTTATTCAGAATCCGCAAACTTCTCTTAGTGGTTTAGCGACAGTGATTGAATCTGGATTCGTTGCAACTACTGGCAATCAACAAATTGATTCATTACTTAGTCGTGGTGGGATCGAAAGTATGATGCCAACTGTTTCTTTGATCATTTTAACATTATCACTTGGTGGATTACTCATTGAATTCGGTTTGATTTCAACTGTTATGGATGTCGTTTCTAAGAAAATGACCAATACACCAAAATTGATTTTCACCACATTGATGACAAGTATTGGTGTCAATCTCTTTATTGGAGAACAATTTTTATCAGTTATCTTACCTGGGAATGCGTTCAAAGAGACTTACCAGAAAGCTGGGTTTGACCCAACTGTTCTAGGTAGAACGTTAGAAGATGGTGGCACAGTGATCAATTACCTTGTACCTTGGGGAATTGCGGGCAGCTTTGTAGCTAGTACCTTTGGGATTCCAACCCTCACATACTTACCATTTGTCTTTTTCAGTTTACTCTCACCAGTTTTTTCAATGGTTAGCGCCTTTACTGGATTAGGGATCGCAAAAATAGACGAAAAGCCGAATGGAACGCTTGGTATCGATACAAACGAATAAACTCTCGGAATATTTGAATCAAAAAAACGCTCAAAACAGCAATGTTTCGGGCGTTTTTTTACGATATACTTATTTTTGTTCTTCAATCAACTTCTTCATTTGTTCGATTTCTTTTTCTTGCGCTTCGATGATGTCGTTTGCTAATTTCTTGACTTCAGGATCTTTCAAATTGGCACGTTTACTGGTTAAAATAGCAATCGAATGATGAGGGATCATGGCTTTCATCCAAGCGACATCACTGACTGTTGTTTGACTACGGACCATAAACAAAGAACCGGCAAATACTAAGACACTTACCCCTAAAATGATTTTGTTCAATGTTTTATTCTCATACATTTTCCACATAAATAAGAGCATGATGATCGCCATTACAGCGCCCATCATCAATGCCATGAACACCCGTGTACGACTAAAGAAAAGATGATCGATCGAGTAGACATTCAAATACATCATACCAAACATGATGACGGTCGATACCCCAATCATTAATAAAAATTTCCAATACTTTTTCATTTAAAAACACTCCTTTTATTTTTTCCCCAACTTTTATCTTCTCAGCTTACAAAAAAACAAGCAACTAAATTGTTTGGTACAACTTAGTTGCTTGTTTTTGGCTTAAGGAACTCAAGCTATTTATAGGGCTTTTAAGCAAAGATATCATTTTTCTTGCGGTAGCTAAAGAAAATCACCAAGTAAAGAAGGGCAGTCAATAATGTCACACCAATTGAATTAGTGAAGAAGATTCCCACAAAGATCAATCCTAAAACTACGATTGCTAATAAGTTTACCCCTTTTTCAAAAAGAGAACCTTTCTTTAATGCAAGGATAAAGGCTGCAATACTGATCATAAGCCAGATGACTAAGACAGTGTAGGAAAGAGAACCAGCCAAATAGCCAAATAGTTTGTCACCAACAAAGTAAGAAAGAACAACGCCTAAATATAAAACACTTGCGCAAAATAATACGGAACGTTGTGGAACATGGTGTTTATTTAAAACAGATAGTTTTTTTGCTGCACCTTTTTTGTCTTTTAAACGGAAATACAGCAAACGTGAAGAAGCATATACACCTGAGTTGATGGAAGAAAAGAGCGCTAAGATGATCACAAAGTTTACAAGATCAGCGGCAAATGGAATATGCATTTTTTCAAATACCATCACAAATGGGCTAGCAGATGAGTTTGCCAAGGTATCCCAAGGGAAAATGATTAACAACAAGAACAATGGAATGATATAAAATGAAATGATTCGTCCCATTACTCCACGAATTGCCTTAGGAATCGCTTTTTTGGGATTGTCGGCTTCACTTACTGTGATCGCAATCAATTCTGAACCACCATAAGAATAAATAACTACGAGTAACGAGTTGACGATTCCTTTCATACCATGAGGGGCAAAGCCACCATGATCCGTAATACTGTTTAGTGTAGGAAAGACCCCAATGTCAAACATTTGATGACCTACCAGGTATATCCCGAAGATAATCAACAATATGATTACGCTGATTTTAGCAAATGCCAACCAATACTCAGTTTCAGCAAATAACCGCACAGAATATAAATTAATCAACGTTGTCAACACGGCTAGAATTAAGACAAAGGTCCAAGGTGGAATCGTTGGAAACCATAATTGTAAGAAGGATGCAGCCGCTACAGCTTCGGCAATAATATTGATCGTCCATAATGAATAGTAAACCCAGTCGATAAAGTCAGCAGAATGGGCACCTAAAAAAGGTCGAACAAGCCCCGATAATCCATGCTGGGTATCCCCGTCATCTAAAACTAATTTACCAAGACCATTCATTACGATGAATAAAACAGCCCCACCAATCAAAAAAGCAATCAAGACACCAGGACCGGCAATCCCAATAGCTTCGCCACTTCCTTTAAATAGTCCCGCACCAATAGCACCCCCCAGTGCTAGCATCGTGATGTGTCTGGAACTTAGTTGTTTTTTTAGTTTGTTTGTTTCAGTTTTCTCCATAAGCAACCCCTTTTCTAAGACTAAACTATTGACGACGAAACAATCGCAGTCAAATGATTGATAACTATATTAAGTAGAAAAATAACTTTTTATATCATAGCAAATTATCTGACAATTTCAACAATTCTGTAAATAAAAATTTCTACTTTAATGAAAACATCATATGTTTGTCATAAATTTCCTATGTAAGCGTAAAACTTGATAGTAGGAGCAAACCCTAATAAGAGAGCGTTTTGTTTGTCTTTTCCTAAGGGAAGAAATTATGATAGCAAAAAATCACTAATTTTCATGTTACTATTGAATTAATCAAATGAACCATAATGGTCATAGGAAAGTGAGGAAACCAGAATGTCAAAATTGCCTATCTTATTGGTTGCAAAAGATAAAGCGTTGTATTTTTTACCCTCGATTGATTCTTTAGATGTCATTTCGGGAAAAGATTTATTAGATCCAGTGTATTTTAATTTTTTCCATCCCAAATTGAAAGAATATGAATTGATCGTTTTTTTAGATTATGGATTCGAAACGGAAATAGCTGCGAAGATCCGCCCTTATACAACAGCTAAAATCGTTTTATACTTTTGGAATCATTTGAAAGAAGAGGAACACTTTCGAATGCTTCAACAAGCACAAAACGAATCGGCCGTCGATGAAATATACCATTTTGACCGGATAGAGGCGCAAAAACTTGGATTACGCCACAATAGTTCATTTTATTCTAAAAAGATGAAGATTCCTCAGGTGGAAGTCACTTCTGATTTGTTTTTTGGTGCCACTGATAATGGTCGTAAGGAGCTAGCAGAGAGCTATCGCAAGGAATTTGAACAGCGTGGACTTACAACCAATTATTATATTTTACCTTCACGAGGAAATGAGCAGGCGAATTATCTTTCTTACGCAGATTATTTAGCATTGACCGCACAATCACAAGGAATTTTAGAACTCATGAGAGCAGGACAAAAAGGAGTCACTTTACGAACTTTTGAATCTAGTTTTTTTGAGAAAAAGTTAGTGACTGACAATGAAGCAATTAAAAGCTACTATTTTTATAATCCTCAAAATATCTTTTTACTTCAGGAACGAAATTTGGATGAATTGCCGGAATTCCTGCATTCACCTTTTCAGCCCGTTGATCCGAACATTTTAAACTTTTTTGATGTCAATAATTGGGCTCAAAGGTTCTTATGGCTAGATAAAGTAGACTTTGAAAAATATGAGTATCATAAAGAAGATTAAGAATGTATGGGTGAAAAAGCTGGAAAAATTTTTTAGAAAAACATTCGTTCTTTTAACGATGTAAACCTTTTCTCATTATACCAGATAAATCGCTTACTTTTACGTTAATTATTTCAGTGGTAGCCGTAATAGTTGATAGTTATTTCTTCCTATTTAATAGTAAAATAGGCTCCATAGGTTTAGTTGGCGTATCAGATATGATAAATGTATCGTCATTTGTTTAATATCTGATTGTTCAACAAGCGGATCTTTTGGTTTGATGGAGGAAAAATGAATAGATTAGAACGAAAAAAAATAATACAAGTGATTTTAGGGACAAGTATGATTGCATTAGCGATCACATTATTGATCACTGCACATAAAGGCGCAGATACGATCAGTGTTTTTTTATTAGGTATGTTGACGTTGATTGATATTCCCTTTTGGGTAGCTAGTTTGTTGTTTAATGCAGTAGTGTTAGGAATCGTTGCTATCTTCAATCGAAAAGAATTAGGGATCGGTAGTTTAATCAATGGTTTTGGATTGGGATTACTGATTGGACAGATTGAACCATGGCTAAATAAACTTTCAGTTAACATGACTGGCTATTCAATCATGGCAGTTCTTTTAGCTCCTATTTTATTTGGGGTTGGAGCGGGATTATATGTTTCTTCAAATAAAGGATCTGCCGCACTAGAAGCACTGACTCAATTGCTTTATAAATTTACGGGATTCAGTTTAACTTTTATTCGGATCGGTTTAGATGCACTAATGGTCGTTGTAGGCGTATTATTAGGTGCCCCTATTGGTATCGGAACACTTCTATGTGTACTAGCGATTGGACCAATCTTTGGATTAACACTAAAGCAATTGAATAGAGTTTAAACGTGTGAAGCAATTCTGTGCAAATCGAACATCATATTTATATGTATTACATAGAAAGAGTCGGATTGATATCCAGACTCTTTTTTGTTTTGTTTACTAATGATTCAGTTTAATGAAAAAAATAAAGAGAAAGTTTATTTTTGTTCAAAAAGTTGAACGATAACAAAATAAAAAAACAAAAAACAGCATTATTATTGTGCCGATTTTCTCTGAAAGTCCATCAGACAGCTGAATAAAGTGATTAAAAAAACGGATACATATTAAATAAGGTAAGACTTTTAAGAAGTAATTAGACCAATATTTTAGTTTATTTCGGATTTGACGATACAAAACACAAAAAGATAAACAAAAAACAGATGTTAAAATTTTTTATACTCAAGCTATAGAAAAGAGGTGAAAACGAATGAATCATTTACCTATCAATACAGGTGATACAGCATTTATGATTTTATGTACCGCAATGGTTTGCTTGATGACTCCTGGCTTGGCATTTTTTTATGGCGGGTTGGCACGGAAAAATAACATCACAACTATTATGGCACAGTCGTTTCTTTCAGTAGGAATAACAACTTTGATGTGGATATTTGGTGGTTTTGGATTAGCTTTCGGTAGAGATATCGGTGGACTAATTGGTAATCCAGCTGACTTTTTTTTAATGAAGCATGTCTCTAACGCACCTAATTTATTACATGGAGCAACGATTCCTTTTTTGATGTTCTTTTTATATCAATTGATGTTCATCGTAATCACCGTTCCATTGATGACGGGGGCCTTTGCTGGAAGATTGAATCTTAAAGGTTATGTTTTGCTTTTGATTTTTTGGAATCTTCTGATTTATTTCCCTGTTTGTCACTGGATATGGGGAGGCGGATTTTTAGCACAATTAGGCTTCCGAGATTTTGCTGGTGGTGCTGTCATCCATACGACTGCAGGGTTCGGCTCGCTGGCATGTATTTTGACACTTGGACAAAGAAAGATTCCTGCTTCTGAACGATCAGGACATAGTAGTTTGATGGCAGCAGCTATTGGAACAGGTCTTCTTTGGTTTGGCTGGTTTGGATTTAATGCTGGAGGGGCACTCCGAGCAGATTACCAAGCGGTCAATGCTTTTGGTTCAACTTTTGTTGCGTTGGCATTTGCGATGATGACGTGGTTGATCTTAGCGAAAATCAGAGGGAATGGTTTTGATTTTGTCGACATTTTAACTGGTTCTGTCGCTGGACTTGCAACAGTTACACCGTGTGCAGGCTATATTAATCCAAGAAGTGCCATCATCATCGGAATCATTGCCGGAATTGTTTGTCAGTATGCTGTTGCATTTCGTAAGAAGAAAAATTGGGATGATGCACTTGATGTATGGGGTGTACATGGCATGGGTGGTTTTACTGGAACCATCTTAATTGGGCTTTTTGCTACAAATGCTCATTTGCTCTCTGATTCACACAGCTGGTTCCTATTAGGTGTTCAAATCATCGGTGTTTGTCTAGTTGCCTTATACGCTTATGCGCTCACAGCAGGTATCTTAAAGAGCATCATGTGTCTAACGATCATCACGACGACGAAAGAAGAACAAGAAGAAGGATTAGATTTCACGTTTTTTGAAAATAAATAAATTAAATATAGTAGAAAAGAGGAAGTTTCATGCAAGAAAGCAAAGCGAAAATTCCTGCGAAGAAATTAACATTTTTTGGCTTTTTAGCCATGACGATCTCAATGGTTGTTTCACTTTATGAGTACCCAACATTTGCGACATCGGGCTTTAGTTTGGTTTTCTTCCTGTTGTTAGGCGGTTTGTTATGGTTTATTCCGGTAGCATTATGCGCGGCTGAAATGGCAACCGTAAAAGGCTGGGAAAAAGGCGGTGTCTACACTTGGGTAAGTCGCACGCTAGGTAAAAGATTTGGATTTGCTGCCATCTTTTTCCAATGGTTTGAAATCACAGTTGGTTACTTAACGATGCTGTATTTCCTGACAGGAGCATTATCTTATGCAACAGGAATCTCTGCGATTCAAACTAATAAGTTTTTGAAATTAGCGATTCTTTTAATTATTTTTTGGGCTATTTTATTGTCTCAATTAAGAGGGACAAAATATACTTCATTGATTGCTCGGATCGGTTTTATTGCAGGGATCTTGTTACCAGCACTAGTTCTATTCGGATTGGGTATTCACTATGTGCTTCTGGCGCCCCCTTACAAACGACACTATCAATGAAAACATTGATACCTGATTTCTCAAAATTACCAACATTAGTCGTTTTTGTTTCATTTATTTTAGCGTATATGGGGGTAGAAACCTCTGCTAGTCATGCAAATGAAATGGAAAATCCTAAAAAGAATTATCCACTAGCGATGTTCGTATTAGTTATATTAGCGATTATTTTGGATACTTTTGGTGGATTGACAGTGGCAACAACTGTTCCTCAACAAGGATTATCACTCAATACAGGGGTTATTCAATCTCTTGAATTTTTATTGCGACATATTGATCCTAGTCTTGCTTGGATTGCAAAAATTCTTGCTATCTTAGTGTGCTTAGGGGTTATTGGAGAAATTGCATCATGGGTCACATCACCATCTAAAGCCTTGCATGTGGCTGCCGAAGAAGGTTTATTACCCTCACATTTTGCGAAAGAAAATGCTTATGGTGTACCGGCAAACTTAATGATTGCTAATGGGATCGTTGCATCCATTTGGGCAACTGTCTTTACATTAAGTGGTGGCGGAAATAATTTATCCTTCCTTGCAGCTATGTCACTAACAGTAGTTATCTATTTGATGCTGTATTTTATGTTTTTTATTGGCTATTTAAAATTAGTTTACAAAGATGATTCATTAGAACGGGCTTATCAAGTGCCAGGTGGAAAAGTTGTCAAAACCATTGTCGCTTGTTTAGGATTATTGACTTCACTATTTGCCTTTTGTATTTCTTTTGTACCACCTTCAAGTATTGCTGCAGGACAACATGGAATCTATGAAACGATTTTAGTCATTTCATATCTCATTGTTGCAGTTATTCCTTTTACGATTTATGCATGTCGTCATAAATTTCAACATGCAAATAATAAATAAAATTGAAAGCTGGTCATTAAAATGGATGTCAAAGAATTAGAACAATTGATTGGGAAAAATTTCCACTACTATCAAACAGGACATGTAGCAGATTATATCCCAGCGCTTGCGCAAGTAAATCCGGAACAATTAGGAATGGCAATTTATGATTTGAAGAAAAATCAATTAATCGAAGCGGGTGATTCGCAAGTTCGTTTTGCGATTGAAAGCATGTCAAAAGTACCTGTATTATTATTAGCCATCCAAGATAATGGCATCGATAAAGTCTTTCAAACGATCAATACAGAACCAACAGGTTTTGCTTTTAACTCGATTTTGAATATGGAACTCAATCATCGTCATCATCCAATGAATCCATTTGTGAATGCTGGTGCGATTGCAACCACTTCTTTGATTGCCGGAAAAGACCCAGAGGACAAATTCAATCGTATTTTAGCTTTTATGAAAGAAATTTGTGATGATCCTCAAATTACATTGAACGAAGAAATCTATCATTCTGAATCAAGAACTGGGGATATTAATCGCTCATTGGCTTATTACATGAAAGGTAATCAAATGATCGACGGAGATGTATCGGAAATCCTCGATGTGTATTTTAAACAATGTTCAGTAAATGTGACTGCTAAAGGGATTGCAAAGTTAGGCGCTGTATTAGCGAATAAAGGTATTGCTCCTTGGAGTGGACAACAAATCATTACAGAAGAAAGCGCAACGATTGTCAAATCAATTATGACAACTGCAGGATTGTACGATGAATCAGGGGAATTTTCTGTTCATGTCGGTGTTCCAGCTAAAAGTGGTGTCGGTGGGGGCCTAATGGTAGCTGTTCCTAATTATTATGGCATGGGTGTTTTCAGCCCGGCATTAGATGCTTTTGGTAATAGCGCAGCTGGAATCCAACTCTTAAAAGATGTTGTCGAAAAACTCGATGTTGATATTTTTGACTAAAATTAGCGAGAAAGTATTAAGCAGAATGATGAAAGACAGATCCCTCCTTAGTTGAATCTTTTTTACTCGATCAAAAAAATATTTCACTGTCATTTATTTATAGTTGATGATTGGTTTGTTCGGGCTGGGAAGAAGCTTTTTCCCAGCTCAGACTTTTTTATTTTGTTTTTGTAAACGCTTTCCTTTTGAGGAAATAAAAAAAATGGGTTTTAAGTAATATGTTTAAATAAGTATATATATAAATTAGAGGAGCGTAAAAGGCATGTTGGAAAATTACATTGAGCGGAATATTTCGAGAAAAGTCTATCTTTGCGAGCAGTTATTTGAATTTCAAGAAATAGATATCGAATATGCAGCTAAAATGTTGGGTGTGACAATGCCCACGGTGTTACATGATCTTGAAAATATTACCGAATGTTTAGAATATTGTATCGAAGACAGCAAGCGAGAAAAGCATATCTATAGGGTAGCATTTAAACATGGCATTGAATTATCAGAGTTAACACAGTTCTTATATGGACAATCGTATTTTTTAAAATTTTTAAGTTATTATTTTAGAGGGCAATTCACTAGTACGGAATTATCAGATCTTGAGTTTATCTCTTTAAGTAAAGTTTATACGATCAAAAAGACAGTCTTAGATTTCTTTAAAGCTAATTCCTATTTAAAAAATAAACAAATTGTCATTCCTGAATTTGACGTGCGAAATCTTTTACTTTCCTTAGTAAGATACATTAATTGGGAAGGGTATGAAAATAAAAATCATCAAGTAATGGATGCTTGTTATCAATTGATTGATTTTGTCGAAACACATTTTTTCAAACGAAGATATTCTGAGGAAGAAAGATTTTTGATTGTTCGAGGAATTGAAATAGCGATTGGACGTAAAGAATACCCTCTTTATTTTGATGAAGAAGATAAAAAGTCAGCTGAAGAAAAGCCTTTATTTCATATTGTTAGCCAAGGGTTAGCTGAACAAAAAGAACATTTAGATATACAAGAAGACGTGTATTATATTTTTTCGTTATTTAACACACGGAATTATACGAACGAAAATATGGAATTATTGAAAAAAGATTTTGAAGTTGTTTATACCAATCTCATTGAAAACACACCTTGTCTCCATGATCTAATCGAAAAAATTGTAACTAGAATTGACAAAAATTGTAAAAATGATTTTATTTTAAAAAAATCATTTTTACAGTTTATTTGTACGATCTGGGCAGATGGTCAAGTATTTCTCCCTGATCAAATCTATTTATTAAATACTGCAGAAAAAAAACTGTATGAGGATATCATAGTTATTCTCAATGATTGGAAAGAAGCATACTATCCAAAAGTAAGATGGAATCACAACTTGATCAGAAAATTTGTTAAAAGTATGACCTTGATTACAGACGAAAAAGAAGAACAACCTAATGAAATTTTCATTGTGGCTCCTAGTGTTGTAAAGCAAATTTTTTATCGTGAACTACTCATGTCCGAAATGAATGAATATACTGAACTGAATCCAATGATTTATCATTCGTTAGAAGAATTACCAGATGAATGCCTGTATTTTACGCAAAGAATCGTGTATTGTGATTACACTGTATATCAATGTGGATTTGACACTGAAAACACGAGAGTTATACCAATTTCTTTAAATAGGAAATATGAGCAGCTTAATTCTGCATGGCCGATTGTTTCAAATAAAAAGCACTTATAAATAGCAAGAATCAAATAGCAATAATCGAAGGTGGGCGTTCAAGAAGGAAGTGAATTCTTGAACGTCACTTTTCTATTTATGAAAAACAGCCTCGCTAATTGTTTAGCCCCATCCGTGTATTGTTTTTTGCAAATTTTCAACTTGTATTGGTTGTCAAAAAAAGAGAAACATGTCTTACTAGTAATGAGAGCAACGTACAGAGGAGGAACGACAATGACGATCTTAGCAGCCATTGATTCATTTAAAGGAAGTGCCTCATCGTTTGAATTAAATCAAGCAGCTTTGAACGGCTGGTTTTCAAAAAAAGGAGAAAAAATCAATCGCCCGATTGCTGATGGAGGAGAAGGAACAGCAGAGGCGATCTATCATGCTTTAGGTGGTCAATGGCGGGTAATCGAAGGGGTAGATCTGCTTTTTCGAAAAGTAAGTTGCAGATATTTACTCACAGTTTATGCGGGGAAACGCCTGGCAGTGATTGAATCAACTGAAGTAATCGGTCTTGATTTATTAAAGGAGCCAACTGATCAAACGATTCGATCAGCTTCTAGCTTTGGCTTGGGAGAACTTTTGAAAGATGCTTTGACACAAGAGGTTGATCAGGTGATTGTCACATTAGGTGGGAGTGGCTGTTCAGATGGTGGCTTAGGTCTGTTGCAGTCGCTAGGAGCCAAGTTAGTTGGGGCTACAGAGGGAAATCCACTGCTGACGACGAAACGAATCGAGTGGGGCAAAAGCCGTGAAAAATTCAAAAAGGTTCAATTGCTAGTTGCTGCTGATGTGACAAGTTTTTACAGTGGCCCACAAGGAGCAGTTCAAATTTACGGTAAGCAAAAAGGTGGTACAAAAACAACTTTAGCATTTCTTGACAAACAGGCAACGAATTTAACCGAACAGATAAAACAAACGACTAATATTGATTTAAATGCTGTTTCTGGAAGTGGGGCTGCTGGTGGAATCGGTGGAGCGTTATTGCTTGTCGGGGGTAAAATGGTTTCTGGTTTTTCACTTGTTGCTCAACTGATCGGTTTAGAAGAAGCCATCAAACAAGCAGATCTCGTGATCACAGGTGAGGGACGAATCGATCAGCAGACGATCAATGGGAAAGTACCATATGGTGTAGCTAAACTGGCAAAGAAACATGGAAAAAAAGTTATTGCGTTATGTGGCAGTCGCGAAAAAAATCTTGGACGATTAGATGAATTTCTGCCAAGTGTTTTTAGTATCCAGCTAGGACCGATTGAATTGAAAAAAGCCTTAGATCGTCAAGAAACCCTCGAAAAAGTAGCGATTATGACACATAATCTCAGCCGATTAGTGGAAGATGATTTATCTTAGTTGACAGTTTAAAAATAATTATGTTAACCTAATGACAAATAAAGCGAAGTGAGGGATCTTGCCATTGAAAAACTAAGTCAATGATTGAAAGCTGCATTAAGGCTATTTTATTAATGAGAAAAGTGCATAAATTACATTAATCACGATGTTTGAGTGAAGAGAAACGGTCTAACGATTGCCCGTTGAAGCTTGTTCATGCAGAATTTAATGTGAAAAACACTTACTCAATAAAAAATAGCAGGCAGATTTTCAGAATTGGCGAGTTTTCATTGGTGGGGTCTCTTTTTGTATCCCTTCTTTGGCGACCAGTTCTGAAAATAGGACTGGTCTTTTTTATAGGAGGATATAAATGTCGAAGATAGAAATTAAAAATTTAACTTTTGGTTATGACAATCAAGTGCTACCCTTATTTGATCAAGCTACATTGAATTTTGATACCACTTGGAAATTAGGATTGATCGGTCGGAATGGACGTGGAAAAACGACATTATTGAACATTTTACAAGATAAACTACCTTATCAAGGACAGATTATCCATCAGCAAGAATTTAACTATTTCCCTCAAGAAATTGGAGAAGAAGCACAATTTACTTATGATGCGTTGAATGAGATAGCTGATGTCGAACTTTGGGAAATCGAAAGAGAACTACAATTAATGGAAACTGACCCAGAGATTTTGTGGCGACCATTTCACACACTGTCTGGTGGTGAAAAAACAAAAGTACTCTTAGCGCTGCTTTTTGTTGATGATCAGCATTTTCCTTTGATCGATGAGCCGACGAATCATTTGGATTTAGTCGGAAGAAAACAAGTAGCTAATTACTTGCAGAAAAAAAATCAAGGATTTATCGTGATCAGCCATGATCGCGGATTTATCGATGAAGTGGTCGATCATGTATTAGCCATTGAAAAAAGCCAATTAGAACTGTATCAGGGGAATTTTTCAGTATATGAAGAGCAAAAGCAGTTAAAAAATGAGTTTGAGATTGCCCAAAATGAAAAAATCAAAAAAGAAGTCACGCGCTTGAAGAAAACTGCAGCAGAAAAAGCAGAGTGGTCCCGATCTCGTGAGGGAGATAAGACGAAAAAAAGCGTTGGGTTTATCGATACCGAAAATCGTAGAGTGAATCGTGGTGCAATTGGTGCGGATGCCGCTCGAACGATGAAACGCTCGAAAGCAATCGTGAATCGGATGGAAACGCAAATCGGGGAAAAAGAAAAATTATTGAAGGATATCGAATATGTAGAGCCTTTGACAATGAATGTCAAAAAAACACATCATAAACGATTGCTGACTGTGGAGAATTTACAACTGGGGTATCAACAGCTGCTTTTTTCGCCCGTTAATTTTACGATTGACCAAAACGAATGTGTGGCGTTGACAGGGGCAAACGGTATAGGGAAATCTACGATCATCCATTATCTTTTAGACGATTTTGATGGAATAACTGCAGGTACGATCCATAAGCCTAATCAACTAACGATCAGTTACGTGCGTCAGAATTATGAAGATAATCGCGGTACGCTCAGTGAATTTGCAGAAAAGCAAAAAGTTGATTATCAAACATTTTTAAATAATCTCCGCAAGTTAGGGATGGAAAGAGAAGTCTTTCATAACCGAATTGAACAGATGAGTATGGGGCAACGCAAAAAAGTTGAACTAGCCAAGTCGCTTTCTCAAGAAGCGGAATTATATATTTGGGATGAACCGTTGAACTATTTAGATGTCTTCAATCAAGTCCAGTTGGAGCAACTGATTTTATCGTTTAAACCTGCAATGTTGGTTGTGGATCATGACCAAGTCTTCTTAAATAAAATAGCTGATCGACTCATTTCACTCAAATAACTCATTGTCATCAATAAGTAGTGAAACTTGTTTTGCTCATTGGTTATGTTACAATCGAGCCAGAACAAACAAAGGAGCGTTGAATAATGTTATATGTAACTAGACATGGCGAGACAACTTGGAATGCAGCAGAACGGGTCTGCGGGAGAGCGGATGCCCCGTTAACAGAAAAAGGGCAAAAACAAGCGGAGAAATTGGCTGAAAAAGTTTCAGAATTACAAATCCCAGTCACGAAGATTATCCATTCCCCTTTACAACGTGCAAAAGATACAGCGCAAGCCGTTGCCGATAAACTTCACTTGCCAATGGAAGTAGATGAACGATTAATCGAAATGGATTTTGGGGAATACGACGGGATGCCAAGTCATGAAACAATCTTTCAAGAAGCACGACAAGAATTTGCGGTGCGTTTTCCAAATGGTGAATCAGTGTTAGATGTTTATGCTCGAGTTCTTCCATTTATCGAAGAATGTCTTGCTGATGAAGAGAATGTCTACCTATTAGTTTGTCATAATGCGTTGATTCGTATCATGAACGCTTATTTCCATCCTATGCCAAATGAGACATTCTTTGATTTTTTTGTTGAAAATACGGAATTAGTTACTTTTCCTAGTAAACATGAGCTGAACACTATAAAGTCTTAACTCATTTTTGGCGGGTAGCAGCGGAGTCAAACATTCGTATCATGAATCCAAAAAATAGTTGATTTCTGAAAACGATAAGCGGAAGAATCCAAAAATAGTTTTTGCTATTTTTGTCATTCTTCCGTTTATTTACGTGGTTTTTTGTCAATAAGGACTGATGAGTTGTATAAAATCAAATAGAGGTCAGAATGAACCAATGATTGATGCGTATTTTTGTTCTGTCATTCAGCGCATGAAACACTTTTTAGTCGGTGTGTCGTTCTTTCTTTAGTTATATAATTAGCCATTAATCTTTGAAATCGCCTATCATTATCAATCAACGAAAACGCCTTTAGAAATAAAATTAATTTATTTTTATAAAAATGTTGAAATTTTATTTCACAAGAGGTATACTCTGTTCATAGAAATGAATACGGATACATCGCGTAAGGGGGAGACAGATGTTTGGTTTTTCGATCTTTATGAATGAAGCTTTAACGATAGAAAAAAAAGCTTATATCCAAAAGATGGCAAAGAATGGGTTTGATGGGATATTTACTTCTATGCATATTCCTGAAGATGATGCTAGTTTATATAAAAAACGGTTAACAGAACTAGGCGAATGTGCCAAAGAAAATCAATTGGATCTAATGGTAGATATTTCTGGAGACGCTTTAAAGCATGCTGGGTTTTCGATGGCAGATTTAGAGCCATTAAAAAAGATTGGCGTTACTGGGTTACGAATGGATTATCATCTTTCAAATGAACAAATTGCGAATTGGAGCCATCAAATCAAAATCAGTTTAAACGCCAGCACGATCACTTCACAAGATGTCACAGAATTACAAGTCGCTAATGCAGATTTTTCTCAACTTGAAGCATGGCATAATTACTATCCGCGTCCCGAAACTGGATTAGATCGGAAATGGTATCAAGAAAAAAATCATTGGCTAAAAGAACAAGGCTTTACAATCCAAGGTTTTGTGGCAGGCGACGAAGCCTTACGTGGTCCGTTATATCAAGGTTTACCTACATTAGAAAGTCATCGACATGTCCATCCTTTAGCTGCTGCGCTAGATTTGATGTCATGCGATACAGATTTGATTTATATCGGTGATGGCGGACTTTCAGAAGAAGTTCAAGAACAATTTGCCATGTATCAAAGAGAACAAACAATTTTACTACATGCTGAAGTAATTGATGCCCAGTTTTACGAGTATATTTTAGGAAACCATATGAATCGGCAAGATGAGGCAAGAGATGTTATCCGCAGTGCGGATGCACGGTTTAGAAACATCCCTCAAATTCCTCCTCGTGATACGAAAGAACGAGCAAAAGGAACGATTACTTTAGATAATGAACGATATCTTCGTTACATGGGGGAGATTCAAATAACTAAAAAGGATTTACCAGCAGATGAAAAAGTGAATCGGGTCGCTCAAATAAGCGAAGCCGAGTTACCGCTACTTGAGCAAATCCGTGCAGGGGTAAATTTTAAAATAATTAGAAGAGAAGGAAAAACAAATGAAGCAAATTAATTTAGAAAATCTAACAACAGAGCGACGAAATCAACAAACATTTGGACTTGATGAAATGAGTGTTACCCAAGCAGTTCAGCTAATGAACCAAGAAGATCATAAAGTAGCCGAAGCCGTTTCAAAAGAATTGGCTAGCATCGAACCAGTGATCCAACAGACGATTAAATCTTTCCAACAAGGTGGTCGATTGATCTACATGGGTGCCGGTACAAGTGGCCGTTTAGGTGTGCTAGATGCTGCAGAGTGTGTACCAACATTTGGTGTAGAACCTGAGATGGTCATTGGCTTGATTGCTGGTGGTGAAGCAGCCATGACAGTTGCGGTTGAAGGAGCAGAAGACTCTTTAGAGTTAGGGAAAGAAGATTTAGTAAACTTAGGATTAACTGAAAATGATATGGTCATCGGGATTGCCGCAAGTGGTCGTACACCGTATGTGATTGGCGGTTTAGATTATGCTCGTACAATCGGTGCGACTACTGCTACAATTTCTTGTAATAAAAATGCTGAAATCAGTCAACATGCCGATTATCCGATCGAAGTTGATGCAGGACCTGAGTTTCTAACCGGTTCAACTCGCCTAAAATCTGGTACAGCACAAAAATTGATTTTGAATATGATCTCAACAATTAGTATGATCGGGATTGGCAAAGTGTTCAATAACTTGATGGTCGATGTGAAACCGACCAACGAAAAATTGATTGAGCGTTCAAAACGAATCATTATGCAAGCAACAGAGGTTGACTATCAAACCGCTGAGAAGTATTTTAATGAAGCAGATAAAAATGTGAAATTAGCGATCGTGATGATTTTAACCAATAGTGATAAAGCGACAGCAGAAGAAAAATTAGTTGAAGCAAACGGCTTTGTAAAAGGAACCTTATGAGGGGGAAGAACCAATGGCTAAAAATGAATTGACTTTAGAAGAATTAGCAACGCGGATCTATGCTGGTGTAGGCGGAATGGGCAATGTCGAAAGCATTGTCCACTGCATGACCCGTGTTCGAATGAAGATCATTAATGATGAGCTTGTCGATGTTGCAAAATTGAAAGCGATACCTGGTGTATTAGGCGTTGTTGAGGACGAACAACTGCAAGTGATCATCGGTCCTGGTAAAGTGAACAAAGTAGCACAAACGATGGTAGATCAAGCAGGTGTAAAATTAGGAGAACAGATTTCTTCAGGAAATAGAGCTTCTGATAAGTCGTCAGCCTCAGGAAAAGATTTGGTAAATGAGAGAGCGCAAGCGATGAAAGCTGCTCAAAAAAATAAACAAAAACCATCAAAAATCAAATCAATCTTGAAAGATATTTCGAACATTTTCGTCCCTATGATTCCAGCATTTGTCGGTACTGGGATCGTGGCAGGGATTGCTGCGGTACTAGCAAACTTAGTGACAGCGGGTACATTAGATGCAGCAACTTGGCAACAATACATTGATATCATGAACATTCTAAAAAATGGTATGTTCAGTTTCTTAGTGATTTATACAGGGATCAATGCAGCTCAAGTTTTTGGTGCAACACCAACTCTTGGTGGTGTTATCGGTGCGGTAGTCTTATTAACAGGCATGAATCCAGAAGCGCCACTTAAAAACTTATTCACTGGTGAAGCATTAGCTGCAGGTCAAGGTGGGATTTTAGGAGTTATTTTTGCTGTCTGGTTATTAGCAATCGTTGAAAAGAAATTGCATAAAGTTGTACCAGATTCCATTGATATTATTGTTACCCCTACATTATCATTGATTGCTATTGGCTTAGTCGAAATTTTCTTCATCATGCCACTCGCTGGTTTCATCTCAGATGGAATGGTTGGCGGAATCAACTGGGTATTAGGTGTAGGTGGTGCCTTTTCAGGATTTGTCTTGGGGACACTATTCTTACCGATGGTTATGTTCGGATTGCATCAAATCTTAACACCGATCCATGTCCAAATGATTGATGAAACAGGAAAAACACTATTATTACCTATTTTGGCGATGGCTGGTGCCGGACAAGTCGGAGCAGCATTAGCATTGTGGGTTCGTTGTAAAAAAGATAAAGAATTGACTGAAATGATCAAAGGTGCGTTACCCGTAGGAATCTTAGGAATCGGTGAACCATTGATCTACGGTGTGACACTGCCGTTAGGACGTCCGTTCATTACCGCTTGTATCGGTGGTGGTATTGGTGGTGCTGTTGTTGGGATGATTGGAAATGTAGGTGCTATTGCGATCGGGCCTTCTGGTGCTGCTTTGATCCCATTGATTTCAGATGGAAAATGGTTAGGGTATGTCTTAGGGTTACTCGCTGCTTACGCAGGTGGTTTCCTAGCAACATTCTTCTTTGGTATTCCTAAAGAGCAATTGGAGAAAGAAGAATTAGCTGAAGAAACAACAACTGAAATGACACCAATGACGGAAAATACAGGAGCAGTCAGCACAAGTGAAATTTCATTAGCTGCTGTAGCTGATGGAGTAGTTAAGTCACTTGAAAAGGCAAGTGATCCCGTATTTGCTCAAAAAATGATGGGAGAAGGTTACTTTGTTGAGCCAATCAATGGTCAGATCTATTCACCAGTAAGTGGAACGATCAGTTCAGTGTTCCCCACTAAACACGCGATTGGCATCACAACCGCTAACGGATTAGAAGTGTTACTCCATATGGGAATCAATACAGTTGACCTTGGTGGTGCACCATTTGAGGTGAAGGTAACAGAAGGTCAGCTGGTGACACCCGATACACTTGTTGCTCAAGTCGATTTAGCAGCAATCAAAGCTGCCGGTAAAGAAACTTCGATGATGGTTTTAATTACCAATATGGAGAAAGTAAAAAATTTCGTTTTAGAAAAAACAGGTGAGACAAAAGCCAAAGCGAAGGTCATGACTGTTGAAGCTACAAAAAATTGAACGAAGTAAAAACAGATAAAGAATAAAGAAAATTCGAGCCTGGGACCAAGTGCGGTCTCAGGCTCTTTTCTATGATTAATAAGAGGGAAAAATAATTGTAAGAGAAACAGTTTGATTCATTTAAGACGATAAATCACTGGTGAACCAAGCTAAAAGTTCAATTGGAGAAATTAGAAGAAATACACGAAGACAAAGTGGCTAGAATAGTAAAATAAGCCCGATTTTGATGGTATGTACTAAAAGTAAAATCAGGCTTATTTCATTTTTGGTAGATGATTGTCCCAACATCGCCTATCTATTTAGCAACAAGTAATAAATGATTTTTCAAACTATCTAGTTCGTTTTCTTTCTCTTTTCCAATCATGAATTCCTCTTTGTCTATAGTTACCTTATTTACTTTTGAAATCTGAATCTCTTGTACAACATTATTGTTTTTATAAAACTTTATTTGATAGTTGAATCTTTTTTGCTTTGATGTCAGTTTCATATCATAACGTTGAGCATGTTGATCCGATTTATTAAACAGAACATTAAGGTTTCCTATTAATGTTTTTAAAAAATTGGGGTCTGTAGCTTTCCAACTTTTTTCTTTTCCTTCGTCATCTTTAACAAAAATCACTGCTTTATCGACTTCTTCTAAAGAAACCACAGGATCATTCTTTTGCTTGCAAGCACCTAAAAATAATAAATAAAACATTGAAAATAACACAACAAGAAATTTCTTTTTTTTAATGTTTTTTCACCACCTTGTTTATAATCTAGTGTCAAAAAAATATAAAATAACATATAAAAAATATGGATATTTCTATTTTTATTATACCTTTTCCTTTTTGTTCTGTTAAGTTAACGTTTGCAGTATGCTTGGTTATATTAAGATTATTTGAACTGAATAGCTTTAAAAAGAGTATGGGGAATTTTATTTCTTCCATTTTGACTAGTGATTCTCTTTCGAACTGTCTATGTTTAAGTTTTTGATAACAAATTTTTCTGACAAAAGTAATCTAAATGAAGGGGAGATCCATTGAAATAGAATTAGAATCTGATACGATAACTTTTTATAACGGAAGTCTATGAATGGGGCATCATGTGGATGACGAGTGTTTTATCTTAGCCAGAGCTTCCTAACAAGTTCACACAATAAATCACAGTGTTGGAGGTGGCACAGTTTACTTCTATTGTGATGTAAAATAATCGCAAGTGATGGATGAAGGATATTCGATAAGCGGATTACTGAATGAGTATAAAGCCAAAAAAAGAAAAATAGAGAGGAAACTTATCAACTAAGTTTCCTCTCTGTTCTATGTTTTGATCGAATTTTTTAGAAATTATTGGTTAGCTGTTTCGACTAACTTTCGATATACTCGCTCAACATCTGCTGGGGTTCCCCGTAATTCATAGTCGGCGAGAAAAGGGAAGCCAAATTGGCTGGCGTATTGTTTAGCGGTTAAGCAATATTGATTATTAAAATTTTTGTTTCCACTCCCTACGACACCCAGACAAAGCGTATGATTGTCTTCGTATTCCAGATATTCACGCATGGTTTCTGTTAAAATTTCTGTATCACCGTTATCTAACCCATTTCCTCCATCTAAGTAAGTGGGTACAAAAGTGAAGAAAGGTTCACTCTCTTGTTGAAAGTCACTATTTTCATGAATTTCTTTTAGCGTGATTTCTGGTAATTGAGGATTTAACTCATGTTGGTTCGCAGCATATTCAGCAAGTTTTTTAGCGAAAGCTCGTGTGTTTCCAGAGATCGATATATATAGAATGTTCATTACATTTCCTCCAATTCTTGTCTCCAGTATAGCATTTTTTTATCAATTTTTGGAAAAGGTTTTCCCTAAATGAATATGCAAGATTCTTGTATAATTAGAAAAAAATAGTTACAATTATATTTCTATTAGAATTTTTATGAATAAAGTAAAACAGGTGAAGATTTGTTATACTTTTGGTAAAAGCGGTTTATTTTGGAGGATGCTTAAAATGGATACAGAGCAACAGAACAAAGGAATAGGGTTGTTTCCACTAGCGGCCTTAGTGATTGGGTCAGCGATAGGAGGTGGCGTATTTGGTATTATGACGGACATCTCCGGATCGGCTGGTGCCCCAGCTATTTTTAGTTGGGTGCTAGTTGGAACAGCTATGTTGATGCTCTCGTTATCAATCAATAATATCAATAAAAAACGTCCAGAGCTGGAAGGTGGTATTTTCAGCTATGCAGAAGCTGGTTTCGGACGTTTTGCTGGATTTATCAGTGGTTGGGGTTATTGGCTTACTTGTTGGTTGGGGAACGTGGCCTTTGCTACGTTGCTAATGAGTGCTTTAGGTTACTTTTTCCCAGTATTCGACGGAGGTCAGAATATCGCTTCGATCGTTATGAGCACTTTGTTTTTATGGGGATATGCTTGGCTAGTCAATCGTGGGGTCGAAAATGCAAGTTATGTGAACGCTATTGTAACGATCTGTAAACTTGTCCCACTATTTTTATTTATTGTTGTAGCAATCAGTACCTTTTCACTGCAACAATTTATCGATAATTTTTCTAGTGATATCATATTGAGTGCGAATGGCCAGCCCGTGCCATTTTCTAGTCAGATATTGAGCTGTATCATGGTGATGTTATGGGTGTTTGTTGGGATCGAAGGAGCTTCTGTGGTTGGTTCTCGTGCAAAGAAAAAATCAGATATAGGGAAAGCAACGATCCTTGGTATTTTTGGTTTAATCATCATTTATGTTTTAGTTTCGATGTTACCTTATGGGACAATGTCAATGAAAGAATTGCAAGGAATCCAAACACAGCCAGCGATGGGCTACGTGTTTGAAATGATGGTAGGAAAATGGGGAGCAATCTTGATCAACGGCGGTTTGATCATTTCGCTTGTCGGTGTCTGGTTATCTTGGACGATTTTACCGATTGAAACCATGAGGAATATGGCAGATGCTAACTTATTACCGAAACGCTGGGGTCAAGTCAATAAAAAAGGTGCACCAACATATGCTATTGTCTTAACGACGATTTGTACTAATGTTTTCTTACTTTCTTTATTGTTCACGGATAGTGCGTATAATTTTGCTTACACACTTGGGACAGCAGCGATATTCTTTACTTGGTTATTCTTAGGTCTTTATCAGATGAAACTATCTTATCAAAGAAAAGAATGGGGGCAATTCTTTATCGGCTTTTTAGCCAGTGCTTTTCAAGTCTGGGCAATGCTCGTGGTTGCTTTCAATGAAGTGATGTTAGTGTTAGTACTCTTCTTACCTGGGATCTTCTTTTATTTAAGAGCCCGGAAAGAACAAAATGAGCCAATCCCTCATCTTCACTTAGATAAATTTTTATTAGTCGGTGTCACAATGATCGGACTAACAGCAATGATTCTATTTGCTACAGGCGTTTTACATGTTTAAATACACAAATATGTTAAATTAAGTCATTAAAAAAGCCAAATAAACGGTAATTCATGATTCTAATAAAAGAATCGTTAGCAAAACCGGTTATCTGGCTTTTTTTGATGTGTTCATGCACCTACTATTGTTTTGGTCTGATCAACCATTCCTGATAATGTAGGATCAATGTCCACTCGTTATTTTGATTCCGACCAGACTAATCAATAATAAGCCAACGAAAAACCAAGTGGCTAATGTCAGTTTATCATGAAACAAGACGACACCAATGATCACTGAACCAACGGCACCGATTCCGGTCCAAATAGGATAGGATAAACTCATTGGTAACTGTTTGATCGCCTTTGATAAGAGATAAAAGCTGGCGATCATGCCAATGACTGTGTAGAAAGAATAATTCAATTTAGAAAAACCATCACTCCATTTCATCATCGTAGACCAAAAAACTTCCAAGATTCCCGCTAAGATTAATTCAAACCATGCCATATTAATCACTCCATTTACACAAAAAAGAGGAGTAGCATTCCTCCAAAGACCTAATGGAATGCTTATCCTCTTAATACTACCCGGCGATAGTTGTGTCATTATTTTGTTAATTGAAAGGATAACACAGAATAAAAAATAAGGGTAGTGATAAGCTAAAACGTGAACCAATTTGAATCGGCCATTCGATTTAGAAGTCGTTTTTTGGAGGAAAACACCTACGCTAAAGTGTTATTTTAGATAATGAAGCACGTTTTTGTTTGTTTTTTGTTCATTTGTTAGTTAACAAAAATAAGATCTCAATAAATTTGAACTGTAAACGAGTTGTTTCAATCGTAAGTGATTTTTCTAATTTTTTTATCGAATTGACTGAATTTTTAAAAAATACAATGAGATAATTGGATTTTATCTATATTTTCATGGCTTTTTGATTTATAATAAAAAAATATCTTGTAATTTTAAGGAGGAAGTCAAATGGAGAACTATCTTAGTCTTTTAGGTGTCTTGATCGTCATTATCGGTTTTGCACTAAAATTAGATTCAATTTTGATCGTAATGGTCGCACTGATCGTCACCGCATTGACAGGCGGTTTAGGAATTGAAGGAATGTTAGAAACTTTAGGAACAAGTTTTGTCAATAATCGAGGAATGGCTATTTTTATCATTATTATGTTGGCAACAGGTACACTGGAACGTAATGGTTTGAAAGAATCAGCAGCTTCGCTTATTAAGCGCTTTAAGAAAGTATCAGCTGGGATGATCATTGATATCTATGGGGTCTTCCGTATGATCTTTGCAGCGTTCAATGTCAGCTTTGGTGGAGTTGCCGGTTTTGTTCGCCCAATCATCATGCCAATGGCTTTAGGAACAGTCGAATCAAAAGGCCTGGAAATTGATCCACAACATGAGGAAGAACTAAAAGGCATGTCTTCTGCGATGGAAAATATTTGTTGGTTCTTTGGTCAAGTATTATTCGTTGGTGGAGCAGGTGCGTTGTTAGTTCAATCGACTTTAAAAGGTCTGGGTTATGAAGTGACACTAGGACAACTTGCTTTGGTTGAAGTACCAGTTGCTGTCGTTGCACTGATTGTTGCAAGTATTTATTTCTACTTAAGAGAGAAAAAATTAGCGAAAAAATATTATTCAGGAAAGGGGCAATAATATGAGCTTTTTTACAGATCCTGAAATTTTATTAGGGGATAAATTATTAGAAATATTATATATCATCATGGGGTTAGTTCTGATTTATACAGGAATCAGAAATATTAACGATAAAACGAATCCTCATCGATACGGTTCTGCTTTTTTCTGGACAGTATTAGGAATCGTAATTGCTGGTGGAAGATGGTTACCTGCGATCGTCAACGGTCTTTTGATTTTTGCCATGACAGTTCCAGCGATTGCAAAGAAAGTCAGCAAAGGAGAAAGTCGCTTACCTTCTAAACAATACATGGAAAAAATGTCTGATAAATTAGGAATGAAAATCTTTATTCCGGCATTGAGTATTGGGATCTTTGCAATCTTGTTCGCACTCTTTACTAAGCTTGGCGCATTAGTTGGTGTTGGTGTCGGTGTTTTTGCCGCAATGGTGATCATGATGTTCTTCTCACGAGACAATCGACCAACTACTTTCTTAGATGATGCTGCAGATATGCTAGGAACAGTAGGACCTTTAAGTATGTTACCAATGCTCTTGGCATCATTAGGAGCGGTTTTTACAAGTGCAGGAGTAGGGACAGTTATTTCTAATGCAGTCGGGCAAATCGTTCCCGAAGGTAATGTGAATGTCGGTATTATAATCTATGCATTGGGTATGGTTATCTTCACGGTGATCATGGGGAACGCCTTTGCAGCGATTACGGTAATGACTGTAGGAATCGGTGCACCGTTTGTATTCAGTCACGGCGCAAATCCAGCACTAGTGGGAATGGTTGCTCTGACCTGTGGGTTCTGTGGAACCTTGTTAACACCGATGGCTGCAAACTTCAATGTCGTGCCTGTGGCAATGTTAGAGATGAAAGACAAATACGGCGTAATCAAGAACCAATTATTCGTAGCGATCTTCATGTTAGTGTTCCAAATCGTTTATATGATTTTATTTAAATAAGAAAAAACTCTATAATAATAGTTAGTTTATATTGAGAATAATGGAGGAATGTAAAATGAAAGTACTAGTAACTGGTTTTGATCCATTTGGTGGAGATAAAGTGAATCCTGCTTATGAAGCAGTGAAAAAAATGCCTGATGAAATTGCTGGAGCACAAATTATCAAAGTGGAAGTCCCAACGGTTTTTGCTAAAAGCAGCCAAGTTGTGGAAAAAGCAATCGAAGAACATCAACCGGAAATCGTCATCTGTGTTGGACAAGCTGGTGGACGTTCAGCTGTTTCATTCGAACGAGTAGCAATCAATTTAGCAGAAGCTAGAATTGCTGACAACGAAGGAAACCAACCTTTTGATACAGCGTTAGAACCAGATGGACCAGCTGCTTATTTCACTTCTTTACCGATTAAAGCAATGACAAAAAATGTCCATGAACATGGATTACCTGCTTACATTTCGTATACAGCTGGTACCTTTGTTTGCAACGACATCATGTATCGTTTGCTTCACTTGATTGAGACAAAATTCCCGACGATTCGTGGCGGATTTATCCATGTGCCATTTTCACCTGATCAAGTGATTGATCGTCCAGTAGGCACACCATCAATGTCATTAGATGATATTGCCGCTTCTTTGACTTATGCAGTAGAAGCAGCCGTAACAAATGATCATGACATTGCTGGCAATGCAGGAACAACTCACTAATTTTTACAAATAATGTAGTGAAAAACAAATCATTGTGTCGACTGGTCGAATCAGACCAGTCGATTCTTTTTTTGAAAGGAAACATAAGTAATGAACGACTGGCAAAAGGTATTTAAAGAATGGTATCCCAAAGAAATCAATCAAGTCTATCCAATTAAGATATCAAAACAGTATACAAGTAATCAGCGTTGGGAAATCTATGAAAAGTTGACGACGAAACAACGTCAATTAGTTGATCAACATCGACGCTACTTGATCAATTCCCAATTTATAGAAGAAAATTATTTAGCAGCGACTGATTGGGTCTTTTCTGATTTTAAAATCAATCCTTTTTTTCGTACCAAACGGCGACAACAAAAATTATATTGCGAATGCGGTCGTGAATTAAAAGTGCAATATATCGTTCATTCACCAAAGACCGGCAAGAGCCTTTCTTTAGGGATCAATCACTTTGCTGAACATTTACACGTAAGCCCGCAAATCGCAACATCTATCAATCAAGGGATGACTAAAGTCGATTTAGCACTAGACGAATTATTGTGGCTGAAACAGCAAAACGTGGCGTTTCCAGAAGATTTATGGCAAGAATATTGTTTTATGCTCTACCAAAATCGAAAATTAAAAAATCCCTATTTGCCTGATCAAAAACTAGTTGCCAGGGTTGTGGATTTTCGTGAAGCAGATATGCCAATTTATCTTGCTGATTATCAAGCGCTGAAACAAGAGATCTCACGTATTGCAACGCAATTAGAGGGAACCCCTAAAAAAATTCGTGGGAAGAAAGAACTATTTGAAGATTTTTCAGAAGAATTAGTGAAAGATGTCGAGACTTTTTTAACGAATTACCGAACTTTTTTGCAAAAAGATTGGGCGTTGATCGCTGTTGACGGGGGTGAACAACTATCATTGACCTTCTTTGAAACATTCATCCAGCAATTAAGAGCAACTGGACGCCAACAAACTCCAGAACAACAGAGTAAAATGACCGAATATGCACGCAAGCAGCGATTTATCCAATCCGAGGTGTATCTTTTCATCTGGCAGCAATATTGTCGTTATGGTTTCACAGAAGGCTTCTTTGATAGTATTCCTAGAGTCATGAGAAATGGTTTCTTGAAGGTCTTACGAAAAGAAAAAGAAATGAAGCAAACAGTGATAGCCAACGAAAATGTGTCACAGAAAAAGGTAGTCACCGAGGAAGTATGGGATAAAATTGCTGTTGAGTTGAAAACGAAAAAAGTGATGACCATTTTAACAGAACTAAATGAAAATGACTATTCCTTATCGAAAGAACAAGAACATGCGTTACAATATTTCCAACAATTAGAAAAAGTTTTGCAAACAGAAAATTCAAAAACTAAGCAATTATTAAAAAGACTATTGTGAAAGTCGATAGGGTAAAAATAAGCTAGCTACCACCAATCAATTGTTGGCGGCAGCTAGCTTATTTAGATAAGTACCAAGAAAAAGGGAACATCGAAACATGCTTTACCAGAAGACTGTCGATTATATTCAGATCAAAATGATCATGGCACGGTCTTAAATCAGCACACTCTTTTCATGCTCTTGATCATATTCTTTTTCCATTTTTAGCATTCGTTCACGTTCTTTTTGGTTATACCAAGGAGAAACTGTGAAAGCCAAGACATCATTCAATAGGTAAACGGAACTATTGACAAACATAGCTAAACTAGCTGAACCATGTCTAAATGAGATGTACCACAGAACCATCTGTGCTAATCCTGAAGCCAACCACCAATAATATTGGTTATTGTAACGCAAGAAACTGATCACACCAGCTGTCAAACTGATTGAAAAGGCAATAGCATCGATCCAAGGACGTGGATCGTCTGTTAAGCGCCCAATCAAGAAACCTGAAATAGCATAAACCAGGATCGTAGCAAAAATTGCGACTAACCATGTTTTTCCATTGAACTTACGAATTTTTGCTGCCATGTTATGATTCCATTCTTTACTTAATAAAACAGGGATATCTAAGGTGATCATATAGGCGATCTGTTCGCCGATACTCAAGTAATTTTTAGCAGAAAAACCAACGATGATGAAACAAATAGCTGATAAAATTCCTAAAATACCATTAACAGATTTCGCTGCATTGATTGATAAGATACACAAGACACCAAGTGTAGTACCGATAAAAGTGATCACCGCTAACCAAGTAATAGGGCTATTCACAAGGGTCATAATCTGACACCCAAGACTAAAAAAGAAAAGATAGTAATTTTGTTGAGGCCAACCTTTGAGTTGGTGTGCTAAAAAGCGAAAATAATTTATCATTGATAAAAGCTCCTTTAAACACTAAATATAGTATGTGTTCGATTTGTTGACACAACCTATTGTATTACTTTCAAAAAATATTTCTAGTCTTTCAATTTAAAATAATATGTGTTATGATACTTTTTGCTTTGTTTTCTGGAAACATGAAAACTTTACATTGAATTGATGAAAGAATGGGAAGTCAACCGACGTAGGTGAACTTTCCATTTTTTTCTTTATAAAAAACTTTTGACCAAAGAAAATGTTAAAATATGAAAAAGAATAAAAGATTAAAGGAGTAAAAAAATGAATTTATCTGCTATCCATCATGTCGCAATTATTGTATCTGACTATCAAAAATCACGGGAATTTTACGTTGATAAGTTAGGCTTTGAAGTAATCCGTGAAAATTATCGTGCGGAAAGAGAAGATTATAAATTAGATTTAAAGCTTGGAACAGCTGAATTAGAAATATTCGGGGTAGCTAATGCGCCTAAACGTCCAAGTTATCCAGAAGCATGTGGATTAAGACATCTGGCTTTTAAAGTGGAACAGATTGAATCTGTCATTGAAGAGCTTCGTTTAAAAGGGATCGAAACTGAGCCAATTCGAATCGATACATTTACTGGGAAAAAAATGACTTTTTTCTTTGATCCAGATGGCTTGCCGTTAGAATTACATGAATAAGTAACAAAATTGTCACTTTTTCTTTCTGTCATTCGATTTTTTTTAATAAAAAATCTTGGTATGCTAGTAAAAAAAGGAAAAGGGAGACACTGATGAAGATGAAAAAAATTTTATTTGGGTCAGCTATTCTCATACTTATTGGGCTAACGGCTTCGTTAGGATTATTGACTGCTACGTTTCGTTATGATGATATTAGTGAACAAGAATATCAAATTTCACTGAAAAAAGCAGTCGGAATCTTTAAAAAAGAAACAAATAAAACAAAAGTTCAAATGGTTCAGTTTGTACCAAAAGAGGATGTCCAACAACAAACAAACAATACCTTTCAATATCTTTTCGTAGATTCTGAACAAACGCTTGTTGTCAATCCTACAACCGGAAAGCCAGCTGTTCGTTCGAGTAAATTAGCCGAAAACCAACCATTCTTTGACATCAAAAAGATCTACTCAAGCAAATCTCCTCAAAAGGCAATGAAAGAAGCTGTTAAACAAAGTGGAAAGCGCAATGCTAAAGTAAGAAGTTGGGTTTTGCTAATGAAAAGCGACAAATTATACTATGAGATCAAATTAGCAGAGGATAATGAAGAATCTGTTTTGTTGATTCGTGCCTAAAAATCAATAGCTATCATTTTTCTTTTTTACAATATAAGAGTAAGCTAAATGTGTAAAAAAGAAAGGAAGTCATTGCTATGGAAAAGATGAAATGCCCAAATTGCGGGAAAAAGTTTACTTATGAAGAAGTCAACAATGTAGTTGAACATGTTGATAAAGAAATGCCGATCGTTTGTCCTTATTGCCGGACAGAAGCTGCTCGCATCGTTTCACATGGTTATTTTGTTACCCAAAAAATCGAGGATTATTTAAAATAACTCTTTTGATCTTTATTTTTCAGTGATAGAATGAAAAAAAGGAGAGAATGAAATGATTCGTTTTGCAAAAAAAGAGGATGCTCAAGAGATTGCTCCGCTTATTTTAGTTATTTTAAATGATATGGAATTACCTTTTTTACAAAAGTATGGGAAAGAAAAAACAATTGAAATCTTAGAAGAAGCCATTATGGATCCCGATTATCGTTACAGTTATACAAGAGGAATTGTTGAAGAAATTGATGGCAAGATAGCTGGTGTAGCATTTGGCTACACAGATGAAGAAGAGCCATTTATCGATAAACCCTTAGAAGTAATTTTAGAAAAACATGGAATTACAGATAAGGAACAATTATTTGTAGATCAAGAAACATTTCCTAAAGAATGGTATTTGGATTCCATTTCCGTTTCGGAAGCTTTTAGAGGACAAGGAATAGGTTCACACTTACTTGAAGCTTTACCTAAATTAGCTAAAAAAACTGGGCGAAATGTTATTGGTTTAAGTGTAGATGAACAAAATCCTAACGCCAAAAGATTGTATGAACGTCACGGATTTAAAGTAGTAGGTAAAAGGAAAATCAGTGATCATCTTTATGATCACATGCAAAAGGAAATTTAATGGTTTCTTAATTAAATCAAACTTATTATTTTTTAATAAAGACATTTAAATTGTTGTAACTATTATTTGATAAAATGTTGAGTGAAAACAAGGTTTTTCACTCTTTTTTTGTTTTGTTTTCATAAATGTCAGTTGTATATATTAAATGATAGTTGTTATAATCTCTTTTTTATGAAAATATTTTTCATTTATTTTCAATTATTCTGTAATGACGGGTCTTTTTTTAAGTATTAAAATATGCTCTATCGCTCGTCACTGGGCTTGGAGACAGGAAAGGACCGTTGAAATGTTAAGAAGTAAAATTGGGAATATATTTGGTGTTATGCTATTATTTTTAAATCTCTTTGTTGCTCTACCTGCAATAGCGGAAACTTATACGCCTCAAGATTCTGGTAGCATCTATGATGATTTAACTGGTGATTATGGAATATTAGGGATTGCTTCTCAATTCCATATATTCGCAAAAGAAAAAACGACGATAAACGCGCATACAAATGGTAATGTTGCAACAAAAGAGCTAGATGCAAACAATAATTTTGGGACAGATATCATCACAGGTGACCTCCAACTAGAAATTAACTATGTTCAAGCAACTGATTCTTTGATTGGCTCATCCTTTACTTCGGGAGATAGTAACCGAGTAAATAAATTTGTTGTAGGTTCTTCAATTAGTACAGGGATCGAAAATGATCGGGCAGTGGTGAATGGCTCAAGGATCGACCATTTATCTGCTTCAGAACTTTATCAAGATCGCCCTGGGAATACTTATATTGATTTTGACACGGAATTTGCAAAATTAGAAGGAGCTTCGGAAAGTTTGATGTCGATTACTCCTGCTAAAACCTATCTTTCAAGTGATTTTCCTGATATGAATAATCGAACGATTGATGTAACAGGAATGGGAAGTTCAGATGTTGTAATCATCAATGTGGATGCTTCAGTGTTATCATTGAATACACCACTGAATATTGTAAATTCTGAAAATAAAATTTTGGTTATGAATGTCATCAATGCACCAGCTGATTTCACGATCCAGTCACAAATTCATTACAATAATCGAGCAAATCATGAAACGGAAGATTTTTCTGACGCAAATATTTCATGGAATTTCCCAAGTAATGTAACGAACTTGGCGATAAATGCACCTTTTCAAGGTACCATTATTGCGCCACGAGCAGATGTCACAGCCAATCAAAATATGGATGGAACAATCATCGGAAAAAATGTTACGCTAAATGCAGCAACCAATCGTTGGGACCCTAACGAAATTTTCCTTGCTGATAATCCAGATAATTCTGGATCAAGCGATAGCAGTACGGACACGACAAGCAGTGACAGCAGTACGGACACGACAAGCAGTGACAGCAGTACCGACACAACAAGCAGTGATAGCAGTACAGATACCACAAGCAGTGATAGCAGTACAGATACCACAAGCAGTGATAGCAGTACAGATACCACAAGCAGTGATAGCAGTACAGATACCACAAGCAGTGATAGCAGTACGGACACGACAAGCAGTGACAGCAGTACGGACACGACAAGCAGTGACAGCAGTACCGACACAACAAGCAGTGATAGCAGTACAGATACCACAAGCAGTGATAGCAGTACAGATACCACAAGCAGTGATAGCAGTACAGATACCACAAGCAGTGATAGCAGTACGGACACGACAAGCAGTGACAGCAGTACGGATACGACAAGCAGTGACAGTAGTACGGACACGACAAGCAGTGACAGCAGTACCGATACGATAAGCAGTGACAGCAGTACCGATACCACAAGCAGTGACAGTAGTACTAACCCAACAAGTGGTGACAGTGATACCGATACGACAAGCAGTGACAGCAGTACGGACACGACAAGCAGTGACAGTAGTACTAACCCAACAAGTGGTGACAGCAGTAGCAACCCAACAAATGGTAATAGTGATACGGACACGCCAACTCCATTTCATATTGATCCAAGTATGAGCGGAGAGGATACCAATCAGGTGTATCCTAATAATAATGATAAAACTAATCAATCAAATGGAATGAATAGCACCATCCCACAACAAGGGAAGGGTACTGATTTAGATAGAAATGAGTTTAACAGTTCCACAAATGAAACAACTAACGTAACCGATGAATCTCGGTCAATGGATTTTCAAGATCAAGATTCACAAGTTTTGCCAAAAACAAATAGTGCTTCCAATAAATGGTTAGCAATTGTTGGTGGAATGATTATTGTGTTAGTTGTTATTGTGGGATTTATGAGAAGAAAGAAGCATAAATAAGAAGAATAAATAAAGGCTCATCAAGTGTTTGACTGAGCCAACTAAAAATAAGCCTTCCTACATGAAGCGTATCTGCTAAGTTCGTTTGTTCTGACTAGCGGGTCTTGTTTCCTAGAGGATGGCTTATTTTTTCTTGAAGTTATTCTGATTATAAGAAGGAGCAAGTTAATTTGTGTCTAATCGGTAAGAAAGAGGTGTATCTTTGTCATGGTTTTTACGGTATAACCAGTAGTCTAATACAGCTGCGATACAGATACAGATAGGCGCATTTTCTTCCATTGGAATATCAAGTACATAATAATCTCCAGAAAAAAGCGTTGCTTTATCCATTTTCATGATTCGTTGATTAAAATGATGGATTTGATATTGATGGTTATAGATATCTCCTTGAACTGTCCAATGAAGACGACGTACATAGTAAAAATCCCCGGGCCAGTTAAATATTTTTTGCATCGTTCCTACTTTTTTAAAATCCTTATAAAGTTCAAAACGGGTTCCGAAAGTTAGAGTCGTTTGTTTAATATGTGCCACAAGATTTCCGTTCATTGCATAAAGAGACAAAGCATCTCCTTTTGTTCCCCAACGACCAACCATTAAGAAGATGGATTTACCAGATTCATTTTTAACAACAGTCCTCGTGACACGACTGAGATGCTTTTCTTGAATGAAAAATTCTGACATCTTTCTCCCTCTTTTCTCGAAAATTATAGATTTTCGGAAATTGCCCGTAAGATTGCCTTGCCGACCCCAGACTCCAGGTTAGTATCAGTGACAAATTTTGCGTAATCTTTGACTTCGATTTCAGCATTTCCCATCGCAAAACTAACACCAGCCACTTGTAACATACTAACGTCATTAAAATTATCCCCAATCGCCATGACATCGTCTAATTCGATTCCTCGGTCATGTGCGACATGAGCCACAGCAATTCCTTTTTGGGCATTTTTGTGATTGACCTCGATATTGTTTTGACCAGACGATGTAACAGCTAAGTCACCCAGTTCACTGATTTCTTTTCCAACTGGACCCAATACTCGCGGACCTTCCGTATGGAAACAAATCACTTTTAATACCTCTAATGTTTCGTCTTGGAGCAAGTCACGAATACTATCAACATAATTGATATGCAAAAGTTCAAGGTTGGCTGAAGCCATCGCAATCGCCATTTTATATGTTAAATGGGGGAGATGACTACCAATCATTGAGGCAAAGCTTTCAATTCTTTTGGCTTGGCTTTCAGAATAAAGCCCTCGATTGGTAGATACTTCATAATAAATCTCATTTTGATCAAGGATATCTAAGACAGTTGCAGTTTTTAGAGTCGGTATTGGAACAGTGAACAAGGAGTTTCCTGTTTTGTCGAAAACTTGCGCACCATTTAGCGTAATCATGGCACAATCAATGCCAACTTCATCTAAAGCCGCACGTGCTTCTTGATAATTGCGACCAGTCGCAACCATAAATTCAATCCCTGCATCATTGGCAAAGCGGATCGCTTCGGCATTTTCGGGTGATATACTCATATGGGCATCTAATAAAGTACCGTCCATATCTGATGCGATTAATTTGATCATAACTCTCATCGTTCCTTTCTTTCTCTTCTTCTTAGTTTACCATATCCAGATGACACTGCGTGCGAAGATTGCCCCTTGTTAAGAAAGAATTTGTGAGTTATCCTGATTGTTGGAGGTGGAACGATTGAAAGAAATCATTCATAACAGTTGGCAAACGATTTTAACAGATGAGTTTGAAAAAGAATACTACCAAAAGTTAAGAAACTTTTTAAAAAAAGAATATACGACTCAGAAAATTCATCCAGATATGTATCATATTTATGAAGCGTTGGAATTGACTCCTTACGAAAAAGTAAAGGTTGTGATTTTAGGTCAAGACCCTTACCATGGTGTCAATCAAGCACATGGCTTATCTTTTTCTGTGCAACCAGGGGTTAAAATTCCACCATCATTAAACAATATCTATAAAGAATTGCAAAGTGATTTAGGTATTTCGCCGGTCAAACATGGCAATTTAGTTTCTTGGGCTAAGCAAGGCGTTTTACTATTAAATACGGTACTAACGGTCCGAGAAGGTCAAGCTTACTCACATCGTGGTAAAGGTTGGGAAATATTGACGGATAAAATCATTGAAAAATTAAACGAACGAGAAAAACCAATCGTTTTTATTTTATGGGGGAAACCAGCTCAAGAAAAAATGAAAATGATTGATAAAAGTCGGCATATCATTTTAACATCTGCTCATCCTAGTCCATTATCAGCTCATCGAGGATTCCTAGGCTCTAAACCTTTTTCTAAGACCAATGATGCACTGATGGCATTAGGGGAAACACCGATCGATTGGCAATTACCTGAAACAGTGTAATAAGACAGCGTTTTCCTGTTATATGTCAGATTGTATGTTATGTGAAAGACTTCATTACTAATGGTTTTTTGACTGATACAGATAAAATAAACTGTTCTTTTTTTTAGGAATAGTGTATGATGGATACATAGAAAATATCTGGAGGTCATCTTGTGGAATTGTTTGATAGTTTGAGATTCAAAATTGTACGTCGCAGCATTAAAATCGTTTTTCCTGAAGCAACTGATGCAAGAATTTTAGGTGCAGCAGCTCGTTTGAAAGCGGAAGAATTAGTGGAACCTATTTTGATTGGTAGCGAAGAAGAAATCACAGCTGCTGCTCATGCTCGTGGAATTAAAACTTCAAGTTTTACGATTATTGATCCAAATCGTTATGATAAATGGGATGAAATGGTTGAAGCTTTTGTGGAACGTCGTAATGGAAAGGCATCCAAGGAACAAGCAGAAAGCATCTTAAAAGATGTCAATTACTTTGGTACGATGTTGACATATATGGGAATTGCTGACGGGATGGTTTCTGGTGCGATTCACTCAACTGGAGATACTGTTCGTCCAGCGTTACAAATCATCAAAACAAAACCAGGCGTCAGCCGAACAAGTGGTGCGATGATCATGGTACGTGGACGTGACCAAGAAAAATATGTCTTTTCAGATTGTGCTATCAATGTCAATCCCAATGCCCAAGAATTAGCAGAAATCGCTGTAGAATCAGCAAAGACTGCTGAATTATTCGATATTGATCCTAAAGTAGCATTAATGAGTTTTTCAACTAAAGGATCTGCGAAAGCACCAGAAGTGGATAAAGTGGTCGAAGCAACTAAAATTGCTAAAAAATTAGCGCCTCAATATGTAATTGATGGCGAATTACAATTTGATGCTTCTTATGTTCCTTCAGTGGCTCAACTAAAAGCACCTGATTCTGATGTAGCTGGACAAGCAACTGTCTTTGTTTTCCCAGAATTGCAATCTGGAAACATTGGTTACAAAATTGCTCAACGTTTTGGTAATTTTGAAGCGATCGGACCGATCTTACAAGGATTGAATAAACCAGTTTCTGATTTATCTCGTGGAGCAAACGAAGAAGATGTGTATAAATTAGCGATCATTACTGCAGCCCAAACATTATTAGATTAAGATCTAAGTCTAAATGAATAAGAGTTCGTGAAAGAAGCGATCGGCTCCGAGCGTATAAGCGCTGATTTTTTTGAAATATTTTTCATGTTTTGAAAAATTTAGACTTATTGCAAGGAGCTGATGATTGGAAAATATTTATTCATTTTGACACATATGAAAAAGCTCGGGACGACCTTTGTCCCAAGCTTTTTTTGCTTTAAAAAATTTTGCATCCACGATATACTGTCACAAAAGGCTAGATGAAGGAGTAAGTTAGAATGATTAAATTAAGTGGTTTAGATAAGACAGAAGAATTGGCAAAAGTCATCGGTGAAGTGGCACAGCCTGGGGATAATTTAGTATTAACTGGTGACTTAGGAGCCGGAAAAACAACGCTGACCAAAGGGATTGCTCGCGGATTAGGAATCGAACAAATGATCAAGAGCCCCACTTATACAATTATTCGGGAATATGATCAAGGTAGATTGCCACTTTATCATATGGATATTTATCGTGTAGCAACTAGCGGCGCGGATCTTGGTTTAGATGAGTATTTTGAAGGAGAGGGTTTATCTGTCATTGAATGGGGAAATCTTTTAGAAGAGGCATTACCAGAAGACTATTTGGAACTGATTTTAGAAAAAAGTGATACAGATTTAGAATATAGATATGTGAAATTTCAAGCATATGGGGAGCAAAGTGAAGCTTTCAAACAACGGATCATGGAACAATGGAGACAAAACAATGAGTGAAGAGATCTCATTGACCATTCGAGAAGCTCAGCCAAATGATGCCAGTGAATTATTAGCAATGATGCAACAAGTAGAGGAAGAGACTGACTTTTTGGTTATGGATGAACAAGGAATGGAGCTAACACCTGAAGCCTTAGCTTTATCCATCGAATATCTACAAGACAGCAACAATAATCTTTTACTCTTAGCTTGTATGGGTCAAAAAATCATCGGGGTTGTTTCTGTTAAAGCAGGCGAACAATACCGCATCTCTCATGTGGGAGAGGTTGGAATCAGCATCTTAAAGGACTATTGGGGTTTGGGCTTAGGAACGATGTTGCTTGAAGAAGTATTGATTTGGGTGAAAGAAAATGGTGTACTTTTTAGACTAGAACTAGATGTGCAAACTCGAAATGAACGAGCGGTTCACTTGTATCAAAAAATGGGTTTTGAAATCGAAGCGCTTATGAAAAGAGGGGCCCGAACAGATGATGGGGACTTTTTGGATGTCTATAGGATGTCTTTATTGATTGACTGATCTTAGATTTAGGAGGACATCTTTTCAAATAATCAGAAAAAATTGGTGAATGGTTGGAATGAAGGGGATAAAGGTTAGAAAAGGCGATCAAAAAATCCATGGTTACCTGTAAAAAGCAACCATGGATTTTTTGTCTACCTGTTTTTTAGTAGCTCATTTTAGGGTAACTAATTTTTTCAAAGGATCTGTTCCAAAGTGTTTTTCTTGATAAAGTAAAATCTCTGCACAGGCACGACTGTCTTCTAATGCATCATGGTGATTCGCTAAAGTGATATTTAAATTTTCACAGACAGTATTCAATCGATGATTTGGCATCTCTGGAAATAAACGACGACTGGTTTTTACCGTACATAAAGATAAATAATGAGGTTGGAGCAAATTGTAATAATCTAAACAACCAGCTAGAACTTTCGTATCAAAAGCTGCGTTATGAGCGACGACTAAGCGGTTTTTTTGGAAATAATGTTGAATCGTTTGCCAAACTTCAGGAAATTTGGGTGCGGTACGAACATCTTCTTGATGAATACCGTGAATTTGAACATTTCTCCAGAAAAAAGGTGTTTCTGGCTGGATGAGTGTGTAATATTCATCAACAATTTGGCTATTTTGGACCATAACCAATGCTAATGAACAAGCACTGTGGGATTGATGGTTGGCTGTTTCAAAGTCCATTGCAACAAAATTCATGTGTATAAAACCTCCTTAAAAAATAAACACTAACATAAAAAGTGAAGAAAAGAAAGTGATGGATATGTAAAAAAAATCAATCA
This sequence comes from Enterococcus sp. AZ077, assembly GCF_051714965.1. NCBI lineage: Bacteria > Bacillati > Bacillota > Bacilli > Lactobacillales > Enterococcaceae > Enterococcus > Enterococcus sp. AZ077. The sequence goes on from NZ_JBIOSX010000001.1 coordinate 673,567, forward strand.
AATGAAGAAAGACCACGCTCAAAAAAGAAGCATCTTTGCTGATCTTTCTTCATTCTCTTTAATAAAAATATTCAGTCCTGCCTAGGATGACGATGGCTAACAATGAGATTATTTCAAGTCTAGTTCTACGGGACAATGATCGCTTCCCATAATCGAGGTATGGATTTTTGCATCTATCAAGCGTGGCTTCAACTCGTCACTAGTTAAGAAATAGTCGATACGCCAACCTGCGTTGTTTTTTCTAGCATTGAAACGATAACTCCACCAAGAATAAATACCAGTTTGTTCAGGATAGAAATAGCGGAAGGTATCAATAAAGCCATTTGCTAACAAGTGTGAGAAGGCAGTTCGTTCTTCCATCGTAAAGCCAGCATTTTTTTGATTGGTTTTCCAATTTTTCAAATCAATTTCCTGGTGGGCAACGTTTAAGTCGCCACACACAATGACTGGTTTTTGTTTTTTTAGTTCTTCTAAGTAATGGTAAAAGGCTTCTTCCCATTGTAAACGGTAGTCCAAGCGTTTTAATTCATTTTGGGAATTAGGTGTATAACAAGTAACTAGAAAGAATTCAGGGTATTCAAGTGTGATCAAACGTCCTTCTTGATCATGTAAATCAATGCCCATTCCATAAGAGACATTTAGTGCGGGTTCTTTGGCAAAGATCGCTGTGCCTGAATAGCCTTTTCTTTCTGCATAATTCCAATATTGATGATAGCCAGGTAAGTCTAATTCGATTTGACCGGCTTGTAGTTTGGTTTCTTGAAGACAGAAAAAGTCGGCATCTAATTCATGAAAGACGTCTAAAAAATTTTTATTGACGATTGCACGTAGGCCATTCACATTCCAGGAGATAAATTTCAATTAAATACGCATCCTTTCTTTTGGATCTTAGATTAGCATTTGTGGTTCTATTGTACCTTATTTTACTAAAAAATAGTGTAAGATAAGAGTAATGAATGGATTGGAGGAACGAACATGCGAATTGGTGTGATTGGTGTGGGTAATATTGCAGAAAAAGCGTATTTACCTACTTATGCAAAAAATCAAGGAAAGATTGATTTCTACTTTGCGACTAGAAACAAAGAAACGAAAAAACGAATCCATGAAATGTATGGATTTGACCATCTATATGAATCAATTGATGAACTACTGTCTCAGGATATCAAGGCTTGTATGATTCATGCAGCCACAAAGGTACATTATGAATTAGCCAAAAAATGTCTTGAAAATCAGGTGCATGTGTATATCGATAAACCACTCAGTGTTGACCTTAATGAAATCAACGAATTACAAGAACTGGCAGATAAAAATCAAGTTGTCTTAATGGTTGGATTCAATCGACGTTTTGCTCCAATGGTCGAACGTTTGAAACAAGTCCCCGAGAAGCGGCTAATCCAGTTACAAAAAAATCGAATTGCCGCTCAGGAAACAACGGAATTTGTGATCTATGATTTGTTTTTACATCTTGTTGATACGGCGGTATATCTTTTGGACGAACCGATCTTGCGTACGAAATATCAGATCCGTGAAACAAAAGAATTTTTGGAATTTGCGGTTTTACAATTGGAAACAGCCCATCAAACAGCAATTTTAACAATGGATCTTTTAAGTGGAGCAAATAGCGAGAACTATCAGATCACTAGTAAAAGTGGCACTTATGAAGTGGCGGAATTAACGGATATGACGATCCAACGAGCATCAGGCGTCGAAATAGAAAAATTTGGCGATTGGGAAAATACATTAGTCAAACGTGGTTTTGAGCCAATGGTTCAAACATTTTTTGCAGAGATCAGCAAAGAAAAACCTTCAATGGAAGGATTGAAGCAACAAGGGATCATGCAAAGTCATGCACTTTGTGAAGAAATGCTGCGCAAACATACAAGACAACAAATGTGAGGGAAACTGGCAAGTTTGTTTTAAGCGTGATAGAATAATGGGGATGTTTGATATAGAAAGGAAAATCCTCAGTGAATAAAGAAGACTTAGTTAAAAATTTACCAGCACTCAATCTATTGTTTGATGAACCATTGATGAATTACACGTTTACCAAAACGGGCGGTCCAGCGGATGTTCTCGTTTTCCCAAAAACACAAAATGAAGTAAAAGAAGTAGTGGATTATTGCCGAACCCATGATGTACCTTGGATGGTTTTAGGTAATGCCAGTAATTTGATTGTTCAAGATGGTGGGATTCGTGGCATGGTGATCATGTTGACTGAGATGAAACAAATCCGAGTTTCTGGGACGATGGTCACAGCTGAAGCTGGAGCAAAATTGATCGATACGACCTATGCGGCGTTAGATACTTCTTTAACCGGGTTTGAGTTTGCTTGTGGCATTCCTGGAAGTATCGGAGGCGCTGTTTATATGAATGCAGGTGCCTATGGCGGTGAAATCAAAGACGTATTAGCAGAAGTGGATGTTTTATTAGCAGATGGTACGTTGAAAACTCTAACCAACGAAGAAATGGCATTTTCTTATCGACATAGTAAAATCCAAGAAATGGATGCAGTCGTTTTAGAAGCACGTTTCCAATTAACTGCAGGAGAGCATGAAGTAATCAAAGGGCGGATGGACGAGCTGACTGAATTACGTCAATCGAAACAACCATTGGAATATCCTTCTTGTGGGAGTGTATTCAAACGTCCTGTGGGGCATTTTACTGGTCAATTGATCCAAGAAGCTGGATTACAAGGCTTAAAATGGGGTGGCGCTCAAATCTCTGAAAAACATGCTGGCTTTATTGTCAATATTGATCATGCGACCGCTACGGATTATACAGAATTGATCGCGCATATCCAAGAAGTGATCAAGGAAAAATTTGATGTGTCTTTGGAAACAGAAGTACGGATCATTGGCGAAGCAAAAACAGTGGATGCAAGCATGTAACCATTGCTAGTTGAATGAACTAGCCATCAATGACTACAGTGAGATGTTCAAACTTTTGTGATAAAACAGATAGAAAGAGCTATTCTGTTTAGAAAGGAAGTTAGCTTATGCTAGATAAACATGTTCCTTATGCCGAGATTTGGATGACTCGTCCATTAAGTGACAGTCTCCCTACGCAATCTTTAGCGACTGGGTATCATTTTGAGTACTACCGTCTAGGCGATGAAACCGAATGGGCAAGAATCGAACAATCAGTCGGAGAGTTCGCAACAGAAACAGAAGCACTTGCTTACTTTCAGAGAGCTTTTTTACCTTATCAAGAAGAACTTCAGCAACGAATGCTTTTCGTTGTAACTGATACAGGTGAAAAAATCGCGACTTGTACCGCTTGGTTCAAAAAACGGAAGGATGGAAGCTATCCGCTTTTTCATTGGCTGGCAGTAGATCCGAGGCATCAAGGAAAAGGGATTGCCAAAGCATTAACGATCGAAGTATTGCGTATTTTCCAAAAGCTGGCATCTCATGGACCAGTGTATCTGCATACGCAAACTTGGAGTCATCCTGCCATTCAACTATACCAAAAGCTAGGGTTTACGATTATCGCTGAGAATTTTGATGGACGTCCGAATAGCGAGTATCCCTTAGCAATGGACACTTTGGAAAAATTGAATATAAAAGCTAAAAAAGACTAAGATTCTTTTTGTGGAATAACCGTGATAATGGAAAGTAGAATCAGCTATTTTCTGTGATCATGGTTATTTCGGCTTTCTTTTTTCCGACCTACTGGTTTCATTTCAAATAGGTTTAGGCTGAAATGTAAGAATGTATATATAACTATAGGATACAATTATGAATGGAAAACAGTTATTTAGGAAATGAATGACCTGAAGAGGTAAATCTAGACTATAATACATTTAATATTTATTAAAGCTTTGAGAAAGATGTGCCAAATGATATTAAAGGGAGCGATATCATGAAGAAAACAGAAGAAATCAATCAAATTATAGTAGAATTATACGACTTGATTCTTAATAAAGAAGTCAAAGAAAGGGAAAGAGTATCATTGATCGAGGCTAAAAACAAACTAGAAAAGCAAGAATATTTTCCAAGAGTAATGAAAGATCTGGAATATCAACTACGCCCTTTAGCGATCAAGAGTCAATTGACACCACCAGTCGCAGCTTTTTATTTAAAAATTTCGACGATGAGACGCTTTGAACAAGAATTAGGTCGAGGATTAGCTTCGACACCTATCGCTTTTGGACCATTTTTTCAATAAATATCCCCTGAAGCGTGGAACCACTGCTAGCTGGTTTATCTGATCTCTTTAATAAGTGTAAGTAGTACAATTCCTGAACACACTTTATTTGTTTTTATACTCATCAAAAAAGCCTAGGACGTCCTTGCCCCAGGCTTTTAATAGTAGAAAATTTTTCTTATACTAGTTTCTAAAGTTATCGATAGGATCACATAAAGAATAATTGACGATAAAATTTTGTTTATTTCGAAGATGCTTTTCTTCTTTCAGTTCGTGATTCTCTCTTTTTTCTGGGGATGAAGTTACGGATAAAAGTAAACTTCCGATAATCATTCTGGCTATAAAGATAACCAAAGATACTAAACGTCAAGGCTCCAATGAAATTGACGAATAGGTCTTTCATCGTGTCAATAATTCCTATGTCAAGATAACCACCAGAAATCACATATTTTTCTGTATTTCCAGCTGAATCTTTATATTCCACGATGGTTTGCTCGATATTAGGGATCGAGTGGACAGTATTGCCATCTTTACTTAACTCCACACTATTGATTTGTTGGACAAGGCTATCTTTTTGCATGTCCAGTTGAAATATATGATCAGCTGAAAATTCAACAAATTCCCACATCACACCGACTGTCATTGAAAAACAAAATGAAACGATAGCTAACAATAATGGTGTTAGATTCATTGTTTTCGTGTTTTTGTTCAGTAAGTAGACAAGTGAAAAACCAACCCCACCAGCTAAAAAACCAGTTAAAGCATGTAAGATAGTATCCCACATTGAGAAATACCCGTAGAAGTCACTTAATTCTCCTAAAACAGTTGAACTAAAAATGAATGAAATAATAATGATTTCTAACATATTCGGGATTTCGATCTTTAACATTTTTTCTAGAAGATAAGGAATTTCAAATAAAACTAGAGTTAGCAATAAGAGAAAAGTATTCCCCATATTTTGCTGAAAAATTTGATCGACTAACATTACTGCAACGATGACCCGTAGAAGAATATAAAACGCATGGGTAATTCTTCCAGCGGTTTTGGTACCATTCATAAAAAACATTTTCAGATAGTTCATAAAATAACTCCTTTATCTATAGTAAAGATTATACTAGGGTAAAAGCGCAAACCAAAATTATTTGTACCAAAACGCCTAAATGAATAAGAAAACAGCCAACAAAAAATAGCAAAAATAGTTATCTAGAGATGCTAGATGAAAAAGTCATTGTTTATTGATAAAAAGAATAAAAAAATAGTTGGAATTGTGAATTTTTTCACTTAAAATAAAGGAGTACTAAAATTTAGGAGGAAAAGAATGAAAAAAGTGCTAAAAAGTTTGGTGGTTATTACATCAGTTTTAACAATGGGAGCTTGTAGTGCAGATTCAAAAGAAAAAACGACGACAAGCACGAAATCATCTGAAAAAACAGAGGTATCTTCAGGTGCATCGGAACAAACGTATACCAACCCAGCTGAAATGAAAGATTCTTATGATATTATCATTGTTGGTGCAGGTGGAGCAGGGATGACAGCAGCGATTGAAGCAAAAGATGCTGGATTGAACCCAGTCATCTTTGAAAAAATGCCAGTAGCAGGTGGGAATACCTTAAAATCCTCAAGTGGAATGAATGCATCAGCCACTAAATTCCAACAAGCTGACGGAATCAATGACTCCAATGAAGCGTTCTACGAAGAAACATTAAAAGGCGGAGGTGGCACCAATGATCAAGAATTACTCCACTACTTCGTTGATCATTCAGCCGCTGCGATTGATTGGTTGGATCAAAATGGAATCAAATTGGATAATTTAACAATTACTGGGGGAATGAGTGAAAAAAGAACCCACCGTCCTTCAGATGGCTCAGCTATTGGTGGTTACTTAGTTGACGGATTGTTAAAAAATGTACATGAACGTAAAATTCCTATTTTTGTGAATACAGATGTAACTGATATCAAAGAAAATAGTGGTAAAGTCAATGAGGTGACTGTACAAGTCCAAGGCGAAGAGCCAAAGGAAATCAAAGGGAACGCAATTGTAGTGACAACTGGCGGGTATGGTGCCAATCAAGAAGTGATTGAAAAATACCGTCCTGATTTAGCAGGCTATGTCACTACTAACCAAGTAGGCTCAACTGGTGATGGAATCACGATGATTGAAAAACTAGGTGGTCAAACGGTCGACATGGATAAAATCCAGATACATCCAACAGTCCAACAAGATGAAGGCGTCTTGATTGGTGAAGCTGTTCGAGGTGAGGGGGCTATTTTAGTCAACCAAGAAGGACAACGATTTGTGAATGAATTAGATACAAGGGACAAAGTTTCCGCAGCTATTACAGCTTTACCGGAAAAATCTGCTTATTTGATTTTTGATCAAGGAGTAAGAGATCGAGCAAAAGCAATTGATTTCTATGAGCAAAAGGGTTACGTGACTTCAGGAGATGATCTGGCAGAATTAGCTGAAAAAGTAAATGTGCCTGCAGATAATTTGGCTCAAACACTTGAATCCTGGAATAAAGCAGTCGATGCTCAAAAGGATGACGCTTTTAATCGGACGACAGCGATGGATAATGGTCTGACAGAACCCAAATACTATGCGATCAAAATTGCACCAGGTATCCACTACACAATGGGTGGCGTGAAAATCAATACGAAGACAGAAGTGTTGAATAAAGAAAATCAACCGATCACTGGTTTGTATGCTGCTGGTGAAGTAACTGGTGGGCTACACGGGAATAATCGGATTGGTGGAAATTCAGTTGCTGAAATTATTATCTTTGGACGACAAGCTGGACAACAGGCAGCAAAATTCGTCAGTGAAAATTAAGAACGTAAATATAAAGTAAATGGACGGTCAATTAGGAGAAAACTAGCATGTCAAAAGTTAGTTTTCTCCTATATTTTTTATCAAACTGTGAAGAACATGCGATCATGGTTCTACTCCTTTACTTTGAATAAATGATTATTTGATAGAAAATAAGTGACTTTTGCAGGTCGTTCCAGATGATAATAAATAAAAATAGAAACGAGTGAAACGAATGAGTCAACAATTATATTATTTCTTTTTGATAATCGCATTCGTACGATTGTATGTATTAAAAATTTCAAGTAAGCATGCGAACCAATTATTACATGAAGGAGCGATTGAGTATGGAAAAACAACTACAAAATGGTTAGCTATCTTACATACGCTGTTTTATTTTTCTGCTTTCTTTGAGGGAAGCATTCAAAAAACACAAATTAATTGGGTCAGCTGGATTGGATTTTGTCTCATCCTATTTTCGTTTATCATGCTCTTTTGGGTCATGAAATTATTAGGAAAATATTGGTCAGTGAAATTGATTTTTGAACCAGATCATCAATTGATTGAACATTGGTTGTTCCAACGGGTCAAGCACCCCAATTATTTTTTAAATATTTTACCTGAATTGATTGGAGTCGTGCTTCTTTTTCACGCTTATGTGACACTCATTATTTTTATTCTTCCTTATAGTCTCTGTCTCTATCTACGAATAAAAAAGGAAAATCAATTAGTTGCATCTATTAAACAGAAAGAAATAAAGCAGTCATAATAAACTAGCTAAATAAAAAAAGCCGTAGAATCCAAAAATAGTTGCTCCTATTTTTGAGATTCTACGGGTTTTTTTTGATTGCTATTTGCATTTAAAAGTTGGTTATTCTGTTATCGTCAAAATAATCTTTCCGATATTCTTATTCGCTTCCATATATTCATGAGCTTCTTGGACTTGCGCCAATGTAAAGGTACGATCAATAATTGGTTTGACTCGTTGGTCAGCTAGATAAGGTCCAACTACTTGCATAAATTCTTGAGTCAATTGAGCTTTGTACTGATCACTTCGAGGAGTCAACAAAGTGCCGATCAATTGGATTCGTTTGGTGATCAAGGTAGCTAAATCAATCTCTGGTACAATTGTTCCACCTAACATTCCGATCAATACCCAACGTCCATCAATAGCAATAGAAGCTAAATTTTTCTCCCAATAAGAAGCTCCGATGAAATCTAAGATGACGTCGACACCTTTTCCATTGGTAATTCTTGCTACTTCGGTTGAAAAATCTTGTGTTTTGTAATTGATCTGTTCATCTGCACCAAGTTTTTGACAAAAAGCTAGTTTTTCTGATGAACCAGCAGTGACGATGACGGTTGCCTTAGTAAGTTGTTTTGCTAGTTGGATGGCTGCCGTTCCCACACCGCTCGCTCCAGCGTGGATCAAAACAGTTTCACCTTCTTGTAAATTTCCTAGCCAATAGAGTGTTTGGTAAGCTGTTAGAAAAACTTCTGCAATACCAGCCGCTGCAACATTATCCAATGTATCGGGCAGTAAAATTGCACGGTCAGCTGGCATCACTGCGTACTCGGCATAACCGCCTAAATTGACTAACCCACATACCCTTGTACCTGGTACAAAATCTGGGTTATCACTTCGGTTTTCAACCACTTCTCCAGCTACTTCTACGCCAAGAATCGGGTAAGGAGTCTGTTGATTCGTTGTTTCTCGACGCATGATGTCCGTTCGATTGATTGCCGCTGTGTGAACTTTTATGAGTAATTGTCCTTTTTTCGCTATTGGTTTTGGTGCATCGATCTCTTGTAGTACTTCGGCAGAACCGGGATGTTTGATCGTGATGGCTCGCATTTTTTATTCCTCCTCGACTATTTGCTGCAACGCAGTTGAAATTTCCTGCGTTCCTTCAGATAGTACTAGCGTTGTTTTAGTTATAGTTGGTTGTTCCACTAAAGCTGTCAAAACAGCAGCTACCGTTTGACGAGAGACGGTTTTAGCAGTGGCTTCTGTTGGTTTTGCCAGTTGGACTGTAGTGACTTCTTCATTTGTTAATGACACTGGCTGGATGATTACATAATCTAAAGTTGTTTGTTGTTTCAGCCACTCATCAGCATAATGTTTCGTAATGTAGTAATCAATCATAGAATCTGGCCATTTACTGCGATCCTCGGCAAAAACAGCACTAATCATAAAGTAGCGAGAAACATGTGCTGATTCGGCCGCTATCATTGTCTTGATCGCACCGTCTAAGTCGATCTGCAATAAGTTTTTCCCTTGCGAACCCGCAACAAAAATAATGAGATCACAACCTTTAAAAGCATCTGCCATTTCTTCAATTGTCCAAGTAAGATCGAAAGAAACATAAGTGACATTATCTTTTTTTACTAAAGATTGAGTTGCAACCTCGCGTACACCTGCTGTCACTTGATGTCTAGTAGTTGCAAGGTCTTTGATTAAATGCCGACCAATTTGGCCATTAGCACCTACAACAAAAATTTTCATTTTAATCATCCTTTCTTATAATAATCACTATCAATCATAACACTAAACAAAAAAAATGCGAGAAAGAGGTTATGGAAGCATCGATAGCTCCGAAGACAATAAGAAAGAATTTTTTTAAATAGCTTCACATATTTTGAAAAATTCAGGCTTATTTCAAGGAGCTGATGCTTGAATACTGATTATAAATAAGGTCGTGAACAGAGCGTTCTGACCTGAGCACTCACCAAGTAGAAACTGCGACGAGTGATCGCAGGAGCAATAAGGAGGGAAATCTCGAAACAGCTTTTCATGTTTTGAGATTTTTCGACTTATTGCCGAAGGGTCAGCTCTGAAAACGCCGTGGATAAGGTTGTGAACAGCATTGAGGACTTAGAAGACAATAAGAAATAATTTTTTAAAATAGCTTCACATATTTTGAAAAATTCAGGCTTATTGCCGAAGGTCAGCTCTGAGAACGCCGTGGATAGGATAATAAACAGCATGGGGAACTTAGATGGGACAAATTCAGGCTTGCTCCAAGGAGTAGAAGCTTTCATACTATTGATGATTTTTAAGTAAAAAACATCCATCTACCAATTTCAACAAAAATTGGGATGGATGTTTTGATTCAAAGAAGATCATGTTCGCTATCAGCTAATTGTCTTATTTAGGTTGGGGTGTCGCATGCATCAAACGAAGCAAGACACTACCAACAGCGACTGTAGCAATTCCAGCGACGATCCCTTCTGGAACACCACTCGTAAAGATAACAGCTAAAATAGCAGTATATAGCGCATGGATACTTTTTCCGACCACTTGAGCATAATCTTGTTGGAATAAGAAATAGATCATATTCATCACTAGGATCGTATTCACGAAAGAACCAGCTAAGCCTGCTAGAAACAAAGAAACACCTTGAAACTTGTTTTTACTTAGCCGTAGTATTCCTTTATAGACAAAGTAGGGAACAACACCAATCAATATCCGTGGAATAAAAGCAATCAATAATGCTTTCAAACTTCCATGATCTGTACCAATCACTGGAATGAATGGAGAGAAGACGAATGACAAAGGTGTTTGAATGACCGTACTACGGATCATACTAATCAAGCCGAATGTTCCTCCTAGAAAGCCACCTAAACGTGGGCCTAAAACGATTGATGCAATGATCACTGGGATGTGCATGGTCGTAGCGTGGATTGGACCAATAGGAATAAACCCAAGCGGTGTGACCGCTAATAAAATCATGATTGCTAAAAACATAGCAGTCAAAGCAAAAGTACGTGTGTTTTTCATAATGACTCCTTTATATTAAGCGTTTCTTTCATTAATCAGTTGTACCGTTTGATCAATGATTATTTGGGTATCAGCTAAAGCACCTTTGCCAAAATCACCACAAGCCAACAACGACTCTCTTGGCTCGATTTCTTGATAGCCGATTGATTTTAACGTATTTAAATTCCTTTGATTGAGCGGATGTTGATACATATTTGTATTCATTGCAGGAGCAATCAACTTCGGAGTATCTGCAGGGAGTGCCATTGCAACTGTTGAGAGTAGATCATCTGCCAGCCCATTTGCTAATTTACCGATAATATTAGCCGTAGCAGGAGCAATCAAGAACAAGTCTGCTTGTTTTGCCAGTTCGATGTGATTAATCACTGAAGGTTCTTTTTCTTGCATGACATCGGTATGGACGGCACGTTTTGATAAGGATTGTAACGTAAGTGGCGTGATGAAGTGAGTGCTGCTTTCTGTCATGATCACGTCTACTTGGTAGCCAAGTTTCACGAGTTGATTGGTAATATCCGCACTTTTATAAGCAGAGATACTGCCAGTAACCCCCAATAGAATTTTTTTCATAATTGTTTACTCCTTTCATTCCCTGCTAAAATCAAGCTTAACTTTTGTGTTTTAAGAAATAAATCAGAGAATTTTTTTCAGCGTTTCATTGGTTAAAGGAAACTGGTTCTATTATAACCGATGCTAATAATTTAGCAATTTCTTCCTTGGATTGTGCTTCTTTGATTGTTCCGTCTGCCCCTAATAGATAGCCGTGATGGTTTGTTCCGTCGATTTGTGTCAGATCATTCGCAAGGATGTAGTCTACCTGATTCTTCATGATGCTTTTTTTGGTGACTGCTAAAAGTTCTGTTTTTGAAACATCGACTAATAACTTAAAGCCGATGATGGTTGCTTCTGGTTGCCATTTTCTTAGATAGCTGATGATCTTAGGCGTTTTTTTCAAGGCGATTAACAAGTGTTCTGTGTCAGAAGAGATTTTTTCAGCTTTATTAGGATTTATTTCATGGTCTCGGAACCATGAAGAAAGGTGTTCTGGCGTTAGCGGTGTTTGGTCAATGCTCTGTGCCAATTGTTCTTCAGATAGGCTAAAAGCAGGAGTGAAATCGCTCACTGCCATACTATGGATGATGGCATCATAAGAGTCACTTGTCAGTAATCTTTCCAAAGTTTCAAATAAATCTTGAGTGGACTCGATTAGATGAAAGCAAATATTGTCCTGTGACGTTGGCTTGACAGCACTGTTTGTCGTGACATAGTCGATCGTTACTGTTGAATCAGTTAACAATGTTTCAGCAATCTTTTTACCTAACTGCCCAGTCGAATGATTTGTGATTGAACGGACTTGATCAATTTTTTCGCTTGTGCCACCAGCCGTAATCAATATCTTCATTTCATTTCACCTACATTAACTAGTGTTCTTCCCTGATGTTGCCCAGCTAACAATCCTTGAATCACTTCGGGCAATTCCTCCAAGGCGATTTCTTTAACGAAAAGATCATCAGCAATAGCAAGATCAGCTAATTGTTGCCATAAGGAGAAACGTTTTTCATGCGGAACATTGACTGAATCGATACCGATCAACTGGATATTGCGCAAAATAAACGGTAATACAGTAGTGGTCAATTTGATTCCTCCAGCATTTCCACATAATGCCGCAGCACCATCATAGGCGATCAAAGGAAGGAGTTGGGTCAATAAGTCCCCACCAACCGTATCAATGACATAATCGATTTGTTGCTTTCCTAAAGGTTTTGTCTTTTCAGGAAGAAATTCATTTGGGGATAGGACTTCATTCGCCCCTAATTTTTTCAGCCATTCCACCGATTCTTTTTTGCGTGAAAGAGCGATGATCGAAGTAAAATCCATTTTTTTTAAAATTGCTACAGCGGTACTGCCTACTCCGCCAGATGCTCCAGTTACAACAATACGGTCACTCGATTTCATCCCTTTTGATATGAGGGCGTTCACGCATAAAAGTGCAGTAAAGCCAGCAGTTCCTAATACCATTGCCTGACGAAGTGACAAGGTTTTCGGAAGTGGGATCAACCAATCACCAGAAACTTTCTGGTACTGGCTATAGCCTCCAGGTTGAGTGACGCCCAAGCCATAACCAGTTAGGAGAACAGAATCATTTGTTTTGAAACGTTCATCTCGACTTTCGACAACGGTTCCTGAAAGATCAATCCCAGGTGTCATAGGATAAGAGCGGATGACACCACCAGATTCACTACTAGCTAGTGCATCTTTATAGTTAACATCAGAATAAGCAACTTTGACCAACACTTCATTAGCTGATAAAAGGGGCATTTCCTGGTCAATGATCGAAGTATGAAAATGCGGAACATTATTTACTTGAAACGCTTTAAATTTATTCATGTAAAAACAGAACTCCTTTCAAAATTTTTCTTCTATCATACCATAAATCAATCTGTTTTATGGTGATTCGCTGATGATTAGTGTCTAAAAAAAGTGAAACTTATTCTTTCAAATAAAAAAGATGTTTTTCGTGAAATTTAAAATAAAAAGGGTTGTGTTTTTGATCAAAATTTGTATACTAGTACGAGTGAGAGTAAACTTGATGTTTACTATTAGAAAACTTCATAGAGGAGGAATGAGATGGAAATAGGTGAGAAGTTAAGAAATTTACGTATCCAGAAAAATTTGACACAAGAAGAATTAGGTGAACGTACGGATTTATCAAAAGGCTATATCTCTCAATTAGAACGTGACTTGAGTTCGCCATCCATGGAAACATTTTTTTCGATTCTTGAAGTATTAGGTGTTTCCCCTGAAGAATTTTTCCATCAAGAAACAGTGAATCTACAAGTGGTTTATTCTAAAGAAGATCATACCGTTTATTTAGATGAAGAAAATGGTTATCAACTTGAATGGTTGGTCTCTGATTCGAATGAAAAAGAAATGGAACCTGTTTTACTGACATTCAATGAAGCAGGAGAGTATAAATTATTTGAACCTTCTTTATCAGAAACGTTTATTTTTGTGTTAGAGGGGGAATTAGAGTTAAGCTTAGGTGAAGAGCGATATATTGCCAAAGCAGGTCAATCGATCTATTACCAAGCAACAAAGCACCACCAATTGAAGAATCATCAATCAAAACGTACGAGGGCATTGATTGTCGCTACTGAATCGTACTTGTAATTTTAGGGGGTTAAAAAGTGGGAAAACCAATTATTTCATTTGATCAGGTGGTCAAACGCTATGATGATGAAACGATTTTGAAAAAAGTGAGTTTTGAGATCGAACAAGGGAAATTTTATACCTTATTAGGTCCTTCGGGTTGTGGAAAAACAACGATTTTACGAATTATTGCTGGTTTCACAGATGCTACTGAAGGCGAAATGTATTTTGAGGGAAAACGATTAAATGATGTGCCAGCTAATAAACGGCAAGTAAATACGGTTTTCCAAGATTACGCCTTATTTCCTCATATGAATGTATTCGACAATGTCGCTTTTGGATTGAAAATCAAAAAAATGAATAAAGTCGATATTGAGAAAAAAGTCAAAGATGCACTTCGCATGGTGCAACTTCCTGGGTACGAAAATCGAGAAATTAGCGAAATGTCTGGTGGACAAAGACAACGTGTGGCTATCGCGCGAGCTATCGTTAATGAACCTAAAGTATTGTTGTTAGACGAACCTCTATCTGCGCTGGATCTAAAGCTGCGAACGGATATGCAGTATGAATTAAGAGAGCTGCAACAACGTTTGGGAATTACATTTATTTTTGTGACACATGACCAAGAAGAAGCTTTAGCAATGAGCGATGAAATCTTTGTGATGAATAAGGGGAAAATCGTGCAGAGTGGAACACCTGTCGATATCTACGATGAACCGATCAATCATTTTGTGGCTGATTTTGTGGGTGAAAGCAATATCGTTGATGGTGTGATGATCGACGATAATCTTGTAGAGTTTGTTGGCAAACGATTTGAATGTGTTGATGGTGGAATGCGTCCCAATGAACCAGTTGAAGTCGTCTTGCGCCCTGAAGATTTAACGATTACTACCCCTGATAAGGGAAAACTGGTTGTGACTGTTGATACGCAACTGTTTCGTGGGGTCCACTATGAAATTGTCTGTTACGATGAGCAACAAAATGAATGGACGGTTCATTCAACGAAAAAAGCAAAAGAGGGTAGCAAAGTTGGTCTAGCCTTTGATCCAGAAGATATCCATGTCATGCGTTTTAATGAATCAGAAGAAGAATTTGATGCACGACTTGATAGTTATGAAGAGTAAGGAGGAATAGTCAATGAAAGCAATGCGTAGAATCTACTCTGTTCCTTATGTACTCTGGCTTGGTCTATTCGTGATCGCACCAGTTTTGATGATCATTTACCAATCTTTTTTTGATATGAATGGACACTTTACTTTAAATAATTATGCTACTTTTTTGACGTCTAGAACGAATCTTTTCATGGCGTTAAATTCTGTTTGGTATGCCTTTTTGATCACCTTTTTTACATTAATCATCAGCTATCCGACTGCTTATTTTTTAACTAAATTAAAACATAAACAGTTGTGGTTGATGCTGATCATCTTACCAACATGGGTGAATTTATTACTAAAAGCTTATGCGTTTATTGGTATTTTTAGTATCCATGGAAGTGTGAATCAATTTTTTGAATTTTTAGGGATTGCTCCAAGACAAATTTTGTTTACCGATTTTAGTTTTTTATTTGTGGCAACTTATATCGAGATTCCATTTATGATTATGCCGATATTCAATGCATTGGAAGAAATGAATCCGTCATTGATCAGTGCTAGCCGTGATCTAGGAGCTAATAATTTTGAAACATTTCGCCGAGTAGTATTCCCATTGTCATTGAATGGTGTAAAAAGTGGGATTCAAGCAGTGTTTATTCCTTCACTGTCATTGTTCATGTTGACACGACTGATTGGTGGAAATCGTGTGATCACTTTAGGAACAGCAATTGAACAACATTTTCTCGTGACTCAAAATTGGGGGATGGGTTCGACGATCGGAGTTATTTTGATTATTGCAATGTTTATTGTGATGTTGCTGACGGGTGAGAAGAAGAAGGGAGGCCGCGCATGATGAAAAAATTTAAGTGGTCTTATCTTTACCTCTTTATTGTTTTTCTACTATTATATTTGCCTATCTTTTATTTGATTTTCTACTCCTTTAATGACGGTGGTACCATGAACAACTTTACCGGTTTTACTTGGGACCATTATCAGGCAGTTTTTGAAGATACACGATTGATCATTATTGTATTGAACACTTTTATGTTAGCCTTTTTATCGGCACTGATCGCAACGATTATCGGAACGTTTGGGGCAATGGGGATTTACTATACTAAAAAACGACAAGCAAGAACGACATTA
Organism: Enterococcus sp. AZ077; assembly: GCF_051714965.1. Classification (NCBI taxonomy): domain Bacteria; kingdom Bacillati; phylum Bacillota; class Bacilli; order Lactobacillales; family Enterococcaceae; genus Enterococcus; species Enterococcus sp. AZ077. The sequence continues at coordinate 689,681 of NZ_JBIOSX010000001.1, forward strand.
CTAAGTATGAATAATATTTTATTAGTTTCACCAGATGTAATTATTGGTGCCAGTTTCTTGATTTTCTTTACTTTTTTAGGCTTTGGATTAGGTTTCCAAAGTGTTTTGCTTTCTCATATTGCCTTTAGTATCCCAATCGTTGTATTGATGGTATTACCTAAATTACAAGAAATGAATGATTCGATGGTTGATGCCGCTAGAGATCTAGGTGCAAATAATTTTCAAGTCGTAAAAAATATTATTTTACCATTCTTATCTCCTGGCATCATTGCAGGCTACTTTATGGCATTTACTTATTCATTAGACGATTTTGCGGTGACCTTTTTCGTGACAGGTAATGGATTCACTACGTTGTCAGTAGAAATCTATTCTCGTGCTCGTCAAGGAATCAGTTTAGAAATCAATGCGTTAAGTGCATTAGTGTTCCTATTTTCGATGGTTTTAGTGATCGGTTATTATTTCATTAGTAAAGAAAATCGTTCCAAAAAATTGAGAAAAAATCGCCGAGGACGTGAGGAGGTCGCACGCTTACGATGAAAAAATTACAATCACTGTTTGTGGGTATCGTTGTGATCATCTTGGTCTTGCTCTTTGGTGTACGGCAATTAGAACAAGCAAGCGGAATGAGTGGAGCAAAAATCGTTACGATCTACAATTGGGGCGATTACGTTGATCCTAGCTTGATCACAAAATTTGAAAAAGAATATGGGTATAAGGTCAATTATGAAACGTTTGATTCCAATGAAGCCATGTTTACTAAGATCCAACAAGGTGGCACAAATTATGATATAGCCATTCCTAGTGAATACATGATCCAAAAGATGATCAAAGAAAAATTAGTGCTTCCTTTAGACCATTCCAAGATCAAAGGATTAGCGAACATTGATGAGCGCTTTTTGGATTTAGACTTTGATCCCCAAAATACCTATTCGATTCCATACTTTTGGGGAACCTTGGGGATCGTATATAATGATAAAGTTTTCAATAAAGAGGAAATCCAGCACTGGAATGATCTTTGGAAACCGAAATTAAGAGATAGTTTGATGTTGATCGATGGTGCCAGAGAAGTGATGGGGCTATCGTTGAACAGTTTGGGCTATTCGTTGAACAGCAAAGAGATGGATCAATTGAATGCAGCTGCAGATAAACTGAACAAACTAACCCCTAATGTCAAAGCGATCGTAGCTGATGAAATCAAAATGTATATGATCAATGAAGAAGCATCCGTTGCAGTAACTTTTTCTGGAGAAGCAGCAGATATGATGTCTGAAAATGAACATCTTCATTATGTGATCCCTTCAGAAGGTTCGAATTTATGGTTTGATAATATTGTGATGCCGAAAACAGCCAAGAACAAAGAAGGCGCATATGATTTCATCAACTTTATGTTGAAACCAGAAAATGCTGCCCAAAATGCTGAATACATTGGCTACTCAACACCTAACAAAAAAGCGAAAGCTCTTTTACCAAAAGAAATTTCCCAAGATGAACAATTCTATCCCTCTGATGAAACCATCTCTCATCTAGAAGTTTATGAAGACCTTGGACCTAAATTTTTAGGAATCTATAACGACTTGTTCTTAGAGTTCAAGATGTATCGGAAAAGCTGGTAAAACTTAGTGAAATTGGGAGAAAATCAAGCTTAAAATAGTCTATTTCACATACTTTCTAATACTCAGTTTTCCAATTTTCTACCAAAAGCGTCTTTTTAGGCGCTTTTTTTGTGTTATTTTATCTTTTCTACCAGTGATTTTCTACCAGAGTAAATAGACGAAATAGTGATGCAACAAGTATGATATGTTTTTGATAGGCATTGGTTGGATTAGTCTAATGCCTGTAAGGTAACTTACAAATAAAAGCCTATTTTTCAGTCGCCTTTTGGTGGCTATTTTTTATAGTTGATATAATGAATATGAATAGAAATAGGTTGTTTTATCAACTATAATTATATTGTGATGTATGAGACATTCTATTGTATTTGTATTCTATCCTTTACATAAATCATCTAACAAAGAAGGTATAGTTATGTACTCTGTAGAGTTCAGCCAGCAATTTTCAGATGTATTTTCTGAGAATCAATCAAAAAAATATCAAGAAATAATCGTATATAAAGTGAATGAGTGTTTGACACATAATTTTTATCGCATCAAACCTGTCCATTCATCTGCAAAATACTCTATTTATGAAATGAAAATCCATTTAGGAAAGGAAGATTTTCGAATTGCTTTTAGAATAGATGGCAAAAAGGTGCAAGTTTTTTATATTAGTCGAACGTTGAAAAAATTTTTATTTGATAAGGAAGTAAATAAGTTGGTTAATCGATTCAACAAAAATCAATGGCTAGTCGATGAAGAAAGTAGAAGTGCCGTAAAATGAACATGATTTATAAAAAGCAATTAAAACAATATTTGAAAAAAACATTTAAGTCAAAGAACTGTTTCGCTTTAAAAATTCTTACATTCAAAAAAGATCGCTATGTATTTATTTGTTATGACCAAGAACGATACACGATAGTTGAAGATGGATTCGAAAAGAACAGGTACCATTTTGGCTCTTCAGATGAAGCAATGAAAAAAGTAATGAAAATAGCAGATATTGAATTTAAAAATAGCTATAGACTTTATATACAAACTAAACTTAAACAATGACTCTCATTTGTTTTATCTTCTTGAAAGGAATGCTTTATTATAAATAAAAAACGACTCAAAATGAGTCGTATAAATCAATTATTGTAATAAATCATTAATTTCTTTAAATTCTTTATCAAGTTCTTTTTCATCATATTTCTCATATTTACCAGCTTCATGAAGGATTTTTTTAATTTCATGAATCGCTTTTCGTTCAACTAACCATTTTTTTAGGTTATGTTTTTTTTCTGGATTTTCAGATAACGTATCAAGTTCGTCTAATTCTTTATCCAGTTTATTAACCGTAGCAATAATTTTGTCTAAAGTTTTTTCTTCTTTATGTTCTAAATTTGACATTTATCTTCACGTCCTTTTTATTTGATAATTCAAGTATAAAATGTCAATATATTTTTTTCAAATAAAACTCTTTAGATATGTTTTATTGCATAAGTAAGTAGAACTAGTTCCCTCTATCACACTATACGATAAATCAATTTAGTTAAAAATATCCTCTTTGACTATCGTACTACTGTGATCAGTTAGGGTTTGCTAGTAAGCTATTTACTCAAAAATGCCTTGATATCAGAATTTTTGGTGTTTATATGAATTGATAGAAGTCAATTTTAATCTTTAATCAAGATGCTAGAAATTAACATTGAACAGAAGAATAGAGTCATGCTATAATAATCGTGCAAAAAGGAACTGCGTCAACAGTTCCCTTTTGACAGCACCGCTAAAGACGGTGGCAATTAAACTAAATATTTCAAAAAGAAATAGCCAGTCTTCTCGCTAAAGTGACGGCTATTTCTTTTTGTCATGTTTAAGCATAGATACAACCAAGCCAATCAAAGAAATGGTAAACATACCAAATCCAAGAATGGTTTGAATTGTCTCGTATGCGGACAAAAAGGCATCTCCTTTCTCTAAAGTGTGAGATTATGTGCATAAGCACCACCTCGCTTTCAGAATGGAAAGCCACCGTTGTTAAACTATATTGTCACAAAGGATCGAAGCCTATAGACTTAGTGATCATTGCTTTAAAAAAATAACCGTTCTTTTGTTTTTTATTGAATAGAAGAATAGAGGTATGCTATAATAAACATGAAAAAAGGAACTGCGTCAACAGTTCCCTTTTGACAGCACCGCTAAAGACGGTGGCAATTAAACTAAATATTTCAAAAAGAAATAGCCAGTCTGCTCGCTAAAGTGACGGCTATTTCTTTTTGTCATGTTTAAGCATAGATACAACCAAGCCAATCAAAGAAATGGTAAACATACCAAACCCAAGAATGGTTTGAATTGTCTCATATGCGGACAAAAAGGCATCTCCTTTCTCTAAAGTGTGGGATTATGTGCATAAGCACCACCTCGCTTTCAGAATGGAAAGCCACCGTCATTAAACTTTACTGTCATAAAGGATTATAGCATATAGACTTAGTTATTTTCTTGAAAATCCAAAAAGAACTGAGTCTATTTTTTTGTTTGAAAATAAAAAAATAGAAGGGATAATGCGTATTGAAAAAAACAAACCAACTCACTTATCAAGTGTTAGTCAATTTTAGATTTTTTTGGCTAACTATTTTTTTAACTATTTAATTAGTTTGTTTGTTGACAAACAAAATAAATAGTTTATCATTTACTTTGTTGATATCGATATAAACTAAGTAAATATTTTGGAGGTCATCTTATGAATAATCATGAAATTTTAGAAAATCTGTTAGAGATTGCGCATCAACCGTTTTTGATTTTTGCTTATCAAGTGGAAGAAAAGACAGACAATGCTTTTGAAACATTAAAAATTTTAGTGGCTGAGGACGATGTGACGGCAGGACGATTAGCTGAAGTGCTAGATATTAAACCGTCTAGTGTGACACAAATCATCAAAAAATTAGAAGAGGCTGGGACGGTCATGCGGGAAAAATCAGCAACGGATTCCCGAGTGACTTTGGTCAAGATTACTGATAAAGGTCGAGAAAGTCTGCAAGAGCGTGGTTCAATCAGTACAACATTAAAAGATGTCTTATTTAAAGGTTTTGCAGAAGAAGAGTTAGCACAATTGAATACCTACCTTGAACGAATGAATGAAAATATCAATCGTCCTGAATTTCAAGAAAAATTAGCTGAAGTTTTCGGCGATGATCAACGTTGGGAACGATTCAATAAGATGAGTGCGCATTTTGGCAGAGCACGTGAACAGATGATGGATCGCAGTGGGTTCGGTGGTTTTGGTCGAGGTGGCTTTGATCGAGATGCCTTCGATGGACGATTTGATAGACATTACGGTGGCTTTGAAGGATGGAAGAAAGGACGTAGAAAATAATGGCACAAGGTGGAGGCGGAAGACCCGTTAGTATCTCGATGAAACAAATGAACACAAGATTTTCTTTGAAAGAATTTCTTAGTTTAATCAAACAAACAAAACCGCGCTATCCCTTACTGGCGATGGGCATGATCTTATTAGCAGGTTCATCAGCTGTGCAAGTTTATGTTCCTAAATTGGCGGCTAATTTAGTTAATCATTTTCAAGAGGGGATCGATTATGCTTTATTAGGAAGAGTCGTGGGGATGTTCGTTTTTTCAGCTGTAATTTCAGCGATTGGTGGGACGGTTCTAGGAATTTTTGGCGAAAACGTCATTCAAAATATGCGAAAACGTTTATGGAATAAATTAACGATACTGAAAGTCACCTATTTTGATTCGGTGAAGGCGGGTGAGATGTCCAGCCGAGTAACGAATGATACGACCCAGGTAAAACAGCTGTTGGCTGTGACGTTTCCACAAACGATTGCGAGCATCATTACCGTGATCGGGACTGTTTATATGATGATCCGAATGGACTGGCATATGTCGCTAGCCATGGTTATTACTGTTCCCGTCGTTATCCTATTGATGATTCCTGTGATGACCTTTGGTTCAAAGATCAGTCATATCCGTCAGGATGCTATGAGTCATTTCAATGGAATCGCAACAGAAACGTTGTCAGAAATTCGTTTAGTAAAAACGTCGAATGCTGAACAACAAGCACAAGAACGGGCAGCAAATGAAGTCGATCGTTTGTTTCGCGTTGGTAAAAAAGAAGCAGTCTTTGATGCTGCAATGCAACCAATCATGATGATGGTTTTTATGAGTATGGTCTTTGGTTTGTTAGCTTATGGAATGCATCGTATTGCGATTGGAGCGATGACGATCGGGGTATTGATGAGTTTTCTCATGTATCTCTTCAATCTGATCGGTGCGATGCCAACGATTGCCACGTTGTTTTCTGAAATGGCAAAAGCTGCTGGTTCGACACGCCGTGTACAAGAATTATTGAATGAAGTACCTGAAGACTTTGAATCTGGTGAAGAAGTGGATTTATCGAACAAAACATTGTGTGTTTCTAACGTGGACTTTGCTTATAGTGATGCTCCTGAGGAACCGATTTTAATGAATGTGTCTTTTGAAGCTAAACCTAACGAAATCATTGCTTTTGCGGGGCCTTCTGGTGGAGGGAAATCGACTACATTCAGTTTATTAGAACGTTTTTATGAGCCAACAGCAGGTACGATCAAATTTGGCACAACGGAGATCCAAAAGATCAAGTTGTCCAATTATCGTAGTCAAATTGGCTATGTTTCCCAAGATTCTGCTATTATGGCAGGAACGATCCGTTATAATTTAACTTATGGATTAGCGGATACTTACACAGATGAGCAGCTTTGGGAAGTGTTAGAATTAGCCTATGCACGTCAATTTGTGGAAGAGATGCCCAATGGTTTAGATACAGAAGTGGGCGAACGTGGTACGAAAATTTCTGGAGGCCAACGGCAACGACTAGCAATCGCTCGAGCGTTCTTAAGAGATCCAAAGGTCTTGATGTTGGATGAAGCAACAGCAAGTCTTGATTCTGAATCAGAAGCAAAAGTCCAACAAGCCTTGGCAAATCTGATGAAAGGTCGGACAACATTAGTGATCGCACATCGTCTATCAACGATCGTGGATGCTGATAAAATCTACTTTATCGAAAAAGGAAAAGTAACCGGTTCAGGAAAACACGCTGAGCTTGTTCAAAAACACAAAACCTATGCCAAATACGTAGACGAACAATTTAAAGTTGATACATTGCAAATTGCCTAAGTGTTAAAAAGCTGAATCCTTTTATCTTACTGAAAGAATGCGAAGAATCTAAGAGAAAGAAGAAATACTTTTTTCTGTTCTTTTTAATTGGTTAAACAATTTTCCGCGAAATAGATAATCAGGTTTAGAATGTTTAGGATATGTTTGATAAACTGAGTATCAGACATCTTGAATCCTCCTATGAATTGGTTCGTTAAACTAATTCTAAAGGAATTCAAGGTGTCTTTTTTTCACCGTTTATTCGTTTTTAGAGATACTAGAAGAGACTGAGACAAGTTTTGGCTCAGTCACACAAAGTATAGAAACAAAAGAGAAGGAATTATATACAGGTATAAAAATCTATCATCTGATCACAATTTAGTCGTTTTGTCATCTATTTCATTGGCAATTGTATTTGAAAAACGACTCCTCTAGGTTCCCAGTCTCTTACGGACAGTTTGCCTTTATGCTGAGTGATGATCTGTTTGGCAATTACGAGACCAAGACCATAGCCACCAGTTTCTTTAGAACGAGAGCGGTCTTCGCGGTAGAAGCGTTCAAAAATTCGTCTTTTATCTTCATCGCTAATAGATGGCCCGTTGTTTTTGACTTCAATCAGCCAATTATCGTTGGAGATTTCAGATTGCAGGACGATTTTTTCTTTAGCTTCTGTGTATTTTAGCGCATTGTCCAGCAGAATAACTAGAACTTGGTGGATACGTTTTTCGTCGACTATCACTGGTTGATCGGCAAAGTTTTCCAAGACAAAATATTGATCGTTTATTTCTGCGATTTCCTGGAAGGGCTGGGCTAATTGACGAATAAATTCTTTGGGATTAACTGATTCTTTCTGCAGAAGCAACTGATTGGAATCACTGCGTGCCAAGGTTAGCAGGTCTTCAGTCAGGCTTTTCATTCGCCGTGTTTCATTCAGGGCTTGGGCAATTGGTTCAGACTCTTCCAAGATGGTGTGATTGGGTCGGGTGAACAATTGCTGCAGGCTGTTTTGAATGATTGCTAGTGGCGTGCGTAATTCGTGAGAGGCATTTTCAACAAATTCCTGTTGTTTGCGCCATGAGAGCATGATGGGTTGCATATTCATTTTTGAAATGTAAAAGCTTATTCCAATCGAAATCAGCCAAAAAACGACCATACAGATAATCAGTGTTGTCTTGAAGGTTTTCATGGAGTCTGCGATTTGATTGGTATTGGCTAAAAATTGAATATAGGCGATGTCTCCTCCTTTATCTGCTTTGATTGTATACGAATGAAAGGAAAGTTTTTGGCTAGAATAGCCTGCATTTTTTAAACTTAATGCTTGAACAGAATCGAGATTTTTCTTATCTAAGGTTAAATTTTCCAGTTCAGTGAACCGTCCACCAATCGTGTCTTTGTTGAGAATCGTTCCTTCTTTTGACCATAAAATGATCTGAGTATTGAACTGATTATTGCCTTCTGGTCCATTCTCTCTCAGCTGATCGCCCGGCATTTGTGCCAGAAAGGGATTGCTTTGTTGGTACCGGTTGATTTCCATCTGAATAAGATGTTCATTTTCCGCCATTTGAGTTAGTGACAGGTCTGTTTGGCGGTAGGCCGAGCTTTGCAACATTTGTAGAGTTATAAATCCTAATAATAGGAAGATACCTGCAAAAGCGGCTACATTTAAGAAGAAAAATTTTAGTCGTTGTTTTCTTGATATTTCGGTATTCATAGCATTAATCCTTTTGTAAGATGTAGCCGACATTTCTCAGTGTTTTAAAGAACTGATCTGCACCTGACGGCTTCAAATGTTTTCTTAAGTGACTCATATATACTTCTACAACTGTAATGGTCGTATCGGAATCAAATCCCCAAATCCGATCGAAGATTTGCTCCTTTGTTAAAATCACGCCCTTATTTTGGATGAAATAAACCAAGAGATCAAATTCTTTTCCTTGAATTGATAGGATCTCATCGTCGATGGTTACTTCTTTCGTCGCAAGGTTGCAGGTAATATTTTTATAGACAATTTGATTCTCAGAAAACAATCCTAACGAACGCTTCAATAACGCTTTGACCCGCATAATCAGTTCTTCGCGATAAAAAGGTTTCGTCAAATAATCGTCTGCACCTTTTTGAAATCCAGTGATTTTGTCTTCTAGGCCATCTTTGGCAGTTAGAATCAGCACAGGGGTTTGGATATTTTTTTTCCGTAATTCTGCTAAGATTTCGTAGCCGTTTTTCCCTGGCAGCATCAGGTCCAGCAATATTAGATCATAAACACCAGTTTCTGCTTCAAATAAGCCTTCTTCCCCATCATAGATCTGTGTGATCTCACCTAAATCCGACAAGATTTCTTTTATATTATCTGAAAGTGTCGCTTCATCTTCTACTATTAAAAGGTTTATCATTGATTTTCTCCTTTATCATCTATTACTTACTCAGTTTACCACGCTTTCCTAAAACAACCTTAAAAACTTTTTTATCTCGTTTAAGCTTCGGTTAAGCCAATTTGCCTATTCTATAAACAGACAAATGAAGGAGGAACCAAAATGAATTATATCAAACGGGCGATTCAAAGCCTTTGGGCCAAAAAAGGACGCAGCATCATTATGATCACCGTCTTTTCTGCCATATTAATTTTTGTATTAGCGGGGTTAACGATCCGCAGCGGCGCTGAACTGGCGACCACGAATGCGAAAAAAAGTGTCGGGGCGACCGTCACCTTATCAACGAACCGAGAGGCAATGTTCAAACAGCAATCAAATTCAGATTCAGATGATGAAAGCAGTCGTCCAGATCCAGGTAGCTTTGAACAGACACCCGTCAACTTGAGTGATGCAAAAAAAATCGCAGAATTAGCGAATGTTAAATCGTATTCATTTGAAGCAAGTACTTCAGCGGATAAAGGCACAGGGATTACACCGATCTCGAGTGATAGTGACAGTGAAGAGGAATCTTCGGATGAACAAGCTGTTGGATTTGGTGGACAGAAAGCACCTGGTGGGATGAGTCAAGGGGATTTCCAAATTAAAGGTGTTTCCGAAAGTAATTCTTACAGTGATTTTTCATCAGGAACAGCTAGCCTAGTTGAAGGCAAGGCAATCACTTCGGATGATGAAGGGACGAATAATGTACTGATCGAGCAAAGTTTAGCGGAAGCAAACGATCTAAGTGTCGGGGACAAATTTAAGATTAAAGATACCGATGATAAAGATGTTGAAGTTACTATTAAAGGTATTTACAAAACAAGTGATTCTGGCAACAGTATGAGTGCTCGCTTCAACTTTATGAATCCAGCGAACACGATTTTTTCTTCTTATACACTGGTTAACACCTTAACTGGATCGGAAGGAAAAACGATCGATTCGGCAGTTTATAACTTAGATGATCCCAAAGACATGGACAGCTTTGTAGAAGCGGCGAATAAATTGATCGATACGGATACATTCAGCTTAGAAACCAATGATCAAATGTATCAGCAAATGCTTCAGCCGTTGAATAATGTATCAAGCTTTGCGAAGAATATCGTGATTTTAGTAGCCGTAGCCGGAGTCATTATTTTGACATTGATTATTATGCTGTCGATTCGTGAACGTAAATATGAGATCGGTGTATTACTTTCATTAGGTGAATCACGGGTCAAAGTTATTTCACAATTTTTCGTTGAGATTTTTGTCTGCATGATCTTCGCTTTAGGGATCGCTGCAGCTAGCGGAAATGTTGTTGGCAATGCAGTCGGCAACCAGTTGTTGAGTCAGCAAACAACTTCGCAAAATGCAGATGGACAAGAAGCGAATACGGCAGGAAACGGCGGTCCAAATCAAGGTAACCAAGGACAAGCACCTGGTGGCGGAAACGGTGGTCCTAGTGCTGGTCAAATGGGAAGCAATCCATTTACACAATCAAAAGAAATTCAAGAACTAAATATTTCAATGCAGCCAACCGAGATTTTAAGTCTTGCAGGAATTGGGCTGGGGATTAGTTTATTCTCAATTGTCCTTTCATCAGCAGGAATTCTACGACTGAATCCGAAGAAAATATTGATTTCCTAATTAAAGGAGGAATTTTTAATGACACTATCAACAAAAGATTTAGGCTACTGGTATGAAGACAACCGACGATTATTCGAAAACGTTAATTTAACTTTTGAAAAAGGCAAAATGTATGCAATTTTAGGTACGAGCGGTTCAGGGAAAACGACTTTTTTATCCCTGATCGCAGGACTAGATACACCAAAAAACGGAGAAATTCTCTATGACGACAAATCGTTGAAAAAAATTGGATTGCGGGAATATCGTCGTAAAGATGTATCAATTGTATTCCAAGCCTATAATCTACTGCCGTATTTATCGGCAGTAGACAATGTGGTAACAGCGATGGAGATTGCTCAAAGCCAACAGACAGATAAAAAAGCCTACGCCTTAGCGAACTTAGAAAAAGTTGGAATCACTAAGGATTTAGCAGATAAAAAAGTTACGATGTTATCTGGTGGACAGCAGCAACGAGTAGCAATCACTAGAGCCCTATGCTGTGAACACGATCTAATCGTTGCGGATGAACCGACTGGAAACTTGGATGAAGCAACTTCCAGCGAGATCGTTAAACTTTTCCAAGAGATTGCACATGAGCAAAAGAAATGTATTATTTTAGTCACCCACGAACAGGATGTCGCTAAAGGCTGCGATGTGGTGTATGAACTGAAAAATCAAGAATTCAATCAAGTATCTTAAACAAACAGAATTTCGGTTCAGCTAGTATGAATGAGTAGGAAATGAATAGAGGAGACTGAGAAAATTTTTGCTCAGTCTCTCTTTTAGTAATAGTCGTTTTTTTTAGGTTGAAAGGAATAAAGTGACCTATTAATAAAAAGAATAACAGATATAATTCTTGTAAAAGAGCGATAGATAGGAGTGTTTAGAATGGGATTGTTTCAATGGCTTAGAAAAAATTTTTCAAATAATCAAGATAAAAAAGTCAATGAAATGCTACTTAAGCTAAATAAAAAAATTCATGAACCGAAAGACTTTTGTCCGGCGACTACAGCATTAATCCGCTTGTATGACCGAGAAAAAAATGCAAAAGAAATAAATAAAGGTGAAACCAGTTATGAATCTCATACTGAAGCCTTTCATAAAGAAATACAAGTCCATAGTCAAGAAAAGATTTATCTAACAGATTATTTAAATATCTGGCTACAAATAAATGAAGCAAAATTACAGGAATATAAGTTGGATACAATGTTCGAGAAAGGAAATTTAAAGGAAATCAAAGAAGAACTAGCGAAGGATATAAAGATAAAAAGTGAAATTTTATCGCGGTGTTTGGGAGGGGAAATTACTAATTATCGGTTAAATCAACAAGCTTATCAAGAAATGTTTGGGCGAATAAATCCTAAAGGCTGTCAAAGAAACAAAGTGGTAATTGATTTTCAAGTAACAAAGAAGATCAATGATTTCTCATTGAATAAGGGGAGGGATCAGATGGAGAGTCAGACAAAACAAAAAACTCAAACGAATGGATGCCAAACGATGGAAAGTATAACTGATAAAATAAAGGAACCCAGTTTAATCGAAACAAAGGCACAATCTAGTGAGACAAAAGTTCAAGAAAATTTAGGTAGAGAATAAACAAGCACTTTGAGATTGCTTTGATAGTGTGCGTTGTGATAAGTGAAACGCCCTCGAAACAGAGGGTACTGTTTTGAGAGCGTTTCTAGTGCAGAAATGAATATTTATTTATCTGTTTTTATTCATTTTCATATTCTTCAAGCTCAATACTCAAATCTTCCCATTCAGAAAGTTTCGTTTCTTGAGATTGGCGAGTTGCTTCGAGTGTTTGATTCAATTCATTTAATTTGAGATGGTCATCCAAATTCTCTGGGGACACCATTTGTTGTTCTAGTGCCTCGATCTGTTCATCTAAAATAGCTAATTCTTCTTCAATTTGAGTAATTTTACGTTGCAAACTACGTATCAGCTTTTGTTGCTCTTTACTTTGGAAATAGGTTTTCTTGTTCGTAGAAATATGCTCTTCTTCTGGTGTTTTTTCAGCTAACAGCTCTGCTATTTCCGCTTCTTCTTGTTTCTTTTCCAAATAATAATCATAGTCACCTAAATAAACTTTACTACCGTTTTCCGATAATTCGATGACTTTTGTGGCAATCCGATTGATGAAATAACGGTCATGAGAGACAAACAACAAAGTACCATCATAATCAATCAAGGCATTTTCTAATACTTCTTTATTATCAATGTCCAGGTGGTTGGTTGGTTCGTCTAAAATCAAAAAGTTTTCTTGATTCATTGCGAGTTTTGCAAGGGCGACTCGGGCTTTTTCACCACCGCTTAGCAAGGGGATGGTCTTTTCTACATCTTCACCAGAAAATAGAAAGGCACCCAAAACGCTACGAATTTCTTTTTCGGGAGTCGTTGGATGTTCATCCCATAATTCAGCTAAAATAGTTTTGTTGGTGTGTAAGTCCGCTTGACCTTGATCGTAATAGCCGATCGTCACATTGGTTCCTAAATGTTCTTTTCCACGGATAAACGGTAACTGATGGATGATCGATTTTAAAAGCGTGGATTTACCAATACCATTGGGGCCGACCAGTGCAATGGCTTCTTGACGCCGAATATCAAGATTGATCGGTTCAGACAAAACTTCATTATGATAACCAATCGCAGCATCTTCAATTTGTAATACAACATTTCCTGATGGCTTTGCTACATTGAAAAGAAAGTGAGCTTGTTTTTCGTCTCCTTGAGGACGGTCAATCCGATCCATTTTCTCAAGGACTTTTCTGCGACTTTGGGCTCTTTTCGTCGTAGAAGCGCGTACCAAGTTGCGTGCGACAAAATCTTCCAATTTATGGATCTCAGTTTGTTGTTTTTCATAAGCTTTCCATTCAGTTGCTAATTGTTCAGCTTTCATATCAAGATACTTCGAATAATTCCCTTTATAGTGGCGCATTTTTTTTCGACTTAATTCGTAAACTTCAGTTGCGACTTTATCTAAGAAATATCGGTCATGGGAGACGATCAGTAAGGCACCAGTATAACTTTGCAGGTAGCCTTCTAACCAAGAGAGAGTCTCAATATCTAAATGGTTGGTTGGTTCGTCTAAAATCAAGATATCCGGATGTTGGAGCAACATTCTTGCTAACGCTAAGCGAGTGCGTTGTCCGCCAGACAATTCATTGATTTTTTGATCATAAAAAGACGGATCAAATTTAAAGCCATGCAAAACAGAGCGTATTTCATTTTCGTAGCCATAACCGTTTCTATCTGAAAAATCGTGTTGTAATTTATCGTATTCTTTCAAAAGTGACTCATAGGAAGGTGTATCAGGTGTTCCTTCACTAATCAAGATTTCAAGTTCGCGCATTCGATTTTCCATTTGACGGATTGTTTCGAATGATTTAAGCATTTCATTCCAGACTGTTTCTGCTGAATCTAACCCAGTATCTTGTGCCAGATAGCCTAAAGTAGCAGCTTTATTTTTAGCAATTGTTCCTTCATCGGGGCGTTCGATTCCAGCAAGGATCTTCAAAAGTGTTGATTTTCCTGCTCCGTTACGGCCGACTAATGCGATCCGAGCCCCTGTGCTGATTTCTAAATGGATATTCTCAAATAAGATCTCTGCACCGAAGTGACGAGCAATTTGATTGGCTTGTAATAATATCATGGAATCCTCTTTTCTACTTTGTGAATTCTCTAAGAATAAATCTCTTTTTCAACTAGTAGTCTACCATAAATTCCTTGATACTGCGAGGTTCAAAGAAATGATAAAAAAATGAATAAAGAATAAAATTTCACAATATCCAAGCAATCAAATTGATTTTTTCCTATATATACTGATATGATGGATAAATCAAAGTAAACTTAAAGTAAAAGTGGAGGTAATTAAGTGAAAGATCATGTTATTCCAAAGGCAACAGCCAAACGGCTACCTTTGTATTACCGTTATTTACGAATCTTAAATAATGCTGGTAAGAAAAAAGTATCATCAACTGAATTAAGTGAGGCTGTTCAAGTTGACAGTGCAACGATTCGCCGTGATTTTTCATATTTTGGAGAATTAGGAAAACGAGGCTATGGCTACGATGTTGAAGACCTCATGCATTTTTTCGCAAAAACATTGAATGATGATCAATTGACTAATGTGGCGTTGATCGGTGTCGGTAATTTGGGAAGTGCCCTTTTAAAATATAAATTCCATCAAAGTAACAGTATCCGTGTAAGTTGTGCATTTGATGTCAACGAAGCAATCGTTGGACGGATCGTGGATGGGATTCCCGTTTACCCTATGGAAGATATGTTTGAACAAATCAAGATCCAACAAATCGAAGTAGCAATATTGACGATACCAGCTGAGCGAGCACAAGAAGTAGTTAATCGGTTGACTGAAGCGGGCATTAAAGGTATCTTGAATTTTACCTCTGCTCGATTAAATGCGCCAGCAGACGTGTTGATTCAAAATGTTGACTTAACGAATGAATTACAAACGTTGATTTATTTTCTTCATTCTGATGCATCCTTGCAAGCGACTGAAGAAACTGAGTAACGAATGATTCAGGTGACCTGGTTGGTTTACTCAACAGTCTCAAGTGATGAATGATCATTTTAGAAGTCGTGATTTCCGAAATTGATGTCTCAGTTTTTGTGAAATTTCGGCTCTTTTTTGTGGTCCGTTCGGTGGGTAACCATCTTCTTGTCACCGAACAAAAGTTCCTATATAATCATGATAGGGGTGAGTGAGATGGAATTACAGTTTCCTTTACATAATGATACATCTAGAAAAATCATTCATATCGATATGGATGCTTTTTTTGCCTCTGTCGAAGAACGGGATCATCCAGAATTTAGAGGGAAACCCTTAGTTATTGCCAGACATCCGAGTGACACTGGTGGTCGAGGAGTGGTTACTACAGCGAATTATGAAGCAAGAAAGTATGGCATCCATTCAGCGATGAGTGCGCAAAAAGCATATGAATTATGTCCGCAAGCCATTTTTAAACCAGGTGACCATCAAAAATACAGTGAGATCTCACAAACTGTTCGTGAGATTTTTTACCGATATACGGATATCGTTGAGCCTGTCAGTATTGATGAAGCCTATCTTGATGTGACGAACAACAAATGTAATTGTAAATCAGCAATCAAAATTGCTCGTTTGATCCAAAGAGACATTTGGGAAGAGGTAAGACTGACCTGCTCGGCAGGTGTGAGCTATAATAAGTTTTTAGCGAAATTAGCCTCAGATTTTCAAAAACCTAAAGGCATTACTATCGTTGCACCTCAAGACGCATTGACGTTCCTAAAGGCATTACCTATTGATAAATTTCATGGGGTAGGAAAAAAAACCGTCCCTAAGATGCATGAACTTGGTATTTTCACTGGAGAAGATCTTTATAATTGTACAGAGATAATGTTGATCCAACAATTTGGCAAGATGGGTTATTCCCTTTATCGAAAAGTAAGAGGTGTCCATGATGCACCAGTCAATGTGACAAGAGAAAGAAAATCTGTAGGAAAAGAGCATACTTATGGTCAGCCACTACAAACGGAAGAAGCGGTATTAGCACAATTACGACAATTAGCTGAGAAAGTCGAAGAGTCGTTGAAAAGAGTCCAGAAACATGGAAAAACCGTAGTGTTAAAAGTGAGATATACGGATTATACGACAGTCACGAAAAGAGTCACTTTACCTGAGTATATCTATAAGAAAGAAGCGCTCTTTTATCAAGCAAGTTTGATTTGGGAAGAAATTTTAGGGATTGAACAAGGCATACGTCTCTTGGGGATCACCTTAACGAATTTAGATCCCATGACTTATGAGAATATTGTGTTACCTTTGTGGGAATGAAAAAACAGTAGAAAACGTGTTGGAAATCAACATACGTTTCTACTGTTTTTTATTCAATAAGGAGTGGGAGGACCTAAATGAACTCCTGTTTTTTGATTTGTTCATACGATTCTGTAGCATCGCTGCATTTTTCCCAAATCACTACTCTATTTTCGGCTAGCGATTTTTTGACATCGATGATGCGTTGATTACTACTACCGCGAAACTGTAGTTTTAAATCCTTTTTACTTAGTTCAAAACGTCCATCAACTAAGATATCGATTTTTGCTAAAAGAGCTAACTTGTCTTCGGAGTCTTGAAGTAGTTCGTCAAAAGTATAACCGGTCCACGACCAGATATCTTTGGTCTGACCAAATTCTTGTCGGATACGCTCAACGACTTGGAGACAGACGTCCGTGTTTAGAAAAGGTTCCCCGCCTAAAAGGGTCAGTCCTTGAACGTAATCATGGCGGAGATCGGTAATGATTTGTTCTTCCAGCTCTGGTGTGAAAGGTTTACCATAGCGGAAATTTTGCGCTGCTTTATTGAAACATCCTTCACAAGCAAATAAGCAGCCACTCACATAAAGACTATTTCTTACGCCTTCGCCATCCACAAAGTTAAATGGTTTGTAATCAGCAATGTAATTTTGGCTGTAATCTTGTGCCAGCCATTCTTTAGGTTTAGGATTTCGCATAAAAAAACTTCTTTCTAACATCAAAGTATGAAAAATTTACTTAAAACTCAAACCAGTTTCACAGCAAGCAGTCTCAGAAAAGATAATGGACTAGCCTCAAAAAAATGCAAATAAATCGAACGGTCACGGTTCACACACCGTTCGATTTATCGTAGTCACGCTGTGAAAGGGGATTGTTTTCTAAGGAATAACTGATCGCTCTATCTTTTTTTAGAGTGAATTAGAACGAAATAGTAGAGAAAGATTACTTCATATGTTTGACACGTGAAGAGATCTCCTTGTGACGACCGTGAACCATTGGACGTGCTTGTGGGTTACCTAAATAGCCACAGGTTCTTTTAACGACGTCACAAGTTTTTGGATCATGATTGCCGCATTCGGGACATTCAAAGCCACGTTCGGTTGGTTTGAAGTCACCTTCAAAGCCACGTTCGGTTGGTTTGAAGTCACCTTCAAAGCCACATTTGTAGCAATGATCAATTGGTGTATTCGTTCCTAAATAGCCAACTTTATCGTAAGCATAATCCCAAACGGCTTCTAATGCTTTCGGGTTTTGTTGAAGCATTGGGTACTCACAGTAATGGATAAAACCACCAGAACAATACTTCGGATAATCTTTTTCAAAATCTAGTTTTTCAAACGGAGTTGGGTTTTTACGAACGTCATAATGGAAACTATTCGTGTAATATTCTTTATCAGTGATGTTTTCGACTTCGCCAAATTTTTCTGTATCTAAACGGCAGAAACGATCAGTTAGGCTCTCACTAGGCGTAGAGTAAACGCTGAAATGATATCCATATTCGTCACCCCAAGCATCTGCTTTGGCTTTTAATTCCTTCACGATATCAAGGGTAAAATCTTTTGCTTCGGGATTGTTTTCCCATTCCCCACCATAAAAAGCAGAAGCCACTTCGTAAAGACCGATATAACCTAAAGAAACCGTTGCACGACGATTTTTGAATAATTCATCGACAGCATCTGTTTTTGAGAGACGTTTACCGAATGCACCATACATATATAAGATTGGTGCGTTAGCAGGGATCGCTTCTTTACAACGATCGACACGATAAACTAAAGCATCTTTCATGATGGCTAAGCGCTCAGAGAGGATTTGCCAGAATTTTTCCTGATCGCCTTTCGCTTCGATGGCAATACGAGGTAAGTTTAGTGTGACCACACCAAGATTCATTCGTCCAACGTTCACTTCTTGGCCATTTTCATCTTTCCAACCTTGTAAAAATGAACGACAACCCATAGGTACTTTGAAACTACCGGTTAATTCAACGATTTTGTCGTAGTTTAAAATATCAGGATACATCCGCTTAGTTGCACATTCCAAAGCTAATTGTTTAATGTCATAATTAGGATCAGTTGGGTTCAAGTTTATGCCATCTTTTAATGTGAAAATCAATTTAGGGAAGATAGCTGTCCGCTTTTCGCTACCTAAGCCATTGATCCGATTTTGTAAGATTGCTTTTTGAATTTCTCGCTCAAACCAGTTTTTTCCTAAACCAAAGCCAAGAGAAGTAAATGGTGTTTGACCATTTGAAGTAAAAAGAGTATTGATTTCATATTCTAGACTTTGCATCGCATCAAAAATATCTTTTTTGGTTTTTGATTTCGCATACTCTACTCGACGTTCAGGTGTTTCGATCCATTCTTCTGCATCCGCTAAATGTTTTTGATAATTCAGTTCAGCGAAAGGAGCAAGTAATTCATCTGTTCGGTCAGCAGAACAACCACCATATTGACTGGAAGCTACATTTGCAATAATCTGTGAAATTTGAGCAGTAGCAGTTTGAATTGATTTTGGTGATTCCACTTCAGCATTTCCAATTTTGAATCCGTTGTTCAACATTCCTTTGAAATCGATCAAACAACAGTTTGTCATTGGTGTGTATGGATGATAATCTAAATCATGGTAATGGATGTCGCCTTTTTGATGCGCATTTGCGATATGTGGGGGCAACATTTTCAAACCGATGGATTTTCCAACGATACCAGCGGTTAAATCTCTTTGAGTATTGAAGACATTACTATCTTTATTCGCATTCTCATTGACAACTGTTTGGTCTTTATTGATCAATTTTTTGATCGAAAAATTGATATCTGTCGCTTTGCTTCTGGCAAAATCACGTTTTGTGCGGTAATTGATATATTCTTCTGCTAATTCATATTCGTTTTTTTCTAAAAGAATGTGTTCAACGATATTTTGGATCTC
Organism: Enterococcus sp. AZ077; assembly: GCF_051714965.1. Taxonomy (NCBI): domain Bacteria; kingdom Bacillati; phylum Bacillota; class Bacilli; order Lactobacillales; family Enterococcaceae; genus Enterococcus; species Enterococcus sp. AZ077. The sequence continues at coordinate 709,146 of NZ_JBIOSX010000001.1, forward strand.
ATATATTTTAACGTTGTCGGTAAAGCGTCGTTTGATTTCTTGAACGACTAAATCCACGATCGTTTGAATTTTTTCATAAGTAAGTGGAGACAATGAGCCATGAATTTTCTTTTCAGCTTTGACTAAAGCCTCATTGATTTTTGTTTCATCAAATTCGACACGTCGACCATCTCGTTTAATGATTGTTATGTTTGATACTTCTGAATGAAGGGGATCTGTTACTTTTTCTTCAATTTGTACACTCATTTTATTCAACTCCTGCTAAATTCTTCTTGTCTATCATAAAACAAAATCCACGAAGGAGCAACTAAATACTAGCTATATATAGTATGCAAACAGGTGTATAAACGGACAACTATACTATATGTTGTATATATTTCTTTGTGAAAAAAAGTGAAAACGTAAGTTTATAGGATTTTTATTTTGAATATACCGCTTTCGTGAATAAAATAGATGAATAAAAATTTTTTTAAAAAAAGGTTATGTCTGTGAAATGATAAAAATCTAAAAAGAAATGCTCAAATGCTGTAAAGATCAAAGAAAAAAACCAAAGAATATGCTAATATGCTGGTAAGTGTGTCAGTGTGGCGAGTAAGCAAAACCCAAGGAGGAAAGCCATGGATAAAATGATCGAGGTAAAACATGTAAGTAAAAGCTATGGAAATAAGCTTTCGCCGGTAAAAGTACTTGATAATATCTCTTTTACAGTAGGAAAAGGAGAATTTGTTGGCATCATGGGTCCGAGTGGTGCTGGAAAGACGACTTTGATGAATATTCTTTCGACGATCAATCTACCAACGATGGGAAGTGTGTTGATCCAAGGAAATGAGATCACTAAAATGAAAAATAATGAATTGAGTGACTTCCGTCGCAAAAAATTAGGATTTATTTTTCAAGAATTTAATTTGATCGATACATTGAATGCGAAGGACAATATCTTACTACCATTAGCGGTGGAACGAATCTCGAAAGAAGAGATGGAAAAAAGTGTGTTGCATGTTGCTCAATTATTAGGGATCGAAGAAATCTTAAAACGTTATCCAGATGAATTATCAGTTGGTCAGAGACAACGGATTGCGGCTGCTAGAGCATTAGTTATTCAACCACAAGTCATTTTTGCTGATGAGCCAACCGGGTCTCTGGACTCGAAATCAGCCACCGAGTTACTAAATTATTTAACAACGATGAACCGAGTAGAAAAATCAACTATCTTATTAGTAACACATGATCCGTATACAGCCAGTTATTGTGATCGGATTTTATTTATCAAAGATGGGGTGATTTTCTCTGAAGTAGTTCGCAGAGGTTCAAGAAACGAATTTTTTGAACGGGTGATTGATATGCAGGCGACCATTGGGGGAGGTGGAAAACTCAATGCTTTATAAGTTGGCTGCGAAAAGTTTTCTGCGACAGTCAAGAGGGTATCTCGTTTACTTTTTTAGTCTAACGTTATCAACGATGATCTACTATTCTTTTAGTACGATTTCTTATGATCAATTATTGAACCGAAGGACACAGCAAGATTCTTTATTCAATGTTTTTTTTGGTATGGGTAGTTGGATTATCTTAATCGTATTACTTTTTTTTGTTATTAGTGCAAATCGTTTTTTCTTTAACCGCAGACAAAGAGAGATTGGGATCTATCAGTTGTTTGGTGTGAAGAAAACCCAAATCTCACTGATCTATGTATTGGAAACAATGGCTATTGGATTATTCGCCTGTACAGCAGGGATTATTTTAGGAATCATTTTCTCAAAATTATTTTCTATGATCTTGATTCGCATGATGAACTTGCAAATCACGAGTCTTTTCTTCATTTCCGTGCCATCGATTTTTGAAACCTTTCTGTTGTTTTTTTTGATTTTATCTGTTGTTTCTTTGTATTCATTATGGAAAATCTGGCGCTATCCGACGATTCGAAATTTTGGCGAATACGATCATTTGGAAAGCAGCAAGTTAAGAGTTCGGACACGCCATCGTTTTTTAGGAACACTGGGTTTATTGCTGATCTCTAGTGGTTATTTCTTTGCGGTCCACTATCGGGAATTTGCTGCTAAACTTTTTATTTTTACGCAAGATCTTCGCTTTCCTTTCTTATTATTTGTTCTGATTCTGCTGTTTTGTGTGATCGGGACATATCTGTTCTTTTGTTTTTCCCTACGTGTGTTAATCGATTTGGTGAGTCGTTCTCGAATTAAGTATCGAGGGATCAACTTCTTGCTGATCGGCAATACGCAGATCCATCTGCTGAAAAGCTGGCGGATCAATTCGTTGATCACACTGATCATGGCTCTAGCTTTAACGATGATTGGCGCAATGATGAGTGCGACTGTCATCATGTCTCGAAATGTGGAGATGGTCTCACCGGTATCTTATCAAATGGATAAGGCAACAGCCGATAAGCTGCGACCGCTTCTTGCAAGTGAAGGGCAAACGATCACAAAAGAAATGACGATCAATTACAAAGTAATTGGAAGTTACTATAATGATAAGTTAGACGGGATTTCTGAGGAAAAAGTATTTCAATTGGTAAATTTGATTCCAGAAAAAGAATATCATGCCTTTCGACAATTCAATCCTAAAATGCCTAAAATTGATTTAACATCGGATAACAGCACTGTGGTATTAGATAGTATGAAAAACATCTTTAGAAATTTTTCAATGTATGATTCAACATTCTACTTGCCCGATCAAACTTTAGATATTCAAGCAACCTTACCTAATTTTTTAGGAGATGGTTCGTTGAGGTATTTCGGTCCGACACTCGTTGTCAGTGATGATTATTTTGCTAAAGCATCTGGACTAAACTATCAAGTGGTCAATTGGAATGTGCAAGGGGGAGATCAGGAAAAAATCATTGAACGTATTTCCAAAGAGATTCCTACAAGTTATGAGAACATCATTTATTATGATTATGAAATCAAAGGAGAGGCTATAACTGGAACGATTCATAAAAATGAATCGCACCAAGAAAAAGCAGCTTCAGATCAATCTTCTGATGAATACAATAATGAAGATTCACGTCTTAACTTTTCTGCACGTTTCCCATTTAAACGGACAGTTGAACAAGGAATTGGTTTAATGTCGTATGTTTCGATCTTTATTGGAATAATTGTTATTGTCACGACTGGAAGCATGCTGATGGTTCGTCAATTAGCAGAAGCAGAAGAAGAACGAGAGAATTATCAATTATTAACGAAATTAGGGATTTCTCGAAAAAAAGTGAAGCGAGTCATCTTTGGGCAAAATGCGATCATGTTTTTCCCACCAATTATTTTGGGGAGTATGCATACCTTTTTTGCCATTGAAGTATTTACTCAATATGTCGATACAGCAAATTATGGGTTAGCATATCTGATTTGTGGCTCACTTGTCTTGATCTATATCTTGTTTTATTACATCACAAGTGTCTTATATTGCAGGATTATTGAGGAGTAAATCAAGCTATATTTAAATGAGCAAAAGGTTAGTACTCTGTTTTTTTTATTTGAATGAAGAAAGACTTAAACGATTGGTTACATAGATCGTTTAAGTCTTTTTAGCTTTTTAAAAAAAATCTTTATTTATTTGAGGTGATGCTTATATTATAATAACCGTCTTTTTGTAGTTAATCTAAATTGTGACAAAATTGTTAGCAGAAAAGCGATTACTGTTAGGAAAACAAATGTTGTTTTTTAAAAAGAATGGGTAAAATTGTTTTGAGATTCGATTAGGAGGGAAATATAAATTGAAAAATTGGTGGAATAATCCTCAATTTAGGTACTGGGGCACGTTTGTGGTACGAACATTATTGTATAGTGCAATTATTTTTATGTTGATTTATTTGTACCATTATAAAAATGTCCAAGGCGGATCTTTTATCTATAATGAATTTTAGGAGGAAGACGATGGATATTCAAACAATCGTTGAATCAATTGATTTTTTTGGTCAAACGGAACCAGATCGGGTCGTTTATCAGACAGAAATCACAGAGCATACCTATGGTGAGCTAAAAAGAAAGTCCGATGCTTTAGCAGCTTATTTAGACAGAAATCTACAGAAACAGGGACCAATCGTGGTTTTTGGAAATCTAGAGTTTGAAATGATCGTTTCTTTTCTTGGTGTCACCAAAGCTGGCCATGCCTATCTTCCGATTGAAGAACATACGCCGAATGAGCGAATTGAATCAATTCTTCGAGTAGCAAAACCAGCTTTGATCATTAGTGTCGGTGACTGGCAGATGGAAACAGATGGTATCCCAGTGATTTCTCGGGAAGAATTAGCAACGATCACGAAAAAAGAGAGTCAATACGAAGCAACACATCCAGTTAAAGGTGACGAAAATTATTACATCATTTTTACCTCTGGTACTACAGGTGAGCCCAAGGGTGTGCAAATCAGTCATGATAACTTATTGAGCTTTGTTCGTTGGACGATCCAGGAATTTCATCTTGAACAGGGTCTACGTTTCTTAGCACAAGCACCATTTTCGTTTGACTTATCTGTTTTTTCGATTTATCCAGCACTTGTGACAGGAGGAATGTTAAAACCCTTAGAAAAAGCGGTTATTCAAGACTTTAGACAATTATTTTCTACTTTAGCAAAGTTGAAATTAGATGTCTGGGTGTCAACTCCTTCATTTATCGATATCTGTTTGATGGAACCCACTTTTGATGCGGAACATGTACCAGATCTAGCCACTTTCTTGTTCTGTGGGGAAGAATTAACCAAAAAAACAGCGCAAGAATTATTGAAACGATTTCCTGAAGCCCGTATTTATAATACGTATGGACCAACGGAAGCCACGGTTGCTATTTCAAGTATCCAAATCACTCAAGGTATTTTAGATCGCTATGAACGTTTACCGATTGGTTATATCAAAGAAGATACCGAGGTTCAGATTGTGAATGATCAAAAAGTGCAACCGGTCAATCAAACAGGTGAAATTATTATCTTGGGTCCTAGTGTCTCCAAGGGGTATCTGAATAATCCAGAAAAAACCAAAGCTGCTTTTTTCAAGAAACAGGATCAACAAAGTTATCATACTGGCGATGCTGGGTTTCTTAATGAGGAAGGTCTTTTGTTCTATGAGGGACGAATGGATCAACAGATAAAACTTCATGGGTATCGTATCGAATTAGGAGATATCGAACACGGGCTTTTGTTAGATGAACGGATTAAACAAGCGATAGTTGTTCCAAAATACCAAGGAACTAAAGTTCAACAACTAGTTGCTTTTATTGTATTAGAAGAAAATTCGCCAGAACCAAGTTTTAAACTCTCTAAATCAATTAAGGAAAAATTGGCACATTCGGTCATGGATTACATGGTCCCTCAAAAAATCAATTACATTGATCTTTTACCACAAACGGTGAACGGGAAAATCGATCGGAAAAAATTAATAGCTGAGGTGAATCCTCAATGACCTTTCCACATATGATCCCGTACGCAGAACCTTATTATTTTCTGCTGTTAATCATCGGTTTAGTACCGATCGTGCTATCATTGTTGATTCGAGGGAAAAGATTGCCAATTTATCAAACACTCATCACCTTGCTTTTCTTATTCATCAGTTTTGGTGGTGTCTATTGGCAACAAGGTGTAGCCTTGATTGCATATGTTGTTTGGCAGACATTATTAGTTTGGGCTTACTTCGTTTACCGTCAAAAGAAAAATCAAGGTATTTGGTTTTACTTAGCGGTGATCCTAGCGATTTTCCCATTATTTTTAACAAAAGTCACACCGTTTTTTGCCCATGGGAAAGAATCTTTTCTAGCCTTTCTAGGGATCTCCTATCTAACCTTTAAATCTGTTCAGATGATCATGGAAATTAGGGATGGATTGATCAAGAACTATCAGCCTTTTCGTTATATTCAATTTTTACTCTTTTTTCCAACGATCTCATCTGGACCAATCGATCGCTATAGAAGATTTGAAAAGGATCAATGTCAGCCACCTGCAACTGAGAAATATCTGACATTATTAGAAAAAGGTATCCAAAATATTTTTCTAGGTTTTTTATACAAATTTATTATTGGCTATTATTTGGGTCAAGTGTTGTTACCAATCGTTTCCAAAGCTGCCTTGCAACATGGTGGTTTTTCTTGGTCATTAGTAGGATATACCTATGTGTATAGTTTATATCTGTTTTTTGACTTTGCAGGCTATAGTTTGTTTGCGGTGGGAACGAGTTACTTGATGGGGTACCAAACACCAATCAACTTTAACAAACCATTCTTGTCTTGGAATATCAAAGAATTTTGGAATCGTTGGCACATGACGTTATCATTTTGGTTTCGAGATTATGTTTATATGCGCTTGATGTTTTTCTTGATGAAGAAAAAATGGTTCAAAAGTAAAATTGTAACCTCGAATATTGGTTATTATGCATTATTCCTATTGATGGGAATCTGGCATGGTCTAACTTGGTATTACATCGTGTATGGGTTGTATCATGCTACTTTGATTTGCTTAACCGACGTTTGGCTACGATTCAAGAAAAAACATAAAAAACAACTACCATCCAATTGGTTTACTCACGCTTTTGCTGTCTTTATGACTTTCCAAGCAGTTTGTTTTAGTTTATTGATATTTTCGGGCTTTTTAGACCAACTTTTGTTTAAGTAAAGCAGATGATTATCTAAGACTTAAAAATGATTTATTTTACATTATGATTATTTAAGGAGAGATTATATTATGGAAGAACAAATTTTAACTATTTTAGAAGACATTACAGGAACAGATGAAATAAGAGAGAATCGAGAGCTTGATTTGTTTGGTGAAGGATTGCTGGATTCACTTGCTTCTGTTCAATTATTAGTCGAATTAGATGGACAATTAGATGTTCAAGTCCCTGTTTCTGAATTTGATCGTGAAGAGTGGGGCACACCGAATAAAATCATTGCACAAGTACAAGAATTGAAGGGATGAGAATGAAAAAGAAATTATTTGCTATTTTCGGTCCAATCCTTTTAGCCTTTGGATTGATAGCAGTTTTTTTCACTTCTTCGTATCGTGTGGATCTAACCGACCCAACAGTCATAAAAAAAGCTTCTACATCCATGTCCGAAAATGTGTTAAAAGGAGATATCATCAAAAACGAAGCCTTAGCTGAAAAAAAATATGTTCCTTTTTTTGGTTCAAGTGAACTCAGTCGGATCAGTCCGTTTCACCCATCCGTCTTGGCGGAGAAATACCATCGTGATTATCGTCCCTTCTTATTAGGGGCACCTGGGACACAATCATTAAGTCAGTATATGATGATGCGCTCTGCAGGAGATGATTTGAAAAATAAGAAAATCGTTTTTATCATTTCTCCACAATGGTTTGTCAAAGATGGCGTAAAAAAAGATTATTTTGATACGTATTATTCACAGTTACAAACCCTTGACTGGCTGTTCTCATTGAAAAAAATCACTCCTGCTGACCGTTATTTAGCTAGAAGACTTTTACATTTTTCTATCGTTAAAAAAGATGAAAAATTGACGGAAATGTTACAAATGATCAAAAAAGGTCAACTTCCTTCTGTCGAAAAACGAAATCAATTGCGCTTGAACTGGAATATTTTAAAAAGAGAAGATGAAATGTTCAGCAATATTGGTCTGAAAAGTAAACAAGACAAAATTGATCAGGCAATGAAGCCGTTGCCTGCTAATTATCAAGAAAAAGTTCTGGCAAACCTAGCGGAAAATATTGGGAGAAAAAGTACAAGCGACAATTCTTTTGAGTTAAAAAATGATTTTTACAAAGAGCGCATTCGTCACCACTTAAAAGAGCTGAAAAATTCTCAAAAAAATTGGGATTATCGTTTTTCACCTGAATTTTCAGATTTTCAATTAGTCCTACAGCAATTAGCCCAAGAACAGGCAGAAGCATTATTCATCATTCCACCTGTGAATCAAAAATGGAGTGATTATACTGGGTTATCTCAAGAAATGCTTCAAGGATTTGCAAAGAAAATCAAATTTCAATTGCAGAGTCAAGGCTTTGATCGGATCGCAGATTTTACAAAAATGGCTGATCAACCTTATTTCATGGAAGACACCATTCATTTAGGTTGGAAAGGGTGGCTAGCAGCAGATCAACGGATTAGACCGTTTTTAGAAAACCAACAACAACCAAGTCACTATCAATTGGATCCATCATTTTATAGTAAAGACTGGCAAAAACATTCACCAAATGATTTAAAAGAAAACCAACAGTAATGGAGTTTCGAACACGAAGTGCATAAAAGAAACGCTCGTTTACTGCTGTCAGTCCATTTAAGAGAAAATAGCGATTGCTATCGTATGCATTATGCAAAAAAGCCAGGATTATTGAAAGTTATTCGGTAAACTTTCGAGGAATCCTGGCTTTTTTCTAACTGAAAAAATCGTTCTGCTGAAAAGCACACCTAATAAATGGTATAATCTAGCTATCAATACGAGAAATGAGGGAGACGTTTTGGATAAAAAAGAAGAACAGTTATTGATTGATCTGACTTCAGCCAAAGGAGTACCAGGCAATGAAGAAGAAGTGAGACAAGTCTATAAAAAGTATGCAAAAGACTTTGCGGAAGATATTTTTTATGATGGTTTAGGTAGTATTATCGCCAAACATGGTTCTGATGGTGGACCTAAGATTTTTATTTCCGGTCATATGGATGAAGTGGGATTTATGGTGACTAAGATCACTGATAAAGGTTTTTTAGAATTTCAAACATTAGGTGGTTGGTGGGGACAAGTGATGTTAGCCCAACAAGTGGAAATCAAAACACAAGCTGGGAAAGTGATCCATGGCGTGATTGGTTCGAAACCGCCACATGTTTTAACCCCACAAGTAAGAAATAAACCGTATGATATCAAGGATATGTTTATTGATATTGGAGCGACAAGCGATAAAGAAGCAAAAGAATGGGGTATTCGCCCTGGCGATATGGTAACCCCATATATTGAGTATAAACGGTTGAATGACGGTAAATTTTTACTAGCTAAGGCTTGGGACAATCGCATCGGTACAGCTGTTTCATTACGAGTTCTTGAGAATTTAGCAAAAGAAGGACATCCCAATGTTTTATTCGCAGGGAGCGATGTGCAAGAAGAAGTTGGCCTTAGAGGGGCACGCACAAGTACACACTTAGTGAATCCAGATATCGCCTTTGCTTTAGATACAGGAACAGCTGGAGATACACCGGGGATGACGCCAAAAGAAGCGGATTCGATTTTGGGTAAAGGTCCACAAATCTTGATTTTTGATGCTTCAATGATTCCACATAAAAAACTGTTGAATTTTGTGATTGATGTGGCGGAAGAAATGGATATACCATTCCAATACACCGTCATTACTGGTGGGGGGACAGACGCAGGACAGATGCATTTGACAAGAGATGGGGTACCGTCTGTGGCGATTACTGTTCCGGTGCGGTATTTGCATTCACATACTTCAGTGATCCATGAAGATGATTATTTGAATACTGTGAAATTAGTGACGGAATTAGTGAAGCGATTAGACCACAAAACAGTTGAAAAGATTAGGAGTTATGATTAATGGAAACAAAGTTATCACTTTCAGATTATCGCAAAAAAGCTCGAGCTAGCCTTGCGCAACAATGGGGAATCAATGCTTGGCTAGTCTTTCTTTCGATGTTTGTTGCGGGTTTGATCCAAATGTTTTTTGAGGGATTTTTTTTCGTAGATAGCACGCAACAACAAATAGTTAGCTTTTTACTAGAGAATTTCCTTTTATTTGCTTTTTCATATGCCTTATATTACATTGCGCTGGTAGTCGTTCGCGGCGGCAGAGCAAAAAGTAATTTATTGTTTGCCGTCTTTCAAAAAAAATATTTTGGACCTATTTTAGTGATTAATTTGATCAATGTTGTGATCAATTGGATTATTAATGCCCTTGTTTTATTACCAGGTTTTTTGATTGGTGGTGTCAATACTTATACACAATTACTATTTAATTCAAACACAATTTCAACAGATGTGTTATCAGGGAATGCTTTGGACATTAGTTACGTTTTGACCACCCTGCTCATGACCTTTGTTTCTCTTTTGTTGATGAGTATTGTGGGCGGATTGTTTCAATTTGCGGCTTGGACTAAATTTGATTACCCAGAACTTTCAATCATCCAGTGTTTGCAATACGCATGGTATTTATTAAAAGATCGTTTAGGTACTTATATCCTATTACAACTTTCATTTATCGGGTGGTACCTTGTTGGAGCCCTAGCCTTGTTCTTTGGTTTATTGTGGGTTATCGCCTATGTCAATGTGACCATTGCAGGTTTTTACGAGCAAGCAAGACTTGAAAAAGAACCCCCAGCTACTTATTTTTCATAAAACATGAGAGAGGTTTCACAGAAAAAACAGGATTCTATTACATTGATTCTGAAAGGAGAACGATCATGAAATTAACTGTATTAGGTTGCTTAGGCGCCTATCCATATAAAAATCAAGGAACGACTAGCTATTTATTGCAGTCAGCTGGCTTTAACCTACTGATCGATGCTGGTAGCGCCACCTTGATAAAATTACAAGAGCATCTTGAACCGTTAGAACTTGATGCGGTTATCTTGAGCCATTACCATCATGATCACATCGCTGATCTAGGTGTATTGCAATATTATTGGCAACTACATCCTGAAAAAGAACCAGGAGCTATCTTGCCAATCTATGGTCATACTAAAGATACTTTTCATTTTGATGAGTTAACAATGCCGAACGTGTCAGAAGGACGTGGCTATTTTGAGGCAGAAGAATTGAAAGTAGGTCCTTTTTTAATCACGTTTATGGAAACCATCCATCCAGTGGTGTGCTATGCCATGCGGATCGTCGAAGAAGCGACTGGCAAAGTCTTTGTTTTTACAGGTGATTCCGGCTATTTGGAAAGTTTTGTAGAATTTGCTGAAAATGCAGACTTATTTCTAGCAGATACTTATCTGTTTGCTGGTAATGAACGACACAAAGCGCACTTTACGTCAAAAGAAGCGGGGGAACTTGCGAAAGCAGCAAAAGTCAAAAAGCTAGTATTGACCCATTTACCTCAATTTGGGGATCTTACACAATTACAGAACGAAGCGCAACAAGCTGCGGGTGATACAGTAGAAGTAGCACTAGCAAAAGTCGATAAAGTATTTGATATCTAGGAGGAAGACAATGATTTTTGTACCGAATGACAAGCATGATCCACGTATCAATCTAGCAATTGAACAATTTTTACTCCAAGAAATGCCTGTTGATGAACCGATCTTATTGTTTTATATCAATGAACCATCTATCATTATTGGGCGTAATCAAAACACGATCGAAGAAATCAATCGAGATTACGTTGAACAACAGGGCATCCATGTCGTTCGTCGTTTAAGTGGCGGTGGAGCCGTCTATCATGACTTTGGAAATTTAAACTTTAGTTTTATCATGCCTGATGATGGCGATTCTTTCCGTGATTTTGCTAAAGTTACTAAGCCAATTATTCAGGCTCTTCACGAATTAGGGGTATCTGGAGCGGAATTAAAAGGCCGAAATGATTTAGTGATTGATGGTATGAAATTCTCTGGTAATGCGATGTATGCAACGAATGGTCGAATGTTTGCCCATGGAACTATCATGTTTGATTCTGACATCAATGAAGTGGTCAATGCGTTAAAAGTAAAAAAAGATAAAATCGAGTCCAAAGGGATCAAATCGATTCGTTCTCGTGTGACCAATATCAAACCATTTTTACCTAAAGAAAAACAAGAAATGTTAACAGAAGAATTTCGTGATGAAATTCTATTAAAAATATTCGGAGTAGCAACGCTGGCAGAGGTTAATACGTATCAGCTAACAGACAAAGACTGGATCAAAATCAACGAAATCTCTGATCGCTATTATCGTAATTGGGATTGGAATTATGGGAAATCACCTGATTTTAACTTTTCGAGACAAAAGCGGTATCCGATTGGTTCGATCGAAGTCCATCTGAATGTGTCACATGGTTTGATTGATGATGTGAAAATATTTGGTGACTTCTTTGGGTTAGGAGAGATAAAGGACGTCGAAGAAAAACTGATTGGACAAAGATATGATAAATCAGTTTTAAGTGATGTAGTAAAAACGATTGATATCAAAAAGTATTTTGGTGCGATCGAAGCTGAAGATTTTCTTGCTCTTTTATATTGATCGAATGTTAGTCATTAGTCAAAAACAGGGAACACCAATGATTGGTGTTCCCTGTTTTTTATCTTTTTTTGAGAAAGAGAACGAATATTATTTTGTCCGCTCAAACCTTCATTCAATAAATCAATTTTCCAATCTGCCAAAGACATTATATGCTTTTCTTGGGATTTGTTTTAGTCAATTGGATGATTAAACGATCTACCTGACTATCTTTTTCCTGAGTCAACGTTCCTGCATAACGTTCCGCCACATCTTGGATTATTTTTAAATCAAACTGTTCTTGTTCAGCAAAGTTTTCGGTAATTCCTTGTGAAAAGAGATTTGTTTCATAGTTTGCGCTATGTTCACAACGAATCAATAGTTGATTTTCTTTTTCCTGCATCGATAAATAAATTTTTCGATGCATTGGATCTTCAATGGCATGTGTTTCTCTAAAAGAATGTTCTAAGACATGAATCAGTATTTGGGTCAAGTCATCATCATTGACGGTCAATACTTCTGGTAGTTCGGCTTGAAACTTCACTTTGATATTTCGCTTTGATGCAATTTCTTGATAACGAGCTAAAATAAGATTAGTGAGTTGGTGAGAGGAGTAAGAGAAAATAAATTCAAAATTTCGAGCATTAGTTAAGATAGTTTGCACATAATTTTGTACTTCATCGGTTTCTTCTTCCTTGACCAAGTGTTCTAAGTTTTCCATAGTTTGGATAAACTCAGTTCTTAATGTACTGATTTCTTGAATGTGATCACGTAGCTGATCATAATGCTGTTCAAGTAAATCCGATTTTGTTTTCAAGAAATTAACAGTTCGCTGATGCTTATCAAAGCTGATAATGTACTCGATAATATTATAACAAATGATAATAATCAGAATAATCATAAATAGAATAGTAGACCAATTAATATTTGCATTATAAATACCTAATGATGGTTGGATATAAAGCATACAATGGAAAATGGCAATCAGCACAATCCACGGTGTACAAGCAATGAAAAAACGATTATTCCGATAGGCTTCCCCAACACAGACAAGGGAAGTAACTAATGTACTGATTACACTAACCGCATTAACAATGGGCATTAGTTCAGTTAATTCTCCTACTGTCATCAATGAATAAATAAGGACACCTATTTGGATGGAGACTTGCAGAAAACAAAAGAGACCATATATTTTTTGATAATGTTTCATTCGGGATAAATAATACAATACCAGAAATACTGAAGTTAAAATAGTAAATGTATCAGATAAAATCGAATGGACGATTGGTTCAAAAAGGATGCCGCTTAATATATCTTCAGAGATTGATTCAAACCCTAAGACTAACGCAAAACAACTGAGAATGATCAGTGAAATATCTAGTGTCTTTTTTTTGTAAAGCTTAAAAATGGCGTACACCAATATCCCAATTCCTAAAAAGATGGCAATGATCATGGTAACTACTTGAGGAACAGATTGGGAAAAAATAAAGCTGATGATTGGTCCCGTATTTCCAACATAAACTTTTGGTGGAATACCCGAATAGTTTTCATAAGGTGAAGTAACTTCGATTTTTAAGTGTTCACCAGCATAGTGTGTAGGCAGATCAATAACTGCCAAAGATAAACCAGGATGAAGTTGGTCTTGTTCATTTGTTCGATCATATAAAAGTTGATCATTTAAATAAACTTTTATCCATTGGTTGTTTCCCCGAATCACTAAGTTCGAATCATCCATCTCTTCTTTTAATATAGTTTCCATCACAAAAGTTTCATTTCTTTCAACTGTTGGAAGGTAACTAATATAATGACTATCAAAACGAAAATCAGGTTCATTTTTTAAGTAAAATTCCCATGAATTTTTTATTTCTTTGACCTTCCCACTATCAGAAGGAGTAAAAATATAATAAAAGAAATATACTGTTATCATTAAAAATAACATTGATAATAGAATAGTAAAAAACCATTTTATCTTTAATGAGTTCGCTTTTTTAAAATATTCAATGTTATTAAAAAAGTTCATAATGTGTCCTTTCTAAAAGTAACATTTTTTTTAGGGTAAACGTTTTTTGTTTTCTAGTCAATCATAAACCTGCATAAAGTTAGATAACCAGAGTTATTTTTTAGATTTTTTTTAAAATTCTTTCAATTTGTTTTAGAAGAAATAGAGTTAAAATTGATAAAATTAAATCGTTATTATATGATGGGAAATAAGAAATGAGTAAAGGGAGTGGAAACTAGTGCCATTTTATAAAAAATAACCTATATTAGTTCAATTACACTGATTGTTATTTTAGCGATCATTTTGAGCATTATTTTACTTCCTAAAATAGCTGGTCTATCAACCCATATTATTGAAGATCGTGGTATGAGTCCTTACTATAGCCAAGGAAGTTTGATCTATGTACGTCCGAAGAAACCAGAAGAATTGTTGGTTGGTGACGTGATTACGTACTATGAAAACTCAGGAGAGCAAATAACCACCCGACGAGTGATCGCAGTGGAAAAAGACCATCAAGACTTTTATACTAAAGCAGATAGTTCTACGCAGACCGAATCCGGTGTAGTGGGGAGAAGATACATCATTGGAACGCCCATTTTTCAGATTCCCTATATTGGCATTCTTTTATCAAAGTCAGCATTTACTTGGATGCGCTGGCTATTTTTTACCATCGCCTTTTGTTTGACAGGTATTACAGCTTGGAATATGCTAGATGAATTTGAAAAAAAGAAAAGTTTCAATCGGTTTTTTACTCATAGCCAACGAAAAGGAAAGTGAGTGTAAATTTGTTTGCAACTTGTGGATTTGTCAGGTTCTTCGTATAATAATTTGGAAGAGGAGGCAGATTATGCGTAATGAAATGATGCATCGTCCGGTAGTAAAAGAAGAGTTAGTTGATTTTATGCGGACAAAACAGAAAAAATTGTCTGGAGAGCTTGGTTTGATTGAAGAAGAAGCCCATTTAGCGGAAGTACCGATCATTCCCCATGAAACAGTCGTATTCATGCAGTTTTTATTAGGGCAATTAAAACCAAAGAATGTTTTAGAAATTGGTGCAGCTATTGGTTTTTCTTCTAGTTTGATGGCTCAATTAATCAGTGAAAAAGGTCACGTCACGACGATCGATCGTTTTGATGTTATGATCAAAAAGGCCAAGGCAACTTATGAAAGACTTGGCTTAACCGAAAAAGTTACTTTACTAGAAGGACAAGCGGCTGATATTTTACCAGAACTAACTGGGCCTTATGATTTTATTTTTATGGACAGTGCCAAATCGAAATATATTGAGTTTTTACCAGAATGTTTACGTCTGCTAAAAAAAGGTGGCGTATTGATGGTTGATGATATTTTTCAAGGCGGAACGATTTTATTGCCTGATGAAGAGATTCCTAGAGGCAAACGTGCCATTCATCGTAAATTAAATGAATTTTTACAGGTCGTTATGACCCATCCAGACTTGACTTCCACATTAGTGCCGCTAGGTGATGGTGTGATCTTGATAACTAAAGAAAAAGAGCAAATTCATCTACCTTAAGAGTATTTACCTTGTTACGACAAAAAGCTTGCTTTTTGTCGGACACTAGGTAAAAGAGGAACGCTTTCTATTGAGCAATCTTTTTTATTGATAAAATAACTATTTCATATTGACAGAACCAAAATGATTCTATATAATTATTTTTGTTCCGAAAAAGCTGTCATAGTAGCTCAGCTGGATAGAGCATCCGCCTTCTAAGCGGACGGTCGGGGGTTCGAATCCCTCCTGTGACGTAAAAAAAACCAAAACCGGTAGAAACGAAAGTTTCTACCGGTTTTTCTTTGTTCTGGTAGTTGGACCAAATGGGTACGTAGCAAGTATTCTTATGATACGCAGTCTAATCAGGTAGGACCTAGGTATTTGTTAAAAAAGAATATATTGGATGTTTTTCTAAGTAAAAGGAGTAGGTAAAATTTTTACTCTACAAATTCATACATTCGTGTATTTTAACTTCGTTTAAGCAGAAATCAGTCCATCCTCTATAGGTGGATGATGTTTGATATCAGGGGATCCAAGGTTCTTATAATATAATAGCTACAAGTGTGTTTGTTTTTTTATTTTTGAACGGTTCGGCTATACTTATTCTAAGCCGATAGGCAGAAATGAATAGGAGGAGAAAATATGTCGATTATTTCACAAATCATCATTACATTAGTCGCAATTGAATTTTTTTATATCATGTATTTAGAAACCTTTGCTACAACTTCTAAAGCAACTGGCAGAGTATTTAAAATGAGTCAAAAAGAATTAAGTAATTCGTCGGTACAAACGTTATTTAAAAATCAAGGTGTTTATAATGGATTGTTAGGTATTGGTTTATTGTATGCCACTTATATTTCGTCTGCACCAAAAGAAATGGCAAGTTTGTTATTGATTTATATTGTATTGGTCGCAGCTTACGGTAGTATAACTAGTGACAAACTAATTATTTTGAAACAAGGTGGTCTGGCAATCATTGGATTACTGACTCTTTTGATTTGAGTTAATCTTATTTTATAAAAATTTTCATGAAAACGCCTATAACTTTGTGAAAAAGCTGACATGAGTTAGAAAAATATGCTATTCTAGTAGTTGCGTGTTTCGTAAAATTTTTATAAAAAAGGAGTCTCTAGGTTGTTCAAAAAGTATATTTTTTTACTAAATGAAGAATTTGACGGATATGATCGTCAAAAATTCCAAAAAGATTTATTAGCTGGTATTACTGTAGCTGCAGTAGCTTTACCTTTAGCGTTGGCGTTTGGCGTGTCCAGTGGTGCAAATGCTGCGGCAGGATTAATTACAGCGGTTATTGCTGGACTTATTATTGGTGGCTTGTCAGGTGGTTTTTATCAAATTTCAGGACCAACAGGCGCAATGGCTGCGATCTTGATGTCGATTGCAGCTACTCAAGGGATGTCTGGGGTGTTACTGGCGACATTTTTAGCAGGACTGTTATTGCTAGTGGCAGGCATTTTTAGATTAGGAACATTGACCTCTTTTATTCCAGCTCCAGTGATTACTGGATTTACTTCGGGAATTGCTATTATCATTGCCTTGGGTCAAGTGGATAACTTGTTTGGTGTCCATTCAGAAGGTGCAAATGTGATTGAGAAGTTTCTCAGCTATCAGACCTTTGGCTTTTCGATAAATTTTTCCTCCTTTATTATGGGATTATTAGTGATCATCGGAATGATTATCTACCCCAAAAAATGGGCTCAAACTATACCAAGTTCTTTGATGGCAATTATTCTTGCAACGGTTGCGATGTTCTTGTTTCACTTGCCGATAGCAACCGTGGGAAAAATTCCACAGACGTTGATCAGTAGCGATCGCTTAACGTTTGCAGCCTTTCATCTTGATTCTTTAAAAGAAGTGATGGTGCCAGCGATTAGCATTGCCTTGCTTGGCATGGTGGAAAGTTTGCTCTGTGGTGCTTCTGCGGGACGAATGGCAAACAAACCATTGGACAGCAACCAAGAACTTGTTGCGCAAGGAATCGGAAATCTAGTTTTACCATTTTTTGGAGGCATTCCAGCGACAGCTGCGATTGCCCGAACAAGTGTGGCAATTAAATCAGGGGCACAGACTCGTTTAGCTGGTATCATTCATGCTTTGGTTTTGTTTTTATCTATGATTATTTTTGCACCAATTATGTCAAACATTCCTATGCCAGCTTTGGCAGGAGTGTTGATTGTTACTGCTTGGCGCATGAATGAATGGGAAACGATCAACGTCTTGTTCACTAAGAGATATTGGTCTGGCATCTTATTATTTTTGATTACTATGGGATGTACCGTGATTTTTGACTTAAGTATTGCGATCGTCATCGGCATTATCGGTGGCTGTATTTTCTTTGTGATCAAAAGTGCGGCAATCACGATCTCGGTTGAAACAATCGATTGGGAACGAATGGATTTGCCAGAAACAAAAAAATTAGATAATTGGACAGTTGTCTATATTAGCGGACCACTCTTTTTTATGTCTGCTGAAAAATTAAAAAATACATTAGCTGATTTAAATCAAAAAGAGGGGATCATTTTTTCTATGCGTGGTGTTCCAAGTATTGATTTAACTGCCCGGGCTGTTTTTGATGAGTTTCAAGAAAAAGCTGAAATGCGAGAACAAACGATTATCTACACCTCGCTACAACCAGAAGTAGAAAAACAACTACAGCATTTATGGCAAAAAGCTGGCTTTGAGCAACACCAAACAGTAGCGCATGCACTCTCAGCGCTGCATGAACAATATACGTAATCAGTCATGAGCAGGAAAAATGTTTTTGAGAAGCAGGGCAAACAAAGTGTTTTTTGCAGTGTTTAATTAAAATAAGCTATAAAAATTCAAAAATCCCGAAACAGCTTTTTTCTGTTTCGGGATTTTTTACCTATGGAAGCTGTGGCTATTGATTGCTAGGATCTTTCTCGAGATAGTTTGCTAAGGTAAGCCAGTCTTTGCGGATCACGTCAGCTAATGTTCGATTGTAAAAAATAGCTGCAGGATGGAAAAGCGGGAGGATCTGGTAGCTTTTATCACTCCACTCGTAAGCATCTTTTTGTTGATTCAGTTTTAAAATAGGCCCAGTATAAAGCTGACCATGATTTTTAGAGATCGTATAAGCAGAACCTAATAACCGTTGCAAACCGATATTGCCTAATGTAGCAATCAAATGGGGCTCGACATGTTCGATTTCATAATCTAGGATCGGCGCATGAGCGAATACTTCCGCTTTCGTTGGTGTCCGATTCGGATAAACAGTTTCTGCTTGCTGAGTTCGTTTATTGAGTCGTTGGACTGTCCGATAAGGTCGACTTCTGACTGCACTAGTAATATAAACATCTTCTCTTGTCAAACCAGCTAGAGCAAGAGTTTGCATTAGTTCTTTGCCTGCTTGTCCGCTAAAAGGAATATGATTATCGATTTCTGTTTTGCCAGGAGCTTCACCTACCAGCATGAGTTTTGGGTGGAGTGGGCCTTGACCAGCAACGAAACCTTCTACCGCACGACCTTGCATACGAATCGTTGCTTCTTGAACCAATTCATCAGGATAGATCATTCGTTTACCTCCTTCGTCTTCACTAACATTATAATGAGCAAAAGTGAAAATTGCGATTGATTGACTTAAGAAAAGTTCTAGAATCTAGAGTTGACGAATGCGCTAGTTTCTGGTAATCTAGTACTGTTGTAATTGTGGACTCCACAGCTACAACCGCACAGAACGAGTTTGTAAGTACAGGTAACTGTCACTCTGGATGGCGAGTCTAAGTCTATTATAAGGAGGTGCTTTATAGCATGTACGCAATTATTAAAACTGGTGGTAAACAAGTAAAAGTTGAAGTTGGACAAGCAATCTACGTTGAAAAACTTGACGTTGAAGCAGGTGAAAAAGTTGTTTTTGACGAAGTTATCTTAGTAGGTGGCGAAACTACAAAAGTAGGCGCTCCAATTATTTCTGGTGCAACTGTTGAAGGTACTGTTGAAAAACACGGCAAACAAAAGAAAGTCGTTACTTTCAAATACAAACCTAAAAAACATTCACACCGTAAACAAGGTCACCGTCAACCATACACAAAAGTGGTTATCGACGCGATCAACGCTTAATTAGCGCTTGAGAAAGAAGGCCTGAATAATGATCAAAGGAACATTTAAACGTAATGACGCTGGTCAAATCGTTTCATTTACTTTGACAGGGCATGCTGATGCTGGTCCTTATGGGAGTGATATCGTCTGTGCAGGAGTTTCTGCATTAGCGATCAGTACTGTCAATGGGATTGCCTCATTAGCTGGTTTTGAACCAATTGTCGAAATGAATGAAGAAGAGGGCGGTTATTTATATACCGAAGTCACTTCAGGATTGACACAAGAGCAAAACAATATTGCCGAGATTCTATTAGAAAATCTCTTGTTGGGATTACAATCGATAGAAGCTGAAAATTCAGAATATATCCAAATTAAAACAATTAATGATAAATAGGAGGTGCAGACCATGTTGTTATCAATGAATCTACAATTCTTTGCCCACAAAAAAGGTGGCGGTTCTACATCTAACGGACGCGACTCAGAATCAAAACGTCTAGGTGCTAAACGCGCTGACGGACAAACAGTTACAGGTGGATCAATTCTTTACCGTCAACGCGGTACAAAAATTTATCCAGGTGTGAACGTGGGTATTGGTGGAGACGACACTTTATTTGCTAAAGTTGACGG
This sequence comes from Enterococcus sp. AZ077, assembly GCF_051714965.1. NCBI lineage: Bacteria > Bacillati > Bacillota > Bacilli > Lactobacillales > Enterococcaceae > Enterococcus > Enterococcus sp. AZ077. The sequence continues at coordinate 729,461 of NZ_JBIOSX010000001.1, forward strand.
AGTAGTACGTTTCGAACGTAAAGGCCGCGACAAAAAACAAGTGTCTGTTTATCCAGTAGCTCAAGAAGCTTAATAAATAAACTGCTCTATCTCTTGTGTAGCAAGGGGTGGAGCTTTTTTGTTAATTAAGAGAATTTTTTTGACCATACTTTTGACCATACTTTCTTAGAAGTTAATATAATTTGTTAGTTTTTGTGTTGTTTCTTCTTTTTTACTATTAGTAATGTGTGTATATGTGTCCATAGTAGTTTTTATATTTGCGTGCCCCATTCTTTCTTGTACTTCTTTGTGATCTGCACCAGCCTCATATAGCATTGATGCATGAGTATGTCTAAAACCATGCAGACCGATATAGGGTAAGGCGGCACGCTCACGATATACATTGTATCTTTCTGTTACTGCCTGATTAATTGTGAAACTATTTTCGTCATTGGTAAACAAATAATTAGCTTTGGTAAATCCCAATTGAAACAAGTACTTTCTTTGTTCAAGCTTCCAAAATTTTAATTGTTTTATAGTTTTTTCATCTAAATAAATTATTCGATTTGATTTTTTTGTTTTAGGAGTTTCAGATATATAATATTTGTCTGATCGGGCTACAGTTTTTTTAATGGTCATTTCATGTGTTTTAAAATTAATATTGTCCCAAGTAAGTGCTAATATTTCACCGATTCTACATCCGCTGAATGCTAATAGTCTAAAGAGCGTATAGTCTCTGTTTTTAAAATATGGATTCTGTTCTTTAGATACTTCACTTAGAAATAATTCCAACTGTTCTTTTGTATATAATTTTAATTTCTTTTCTGTTTTAATTTGTGGTTTTGGAATAATTAAATTTAATGTTGGGTTATCAGATGTTAAACCAATATTTATAGCATATTTAAAAACTTTGTTCATATAGTTAACGAAAAGAGAGTACTGTTTTGAAGTGCCTTTTTCACTCCAATCATTTACTATTTTTTGACAATATGCTGTATTAATTTTAGAAAGTTTAATATTTCCAAATTTTGGATATATGTGTTTGTTAAAGATGATTTTAGTCCTTGAATATGAACTTTTTTTCACGGTTTTTTTATAGTTTTCTAGCCATAATTCTGCTGCTTTTTTGAAAGTAGTATTTGTACTTATTGGCATTCCTGCTTTTTGTCGTTCTAATTCCAATCTAGCTAGTGCGATTTTCGCTTCTTTTTGTGTTTTGAATCCTCTTTTAGTTGTATATCTCTTCTTTCCAGTTAATGGATCGATACCAAGATATGTCTTGAAGTACCAGGCTTTTTCACCATTTTTCTTTTGGTATTGTTTAATCATTGCCATAAAATCCAACTCCTATTCTAATTCTATTTCTAAAATACTGTTGTCAAATGATTCTAAAATCTCATTTTTTTCTATAAAATCAATCCATTCTTGATATCCGTTGTATTTTGGAATTCCTAAATGAGATTTAAGTTTTTGATAGGTATTTGCCACAATTTTTTTCCATTCTTCTTCGTCAGTACGAATGATTTTATCATCATCCCACTTTTTTGTTTTTCCAGTTCGTTTACTATTTTTTGATATTTGATAGTTTTTCCATTTGGTTAAAAATATATGTTTTGAATTAGAATTGTTTTCTAACCATTCTTTGAATTCTTGATATTGCATGTTTTTCTCCTTTCGAATGTATGTTCTTGTTGGTTGTAAAAGAAAAGCCCGAAGGCTTTTGCTAGTTTAACGAAATATCTACAGTTTCATCGTTCCAAAACGATGTTTCATATTGAAGTTTCAATTTTGCATTAGGGTCTGCTTGTCCTACTAGGTTACCAGTAACAGATGCACCATTGTCTAAGTCTCCAGAATTAAGTCGATCAGTAGCAATACCATCAGTAACAATTTCATCTACATCCGTTGCATTACCATTAGCATTTAATTTAAAATTATATGGATTATAGCTTTGTTTTTGGCCTGTTTTATTGGTAATAGTAATATTTATAATTACATATTGTTTACCAGTATCAGGAGTTTCATATTCATTACCATTGCTGAAGCTCACATTATTTACTTTAATTTCATATCCTTTGTAACTAACAGTATCTCCTACATGATATTCTTTAGATAAAGTATTATCTGAAGAATTGTTTGTATTTGTTTCCCCTGCGCTTTTTGAAGTGTTTGAATCAGAACTATTTCCTAAAACAGCGAAACCTATAATACATAATATAATAAATCCAATAAATACCCCAAAACAGCCAAACATACCTTTTCCAAAACTTTTCAACATAAAATTTCCTCCTTGTTATTCTGAGTATATTTTAATATAATTTTGTTGTAAAGGCTCTCAGAAATGAGGGGAGGTCCATGTGAAAGCATGGGCTTTTTTTATTTTTTTATAATATTGAATTCTGGTTCCTTAGCATTTAAACAATAGATGGAATAGTCATCAAAAATAAAAATATGATTCTTATATAAATAAATTGTGCCATATTTGTTGTGATAATGAACAAGAACTTCTTCAAAAAATTCTTCGGTTACTCCTAAAAATTCTGCGCATTCAAATTTAGTATGACAACCAAATTTAGCACAATAGATTAATTGATCAAGTGTGACGAGGCGCTCGACAGAATCTCTTCTTGCTTTCCATTCTTGTTTTCTATTCTCAGGATTAGTGTAATCAATAATGTTTCCTACACTAGTTTTGTGATGTGAGTATTCTTCTGACAAAATAACTCTTTTTTCAACAGTACTCAAATGGTTATCTAAGAATATAGTTTTATTTCTATAACTCCCTTTTAGTCCGGTATTTATTTTAAGTTCTGTTTCAATTACAGGAATCTCGTTAACTATTTCATCTAAAAGTATTTCATATTCATTCATCTCAACTAAACTCACCTACTTATTATGTTTCTTATCATAGTCTGCTTTTACTTTATCTAAAAAGGCTTCAATTTCAGATATTTCTTCATCAGTATATGTTTTATCAGGATCATCAGAATGAGCAGCAAGTGTATATATTTCATCACTATTCTTTTCCTCTTTTTCAATAGGAATGACTGCTTTATTTTGCTCTTGCTGTTCTTTTAATTCTTGTTTAGCAAAGTTATAGACTTTCTGCTGACGAGGTGGAGATAGTTGATTGTATATTTTTTCTATAGAAGCACTTGGCGCCTCTTCGACACCTTCTATTATGAAAGACTTAGAGACATTGAATAAATCAGCTATTTTTTGAATAGCTCCCATTCTTGGTGTCTTTAATCCGGTTTCCCAGTTAGAAATAGTTTGTTTAGAAAAACCCAGTTTGTTAGCTAAATCTTCTTGTGTTAAGCCAAATTTCTTCCTGAGTAATGAAATTTGAGTGCCTATAACATTGTTTTCCAATTTATTTTCACCACCTTTAATTTTAATATATCCATTTATACTTTACAACATGTTGTTATACAACGCAACAAAAAGTTATACAAAAGTTATATTTTTGTATTGACAATAACTTAAAGTTATACTAAAATTACTTTGTAAATGATTCAAGGAGGTGGATTTATGAACAATAAATTTGAAATTACTTTAGCTGCGGCTAGAGTAAACGTAGACTTGACTCAAAAAAAGGTAGTTGAAATTTTAAAAGAAGACTATGGAATTACTCTTACAAGACAAAAGCTATCTGATTACGAAAAAGATTCTACAGATTTACCTATTTCTCTTGCAAAAGCGTTAACTTCTATTTACAAAATTAGTGAGGAAAATATTTTTTTTGGCACGAAGTCAACTTTAAGTTATACATTGAGGCTTGAAAAATCTAACGATGTCAAACAACCAGCTTGAGGAGGAGAAAAATGGGAGAATCGAAAAAAATAACAGCTAAAGAAGACAAAGAGGAATTCGTCGGAAATTGTCTTTCATTTATTTCTGACAAAGAATGGACTATTTCAAATGTTGAAGATGCAATTTCTGAAGTCAAAAAATATATGATGGAAAATGCAACGTTGAAAGAGCTGGCTAGCAATACCAGCTCAGATTAAAGATTAATAAAATCTATATTTGTATTGTCCACCTCCACGGACAATCAAATACCATCTACCTGTGCCTTTAACAGTAATATTTACAGGCGTTTTTGTATAATGACCTCCGAAATATTTGAATTTTTGACCAGAATTCATCTTTTTATAATTTACAGAATCAACTAAAAAAACATCGGCAGCATATTGCAATTCCACATGTACAGACAAAGAACCATTTGATTCTGCGTAAGGAACTTGAACCATACATTTTCACCTCCTTAGTTCAATTATATCAAACGGAGTGAAAATCAAACAACAAGCGTAGGAGGTGTAATAAATGTTTAGTCGTTTTAAACCAAGAATTAAAAAAACTATTAGGAGAAAAGGTTATTTGAAGTATCTGAAAAGAAAACACGATTACATTAAATGTTCTTGGTGTAACCGTGTTATAAGAAAAGACTCAAATTTTTGTTGTTGGTGTGGAAAAGCTAATTTGGAAAAATAGTTTTTTTAACTGATTCTGATAATACATCTACAAGAAGATTGTAGAGCGAATCCTTAACTAGTTTTGAGGCGTTAGAAAAACCTTTTTTAAATTTAGCTTCTGCTAACTTGGTTTTAGGAGTGTCAACCAAGAGATCTGGAATAGCGGTTTTTATAAGAAGTTTATCGCTATCAGGTAAATCTTCATCTAAAGAAAGAAGCTCAACAGCACTTTCTAAGATGAGTGAAGTCCACGGGTAAGGATTTGAGCAATGACGACAATATTTGGGAACTGGTGTTATATAACCAAGAGTAATAACTCCATCAATAGTTTTGTGCCCTAGTATAGGTATCCTACAAGTCGGACAGGTGGTGATAACTTTGCTTCCGCATTCTTCGCAATATTCTTCAGGCTGAGGATCTGAATTGATAGTGGACCGATCACTTATTTGGTGACCATTAGTACAAACTTTCTGAAAATATTGTGTTCCTATGTGGATTACCTCCAATATTATTTATTTCAGTGGACCACTCACTGATAAGAAAATTTTAGCAAAAGAAATGAACAAAAATCAACAGTGTAGGAGGTGTAATCTATGCAACTAAACATTCCAGATGAAGTAATTCAAAACGAATTAGCAAGTAATATTACTTTTATTGTTTTGAAAGAAATCGAAAAGCGATCCAGCTTGTTGACTAAAACTGTTGAATTACCACCTTACCCGAATAAGTCTCAAGTAAAAGAAATATTGAGAATTGGTGATGACAAATTAAGCGGTTGGATTTCAAAAGGTTTAAAGATTCAACAATGGAGTGAACAAGATATTCGAATTGAACGAACTGAATTACAACGATTTTTAAAAGAAACTTTTGAAATTTAAATATTTAAACTTGTTCTACACTCACCACTTCCGAAAAGAGGAGTTGCGAGTTTTCTCCTTAAAAAATCAAGTTCGCACATACACGTTGGCATGAGCAACTCCTCTTTCCGGAGGTGGTGACGGTGAGAGACGAAGGAGGGAGCGAATGACCTTACAAGAGCATCAACACTTGATGCGAAAACTAAATCAGAAATACCACGAAGAAATGAAACCTAGATTGTTAGGGGAACAATGGCGTGAACGCCAAAAGAAGTGGCAAGAAATAAAAAGACCGACTAGCGAAGGCAATCGCTAATCGGCAACAAACAAATTATACCTAAGGAGATTTTATCATATGAACGAAAAAATTAAAACATTGGTTAAAGAATTGCAACAGGAATGCCGAAAAGAAGGAGTTGCCGCTATTTGTACTCTTCAAAAAGAAGGCCATGTTATCAACATGCTAGTCGGTGATGCAACAGATGTAGCTTTTTGTTTGGCAGTACAAGAGAAAGAACTTAATGAAAATCTACCATTGCCATCCAAAATTTTAAGAGCGGTCGGAAGTGCAACACTAGAAGGTGCGCCAAATAAACAAAATCATACCTTTGTTATTGATAACGAAGAGGATCTCGCTGACGTGATGACTCGGATTCTCAAGGGGGAATTCGAATGATTAAAATCAATACGCTTTGGATTGCACTATTTGTCTTTATGCTTGTAGTAATCTCAAACGCTAATTTGTTTGTAGGCTGTTTATTTGCAGGAATGATTACTTTTCTAAGTTTGTTAGAAGATTTTACAAAGAAAGCAGGTGCTAAGCATGAATGATTTTAGTACGGCATTAGACAATTGGATAACTACTCCTGATAACGGAGTTCCTCAATATGAGGCGCCAATCGATGAGGAGGATGAAGATGAGTAAATCAACTTTAGACATGAGCCATCAAGAATGGCTCGAAGACCGCAAAAGAGGTATTGGTGGTTCAGATGTCGCAACCGTACTTGGATTGAATAAATACAAATCCCCTTATCAATTATGGCTTGAGAAAACGGGTCAAATTGAGTTGAAAGATTCAGAGAGCGAACCAGCTTATTGGGGCAATGTTTTAGAAGAAGTTGTTGCCAAAGAATTTCAAGAACGAACAGGTAAAAAGGTCCGTAGAAGAAACCAAGTGTTTGAACATCCGTTACATCCATTCTTAAGAGCAAATATCGACCGTGATGTAGTAGGAGAAAATGCCATTCTTGAATGTAAAACGGCGAATCAATTTCTTAGCAAAGAGTGGGAAGGGGAAGAAGTGCCACTTAGTTATTTGTGTCAAGTACAACATTATATGAATGTTTTGAACAAGGATTATTGTTATATCGCTGTGTTGATTGGTGGTCAAAGATTTATATGGAAACGAGTTGAACGAGATCAAGAACTGATTGACATCATCACAGAACGGTTAGTTGATTTTTGGGAAACGAACATTATTGGCGGAGAAGAGCCACTGATCGATGGAAGTAAAGCAACGTCAGATTTTCTAAAAGAGCGTTATTCAGAATTAGATTCAACTGAAATTATGCTTCATGCTGATTATGATGTTCTACTCGATCAAAAAGAAGAGTTACTCAAAAATAAGAAGGAACTAGAGAAGAGTATTCGACAAATCGACAATCAAATTATTCAGGAACTTGGAATAAAGAATGCCTCTACAGGTATCACACCTAATCGGATTATTTGTTTAAAATCAGTCGTTTCTAAACGAAAAGACTTGAAGAAAATAGCAGAGAAATATCCATATGTGATGAAAGATGAGGAAATTTACAGTTTATCAACTTCAAATAGATTAGTGATAAAGGAGATTCAGTGATATGGCAACAAGTAAAGATTTAAAGAATCAACTAACAGAAAAAAACAATCAAGCAGTGGATGTTTCAAAATTAGGTTTTAAAACATTGATGAGTCAGCCAGCTATGAAAAAGAAATTCAATGATATTTTACACGAAAAATCAGATGCTTTTATGGGTTCTCTTTTAACGTTAGTTGGTGGCGATGATTATTTATCTAAAGCAGAGCCGATGACAATCATCGCTTCTGCTTTAAAAGCAGCAACGATGGATTTACCAATAGATAAAAATTTAGGATATGCCTATATTGTTCCATTTAATCGGAAAGAAAAGGTAGGAAAAGATTGGATTACGCATAACGAAGCCCAATTCATCCTAGGATACAAAGGCTATATTCAGTTAGCACAACGTTCTGGACAATACAAAGCACTTAATGCAATAGAAATTTATGAAGGGCAATTAATTGAATGGAATCCTCTGACAGAAGAGTTTCAGTTTGACTACAATGCGAAACAATCTGATCGAGTCATCGGTTATGTTGGATTTTTTGAATTACTAAATGGGTTTAAAAAAACTGTTTATTGGACGAAGCAAGAAGTAGAAGCTCATCGTATCAAACATGCCAAAGGGTTTGATAAAACAAAGCTAACTGGAGCGTGGAAAGAGAATTATGATGCGATGGCGATAAAAACCGTCTTACGTAACATGTTAGCTAAATGGGGGATTTTATCTGTAGAAATGCAAAATGCGGTTACTTCTGATGAAAGAGTTTTTCGATTTGATGAAAATAATGATCTTGTAGAAGAAGTTACTTTAAATGATGCAGAACCAATTGAATCAGAACGTAAAGAAGCAGAAAAAGTGGAAGACGTGTCATCAGCGTTTGATGAATACGAAGAAACAGCAAATATAGACGAACAACAGGATTCATTGTTCGATGATATGAATCCGCCACTATAGCGAGGGAATTTCCCCTCGCTTAACTAAGGAGGAGTGATGATGGACTATATTCGACAAATTTTAGCGTTTGACGATTATTTAATGTACAATCAGGGACTTTCATCTGGTCAAATTGCTTTATGGCGCGCATTGATGAGCATAAACAATAAAGCAAGATGGAGTGAGTGGTTTACGGCAAGTAATCAAACGCTTGAAACTTTGTCCGGTCTTTCACGCCAAGGAATAAATAAAAATCGAAATATCCTTAAACAATTAGGGTTGATTGATTTCCGAAGTAATGGAAGAAAAGCAACCTCTTATCATATATGTAAACTTTATACGTCAAATAGTTTACAAGAGAGTATACAACATAGTAGCGAAATAGTAGCGCAAGAGTGTACAACACAGTTGCGCAACAGTAGCACATTAAATAAACATAAACAAAACAAAAACGAAAACGAAAACAACACTGTAAATGCTTCTGCATCTAGTGTAGATCTTCATTCAGAAAATAGTGCAGAGAGCTATTGGCTAAATCAAGTGAATCCAGCAGAAGCACCAATGGTTTTAGAATCTATTCGTTTTTGGGTAAATGATTTTCAAGGACAAGATGAAATTGTCATCATGGCGATTGAAGAAATGCTAAAAAATGGTGCTAAAAATTATAACTATCTCGATAGAGTGCTAAAAAACTGGGAAAACAAGCAACTAGACACCGTTGAGAAAGTGAGAAAGTATTTGCAAGGTCATTATTCAAAATCACCTAGAAATGCAAATAAAACGCTTGAATACGAGAAATTTAGCACAGATGAGTTGCCTATTTGAGAGGAGGCGTAGGCATGGAAACCGTTGGAGAAATCATGGAAAAACTAATACAGAAAGTGCTTGTCCAACGTGGCGAATGTCCTGAATGCGGACAGCCCTTGTATGGATGGCGTACGAAGAATCCTGATGGCTCAGATCGTTGTAAACCAACTTGTATGCAATGTGGGTATAAAGCATTGCGAGTTCAGGAAGACTTACAAACAGAGCAAATGTACAACGAAAGTCTGAAAGCAAGAGCTATCAATTTTTTCAAAGGTGGTTCTGTCGTGCCTAATAAAGCGTTGTTTGATTGTACATTGCAGAATTATCAAATCGTTGATCAAGAAACAAGACAAGCGGTTGAAGTAACCAAACGCTTTGTTAATTCAGTCTTGTTAGGAAATCCAAGTCATCTTGTTTTAACTGGCAAACAGGGAACAGGTAAAAGTCACCTAGCGATGGCAGCGGCTTGGGAAGTTTTGAGGCGATCAAACTACGACAAGAAAATCTTGTTTATCGGGTTACAGGAAATGCTGGATCAAATCAAGTTTTCGTACAACAATCCTGAACTTAGAAAAACGATTGAGGGATCGTTGATTGCAGATATCAAAACGGCGGATTTAGTCGTCATTGATGATATCGGTTCAGAGCTAGGAAAAGATACTTCAGATAGTCGAGCATTTGGCATAAACACGTTGAATTCGTTCTTGGATGCACGACAGAACTTAGCAACGATTATCACAACGAACTTGCTTGGGGAAGAGTTGAAAAAGGCTTACGGTATGAGGACAACATCAAGAATATTTGTCAATTCTGATGGATTTACGATGGTCTTTTCTCAAACAACCGATAAACGATTAAAACCAGTAAAAGGAGCGACAGCATGAACAAATATCGCAATCGAAAAACGGTTCATCGTGAGATCAAATTCGATTCTGTAGCAGAAGCAGAGTACTATGATCTGGCAGTATGGCAAGCGGAAGCAAACGGCTGGAAAGTAAAGCTTCAGGAAAAATTTGAACTATTGCCAAAATTTGAATTGGAAGGCAAGAAGTACCGTAAAATCGAGTATATTCCTGACTTCACGTTTTATAAAAACGGTAAGCTTGTGAAAGTTGTAGATGTCAAAGGAATGCAGACAAAAGATTTTAAAATCAAAGCGAAACTGTTCTGCCATCGTTATCAAGTGCCGTTGATATTAGCTAAAAAATATGGCAAGACGTTCAAGGAAGAGCGTTTTTAAAAGAAAGATTAGGAAGGTTTGAAAATGAGCAGAAAAAAGAAATTCATTCCAGAAGTTAACCAAGAAGTCGAATGCTTCTGTTGTGACTCAGAACGTGAGACACCATGGCTATATCCGTTCTCATGATACGTAAAACATGTTTATGACAATTCAGCGATGGTAACGATTGATAGTATTCATCCAGACGATGACGGTTTAGTAGTTGAATACCACGGGAAAACCATTATTCCATTTACAGAAATGAGGGCTGTGGAATGCTAGATATGAAAATTGAAAACTATCGAATCACTGAAACGAGTGATTGCAGAAATATTGTTCTATCACGAGTTATTTTTGATGAAAAAGGGAATATTCAATATACCGTAAATAGCAAAGGTGAAAAAGTAGAAGGGGTTTCGTTTATTGGATACTATCAAACGTTGAGTATGTGTTTAAAAGCAATACAGCGTGACTACGTGATGAGAGAAGGTCACGTGATAAAAAGTATTATCGAGTACAAAAAAGCGCTTGAGCGTATCACTAACGAGTTTGAAAAAGCATGTGAAATTGAGGAGGAAGACAAATGAAAAAATTAATTGTATTTATCAGTTTATTAGGAATAAGCATCACATTAGGGGCTTGTAGAGAAAGTGATAAAGTTTCCTACAATGTAAGCCAAGAAGCAGATAATTTTAATGTGATTCGTCGAGTAGCAGTAATCAATACTCGAACGGACAAAGTGGAGTTTGAAGCGATCGGTCGAATATCTGTGGATACGGAAGATAAAAATAAACTCGTTATTCTAGTTGAAACAGGAAAGAATGAGTACAAAAAACATCTTGTAAACATGACTAGTTGGAACATGTATGTGGTTGAAGATTTAGAAGGCGCGAAGGTCAATGAATACAAATACGAAGTAAATTACATGCCAGAAAGTATTGTGCCGTTTACGGTGACTGAGAAGAAGTAGGAGGACAGCGAATGATACCTAAGTTTCGAGCGTGGGATAAAAATACGGCTGATATGGTAGACATCAAAACAATTGACCTAGAAAAAGACGGTAGTATTGGCTGTTTAGTGGATTACAGTGGAATTAATTTAGATGTATCTGAATGTATTATCATGCAGTCCACAGGACTGAAAGATAAAAATGGTGTGGAGATATTTGAAGGAGATGTAGTACTTTTCAGTATAAGTGATGGTTTTAATCACTTAGATCATGAAAAAGCTGTTGTTCAATCCTCTGGGTGTCATTCTGGATTAGTTTGTAAGTTGATAGACTTGGACTTAGAATATCGAATTTATTATGATCCAGTATTTCACACTGACTATGAAGTTATCGGGAATATATACGAGAATAGCGAGTTATTGGAGGAACAACGATGAATAAACAAGAAGCCATTAAAGAATTAGAAAGCCATAAAATGATAGGAACTGATGCAAGATCGGCTTGTTATAACGAGGCTATAAAGGCGGGCATTCTTGTAATCAAAAAACTAGACGAACCGCAGAAGCAAGTTGTGCCTAAGTTTGTGGCGGAATATCTAAATTATTGTATGGCGAATGAATGGACGTTGGGAGAGGCACTCACAACTGGGAAATTTCAATTTCCAGAGTATCTTTACAAAGCAGTAGACTGGTTAAATGACAGCATGAACCAAAATATTTTTGCTCAAGCGTGGTTATTTGGCTACGAGGTCGAGAAAGAGCCGTTGTATAGAGTGAGATTAGGCGAAGGATATTTCGTTGAGTATCAAGGAAGAGGTGCGTTGATTATTCCTGATGACAATAAAGAAATTAAGGTATTCGATTCGAAATCAGATGCTGAGCGCACTGCTCAAACGATTGGTGGAACAGTGGAAGAGGTGGCGGAAGGATGAGTTTCAAAGAAGGCGACAAAGTAGTGACTAAAATAGGCTCAGGCGTGTCATTATACTTCTTAGACAACGAATATTATATAGTTCAAGATGCTTCGATGCCTGGCAGAATCGTTTTGATTGACGACGATAAACAGCGTTTGAGTTGGTCATCTAGTAAATTCGAATTATATGAAGAGGTGACGGAAGGATGAAATATAGAAAGAAACCAGCAGTTGTTGAAGCAGTGCAATTTGATCGATCAAAAGCGGAAAAGAATGTTGCGAAGTACTATCCGATGGTTACAGATATGACTAAATTAACTACAGCGGAAGGAACCAAAGAACGCGAATATAGGTTTTTCATATCTTCATCAGAAGGAAATATGACTGTTAGAGACGGAGACTATATTATAAAAGGTACGGATGATGAATATTATCTACGCAAGCCATACATTTTTGAAAAAATATATGAGGTAGCAAGTCAGCAACCACAACTCAACGACAACCAGAAAATCGTGTTGGAGTGGTTGAAAAGCGAGACAATTTTAACTAGAGAAGCACCAATATTATCTGTTAATGCTTTTTCTGATAAAAATTTACTAGGAAAATTACCTGATAAAGTACGCAAAGCTTATAAACTATTGGATTGTAAACAAGAATACGAAGTCCTAGCAGCATTCGCGCAATGGGGATTGGGACAGGAGGAAGCGGAATGAAAGTAAATAAAGCATTGGAAATGCTAGAAAATATGCCGGCAGAAGCTATGCTGTATTTTTGGGTAATTTCAAATGGTAAGCAGTGTTTAATGACTCCAACTGGATTTAAATTGAACCCTGACGGAGATAGGGTAGGGATTGAGAGTGATATCGTCATTGTAATTGATGTGGAGGAAAAAGAATGATCTATCCTTTTATCTTTATTGTACTTTTCGTTTCTATGTTAGTAATCATACAAGAAGGGAACAAGAAATAATGGGGAAGACGAAATCGAAAATCAAGAAGAAAAAACGCCGTTTGGAACAAAAGGCAATTCAGAATGGAACGGCTAACTCAAAACTTTTGAAGAAGGGAGAAGTAGACGGATGGAAACAATTGAACAAACGATTACGAGTAATGAAGTAGCGAAAATGGTGGGGCGTACACATGACAACGTGTTGAAAGATATTCGAAATATCATCAAACAAATCGGTGGCGTGAAAAATCACGAGTCCTATTTTATCGAATCAACGTATACAAATTCTCAAAATAAAGAACTACCAAATTACTTGTTAACTAAAAAAGGCTGTGAGCTTTACTCAACCAGAATGACAGGAGCCAAAGGTACACAATTTGCAGTAGCTTACATTGAACGGTTCAACCAAATGGAAAATCAATTGAAGGAAGCAATGTCACCGATCAGTAATACCGAATTACTATTAGAAACAGCGCTAAAACATGAACGAAATTTAGCAGCAGTAAATGAACGATTAGATAAATTAGAAACGGAAACGATCATCAATTCTAGTCAACGTCGTAAAATACAGGGATTAGTTCGATCTACAGTAATAAAGATATTAGGCGGTAAGAAAAGTAATGCCTATAAGAATAAGAGCATAAATAGAGCTGCGTTCAGTAATTGTTACAATCAATTGAAAGCAGTATTTGATGTGGCTTCTTATATGGATATCCCCAAAGCTAGATTCATAGAAGCTATAGATTTAATTCCAAAATGGAAACCAGATTTAGAATTACAAGCTAGGATTAATCAAGCGAACGGAATTTCTAGCTTGTGGTAAAAAGAACATAAAAATAGACAGCCGAAATTGGCTGTCGCTACATAGACTGGTAATTGCTTAATATTTTCTTTTATTATAACACAAAAGGAGCGATTTTGCTTGATGAATTTATTAAGAGAAGTAGATTTCAAACAAACAAGAGATAATGCCAGAAATGTTTTAAAGAATTTTAGACGTTTAGAGCGCATAGCAGGTCGCTCATTGATAGATATTAAGTCACCAGTTATAACAGATATGCCTAAGGTTCCTAGTCATGGAAACAGAGCAGAAGATGCCATGATCCAATTAGCAGATGCTGAAGCAGAAAGAGATGCGATTTTGAGCGCTTTGATGGTGCTTAGTCTAATTAGTCGTCAGATACTATACTACAGTTTCTGTGTGCCAGATAGTTTCTCAAACTACAGGATTAGTCGTGAATTAGGTTATTCAGAACGAAGTATTCAACGGATGAAGTCGGAAGCTCTAATAGAGTTTGCAGAAGCATATAGGCATGGAGAAAAAATTGCTTATAAATAATTTGGCGTTTTTTTGGCGGAATGATGGCGGTTTTTAGCCATTTACCAGTGATATTATGATAGTGTCGAAAGATTAGGAATTCGACAAAATAAGCGAAGGGAGGCAGTCTCCCTTATCGTTGTAATTATGCTTTGATAGACAGCAACTAATCAATCGCAAAAATATGAAAAAGGAAGTGAAAACCTCCTTTACTTTCCATTGTTTATCTATATCAACTGGTTGCTGTCTGTTTTGATATAAAAAAATTAGCTATCCTCAAAAGATAGCTAGCAATACAATTATTTTTTACTGCAACAAGAACGACAACAGTATTTGCATCCAGAAAAATTTTTGTCTAAGTTTTTAACTCGTAAATATCGAAGAGCAGATGAACAATCTGTAAAATAACCGATTTTAACGTAGTATTTTTTATTTAGTGCATACGGACAATCTATCTCGTGAAGTATGTAGACAGTATTTTTTGTAGGTGTTGTATCAATAACATAATTAGGCATATGAAAAACCTCCTTAATTAATTATATAACGACTAAAAATAAATTCGCAATACACTTATGTCGCTGTGGCGGAAGTAGAGAGACGCGAAGGTGAAGGTAGGTTTCGTATGGCGCACTATTGGGACCTCGTATAAAACTAGAGCGGACTAGTGCATGTGCTGTCTATTAATTTATGCATCGGAGGGAAAGCGAATGGATAAAGAAATCAAAGTAACTGTCAAATTAGATTTGACTGAACTAAAAGAACTGCTCAACAAGGATAGTGACCAAGTCGAACAGTTACAAGAAACTTTAGATGAAATTGCTAATTTTAAAATCCAAGTTTCTTAGCAGTATATTTTTTAGCAGCTGCACTCATGAAATCAGACCAAGTATCAAAATTTGTATTATCAGAAGCCTCGTGAGAGCCTAGTAAGCTCTCATGTGTGGTGCGATTCTTTGGGTTTGCGGTACAAGATCCCGAAAGTAAAACCGCTAGCAACCGAGGGATGTGGCAGTGGTGAGGTGCAGGAAGTATTAGACTTGTCTGCGTGTAGGTTGCTATTACATATTAGATCACTCTTTGAGTGGTCTTTTTATTTTACGTAAAGGAGGCACGACAATGTATAGACCACAATACTTAGAACAGAAGTATGAAGTAATTACTGTTCATGATGGTAGCGGCAGGAGAGTCTGGGAGTTTAGAAGACCATCAAAGGCTGATACATACAAACGAAAGGCCAATAATGAAGTTGTTCCCTTTCACAAAAGGAGAAAGGTCAAATGAGAAACTACTGGTATGTATCACTAACGAATGAATATCCTCGAACCATTGATGATTGTTCAGTGCGTGTTGTGCGTTCTGTACAAATCAAAGGGAAGTACTCTATTGTCGAAATGCTAAGAGAAGCTACATCACAAGAGATTGATCAGTATAAGTTGGTTCTTATTGGCATTGGTTGGTTTAAGGACGAACATATTCAAACAAACATGAAGAGGTGGTTGAGATAATGTTTTGGAATAGGAAAGATGAACCTTTCATTGACGAACGAGACTTTAATTATCCGAAGGTGCTTATCAAAACGCCTCATAAAGATATAGAAGGTTGTATCAAAGAGGTAACCTTTTTCTATCTTGATGACCACGATGAGAAATTCATGGTTCGTTATGAAAGAGAAGATTATGTGACTGGCAAAAAAATAGGTGCTCATTTTGCGGCATCAATCAAAGAGGTAGAAGCTAATGATTGGTACATGAAGATAACACATGATGGGCAAACGTTATACGAGACGGTAACTAAACCTAACCTACTAGAAATCAAACTAAAAGATACTGACTCAGTACCAGAGGTTTGGTACAAAGGTGAGAGGTTGGATGAATTGCCTAAAGGATTAGTAGATGTCTCGTATCATTGGAAGACTGATGATTTTACTAATGATGATAGAGGAGCGAACGACATCACTATTGAATATTATGATTCACATAATAACAAGTACTTAGATAGAAAAATCATTGGGCACAAGAGAGATATGTAAATGAAAGAAGCTAGACCTAGAGACGAGATAGACAAACTATACAAGACCAAACGATGGCGAGACCTAAGGCAAGTAGTAATAGCTAGGGACTTCGGCATGTGCCAAGAGTGCAAGCGTCGAGGGCGGAACACAAGGGGCACGATCATCCATCACATAGTCGAGGCGAGGGAAGACCTGTCACTGTTCTGGTCCGTAGATAACCTTGAATGTATCTGTGTAGCTTGTCACAACAGAGAGCATCCAGAGAGATCAGGCGGGAAGAAGAAACCAAAACCTAAATCACATATCGTTAAAATGTATTCAACTCCTGAAAGATAAGTTTGCAGCGAAATGAAGGTAGCCCCCCTACTCTAAAAGATTAAAGAGTAAGTCTTGAGAAGAACGGTGCAGTCCTTCCTTCGTAAAAAGACCGCTTTTCAAGTTTTTTGGAGAAAAAGGAAAAAGCCGACCAATTTAAGCCGGCTTTGGACGAAGCTATTTCTTAGTCCATTTGTTTCCTTTTGAGAAGTAGGAGGTAATCGGTCGCCTGGATCAATTTTTACTTCTCGTCCGCCTTGGACATTTCCACCACGAGGTCCCACTTCTTTATAGGTTCCTTTTGGTTTATTGTCTTCGCCGGGTTTATAGAGTTCTCCCATAGGAATCCCTCCCTAAAAAATTTCGGCGCAGCACTGCCGATAACTTAATTATAAGGATTGTGATAACGATTTTAATATATCTTTTGAAAGAAGGTGATATTATGCCGCAACCAGCGAAGAGTGCAAAATTACAATTATTAAACGGAAACCCAAATAAGAAGAATACCGAAGAACTCCGCAAGCGAGCGGCCGCAGAAGACAAATTAAAAATGGCTACTGACAAAATCAAACCGCCGTTATGGCTAGATTCGCTAGGAAAGGATACCTTTGAGTTTATCGCTGATGAATTGCTGTCTGTGGATTTAATCAGTAATCCGGACGTCCATATAATGGCTCTCTACTCCAATTGGTATTCGCAATACGTTTCTTTAGAAAAACAGTTTCGAAAACTACAACGAGAGTACAAGTTGAACTATGCGCTTGCGAAAAAGGAGGCAGAGGCGAGAGGTGAGCCGTTTAATGAACCTAATGAATTAATTGGTAATCCGCTCTCTCGGCAGATGGATACAGCGTCGCGGAATCTCCGTTCTTTTGGCGCTGATTTAGGACTATCACCAGCAGCCAGAGCTAAGTTAGCTATTAAGATGGCTGATGATGGTGGTGATGACGATGACGACTTCTAATATTTTGGATATGTCCTACACAGAACGTGTGGACTATTGGCAAAGCTATCTTGAGGAGCAAGCTTCTTGGGGTGGCTTTTTAAAATGTCCATATCCGGAATTGTTAACTACTTGGTATGCGGAACGATTAATCGATGGAAGCATACCAGCCAGCAAAGAAAATATTCAAGCTGCTAAACGGCATATGCGTGATTTGCAGCGCCAAGGAACAGATGATTTTCCTTGGATCTTTGACGAAGAAAAAGGTCACCGGCCTATTAGATATATCGAAAAAAAATGTAAACCAACTGAAGGCGACTTTGGTTCGTTTATTTTGCAACCTTGGCAGCATTTCATAATTGGATCCATGTACGGATGGGTACATCGTGATACAGGAGAGCGTCGCTTCCGCGAGGCTCTTATTTTTGTTGGACGTAAAAACGGGAAGACAAGTCTTATCTCGGGCCTTTCCACATACATGGTCGCTTATGATGATGAACAAGGCGCCAACGTTTACGTATTGGCAAATGCTCGTGATCAAGCAAGCTTGTTGTTTGATAAGGCCGCAGAAATGGTCAAACAATCGCCGGCGCTCTTTAAGAAATTTGGTAAGCCTAAACGATCAAGTATTAATTATGCTCCCGCCTTTTCTAAAATGGAACCACGCGCCTCAGATAGCCGGAAATTGGATGGGCTAAACACTCACTTTGGTATTTTTGACGAGATCCACGAGTTTACGAATTACAAGCTGATCAACGTTATCAAGAAATCAAGAGGAACCAGAAAACAGCCTCTGATAGTTTATATCACAACTGCTGGATATGTATTAGATGGTCCGTTGATGTCTTATTTTGAGCAAGCTGTGGACTGTTTGGAACATTTGGAAGATGACATCGATGAACGGACTTTCTATTATCTGGCAAAACTTGACAGTGCGGAAGAGGCTGATGACCCAAGATTATGGATCAAAGCCAATCCGAATATTTGTCTAATGAATTTTGTTGGCATGCTAGATGACTATGTTAAGGATAAAAAAGATCCAAAAGAATATGCTGACTGGATTACCAAGCAATTTAACTTGTTTTCCGATATCGATGAGCTGTCATTTGTCGATATGCCTACCATTAAACGAAACAATAAAACCATCGATATTGAAACGCTCAAAGGTAAGAAGTGTGTCGGTGGTTTTGACTTGTCCGAAACGGAAGACTTTACCGCAGCCGTTTTAGAATTTCCGCTTGAAACAGGCGAGGTATTCATTTTGCAACACACATGGATCCCACAAGCTAGATTTGATCGAGATAACAATCAAGAGCGTATCAAAGCGTGGGAGAAGGTGGGAGATCTAACGATTATTCCTGGTGATTACGTCAATTATGAATACGTCTTAAATTGGTTTGTAGAAAATTCGAAAATCTATGACATTGTAAAAATCAATTATGACAAGGCCAAGGCGCTACGATTAAATAAAGAACTAGAAAATGCAGGATTTGAAACCAACGAGATTCGGCAAGGGTTTCTATCATTAGGTGGGCCAATGCAAAACTTCAAGGAAATGCTATTGGACGGTAAGGTGATTTTCAACAATTCCAAGCTTTACCGATGGTATCTATCCAACGTCAAGCTGGTGATGGATCGCAACTCAAACTGGATGCCGTCTAAGCAGTCCAAGAGTAGAAAAATAGATGGTTTTGCAGCAAGTTTGAACAGCCACGCCGAAGTGTTGAATATGTTGGTTAATCCTGTCGGAACCGGGAAAGTAACCTATTACTCGATTTCCGATTTAATGAATATGTAAGAAAGGTGTGGAGGAATGAGTATTTTAGATCGTTTGCGTTCTTTTGGCCGAGCGAAGCCGAAAGCGAGCAAACAAGAGTATTTTTTGAATGACCCGGGATTGATACCGTATTTAGTCGGAAAAGATGAAATATCAGAAGGGATTTTTTCCGTAATTAGCCGTGTATCGAACGTTTTTGCGTCTCTCCCTCTCAAAATGATAGATGTGGAGTTTGGCCAACCGGACGACTGTCCTGCATACAACTTGTTGAGCGAAGGCCCTCGATATTTTACAAAGTTTGATTTTTCCGGGACGTGGAAGTTTTGAGAAACTACCAAGGGAATGCGTATGTGCAGATTTTCCGAAATATCAATGGAGAAGTAGCAGATATGGCGTTAGTAAAACCTGGTGCTTGCCATCCAGTGATTGATATGGATAGCGGGGAGCTTTACTACCAAGTAACTGCGACTGACAAAGGCAGTTACAAGCAAGTTATCTATGTACATTACATGGAAATGCTCCACTTTAAACAACCGAGGTTTGGCGGCTTGGAAGGTACAGACCCCACAAAAGTATTAACGAATACCCTCGGATATGATCGAGAAGTCCGAAAAATCTCTTTAAGTCAGCTTAAAGGAAGTAATGAAGGGCTAAAAGTTAAGTTTGCTAGCAATATGGATGAAGAAGCTAAAAAAGCTACAGTTAAAAACATTGCTGATTTTTATCGACAAAACGGTGGACTACTTGTGGAAGAAAACGGTGTAGAAATCGAACGTTTACAACGAGAGCTGGTAGACAGCAAGCTTTTAGATACTGATAAAGTATCTCGCTCCAGAATCGCGATGGTCTACAACGTACCGGAACATTTCATTGGGAATAACCAGTCGAGTTACTCTTCACAGGAACAGCTCAATATGGAGTTTTTGACATACAATCTAGTACCGACCGTTAATCAATATGAAGCGGAACTAAATAAGAAAACACTATCGAGAACCGAAAAAGCAAAAGGTTATCGATATAAGTTTAATGTCGCAAGTTTGCTAAGAGCTGACACTCAGGCAAGGGGACAATTCTATCAAATCATGCGACGAGGCGGAGCATACTCAGCGAATGATGTCCGAAGATTTGAGGACTTGCAACCGATAAATAAAACCGGTATGGATGATTATCATATTTCCGGAGACCTATATCCAATCGATATGGATCCAACATTAAGAAAAACAAACTCGTCTAAAAGCGTAGCCGAAAACGGTTAGGCTTTTTTAGTTTGCACCGAAGGGAGGTGGAAGGATGAAAAAAGTGACGTTAAGCGGCGATGTCGTGGATAACGATACCGCGTGGCTTTATGACTGGTTTGGGATCAATTGTATCTCACCAGGGAAAATTTCTGCCGCTCTTACAGAAGCAGCGGGGGATGAAGTAGAACTTGATATCTCATCGAACGGTGGGGATGTCCTAGCGGCAAGCGAAATATATACCGCTATCCGTGCCTATCCGGGAAAGGTATCCGGAAATGTTGTGAGTATTGCAGCAAGCGCTGCAAGTGTAATCGCTTGTGCTTGCGAACCGCTTAGAATCTCGCCAACAGCACACATCATGATTCACAACGCATGGGTGACCACTAGCGGCAACGCCGAGGAATTAAAAGCCGATGCGGAAATGTTAAGCAGTGTGGATGAGTCTATCGTTAATGCTTACGAGATCAAGACAGGACTCGACCGGAAAAAGCTTGCTGATTTAATGGCAAAAGATACTTGGTTAAACGCACAAACAGCAGTGGCGGAAGGTTTTGCGGATGAAATTATGTTTGCAGAAGCACCAGTAACGGTACTCAATGCCTCTCAACCGGTTATTCCAAAAAACGCGGTAACTAAGTTGAAAAATCTAATACTCAAAGCGGAAACACCGCAAGAAGAAACGCTCTTGCAGAAAAAACTAAAAGCCTTAAATGGAGGGAAAAACGAATGAATTTAGAACAATTAAAAAATGCGTGGGTCGAGGCGGGAAGTAAAGTCTCTGATTTAAACGCGCAACTCAATGCAGCATTGGTTGACGATGAAAAAACAGAAGAAGATGTAGTAAGCTTGCAAGCACAAGTAAAAGCAGCACGGGCTAAACGGGACGGATTGAAAGAGCAAGTGGCAAATATGGAAGCCGAACAAGTCTTAAACGTCAAAAAAGAACCATTAGATAAAAAAGATGAAAACTTGAAAAACAAGTTTATCAAAGACTTTAAAGCGATGGTCAATGGTGATCCTGCTATTATGGCTACTTTGACATCTAATACGGATGAATCTGGTAATGCTATCGGATTGACTATTCCTGTAGATGTGCAAACGACTATTCATACTTTGGTTCGTCGGTTTGACTCTTTGCAAGAATACGTAAACGTTGAAAAAGTGACCACTACTAGCGGTTCTCGGGTTTATGAAAAATGGTCTGATATTAAACCACTGACCGCTTTGGATACTGAAGACGGTGAAATCCCAGCAAATGATGATCCTGCACTTTACTTGATCAAATACTTGATCAAACGCTACGCAGGTATTTCTACAGTAACTAACAGCTTGCTAAAAGATACTGCCGAAAACATTTTGGCATGGTTGTCTAAATGGATCGCGAAAAAAGTAGTTGTTACTCGCAATACAAAAATCTTGGCAGCTATTGATGGAATCAAAGCAGCGCAAAAGAAAGATGTTACAGATGTTGATGGGATTAAAGATATCGTAAACGTCCAACTTGATCCAGCTATCGAAGCTACATCTATGTTTATTACAAACCAAGATGGCTTCAATGTTTTAGATAAAGTGAAACGTGCTGATGGATCTTACTTGTTACAAAAAGACGTAGCTTCTGCAACTGGATATACCTTCTTAGGTAAACCAATCAAGAAAATTGCTTCTCGTTTCTTGCCAAACAAAGGTACGCAAGCTACTCCTAAATATCCACTGTATATTGGTGATCTGAAAGAAGCTGTTACATTGTATGATCGCGAAAACATGAGCTTGCTGACAACGAATATTGGCGGGGGGGCTTTTGAAACAGACACCACTAAAGTACGGGTTATCGATCGATTTGATGTGCAGTTAGTCGATGATGAAGCGGTTGTTTTAGCTACATTTACATCTATCGCAAACGAAGTGCCAGTAACAAACGGTTAAGGAGCTGATTCCTTATGATTCTTGATCCTAAAATGGATTTAGGCGAAATCAAAAACGCACTAAAGATTGATAGCGATGATGACGATGTGGAAGTAAGCCGTGCGGCGCAAGCTGCAATTGCATATATTAGAGGGGCTATCGGGAATGATAAGCCCTCTTTTTATAAGCAAGAAAATGACACGGTTGATCTGATTAATTTAGCTATTCTGCAATTAGCAGATCATTATTACAACGCTCGATCAGCAACCGTGAGTGGGAACTTGCGAGAGTACGATTTAGGCTTTACAAGCCTAATCTTGCAACTCAAAGCAAGTTATTTGCTTTTTGTGGAGGAGGAGTAGCGTATGCCCCTTATTCAAACAGGAAATTTAAATCAACGCATCAAGTTTGTCCGAGATACGACGGTTAAGGATGATGACGGGCAAGTTGTCCCGACTTCTACAACCATTCTTACTTGCTGGGCAAGTGTGCAGACACAACGCCTGAACGATATTAAGACGTCCATTGGTACGGCTTTGGAAGGAACACTGACGTTCATTATCCGATACCAACAAAAGTCAGAGCTAACCAATGATATGAAAGTGTGTTGGAATGGAAAAACGTTTGAAATCATCACAATTACAAAGGGCGAGTTTACAAAAGACTTCACGACAATCATTGCAAAAGAGGTTTCAAAATGAGTGTAGAAGTCGATGCAACCGAAGTGTACAAAGCGCTTAGGGAAGTAAAAGCAAACGTTCAACGAGTGGAAAGACCAGCACTTAGAAAAGCTGGGGAGTACGCTCAAGAAAAGTTACGACAAAACACACCTTACTGGGATGGAACGAAGTCAAACGGTAAACGTGGTTCGTATATGCAAGAACATGCTAAGAACCATGTGGTTACAAGCTCGGTAAAAAACGGATTGATAGAAGTCGGCTATGACAAAGATGTTTCTTGGCGGATGCACTTTATCGAGTTTGGAACAATCAAACAACGTCCAAAAGGTTTCGTACAAAAAACACAAAAGCAAATCGAAAAACAAGTAACACAAATCATTGCTGACGAAGTAAAAAGGAGGCTAGGACTTTGAAAACGGCAGTATCACAAGTCTATTCAATTCTGAATAGCAATGAAAAAACAAAGAACATTGATTTTTACACCAATAGTGTTCCGGAATCAGCTCAAACAGTACCTAGCCTTCCAGTTGGCAGAATTACAGAGATATCCGGCAACTATGAAGATTTTGCAAGCAACAATCCTTTGACCATTCAATTTAACGTACAGGTAGATGTATGGGTGTCAACCATGAAAGAGGTTGATGCCTTTTATTTTGCCCTTGATGAGGTTATGAGGGGGAATGGTTGGCAATGCGCATACACGGAACAAACAGATGACGAGGACTTGGAAGGTGCAAAGCGGATTATCAAACGATATGTAGCAAATATTTCACTAAACTAAAAGGAGAGAAAATAGATGGCAACAGTAGGATTTGAGAGCGTCACTTTTGGCGTAAAAACAGGTGCAGGCGGCACTCTAAAAGAATTAGTAGCAGATAAGTCGAAAGGCGGAGCGATCGAAGCTAAAATTACTGGATTAGGCGCAACTTCTAACATAACATACGCTTCAAACGTACCGTTCTTCATTGCAAGTAAAGGGGTTTCGTCGCCAAAAGTTACGCTTGACGTGGCAGACTTAATGGATAACGGCATTTACAGCGAAATCATTGGTGCTAAAACCGTGGAGGGTGTAAATGTAATTGGTTCAGAAACTGAAGCGCCTTACGTGTCGGTAGTCATGGTTACAGCGAACAAAGAAGGAAAACGCTTATTCATGGGATTGACAAAAGGGAAATTCAGTCATCCAGATATCGACATGAAAACAGCTGAAGACAAAGGGGTAGAATTGCAAACCGATTCTATCGAAGGGGAATTCATTTCTGATGAACGTGGCTATGTATACTTAACAGCCGTAGAATCAGAAGAAATGACCTTACAAAAATTCAAGGACTTGGTAAATAACAAAGCGGGGGAGTAGTTAACCCTGCATCTACACCAACGACAGATACAGGGACACCAAAAGAACCAGAACCAAAAATTGATACACAAGGTTAGCCATTTTTGGCTAGCCTTATTTTTTGTAAAAACAAGGAGGAAAACAAATGATTGAATTGCAATTGAAACTTGACGGAAAGAAAAAAACATTCAAACAACAAGATATTTCCGCACGTGCAATGCGTGAGTGTATCAAATTTTACGAGAAAGCGGAAAAAGCAGACCTAACTGATTTAGAAGCAATTGATTCAATGATTGCAATTACAGCAGATATTTTCCAAGATCCAGCAGTTACATTTGATGCTATTTTAGACGGTTTGACTGCGAGCGAGTTAGTACCGGCATTAGAAAGTGTTTTTGAACAAATCAATGAACTGGGAAACAATGAAAAAAAGCAGATGGCGAGCAAAAAGAGATAAGTTTTTCTGAAGCTAGGAAAGCAATGGATCAAATCTACAAAGATTTAATCGAATCAGGTTGGACGATGAGAGATGTGGACGAAGCCGACTATCATTATTTGTTACACCTTTTTGGAGAAGTGGAGAGTGGCGAAGAATATGTAGATGGTGCTGATTTCATCAAACAATTTTTATCGGCTGAAGACTTGGTAAAACTTGAGGAAGGAGGTAAATAATGGCAGGAAAAGGACAACCGGCAGGAAATATCAAGCTAGGGATTAGTTTAGATAGCACTAATTTTGGTAACACGCTGGACGAAATCAATGCGAAAGTCAAACAAGCTGAGTCGAATATGCGTGCCAATCTAAAGGCTTATGATTCAGCAGGACGTTCATACGAAGCACTTAGTCAAAAGACGAAAGACTTGTCTACGGTTATGGAAGGGCAAAACGCCAAAGTAAGAGAATTAACAAAGCGCCGTGATGAAGCGATTAGCAAGTATGGCGAGGAATCGAAACAAGTTGCTAACCTTAACACACAGATAAACAATGCTACCGCAAAATATAATGCTTACAGTCGCCAGTTGAATGACACAAAAAAAGAATTGGTGTATTCCAAAACAGCCGTCAATGATTTATCTGATGAAATCAAAGAAAATGAACGGCAAATGAACGCCGAAGTCAAAGCGTTGAAAGCCGCTGGTGATGAATCTGGTGCGTTTGAAGCAAAACAAAAAGGGCTAGCCAAACAAACGGAATTATCCGAGAAAGCTATCGAAGAACAGCGCAAAGTTGTGAAACTGATGGCTGATGAGTTTGGCGATTCAGCAAATGAAACCGAAGATGCAAAAAGGGCACTAGAAAAGTTAGAACGACAAAGCCAAATATCCAGTAGACAATTAGAAAAACTCGAAAGATCCAGCGATCAATCAGGAAAAGAAATAGAAGATTTTGGCGACAAGTCCACAAGGTCAGCTAGGAAACTGGACGGACTAAAAGACAAATTAAGCTCGCTAAAAAGCGCATTTTCGTTTGGTGCAGTTGCTGGATTAGCTTCACAAGCAGTTAGCGGTGTTGTTAACAGTTTCATGGGGTTGAAAGATGAAGCAGTAGAGGCTTCCGATTCAATGGACAAGTTTGTTCAAACAATGCAATTTGCTGGTATAGATAATTCAAAAATTGAAGAATCCAAAACAGTGATGAAAGATTACGCCGACCAAACGGTTTATGAACTAGGCGATGTAATGAATACGACCGCACAGTTGGCAGCCAACGGTGTGAAAGACTTTGATGGTCTAACGCAGGCAATCGGTAATATCAATGCCGTTTCAGGTGGTAACGCAGATACGTTCAAATCGGTAGCAATGGCAATGACACAAACTGTCGGTGCTGGCAAATTAACAACTGAAAACTTTAATCAGATTGCGGATGCCATTCCGGGCGCTTCAGGGAAAATTCAACAAGCATTGAAAGAAATGGGCGCTTATACTGACGGAGACTTCCGCGAGGCTATGGCAAACGGAGAAATCTCTGCCGAAGAATTGAATGAAGCATTCATGCAATTAGGTATGACTGATGTAGCTAAAAAGGCAGCAGGTTCCACAGCTACGATTGAGGGGGCGGTTGGAAATCTGCAAGCCAGCGCCGTAAATATGATTAATGAAATAATTAATGCTTTCGGCAAAGGCAATATCACTTCTTTGATCAGTGATATAGGCAAAGGAATTGACGACTTAACAACCAAAATCAAGCCAGCAATGGAAAGCATAAAAAACGTCGCTCAACCTGTATTTGACATGTTGAAAAAAGGGGCTGACATAGCAACACTTGCTTTTGGGACACTGTTTGGAACGTTAGATGGAGATCAAGCAAAGCAAGGCTTTGACATTCTAACTAAAATTTTCCCACCAGAAATGGTTACTTTCGCACAAGATACCATAGAAAAAATAAAGAATGCGGTTAAGACATTGTTTGACGTATTCAAAGGTAACGCAGACATGGAAGATGTTCTAGCTAAATTAGGATTTTCTCCAGAAACAATTTCTAAGATAAAGGATGTTTTCGACAATCTCAAAACATACTTTGATGGTGCTATGTCAAGCATTAAAAACGGCATAGAAGTTGCATGGCAATTTGCAAAAGGAATTTTCGATACTTTGTTGCCATATATAATGCCCATTATAGAAAAGATAGGCGGAGCTTTTTCTAAAATTGGAAAATCAATGACCACATTTTGGAATGAAAATGGTAAACAAATTATTGAAGCAATCAAGAACTTTTTTACGTTTATACAGCCCGTTGTAAAAATCGTTATGGATTTAGTCATGGGGTTCATTGACAACATAATAGGTTTAGTCGAAGGGATTATGAACGTCATTCAAGGTGCTATCAAAATCTTCACTGGTTTATTTACAGGCGATTTTTCTAAGATGTGGGAAGGAATAAAACAATTGTTTTGGGGTTCTATCCAAGCAGTATGGAACTGGATTCAAATACTATTCTTCAAACGGATTTTAGAAGGAGTAAAAGGTTTGTGGACTGGTTTTTCAGGCTCAATAAAAGGGCTATGGGAAAGCACTAAAACTTTCTTTACTGAAGGTATTTCCAAAACTTGGGATAAGCTAGTCAATTGGGTAGTTAATTTGTTGGGCAAAGTTGGCAACCTGAAAACCACGTTTGGAAATTTCATCCAAAACATGTGGAACAGCGTGAAAAACTTCTTCAGCAATGGCGTTGGAGACACGTGGAATAAGGTAGTTGGCTGGGTAAAAAACATTTTCAACAAAGCAATTGAATTGAAGAACAATGTTTCTGATGCAATCGGTAACCTGTGGAACGGTATCAAAGACAACTTCCGTAGCGGTATTGATACAGTATTCAATTGGTTTTCAGAACTACCGACGAAGATGAAGAATGCCATTATTGGCGGTAAAAACGCCATTGTTAATGCGTTCAAAAGTATTTTCAACGCAGCACTTAAAGCGATAGGTAACCCAGTTAACGCAATCATCCATGGAGCTTCATGGGTTCTTGAAAAACTGGGTGCAGAACCTCTCCAAGAATGGGACGTACCACAATACGCAAAAGGAACACCAAACGGAGGTCATCCGGGCGGGCCTATGATGGTAAATGACGGTAGAGGTGCTGAAGCGGTAATCACACCTAACGGACAAGCATTTATCCCACGAGGGCGAAATGTAGTGTTGAATGCACCAAAAGGCACACACGTTCTAACAGCTGAAGAAACAGCTTATATGACTGGAAACAAAGCACCAAGATATAGATACGCCAAAGGTACAGGCTTTTTCGGAAATCTATGGAACAACGTCAAAGGATTTGCTGGAGATGTTGGAAACAAGCTGAAAGATGTAGTCGGCGATGTATGGGATTTTGTAACAGACCCGGGAGCGTTGGCTAGGAAAGTATTAAATGGTCTTGGCGTACTGGAAGGGCTTGTCAAATATCCTTTAGACGTTGGTAAAGGTATTCTAAGCAAGGCTACCGAAGCATTGACGAACAAAATCACAGAACTATTCAGCAGCGGCAGTTTAGACACTTCAATGGGCATGCAAGGGGTTTACAAATACTTAGCGGACGTTGCAGTTGCAGTAATGAAGAAATTCCCAGGCTTTCAAGTAACCTCAGGTTATCGAGAGGGCGATCCATACTCGCACGGAAAGCACAACGCAATTGATATTGCGCTACCGGGAGTCGTGAATGGTTCCCCTAGATACACAGAAGCAGCCAATTACGCATTTGAGAAGTTTGCAAACAAAATCGGCTATGTTATCACAAATGGCAAGGTTCGTGACCGTTCAGGACAATCAGGTCAACCAGCAACGGGTGCATGGGAGCCATGGCCCGATGGAGATCACTATGATCATGTGCATTTAAACGGTGTGAAAGACCCACAAAACACTCAAATTTCAGGAGATAGCGTGGGAGGCAGTGGGGTAGAAAGATGGCGCAATGTAGCAATTAGAGCGTTGAAAATGACCGGTCAATACAGTACTGCAAACTTAAATGCATTACTAAATCAAATGCGTACAGAGTCAAATGGTAATCCTAATGCAGTTAACAATTGGGATATTAACGCCAAAAATGGAACACCATCAAAAGGGTTGCTCCAAGTGATTGACCCAACATTCAGACAGTATGCAATGCCAGGATTCAACAGCAATATTTTTGACCCACTATCTAACATCTTAGCTTCAATCAGATACGCACTATCAAGATATGGCTCACTAACAAATTCCTATCGTGGAGTTGGTTACGCAAACGGTGGAATTGTAAACCAACATCAAATTGCGGAAATCGCAGAAGGAAACAAGCCAGAAATTATTATTCCGTTAGATAAGGCTAAACGATCAAGAGCGATGCAGTTGCTTGCGATTGCTCAAGATAAGTTAGGAGTAAAACCAAAAAGTGTAAATAATAGTAGCGATTCGAGCGGAACGTTAGAAACATTAGTTTCACTGATGATTCAGCAGAATAACTTGCTATCTAAACTTTTAGCAAAAGACACAAGTGTCAAACTTGATGGTAAAGCAATTGCAGACAATACAAACGGATACTTAGGTAATCAGTTGAAACGTTCGCTATATACAACAGGTTAGGAGGGATAAAGTGAATGGCTATTTAATCGATTTTCGCTTCATAAAAAATCAAGAGATAGTATCTCTAAAAGAAAAATTGGGCATAGAGTGTATTTCTTTTGCACGAAAAGCTCCACAATTAAATGTAGAATACCAAGAATTTTCAGGGTCAAACGGTTCGAGAGAAGTCGAAAAAAGTTTTAAATCGTTCACTATCGAAGTGGAATTTTATGCTGAATTCAAAAATATGTATGACTATCAACTAAAAGAAACTGAATTATATGCGTTTCTATTCGATGACGA
This sequence comes from Enterococcus sp. AZ077, assembly GCF_051714965.1. Taxonomy (NCBI): domain Bacteria; kingdom Bacillati; phylum Bacillota; class Bacilli; order Lactobacillales; family Enterococcaceae; genus Enterococcus; species Enterococcus sp. AZ077. The sequence continues at coordinate 759,235 of NZ_JBIOSX010000001.1, forward strand.
AGGATATTACGTTTTTACAGATAGAGAACCTGGCAAAAAATATTTTGTCCGTCCTAACTCAGTAGAAGTGAATGAAGTTGGTCTAAGATATGCAACTTACAAGGCGACTTTCACTGTTTTTAGAGGTTGTTCCGAATCGATGGTTTCCACGTTATCGGATTTTTCGCTGTCTGATGAATGGCAAATTTCACAAGGTCTAGTTGCGGAAGATTATAAGTATACGCACCGAACCAGTAATTTTACCATTTATAATGCTGGCGATTTTGCTATTGATCCACGTGAACATGCTCTAAAAATCACTTTGGAAGGTGAATCAGAAGGCAACGTGACTATTTTCAACAAAACGACAGGGGAACGATTCATCTACTATCCCAAGTTTTCTACGTTGCTAGGCCAAACTTTGACTTTAGACCGTGTTTATCCGAAGTTGAACGGTGTAAATTGCGGAATTGACACGAATTTAGGTTTGATAACGTTAGCGGTTGGAACGAATGAAATTGAAATACAAAATGTTACTAGAGTGGAGTCAAAATGGGACTTCAATTTTTTGTATAAGTAGGTGGGAATTTGAAAGATATTTTTATTCAAGACTACGAGAAAACAAAAAAAGAAATATTGACTGACTATGATAAAAGTACATTTATTGAAAATTGGCAAGAGAACGAAACGTGGGAAATTTCGTTCACTATTGTCAAAACAAAATTCAATGAATTGGCTTTTGATTTAGTCGATTACGAAAATTCAGTATTTTTCAATGGACAAGAGTTTATCGTGAAACAAATGGGCGTTTCTGCCGAAGGGGCAGCAATCGCAAAAACAGTTACAGCCACGCACATTTACTACACCATGCAAGATGGCTTTCAGTACGACATAATCACAGGGACACGCTCTATCAACCAACTGCTAGCGCATGTTTTCGAACCTGATAACCGTGGATTTACATGGAATGTTGTAGATCCGAACAAGAAGTTTTTGCCAGTTGAACAAGAAAACTTCGGGAATGGGAACTATTTGAAACTGGTTGAAGAAATTTTGAAAGACTATGATGCGATAGTGATTCCGGACAATAAAAACCTTACTTTCTTCCCTCGTTCAGAATATGGTAAAAAAACCGAAGAACAAATACGCTACAAATACAATACCGATTCCGTGAAATTTGATATTGATACTTTGAATTTGAAAACACAGATAAAAGGATTTGGCAAGAAAAAAGAAGACGACACTTACTACTTCACGCCAATCACATATACAAGTAAGCAGTCGGAAAAATGGGGTATACGTGTTCAAAGTCCAGTCAGTGATGATCGTTACACCGTTTCAGGGAACATGCTCGAGCGATTAAAGACAGACTTGCAAGACTATCCAACAATCACTGGCACAGTTACTATGAAATGGCGTGTAGAGCCTAATAAGGGTGATTACGTGGCGTTTGTCTATGAGCCGTTAGGTGTCAATACCTATATTCAGGTGGTGGGTTTGAAAACTTATCCAGCGTTGGAAAATAAGCCGCCAGAGATTACATTGAGTAACACAAAGAAAACAATGACAGCGATACTTGCTGAAATGACGAAGAAAGGAGTGGTTTGATGGGGTTACTAAAATTAATCAGTAACCGTATCTCTACGGAATGGAAAGAGAAATTTAATAAAAACATTGACTACCTCAATGATCTTGAGAAGAAATTGTCTGATCAAGACAAATCAACGAATAGTCGTATTGATAATCTCGTGCTTCATTCAGGCGGTGATTCTCCTAACGAAGTAGTGGATGGGCGAGTAGATTATAAGGGCCAATCATATAATGTTCTTCAAGACCGATTACTTGCATCTGAACGACTGTTTAGGAAAGAGATTGACGAAGTGCAGAGTAAACAACAAAATACTCAAAGTCAAGTAGGACAGTTAAATGATAGTATTGAACAGATTATTGGTGGATCAGCCGCACAAATAAATATTTATGTTTCTGCAGATAAAGGAAACGATCAAACTGGAGATGGCTCAGAAGAGAATCCGTTTGCGACTATTCAAATGGCTTTCAACCAAGTACCTTTGATCACCATCCCATCAGTCACAATATGGATTGATTCCGGTATATATTTGGAAGATGCTGTTCTTAAAAATGTTAACGTGACATCAGTATATGTACGATGTAGAGACAGCATAGATAACATTGATGTTTCAACCTCAGATTTGCCAGTTAAGGTTAGAAGTATCGCATTTTATTATATCCGTGGCTATATTCAGGTTAGCGGATTACAATTTGTTGATACTGTTAATGGTCCTGAATACGGAGATAGTATCTATCAGTTGTTAGCTGATCAAAGCGGTTATATGTCAGTTGTGAAATGTAAATTTGCAAATGATAATCGAAATACTGCATCAATGGGGATATGTATAAATGGCACTTCACAGTGTCATGTTTACAATGGAACGTATTTTTATAAACAAAACATTGCTATCAGAGCAAAATTCATGGGAACGATTCTTATCAGTGATATTGCCGGCTCACAGAATGTAGTTGGTGCGCAATCTGACGATGGCTTGATACGCCGCGAGCCGCCCACTAGCTTTGCTGATACGCGAACGAAAGTTACTGGTTGTGGTCTATACATTAAGAAAGGAACGGTGTTGGGTTAATGGTGTATAAAGCTAACAATTCAATCATTTCCATTCAAGCGGAAACTACGCAACCAATTTATACAAACGTTGTTTTTTGGTCGCATGATCGAGGAACAGCCAAACTTCGAATGAAGTTAGTAAGAAAAAATGGAATTCCTCAGAGCCTACCAGAAGGAACTACGGTTCCTATTCGTCTGATATTTAAGTCTGCAACAGCAGAAGATGGATATGGAAAACATGACTATCTTGCCACCATTGAAGATCGTGTGAATGGCATTGTTTCTATCGTATTAGAAGATAATATTTTAGGATATGTCGGAAAAGTAGAAGGTAGCGTATATATTGATTTCCCAGACGACCGCTCGTTAGATACAGCTGGTCGTTTTACTTTTGACATCAAACGCAGTCCAATCGATGATAGTACGCCAGAACTAGAAGATTATTATTTCAATGGTTTCAGTCAGACCATTGACAAAATCGAAAAAATTCTAGCTGATGGGAAGCAAGAGATTGAACAGAAAATTGCGGAATCTGAAACGCAGATTGACGGGAAACTGAAAGAAACAAACAACAAAATCACGAAAGCCAATCAAGATGTCGCAACTCTCAATACTAATATTGATAAAGCAAATGATCGTATTGATCAAACCAATAAGCAAATTGGTGATCTTGGCAAGTTGAAGAAGATGTACAGCAACAACTTAGAGTTTGGGGACTATGATTATAGTGGGAATGCTAATTTAATGAATAACCTCTCTTTTTCTGATTTTGCTGTTCAATTAGGTGACGGAACTATAAGTGATGGTGTTAAATTTTTAAAAATAAATAAGACCTCTGGGAGTAATTTATATGTTATGGCAGGATACAAAAATAGTACCTATTATTTGACACCTGTACTTTCAAACACCACCTACACAATAACTTATGTTCTACGTAAATCTTCAAATTTTGTACCACAAAGTGGTAAGCGTATAATTTTACGGTATAGATTAAATCAAAATACTACCACAACTAATCTTGGAGAATTAATCCTGGATAGTACTAGCTTAACTGAAGAGTTTACAACTTACACAAAAACTTTTACTACAGGTGCATTAGCTAAACCGAATAGCTACTATTTCCAAGTTTTAGTAGAAGAAGGTTTGTCTGGCGAAATAGAGCTAAGCTATGAAATTAAGCTAGAAAGGGGTTCAACAGCCACACCATATCAGCCAAATCTACTCGATGCACCGCATTATTTGAGTAAGGTGGCTTTGGGTGAGAATATTGCTGACCCAACAGTTAAATTTCCAATTAAAACTAGTGCGTATAATATATATCGAGGTAAGAATACTGAAAAATATCAAGCAAACCAAACCTATACAATTACTATGAAGGCAACCAAACCAGCATCTCAACAGTTTGGCGTTTATGTAAATGCCGGAACAATGGGTGTTGGTAATATGAAACCTGTAGAAGGTTTAACTGATGTTTGGCAACTTACATTTAAAATAACACAAGCCCACATGGATGGTGGCGTAACTGATGTTTTAGATGTATTTCAACTTCCAAACACTAGTGTTGGCTCGTGTCAAATAGACTGGCTTAAATTTGAAAAAGGCGACACCCGAACCCCGAATATTAGTCAGTTTAAATACTTCGGTGAAGGCTTGAAAGACAGTAACAATCCGAATGACTACAGCTGGGATATCACTCCTGAATATACTGAAAAAGGCTTGAATAATACGGTTAGTCTAACCGAACCACAGTCAGTTGAAGGTTTAAAAAACTTTGAGGATGGGTTGCAGATTGCAGGTAAAGAAGTTGCTATAGTTCCAGAAGATACCGGATGGGTAAATCTAACAGCGATCAATGGCCACTCTTGGAATAAACAGGGACAAATCAGGAGAATTGGAAAACTAGTAATGTTTCGTGGATCATTAAAAGGTAGCACGCTAAGTACACAAGATTTTTGTACGATTCCAGAAGGATTTAGACCAAGTAATCCAACTGATAATTATGAGTATCAATTCTTGTTACCACCACAAAGTAGTAATACTTTAGACAATGGCGGGATGGCTTATATCCGAACGAACGGCGTTTGCGGTCTACCTTCATTTAGGGGAACAGTCAACTTGTTTTTAGCACCAATTCAATACTATATAGACTAGGAGTGAAATAAATGAAAAACATTTGGAAATACGGACGTACTGGCGGAGAGTACGCAGGAAAAGTGTTGGACGACATGCTTGTATCCGTTCCTTACACAGATCAGCCACCACTTGAAGGGGTACGTGCTGATGGCGAACCGCTAACGATTGCTGATCAGATGTTTGATCCTAAATTGAATCAATGGATTGTGTTAGCGAACGCACTAGATCACAACGATTTAAACAATCTCAAAGCGATGTACGAGGCACTGGAACACGAGAACGGCAATCTAAAACAGCTAAATGCCGAGCTCATGCTAAACGATGTAACAATTAAACAGGAAAATACTGCATTGAAAGAAAAAGCGGATAGTTTAGCACAAATCAATTCAAAAATGATGCTTACAACTATTCAAAACAGTAAAGAAATCGATTTATTGAAAGATCAACTTCAATCATCGAAAAATGAAGGGGGAGAATAATATGTATTCCTATGAAGATATCAAAATGATGTATGACTGGAATTGCTTTACTGCAGATCAAGTTCGACAATTTGTTCCGTTGTGCATTACAGAGGAAGAAGCAGATAAAATTATTAATAAAGAAAGTTAAGGCATGCTCCGTGGAGTGTGCTTTTTTTGTTGGAAAGTTGGTGAACTATGAGTATTGATGCGGTTATTTCTGCTTTAAGTATTGCAGGAACGTTAGTTGGTACGTTTGCAGGCATTGTTTTTTCAAATAAACTGACCATTTATCGAATTGAACAATTGGAGAAAAAAGTTGAAAAGCATAACCATATTGTTGAACGTACTTTTCTATTAGAAGGACGGATGAATGAAGCAGAACACGATATTCAGGAAATGAAAGGAGGCGAGAAGTAATGATTTTACCCGATAAATATTATCAAATTATTAAATGGACAGTGCTTATAGTATTGCCAGCTTTATCTGCATTAGTAGCCACATTAGGCAAAGCATATGGATGGAATGAAACTGATATGACAGTACTGACTATCAATGCTATAGCGACATTTTTAGGAGTAATTACAGGGGTATCAGCGTACAATTTAAAAGATAAGGAGTAAACGAATGAAAAAGAAAATTTTAGCAGGAGCTCTCGTAGCTCTTTTTTTGTTGCCTATAAATGTTTTTGCCGCCAAAGGCGATCAGGGTGTGGATTGGGCGATTTATCAAGGAGATCAAGGGCGTTTTGGTTATGCTCATGATAAATTTGCGATTGCTCAAATTGGCGGGTATAATGCTAATGGCATTTACGAGCAGTCCACGTACAAAACACAAGTAGCAAGTGCTATTGCTCAAGGCAAACGAGCGCATACCTATATCTGGTATGACACCTATGGAAACATGGATATCGCTAAACATACAATGGATTATTTCTTGCCTAAGATTCAAACACCGAAAGGTTCGATTGTAGCTTTAGATTTTGAACACGGCGCTAGTTCTGATAGAAATGCAAATACAGAAACGATTTTGTATGGTATGCGCCGTATCAAACAAGCAGGATATACACCAATGTATTACAGCTATAAGCCTTTTACGTTGCAATACGTTGATTATCAACGAATCATCAAAGAGTTTTCTAACTCTTTATGGATTGCCGGGTATCCTAGCTATAATGTAACTCCAGAACCGTTGTATAACTATTTTCCAAGTATGGATGGGGTTGCCATTTGGCAGTTTACATCTACTTATATTGCAGGGGGATTGGATGGGAATGTCGATTTAACAGGAATCACTGATAATGGTTATACTAATTCAGATAAACCACAAACAGATACACCAGCAATTAATGCAGGCGAAGAAACGAGTGAAAAACCAAAATCAGAGATTAAAACTGGCGACACTGTTAAAGTGAATTTCTCGGCTAATCAGTGGGCGACTGGTGAGACTATCCCACAATGGGTAAAAGGTGAAAGCTACAAGGTCCAACAAGTAAATGGCAATAAAGTTTTACTTGCAAATATTTTATCTTGGATCGACAAATCTAATGTAGAACTTTTACCAGATTCTACGACAGTTGCAGAACAACCATCAGCTGTTCAAACTCATGTTGTTCAATATGGCGAAACTTTATCTTCAATCGCTACAAAATGTAGAACCACATATCAAACTTTAGCATCACTAAATGGATTGAGCAATCCTAACATGATTTATGCTGGACAAGTTCTAAAAGTAAACGAAAAAGTAAGTACTACTAGAACATACACTGTTCGATCAGGCGATAATTTATCATCAATCGCATCTAGGTTAGGTACCACGTATCAAGCGTTGGCACAGCGAAATGGATTATCCAATCCTAATTTGATTTATCCAGGTCAGACACTTTCATATTAAAAAAAGCTCCTCGTTGAGGAGCAGTACATATAATTTATTCTTAATAAATATCTCATATTTAAGTTATTTTTTATCACTAAATTTTTATTAGTAAGACAAAAAACACTATATATAGCACATTATGTTTTACTACAGCCAATAACATACATGATACACACTATATGTTGTGTATTAAGTATGTTTTAAATGATTTATTATTAAATCTTCGCAATTGACGTTTTATTTTCTTCATGATATATTTTAGTCAATAGATGACAATGCCTCCATTTCCGAAAGGACAGATACGCTCTGACATGGAGGCTCTTTTTTTTTGGAGGAAAAGGGATGGATGAACCACTATACTTGAGCTGCAAAGAGCAGTTAGAATTGTTTGCTGCAAGAGGTATGGAAGTAAAAGAACATGATATAAAAAAACTTGAACATATAAATTATTACAGATTAAAAGAATTTGCTAGACCTTTATCAAAAACACGAAAAGAAAATGGAGTAATACTGGTTGATTATACTGGGATATCTTTTAAAGAAGTATTAACTAGATATTACCAAGATAAAAATTTAAGAATTAATCTATTGCATGCAATTGAAAAAGTAGAGATATCTTTGAAGACTAAAATAGCGCAAGTTTTAGGAGAATCTTTAGGAGCGTATGGTTATTTAAACTTTTCATCTTGGACCAATAGAGCAAAATTTAGTAGATTTGAAATTGAAGAGAGACAATATAACTTTAAAAAAAACTTGCTAAAAGTTATGCGTCATGCTCGCTCTGCAGATTTAACAAATAGAAATAAAAATAAAGATGGTTTTCCTATTATATGGCTAGCACTAGACTTATTGATGTTTGGAGATCTAATTAGAATGTTAGAAATAATGAGTAACAAAAATCTTAAAAAAATCGCCGCTTGTTATTCCTGTGAAGCAAACGAACTTATTTCATGGATGAAATGTTTGCATTTTGTTAGAAATATTTGTGCCCATAATTCAAATATAATTGATTTAAAGCTTAAAACAACCCCTATACAAAAGTCAGAATGGGACAATATTCTTTTTATGTTGAAGGATAAACATGGGGAAAAAAGGCAGTCTAATAGATTAGCAATAGTATTATTAATTGTTTATCACCTGGTTTCTCAAATAAATGAACATTATAAGTGGAAAAATCTTAAAAATAACATAAAAACAATATGTGCAGGTAAAGAAAAAAATGCAAATTTATTAGGTTTTTCTAGTATAGAGGCTTCAAAAAAAGTTTTTAAAAAAGAAAAATGATTTCTAAACAAATAATGAAAGTGTAGTCAATGATGTGAGCATTAAGTTTATTTAGTTGAAGGGATATTCAACAAGCTCCTCGTTGAGGAGTAGTATATAACCGTATTGACAACTATAAAAATTATTCGATAAAATAGTGATGTTATCGCATAGTTTTACTCTCACTCATAACTAATCATATTTCGAGCTATGCGATAATAGGTTGGTTGCCAACAATGTTCCCCCCTTTTTAGTAAACACATTGTTGGTAATAACCTGTACCCTTAGCTCAGTTGATCAGAGCAGACGGCTCATAACCGTCCGGTCGTAGGTTCGAGTCCTACAGGGTACATAAAGAAATAAGAAGCTTTTCTTTACGAAGAAAAGCTTCTTATTTTTTGTAATATGTTATTTAAGTCTGAAGAATTTAACTTGTGACCATTGTGCAGTAACTTTAGTGTTTGTAATTCTTCAAAAGAAATAAATTTTTTTGAATCTAATTTTGCAAAACTAGGTTTTACAAATGGAGGTTTATATTGTTTTAACTCGTAATTCGAATTATATAAAAGTTTTTGTTCTTTACCTTTAGATGATGAAATATTTAGTACATTAACTCCATCAGGCAGTATTTCTACTACTAGATAGGGCCTTGAATATAGTGGTTTAGCTCCGTCAACAAAACTAATTTTACCGAGATATGCTTCACCAACTGCAACCATTATACGATTACTAAATCTCCGTCTTCTAAATATACAGAATAAGTATCATCATCATTTTCTGATAAAGTAGAAAAAATTTCTAACTGAGGTAACAGTTGTTCAAAATCAACTTTATTAGGGTTATAATAAAATGTTATGCCATTGATAATTTCAAACGTTTCGTCAGAATCTATAAAATTTTGATTGTATGTATTTAACATTTCAGTTATTTTATAGATTTCTTTAGAAATATCATTTTTTGTTATCTTAGCTAGTTTTTTATCATGGTAACCAGTAGACAAAGTTGAATTTTCAAACCGAATATTCCAAAAATCAAATTCATGATTTAGATTAGATAAATCTTTTGCTGACAATCTTCCAAAAATTTTGATTGTATCATTAAGTACTTCATATTCCTTTTCAGAAAAATTTGCTTGAAATTGTTTTGCTTCTTCCATAAAAGAATAGTAATCGTTCTTGTATTTTTGCCTAACTTCTTCTATTACTGTACCATTTTCAAAGGCAAGCATGTCTTCTTTAAATAGTAAATCTTCATGCTTAGAATAGTTAATCAAATTTGCAAAAAATAATAGTTTTTGTAATTTCATGTTGCCATCAAAAGTATTAGGAGTATCAATTAGTCCCTTTTGCAAAAAGAATTTTGCATATTCTTTGACATTACGCAACTCGACTTCCTCCTTTTATTAGTGTATTCTGAACAGATTTTAGATATACATAGTTTATCAAAATAAATTTGACTGGTAAATATAAAATGCTTGACAAAAGATAAAATTAATTTATATATAAATACTAAATTTCTTCATAAACCAACACATACCAACCGTATCACCCATCTTCGGGTGGTCTTTTCTATTTTTACACTTATGTGAAAAAAATAAGAAAACAATAATTTTAATTGTGGTAGAATAACGATGTCATCATATTGCACAATCACACCCGTTTCCATTTATGATGACATCCGTTCAAGGCTACTCGAAAGAGTAGTCTTGTTTAATGTTGATTTTTACAAATTTTACAACTCTAAACAGCGAAGCACCTTCGGGCGTTTCTTTTTTTATGTTATAATAAAATGTCGGCTCGTCGCTTCCACAGAGATTTTTGTGGAAGAAGGTGTATAATTTGTTTGAATTCACTTTAGAGCACGTACTCTTGCCATTGTTAATTGGTTTAACTTTGGCATTATTTAGTCATTGGCTAGATAAACATTAGAGCCGACATGGCGCTTACTGTTTCGCAGCGGTAAGCGTCTTTTTTTTGAAAAAGAAAAAACACAACGTATTCGCAGGTACGTTGTGTTTATGGTGTATATTTGTTTAAATTCACTTTCAATTATTATTATACTTGTTAAATAAAATGTGTCAAACGTAATGAAAAATGACCATACTTTGACCATACTTTTTAGAAAAATATAGAAAATATTAGTAACTGAAAAACTTTATAAACGTTGATATTAAAGCAATTAGAGTTAACTAGAATTAGTCAAGAAATGCAAAACTAGAAGTGTCTGTTTATCCAGTAGCTCAAGAAGCTTAATGAACAGTTTGCTCTATCCCTTATTACGTAAAGGATAGAGCTTTTTTTATGACTTTTAATGAAAACGGTTGACAAAAAAGGTGCTTAAATATAAAAATCAATACCATTCTTTACTTTTTTATTCAAAATTCTGTGCTTATCATTAGTTAAAATGGAAATTACATATTAAAAACGAACGTCATTCTAAATGATCGGTTTGAAAAAAATAAAAAACGTTTCTCGTTTGAAGTATAACAATATATGAGTGGAAAAAATCACTACTATTTGTGAATGTTGTATTGTATACTGGGATTTAAAAAGGAGTGATGAATGAAAAAATGAATTTAAATAACGTTTCAAAGCGTTTGTATAAATGGGACAATTTAAAGGCTTTATTAATTTTCCTGGTTGTAGTAGGTCATTTAATTGATCGGGCGAATCAAAAGAGCGACTTGTTAATGAAAATTAACTATTGGATATATATGTTTCATATGCCAGCATTCATCTTTGTTTCTGGTCTATTCAGCAAGAATACAATTCGTAACAAAGATTTCCGTAAAAGTTTTAGATATCTCAAATGGTTTTTCATTTTAAAAATTATATTTTTGATTAGCACTTTTCTCTCTTCAGGTTCTTTAAGCTTTTCCTTTTTAACAGAAAGCGGACTGCCGTGGTATTGTTTTGCTATTTTTGCTTTTCAATTAATCAGCATGGTTATTGATGGATATGACAAATACTGGGTGCTAGGCATAGCTGTTGTAATTGGTTGTTTGGCAGGATATGATGCAAATTTGGGAGATTTTCTATGTTCTTCAAGAATCTTAACTTTCTTTCCATTTTTTTATGCTGGATACTTAATTGATTATCAAAAAATGTCAAATTATCTAAACAATTTTAAGATCAAGTTGTGCGCGTTGTTCCTTTTGTCAGGAAGTTTTTTTGTCGTTTATTTTAAGTTATATGGCACCTCGCTGACGATGGGATTTTTGACCGGTAGAAATGCTTATGCGAATGTAAGCGAATTAGTAGGTCTTTATGGTGGTTTTTTCCGATTTATTTACTATATTGCAGTCTTCCTTATAATCAGTAGTTTGGTTGCTTTGATAAGTAATAAACGACTGTTTATTACGAGTTTTGGAGAATTATCCTTAATCATATATATGTTGCATATACCTATCGTCAGAATAGTGAATGATAAACTTCATTTGGATTTGTTTATTAAAAGTTTTGGTGTACCGCAGAGTATTACGATTCTAATAGTAACTATATGTATTTTCTTTTTGTGCAGAATGAAGTGGGTCCATAAGCCGTTAAACAAAATTCTCTATTTTAATGTTCCTGAAAAAACAGATAATTTGGTAAAAGGAAATGGGTATTTTAAAAGCTTTTTTTATGACCGTACTTTGACCATACTTGATAGTAAAAATGAAGAATAATTAGATGGTATGATGAGCGTATTATTATAGAAGACAAGTGTTTAGGTTATACGATCGGAGTTAATAAAAGTTCACTAGAAAATATTGAATTGGAAGTGATTGTTTATCCGAGCACTCAATAAACAGAATAAATTGAATAAACAATGAACTAAACTCAATGAAAAAAGTTCTCTCTTGTTGATTAAGAGGAGAGCTTTTTTGTCTGTGTTTCATTACAATAGATAAAATGGTTTATCGGCGCAAGCACTTCGATCCGATCATTTTAAAGAAAAGCTTTAAGTTGAAGGGGACGTTTTTGGATAATTCTAATGAGACAAAGAGTAGCTGATCCAGTCAATACTTCTTTTAATAAGAGATATTTACTGTAAATAGTTGACGAAATGGAATTAAATTTATAGTATTATGTTTTGAAGCCAGTTAATGAAAAAGGGGCGAAACCAAATGGCGAAGCGCATTGATCGAATTTATACGTATGTCAAAGAAAAAACGGCTCATCTAAAACCGATTGAATATGATCAGGGGGTCACAACGAAAGAGATAGCTGAGGTTTTAGGAATCCAACGGACCAATAGTAGTAAAGATTTGAATCAGTTGGTACGTGAAGGAAAATTGTTGAAAACCGATGGACGACCTGTACGTTACATATATCAAAAAAATGTTGCCTATGAACAACCGACCGCCAAACATGTCATAAGCTATAAAGAAGAAAGAGTACCAGTAGAAAAAGCAAGGATTCAGATTGATACGAAAGATATTTTTGCTAAGATCATTGGCGCAAATGGGAGTATGAAAAACTCGGTTGAGCAAGCGAAAGCCGCCATTTTATATCCGCCGAGAGGTCTGAATTGTTTGATCACTGGACCAACTGGATCGGGGAAAACCTACTTTGCACATGCGATGTTTCATTTTGCCAAAGCCAATCACGTCATTAGTGAAGACAACGAGTTGATCGTCTTTAACTGTGCCGACTACGCTAATAACCCGGAATTATTGATGAGTCACTTGTTTGGATATGTCAAAGGTGCTTTTACTGGAGCAGAAGAGGAAAAAACCGGAATCATTGACCAAGCAGATGGAGGAATGTTGTTCCTAGATGAAATTCACCGGTTACCACCTGAAGGGCAAGAAATGATCTTTTACTTCATGGATCATGGTACCTATAGTCGATTAGGAGAAACAACAAAATCTCATGAAGCAAATGTTCGGATCGTGGGTGCAACAACTGAGGATCCTGGTTCTTCTCTATTAGAGACCTTTGTTCGAAGAATACCGATCAATATCAAGTTGCCATCTTTTGAAAAACGCCCTGCAAATGAAAAAATCGACCTGGTTAAAATTATGATCGCCCATGAAGCCAACCGTATCCAGCGGCAAATTTCGCTAACTGAAGATGTTGTTAAAGCGTTGATCGGTAGTGTAACCTATGGGAACATCGGTCAGTTGAAATCGAATATCCAATTGATTTGCGCTCGTGGTTTTTTAAATCATATCAATTCTCCTGAAATCTCGATTACGATCGATGATTTGACGGAAGGGATTAGAAGTGGATTGATCCAATTAGCAAGTAATCGAGTAGCGATGTCCGAACTATCGAAGCTATTGGAGCCCAAAATTACGGTGTATCCTAACGACACAATCATGAAGATTCAATCTGATTCTTATGAACTACCCTATAATCTTTATGACATTATTGGGGACAAAGCAGCGCTATTAAAGTCTGACGGATTAGATCAAGAAGCCATCAATCATTTTATTTCAACGGATATCAACATCCATTTGAAATCTTTTTACAAGGATCATGGATTCTCATTCAATGCCGATAATAAACTAGCTGAGTTTGTTGATCCTAAAATCATCGAAGTCACCAATCAAATATATATAATGGTAAAAAATGCCTTGCCATATGAGTTTCAGCAAAATTTTATCTACGCAATGAGTCTGCATATCAGTTCTTTTTTAAAAAGAATCAATATCGGTGAAGAGCGCCATACGAATGATAATATACGTGAAATGGCAATTGATTTTCCAGTGGAATATGAAGTAGCGAAAGAAGTTAGAAAGTATATTGAGGAGTATTTCCAAGTAACGATTCCAGATAGCGAAGATTACTATCTCACTGTCTTGCTTGTGTCGCTAAGGGCAAATCAAGCAAGCGGTCGTATTGGGGTAGTCGTGGCAGCACATGGTAATAGTACAGCAAGCAGCATGGTTCAAGTGGTCCAACAATTATTAGATGCAGACAATGTACGAGCGGTCGATATGCCATTGGATATGGATCCTAAAACGGCGCTTAGTCGGATCGAACGAATGGTACAAGAGGTGGATGAAGGCAGTGGAACGATCTTATTAGTGGATATGGGTTCGCTTGCTTCATTTAATTCTCAGATTCAGCGAGATACAGGAATTCCTGTGCGGACAGTTGACATGGTGACGACCTCTTTGGTATTAGAGACGGTTCGCAAAGTTTCTGTGTTAGGTACGGATTTAGATATGTTATACGATTCCTTGAAAAATTTCCGTGGTTATGCAGAAATTTCGATGGAAAAAACACCTGAACCGACCGCACTCAGAAAAAAAGCCATCTTAGCTATTTGTGCATCTGGTGAAGGAACCGCACAACGAATCAAAGAATTGATCGAACGTTCTGTAAGTAAACGGCAAGATGTCGAGTTGACTGTTTTGGCACTCTCTGTTTTAGAATTGGAAAATGAATTGCCTAAATTAATCGAAAATTACCAAATTATTGCGACTACTGGAATTACAGATCCGCAGATTGCTGCGCCATTTATTCCATTGGAGCGGTTTATCGATCAAAATATCGAGTTGATTTTAGATCAATTATTACTTGAGGCAGAATTAGATGAAACAGAAGAAGTGCCATTGAGTGAAGAAACTGCAAAACAGACTTGTGTGAAATTTATTGAACAAAATTTTACATTTATCAATGGAACCAAATTGATTGATCCTTTATGGAATTTTAGTGATCAAGTGTCTGAGAAGCTATCGATTGAGAATCATGGATATAGTTTTAAAATCAATTTAGTTTTACACACAGTGGGGATGATTGAACGGATTTTATTAAACGAGCCATTGAATGTTGAATCAGACGAACTGGAAAAAGCGATGGAAGATCCATTGTTTTCGTCTATCCAACAATTGTTATCCCCGTTGGAAAAGACCATCAGATTTGAAACACCTTCATCTGAAGTTTATTATTCATTCAAGCTGATTCGTAATGAATTGGCAAAAAATGAATACACTAAATGAAAAATACACAAAAAAGATACACTGTTATTAGTGTATCTTTTTTGTGTATTGCTTCGAAACGCCTTAAAACCCTTTAGTGTATTGATAAAAAGTTGGCACGGTTCTTGCTTTTATATAAATGTGCCAATAGATGGTTATACACACAGAAAATGAGAGGGGTTTCTGTGAAGTAGTTTAACAAAAGGAGATTTGCTGATGGATATTCGGTTAGCGCGTATAGATGATCGTTTGATCCATGGACAAGTTGCAACGGTCTGGTCAAAATTGACCGGCGTGGAACGCATCATTGTTATTAGTGATCTAGTAGCCCAAGATAAATTGAGAAAGTTTCTTTTAAAAGAAGCTGCTCCACCGGGGATCATCGCAAATGTGATCACGGTGAAAAAAATGATTCAAGTTTATCAAAGCGGTTTACTAGCAACGACGAAAGTGATGCTTTTATTCACTAATCCTCAAGACGTTGAGAAAATTGTCTTAAGTGGTGTACAGCTGGATTCATTGAATATCGGTGGGATGAGTTTTTCTGAGGGGAAGACGATGATTACAAATTTTGTGTCAGTCGACCATAAAGATATTGCATCGTTCCAATTCTTGAATCAGCAAGGTGTAGAATTAGAAATTCGCAAAGTACCCGCAGATAGAAAGATCCTTTTGATGGAATTACTAGCAAAAGCCAAAAAGGCATAATATTGTTGTTGGAAAATGGTCAAATTCATCTGTTGTAATGGTTAGCAATTATTTTAATATTTGATTTGTTACAACAAAAAGAAGTAGGAGGTATAAATATGGTAGGGATTATCCTTGCAAGTCATGGACAATTTGCTGAAGGTATCTTGCAATCAGGTTCAATGATTTTTGGCGAACAAGAAAACGTCAAAGCAGTCATTTTAAAACCAAGCGAAGGTCCAGATGACTTGAGAGCCAAATTAGAAGAGGCTGTTGCTTCTTTTGATAATCAAGACGAAGTATTGTTCTTAGTTGATTTATGGGGCGGAACACCGTTCAATCAATCAAACACATTGTTTGAAGAACACAAAGACAAATGGGCAATTGTTAGTGGTTTGAACTTGCCTATGTTGATCGAAGCTTATGCGTCACGTTTTTCAATGGAATCTGCTCAAGAAATTGCAGCACATATCATTGAAACAGCAAAAGATGGTGTGAAAGTGAAGCCAGAAGAGCTTGAACCACAAGAAGCACCAAAAGCAGAAGTTTCTGATGGACAACCTAAAGGTGCGTTACCTGAAGGAACAGTAGTTGGCGACGGTAAGATTAAATATGTTTTAGCACGTGTTGACTCACGTTTATTACATGGTCAAGTTGCTACTGCATGGACAAAAGCTGTTCAACCAAATCGGATCATCGTTGTTTCAGATGCTGTATCAAAAGATGATTTACGTAAGAAATTGATCGAACAAGCTGCTCCTCCAGGGGTTAAAGCAAACGTTATCCCAATTTCTAAAATGATCGAAGTTGCTAAGGATCCAAGATTTGGGAATACAAAAGCTTTGCTATTGTTTGAAAATCCTGAAGACGTGTTGACAGCTGTTGAAGGCGGCGTTGACATCCAAGAATTAAACGTAGGTTCAATGGCCCACTCAGTTGGGAAAGTTGTCGTAAGTAAAGTTTTATCAATGGGCCCTGAAGACGTAGAGGCATTTGAAAAACTAGAAAGCAAAGGAGTTAAATTTGATGTACGTAAAGTACCAAATGACTCTCGCGACAATATGGACGAAATTCTTAAAAAAGCTAAGTCTGAATTATCTAAAGCATAATTCAAAAAACTAATATTTATAGGAGGCTTATCATGTCTATTATTTCAATGATTTTAGTCGTATTCGTTGCCTTTCTAGCAGGGATGGAAGGGATTCTGGATGAATTCCAATTTCATCAACCTCTAGTGGCATGTACATTAATAGGTTTAGTAACAGGTAACCTTGAAGCAGGTATCGTATTAGGTGGTACTCTTCAAATGATCGCTCTTGGCTGGGCAAATATCGGAGCTGCTGTAGCACCAGATGCTGCATTGGCATCAGTTGCATCTGCAATTATTTTAGTATTAGGTGGTCAAGGTGTTCGTGGCGTTCCATCAGCTATTGCTATCGCAGTACCACTTGCTGTTGCTGGTTTGTTCTTAACAATGATCGTACGTACAATCGCTGTTCCTATCGTTCACTTGATGGATGCTGCTGCTGAAGAAGGTAACATCCGCAAAGTTGAAATGTGGCACATCATTGCAGTATGTTTACAAGGTATCCGTATTGCAATTCCTGCTGGAGCATTATTATTCATCCCAGCTCAAACTGTTCAATCTTTCTTAGAATCAATGCCTGCATGGTTAACAGACGGTATGGCTATTGGTGGGGGAATGGTTGTTGCTGTAGGTTACGCATTAGTAATCAACATGATGGCAACTAAAGAAGTATGGCCATTCTTCGTTATCGGTTTTGTTGTAGCTGCAATTACTCAATTAACATTGATTGCCCTAGGTGCTTTAGGTGTTGCTTTAGCTCTTATCTACTTGAACCTTTCTAAAATGGGAGGCTCTTCAAATGGTGGCGGAGGAAGCAACTCAGGTGACCCTCTAGGCGACATTTTGAATGACTATTAATCTTGAAGGAGGAAAATAAAAATGGCAGAAGAAAAAATTACTTTATCTAAAAGAGACCGTTTAGCTGTTGCATGGCGTTCTACCTTCATTCAAGGTTCATGGAACTATGAACGTATGCAAAATGGTGGTTGGGCTTTCTCAATGATCCCAGCAATCAAAAAATTATACAAAACGAAAGAAGAGCGCACAGCAGCTCTTAAACGTCACTTAGAATTTTTCAACACACATCCATATATTGCTTCACCTATCTTGGGTGTTACGCTAGCATTAGAAGAAGAACGCGCAAATGGCGCTCCAGTTGACGATGTAGCGATCCAAGGGGTTAAAGTTGGTATGATGGGACCTCTTGCTGGTGTTGGTGACCCAGTATTCTGGTTTACTGTTCGTCCGATGTTAGGAGCTCTTGGTGCTTCTCTAGCAATGGGTGGTAATATTCTTGGACCAATCATCTTCTTCTTAGGTTGGAACATTATTCGTTGGTCATTCATGTGGTATACACAAGAATTTGGTTACAAAGCTGGTTCTAAAATCACAGATGATTTATCTGGTGGATTATTGCAAGACGTAACAAAAGGTGCATCTATCTTAGGGATGTTCGTATTAGCCGCCTTAGTACAGCGGTGGGTATCGATTAAATTCTTGCCAGTTGTATCAACTGTTAAGTTAGATAAAGGTGCTTACGTTGAGTGGGATAAATTACCTGCTGGTGGCGAAGGAATCAAGAGTGCTTTTGAACAAGTAAACAGTGGTCTAGCACTTAGTCCTGAAAAAGTAACAACTTTACAAGATAACTTAGATCAATTGATCCCAGGGTTAGCTGCTTTAGCATTGACATTACTATGCATGTGGTTATTGAAGAAAAAAGTTTCTCCAATTGTCATTATCTTAGGTCTATTCGTTGTCGGTGTAGTTGGCCATGTTGTTGGTCTTTTATAATAAGAATCTAGCTCGGGCGTAGCCCCGAGCTTTTTTTATCAAAAAGTAGATGCTGCTTGAGATTTCAACATTGAAACGATAGTATACTAGATAGATAAAATAATAGGAGTGATTAAATGGTTCAATCAATCAATACAAAAGTTGATTTGGTAATTGATGCCACTGCGTTTACTGGTTTGACTGATTATGGGAAAATCATGATTGGAGACCGAGGATTCGAATTTTATCATGCAAGAGACACTCGGAAATTTGTTCAAATCCCTTGGGAAGAGATTGATTACGTCATCGCATCCGTTATGTTCAAAGGAAAATGGATTCCGCGCTATGCCATTCAAACAAAGAAAAATGGTACATATACATTTTCTTCTAAAGAACCCAAAAAAGTACTTCGCGCTATCAGAAAATACGTAGATCCTAGTCGTATGGTTCAATCCTTGAGCTTTTTTGATGTAGTGAAACGTGGTGTCAAAAGTATCTTCAAACGCAAGTAGAAAAACACGAATGGATGCTCTTCGCAGCATGTCATTCGTGTTTTGTTTTGTGTTTCGCTTTTTCTTTTGTGTGCGGTGTCATTATCTAGGTCAGCTTCAACGCTGGTTCAATCATTTGCTCCTAATAATTTTCCTATGCTAGAATGAAACTGTAAAGAAGGAGGTTATTAGTATGGGTTGGATATGGACTTTAATCGTTGGTGCAGTCATCGGAGCCATTGCTGGAGCAATTGCCAGTAAAGGAAATTCTATGGGTTGTATCACAAATATCATTGCTGGATTGATTGGTTCAAGTATCGGTCAAGCAATTTTTGGTAACTGGGGACCACATGCAGCTGGTATGGCACTTATTCCATCAATTTTAGGCGCAGTTATTTTAGTGGCAGTTGTTTCATTCTTTTTTGGGAAACGATCATAATCAAATAGATTAACGCTTAGCCAATAGTTTTGCAGATAGAAGTAAATAGTTAAGGCAGATCTGAAACTGATTTGTCTTAACTATTTTTGTTTTACTAAGTTTATTAAGAAAATTTGTTTTATCTGCTGTGTCAGAAAGAAAATTTGCTATAATAGAAAAAAGAGAGCAAAGAAAGAAGGAATTTCATTTATGATGCTACGAGTAGAAAAATTGCGTAAAAAGATGCAAGAAGAAAATTTAGATTCATTTTTGATCACTAGTCCTTATAATCTTCGTTATTTGACTAATTTTACTGGTACGACAGGCTTAGCGGTCATCACATTGGAAAAAGCCTTTTTTATTACTGACTTTCGTTATACCGAGCAAGCAGCAGCTCAAGCTCAAGGATTTGAGATCATCAAAAATGTAGGACCGATTTTTGAAGAAGTAGCTGACTTAGTTCAAAAAGAAGGACTACGTGAACTTGGTTTTGAAGAAACAACTGTTTCCTTCTTAGAATATTCGGTATTAGAAGAGATCATTGATGCGCAACTGATTCCTATTTCGGGCATGATTGAAGAACTTCGAGAAATCAAAGACGAAGAAGAAATTGCGATTATTGAAAAAGCTTGTAGTATTGCAGATTTGGCATATGACCATATTCTCAAGATGATTCAACCGGGAATGACAGAGATCGAAGTTGCCAACCAATTAGATTTTTATATGCGTTCACTTGGAGCGTCAGGTGTTTCTTTTGAAACAATCGTTGCTAGTGGTTTACGCTCAGCTATGCCGCATGGAGTTGCTAGCAAAAAAATCATTGAACAAGGCGATTTGATCACAATAGATTTTGGATGCTACTATGAAGGTTATGTTTCTGATATGACACGAACATTTGCGATTGGTGACCCAGGAGAACAATTAAAAGAAATTTATCAAATCGTTCTTGAAGCCCAACTAGCAGTTCTGGAAGTAGCTAAACCAGGAGTTACCGGTAAGCAACTAGATGCTGTAGCTAGAGATTACATTACGAAACATGGTTATGGCGAAGCTTTTGGACACTCCACAGGACATGGAATTGGCTTAGAGATCCATGAAGGACCCAATGTTTCAGTTCGAGCTGAGAAACAATTTGTTCCAGGAAATATTATTACCGACGAACCAGGCATTTACTTACCAGGTATCGGTGGCGTTAGAATCGAAGATGATTTATTGATTACTTCTGATGGAAATCGCGTGTTGACGCATTCACCAAAAGAGTTGATTATTTTATGATGAGCGTAGCCTAAAGCATCATTCACTCAGACTTTGTTATAGAAAATCACTTGATTTAATGATACACTATAGAAGACAGCAAGCTTTGAAAACAAAGCGTAATTTGTTTGAGAAAAAGACTCTCAAATAGGCAAGTGAACAGTTTACCTTTATACGTTTCGAATGAAGAATAAGTGAAAGAACGGTTCATTCGTAGGCAACAATCTGTGTAGAGGCAAAAGGAGGAATAGATAAAATGGCAGAGGACAAAAATTTAGTTTTGAATGCGACTCAAGAGCTTGGTGAAA
Organism: Enterococcus sp. AZ077; assembly: GCF_051714965.1. NCBI lineage: Bacteria > Bacillati > Bacillota > Bacilli > Lactobacillales > Enterococcaceae > Enterococcus > Enterococcus sp. AZ077. Next base: position 780,512 of record NZ_JBIOSX010000001.1, read on the forward strand.
TTGTCATTGCGCCAGAAGTCATTGAAGTGATTATTGGTATCGCTGCTTCAAAAGTAGAAGGCGTTTATGGGATGCGTGGAACATTTGCCAGCAACGTAACGGAATTATTAGGGCGTGCAGCGCATGGTAAAGGTGTCTATTTAGTAAATGATGAAGATGGGTTAAAAGTAGATCTTTATTGCTATTTAGAATATGGGGTTTCTGTTCCCAGAGTAGCGATGGAAATGCAAGAACGCGTGAATCAGCAAGTTCTTTTCATGACAGACATTGCTTTAGCAGAAGTCAATGTTCATGTGGTAGCAGTCGTACCGGAAAAACTAGAACAACCAGCAATTGAAGAACTTTTTGAAGACGAAGAGGAAGAAAATGAATAAAGAATTATCAAGACACGAAATTCGTGAAATGGCTTTACAAGCATTATTTCCATTAGATTTTAATGCTGATTTGACCAAAGAAGACGCAATTTTCCATGCAATTGAGTTGGATCACAAAGAAATGATCAATGAAGAGGAGTCAGAGTTTGTTCCTGTTTATTTAGATACATTGGTTGGCGGTGTGTGTGCGAAAAAAGGCGAATTAGACCAAACCATTGAGAAGCACCTCAAAGGAAACTGGCGCATCAATCGTATCTCTAAGATGGATTTGATCATCTTGCGTATCGCCATCTTTGAAATGAAGTACATTGAAGATGTACCATCCGCAGTCGCATTGAATGAAGCCATTGAATTAGCCAAAACTTTTAGTGATGATCAATCACGTAAGTTTGTCAACGGTGTATTATCTAATGTTTTAAAAGAGATTGAAGCTGGGGCATAGTCCCAGCTTTTTTCTATGAAAACAAGGAAACGGGTTCTAAAAGCTTGTTTATCTATGGTAGAATGAAAGCACAAAAAAATCTGGGAGTGATCGTATGGCAGAATTGATTAATGGAAAAGAACTAGCTGAAAAAATGCAAGCAGAGATTGCGATAAAAGTGAGCGAATTAAAAACAAAATCGATCTCCCCCGGATTGGTCGTTTTATTAGTAGGAGAAAATCCAGCCAGTCAGGTTTATGTACGTAATAAAGAACGTTCTGCAAAATCAATCGGGATCCATTCAAAAGTTGAACGTTACCCAAGCACGATCTCTGAAGAAACGTTGTTAGCTGAAATCGAAAAATATAATCAAGACCCAAATTTTCACGGGATTCTTGTTCAGTTGCCATTGCCGAAACACATTGATGAAGAAAAAGTCTTATTAGCAATTGATCCTAAAAAAGATGTAGATGGTTTTCATCCAATGAATTTAGGACGATTATTAGCTGGTAACCCGGATAAGATTCCTTGTACGCCATATGGCATCATGAAAATGTTCGCAGCTTATGATATCGATTTGGCAGGGAAACGGGCGCTGGTGATCGGACGTAGCAATATTGTAGGGAAACCAATGGCACAATTATTATTGATGGCAGATGCTACAGTAACGATTGCTCATTCAAAAACGGCTAACCTTGCTGAACTTGCAAAAGAAGCTGATATTTTAGTCGTAGCGATTGGGCGAGGCCATTTTGTTACTAAGGAATTTATCAAACCAGGCGCAGTGGTGATCGATGTTGGTATGAATCGTGATGAGCATGGGAAATTGATCGGTGATGTAAAATTTGATGAAGTAGAACCTTTAGCAAGCTATATCACTCCAGTCCCTAAAGGAGTAGGACCTATGACGATTACGATGCTGATGTATCAAACCGTGCTGGCTGCTGAAGCAGGTGAGTAGATGACACAAGAATATTTAACAGTAACCACATTAACCAAGTATTTAAAAAGGAAATTTGATGTAGACCCTTATCTTGAAAGGGTCTATTTAACAGGTGAAATCTCGAATTTTCGTTTGAGAGCAAATGCACATCAATATTTTAGTTTAAAAGATGACCATGCGAAAATATCGGCGATCATGTTCAAAGGTGCATTTCAAAAATTACGTTTTCAACCTAAAGAAGGGATGAAAGTATTAGTTGTCGGACGGATCTCTCTTTATGAAGCTTCTGGTTCTTATCAGATTTACGTTGAACACATGGAACCTGATGGTGTAGGAGCGCTATATCAAGAATTAGAAGAACGAAAAGAAAAATTGCGAAAAGAAGGTCTTTTTAAGCCGGAACATAAGCAAGCTCTTCCACGTTTTCCAAAAAGAATTGCAGTTTTGACCAGTCCAAGCGGTGCAGTTATCCGAGATATCATCACAACTGTCAAAAGACGTTACCCCATCGCCCAACTCGTCCTATTCCCAACGGTGGTGCAAGGAAATCAAGCAGCTGACAATATCGTTGAAAATATCCGTCGTGTTGAAGAACTGGGAGATTTCGACACGATGATCATTGGACGTGGCGGCGGATCGATTGAAGACTTGTGGCCATTTAATGAAGAAAGAGTAGCACGTGCCATTTTTGAGGCACGAACACCTGTGATTTCTTCAGTTGGACATGAGACGGATACTACTATTGCTGATTTAGCAGCAGATGTACGAGCAGCCACACCAACGGCGGCAGCTGAATTAGCTGTTCCTGTTTTATCTGAAGTATTGTTGAAGCTGAAAGAACGGCAAGCAAGGCTTGAACAGGCCTTTTTGCGTCAAATTCAACGCAAACAAGAACGTTTTGAACGAGCAAAACAATCATATGTTTTCCGTCAACCGGAACGTCTGTATGAAGGACAAACAATTAAGCTTGATCAGTTCAAACAGCGCTTGCTCCAAACGACACAACAAATTTATCATTTGAAAGAAAAACAAACGGTTCGTTTGAACCATCAGTTGGCACAAGTTGCACCGACTTATCGAGTGAAATCTGCCAAGCAAGAAACAGACTACTTAGAGAAGCGGTTAGCTGAAAAAATGGAACAATATATGCAGAGCCAGCAGCAACGTTTCCAACAAGCGATTCAATCATTAGATTTGCTTAGTCCGTTGAAAATCATGGGGCGAGGATACAATTACACAACAATCGAAGGTCGTGTCGTGAAAAGTGTGACAGAGATGAAGCCTGAGGATACGATCACGATCCATTACCAAGACGGACAAGTGAATGCTACGGTACAAGAAGTAGAAGAAGGAGAATGATCAATATGGAAAATCCGACATTTGAGGAATCATTACAAGAATTAGAAAAAATTGTCATGGAATTAGAACAAGGTGATGTACCTTTAGAATCTGCTTTAGATGCTTTTAAACGAGGAATGGAATTAAGTAAACATTGCCAAGATACTTTAACTAAAGCTGAAAAAACCTTGACGAAAATGATGTCAGAGGCAAATGAAGAAGTTACTTTTGAAGGAAATGAGGAAGCATAATGAAGTTGGCTGATTTTTCAACGATCCATCTATCTTCTGTAGAAGAAGAAATTGTTTCTTTTCTAAATGACTACACTTCTGATGAACAGTTGAAAGAAAGTATGCTTTATTCCGTTCGCGCTGGAGGCAAACGGATTCGTCCTTTGCTTTTACTTAGTACAGTAGCTGCGTTTGGCGAATCGATCAATACAACAACTTATCAAGTAGCAGCTGCTTTGGAAATGATCCACACGTATTCGTTGATTCACGATGATCTTCCGGCAATGGACAATGATGATCTACGCCGCGGGAAACCAACAAACCATAAAGTCTACGGGGAAGCGCTGGCTATTTTAGCAGGAGATGGGTTATTGACAGGTGCCTTTCAACTCATCAGTATGGCTCATTTAGCGCACTCACCAAAACTTTTACTGCTGCAACAATTAGCAATCAATGCGGGAACCCAAGGGATGGTTGCTGGTCAAGCAGCGGATATCGAGGGAGAAACAAAACAATTAACATTAGAGGAATTAATGTTTATCCACGAAAGAAAAACTGGTCGCTTGATGCACTACGCTTTATTAGCGGGAGGAGTATTAGCAAACCAACCGGAGGAAGTTTTAGCTAGCCTACAAAAATTAGCCAGTCATCTAGGCCTTGCTTTTCAAATCCGTGATGATCTGCTCGATGTGGTTAGCACGACTGAAGTATTAGGTAAAACAGCTGGTAAAGATGCTAAAATGGAAAAAACGACCTATCCAGGTTTATTAGGTATCGAAGAAACAAAAAGCGCACTTGAAAATGAGATTGATGCGGCGAATCGAATGATTGATCAGTTAGAACAAACGGTGTGTTCATTTGATGGGCAACTTTTACGTCAATTAGTTCAGCAATTCAGTGTATAGAAATGGAGAAAAAAATGGAAAAAGAACGCGTAGACGTTTTAGCAGTCAAACAAGGCTTGTTTGAAACGAGAGAGCAAGCCAAACGTTCAGTTATGGCTGGTTTGATCTATAACGAAAAAAATGAACGTTTCGATAAGCCAGGGGAAAAAATCCCTGTAAGTAGTGAATTACAGATCAAAGGCAAAAAATTACCTTATGTTTCTCGTGGAGGATTGAAATTAGAAAAGGCACTAAAGGTCTTTGATTTATCTGTAGAAGGTAAAATATTATTGGATATTGGAGCATCAACGGGTGGTTTTACCGATGCGGCTTTACAAAATGGTGCAAAAATGAGTTATGCTCTGGATGTTGGGTATAATCAATTAGCTTGGAAAATCAGACAAGATGAACGAGTTGTAGTAATGGAAAGAGCGAATTTTCGTTATGCCAAACCAGAAGATTTTCAAGAAGGAACCCCGGAGATTGCCGTCATCGATGTATCATTCATTTCTTTACGTTTGATGTTAGTGCCATTACACGAAATTTTAATTGACGGTGGCGAAGTGATTGCTTTGATCAAACCACAATTTGAAGCGGGGAAAGAAGCAGTTGGCAAGAATGGGATCGTTCGTGACCCTCAAACGCATGTACAAGTGATTGAGGATATTTTACACTTTGCTGCGATGCATGGGTATGATGTATTAGATTTAAGTTATTCGCCAATAACCGGTGGAGAGGGGAACATTGAATTTTTAGCCCATTTGAAAAAAGTTTCTGATCAAGGAACGTTATCTCCAGATGTGGCACCCGAAAAGATCGTCCAAGAAGCCCACAACCAGTTTAACCACAAATAATGACGGGCAAGCAATAAAGAAGACAGCGGATTCTTCTTTATTAAGCGTTTGAAATAAGCTATCATAGTAAGGAAGAATACGTAAAGGAGCGAAGAACGTATGCGAAAAAAAGATCGGCATCGTTTGATTACCCGGCTACTAAATGAAAATGATATCAGAAAACAAGAAGAATTTGTGGAGATCCTGAAAAACAAAGGGATTTCAGTGACGCAGGCAACGATTTCCAGAGATATCAAAGAACTCAAACTCATCAAAGTTCCTGCAGCTGATGGAGGTTATCGCTATAGTCTTCCTGCAGAAACTACTGAAGACGTTAGTACGAAATTAGAAAAGTTATTGAAAGATGCATTTGTGGCTGTTGATCAAATGGAAAAATTCGTCATTTTAAAAACTTTACCAGGCAACGCTTCTGCTGCGGCTAATTTAATTGATAAACGATATAAAAAAGAATTGTTTTCCATCATTAATGATGACGATAATGTGTTGATGATCACACGAACAGAAGAAGATGCAGTTGCATTGAAAATGGATTTTTTACATTACCTTTGAGTTGAGGAGTGGTTGCCTTGTTACAAGAGATCAGTATTACTAATTTTGCGATTATTCCGGAATTGCATTTGTCTTTCCATAAAGGAATGACAGCTCTAACTGGCGAGACCGGGGCAGGTAAATCGATTATCATTGATGCCCTTGGATTACTGGCTGGTGGTAGAGGCTCCAGTGATTATATTCGACAAGGAGCCGATAAGTGTATCTTAGAAGGGTTGTTTGAATGGCCAAGTCAAGAAGGATTTACTGAATTGATGGAAGAACTTGGCATCGAATCAGATGGTGATAACTTGATTGTTCGTCGTGATATGGCATTAACGGGTAAAAATGTCTGCCGAGTCAATGGACATATTGTTACGCTGGCAAATCTTAGAAGGATCGGAAGTTATCTAGTTGATATTCAAGGACAAAATGAACACCAGGAGCTATTACAACCAGAAGCCCATTTAAATTTATTGGATCGTTTTGGTGATCGTACTTTTCAACAACAAAAGAAAAAATATCAAAAAGAGTATGCTATCTATCGTGAGCTCGAACGAAAAATGCGGAAAGTCCAACAAAATGAAAAATCATTTGTTCAACGGATCGACATGCTTCATTTTCAACAAGAAGAAATCGCAGCAGCGGATTTACAAGTTGGCGAAGAGGAACAGTTAAGCGAGGAAAGAGAAAAATTAAGCAATTATCAAAAGATCGTGGATAGTTTTGCTAGTGGTTATAGTGCATTGAGTGCGGGAGAACCCAGTAGTGTGGATAACGTTGGTTTAGCTGTTTCTGAACTACAAAGCATTGCTCATCTAGATAATGAATATGAAGCAATCGTTGAGAATGTTCAAAGTGCTTATTATTTACTTCAAGATGCCATTGGTGACATGAGTCGCCAAATCGATCTTTTGGAATTGGATGAAAACCGATTAGAAGAAGTCAATCAACGGCTTGAATTGATTCGTCAGTTGAAACGCAAATATGGGGAGTCAGTGGAAGCAATCCTTGATTATTACGAAGAAATCACTAAAGAACTGGATTCTTCTGATTTCTCAGAAGGTCAACTAGAAAAAATGCAACTGGAATTAACTAAAAAAGAAACGTTCTTGCAAGAACAAGCATTAGCACTGCATAAAACAAGAAAAAAAATCGCTAAAGAACTAGAAAAATCAATCTTAACGGAATTAAAAAGTCTATATATGGAAAACACTGAGTTTGAAGTCCGTTTTTCATCTGAAAAAAATGGACAATTAGATGCTAATGGATTGGACCAAGTGGAATTTTACATAACCACAAATCCTGGAGAACCATTGAAGCCATTAGTAAAAGTTGCCTCGGGTGGGGAACTATCACGTATGTTGTTGGCGTTAAAAACTATTTTTTCTTCAGAACAAGGTGTGACTAGTATCATTTTTGATGAAGTGGATACAGGAGTAAGCGGCCGAGTTGCCCAAGCGATTGCAGATAAGATCTCACAGATCTCATGTCACTCACAAGTTTTGTGTATTACCCATCTACCGCAAGTCGCTGCAGTTGCCGATTTTCAATACTATATTCAAAAAGAAGTCATTGATGGGCGTACCCAAACATCGGTTACCGAACTACAACCCACACAACGAGAAACCGAAATTGCCCGAATGTTAGCTGGAAGCGAAATTACCCCACTAACAGTCGAGCATGCCAAAGAATTATTACGCTTAGCAAGTAAATAGAAAAATAGGTAGAAGCCTGAGCAGTCTAAGAGAAGAGGATATCTTAGAATGAACAGTTATTTGACTCAGAGATGCTACTTGTATGGCAGCAACTAAAACGACACTTGGCTTTCTTATAAAAAACGAACCACTAGCAAGCGAACATTCTTTCCTAGCAGGGTAAAAAACAAGTCCCGCACTTCTTTTTAGGAAGTGCGGGACTTATTGGTTTTTAAGCCATTCTTACATGACACTCATAACTGCAGTCAAGACAACTGAACCAATCGTTAAGATCAACATGGTCCAAACAACGAATTTAGTGATTTTTGAAAAAGTACTTGTTTGTTTATTCTCGCGCATAATTTTTACCTCGAAATTTTTTAGTTGTCTTTAGTTTAACTCCTTTTACTTTTCTTCACAAGGGGACGGTTACAAAAACTTTCCCTTTTTTAAATAATAAGCAGTAGCGATACTGATAAAAATCATCAGTAGAATAATCCATAAAAACGCATCGTCCCTTCCTGCAATAGGAAGCTTGATATTCATTCCATATAGACTACCAATGATGGTCGGGATCGTTAAGATGATCGTTAGAGAAGTTAAAATTTTCATAATATTGTTTAGATTATTAGAAACAATCGCTGAAAAGGTTTGATTCATTTGTTCAACTAGTTTTAATTGAATTCGAGCGGTAGTGCGTGATTGTTCTGTTTCAATAATCACATCATGGAGATGATTTTTTAAAGCGTGGTTTTCTTGAATCGTTTTGTTTTTTACTAAGGTTTTTAAAGTGGTCAAGTTAGCCGTTGTTGCTTCTTTGAAATAAACCAAGCTTTTTTGGATATCCATGATTTGATACAGTTGACTATTTTCTGTTGAGACACGCAATTGTTTTTCCAAGACATCGCATTGTGATTGTAAGGTGCTGAGATAAGTATTGTAGGAAAAAGTAATTTGCCACAATAATTGCATGAAGATATTTAAGTTGGCTGGTAAATCATTTTCAGTAAAAGCTTGACTAAATACTTTTTTCAAAAAGAGTGGTTCATGATTCGTAATTGTGATAAGCTTTTTTTTAGGTGTCACAATAATAGAAAAAGGGTAAGTATCTACTTGAAAATAGCCACTTGGGCTTGTTTTTGGAAACGGGTATTGCAATAATAATAACGCTGGTTTTGTTAATTTGGTCTGATTAAATTCTTCTTCTCGTGAATTTTCAGCATCGTCTAAAATAGAAGTAATGTAATCAGACGGAATTTGAAATTGGTGTGTGATTTGCTGGATTTCATTTTCACTTGGACGTTCGACGCAATACCAAATCGTATCTGCTGTTTCTTTTTGAGTATTGACCAATTGTCGATCCTCGATAGAAAAATACTTGATCATTTTTGAACCTCCTAATACGCTCTTTCATCTATTATAACGAATATCAGAATAGAACACAGTGAAAGAGCTTGGAAAATGGGATTGGCTAGGAACAGGAAAAAGGTAGTATTAAAGGAGTGGACTCATACAATTTGGATTAGATTTTTATCTAAGAAGTAAAAATAGTAGAAAACTTTATGAATTTAAAATAAATGAAATAGTTGTGTAAAATACATCAGGTATACTTGAACCAACTATGAAAGGGAGTTTTGTTAGATGGGCACTTTTACGCCACTTGTTTTATTTTGGTATATCTTTCCAGCCATCGTGTTGTTTGGCTGTAATTTTTTAGTGAAAATTTTTTCATTAGATCGTCGTTTTAAAATCAAAGCGCCTGATCTTGCCGTTCCTTTTTTATGGGGAGGGATGCATGCATTGTCACGCAATTCTGCGACAGTTTCCTTCCTGCCTTTCTTTATGATTTCACTTTTGTTGATGGCGATTTGTATCGCTGTATTCCAGGCGTATTACTATGATGAAATTATCTATTCACGTTATCTTAAAATGACTTGGCGTTTAGCTTTCTTGTTAACAAGTGGTTTTTATGTCGTTTTAATCGTCTTAAATCTTCTCTCGTATCTTTGATAAAAAGCCAATCAAGCTGTAAAAAGACTTTTTAAAGACTTTTTACAGCTTGATTCTTAAAATTTTTTTTACTAATAAAAAAGTTATTCTCTGATTTCCCATAAAAGGTGGTAGAAAGTGGGGGATTGTGGTAGACTAATTTTAGTTAGTGGAGAGATGGGGGTAGTTTCAATGTTCATGGGCGAATTTCGGCATAATATTGATACAAAAGGTCGTATGATCGTACCTTCAAAACTTCGTGAAGAGTTAGGTGAACAATTCGTTCTCACGCGTGGATTAGATGGCTGTCTTTTTGGCTATCCAATGAAAGAGTGGGCGAATTTAGAAACAAAACTGAACGACATGCCTTTAGCGAAAAAAGATGCTCGAACTTTTGTGCGTTTTTTTTACTCGGCGGCCACTGAATGTGAATTAGACAAACAAGGACGGATCAACATTCCCAGTACATTAAGAAACTACGCTGCTTTAACGAAAGAATGTGTTGTCATTGGTGTATCCAATCGAATCGAGATTTGGGATGAGGCACGATGGCAAGATTTTTCTGAAGTGGCAGCAGAAAACTTTGATGAAATTGCTGAAAATATGATTGATTTTGGATTATAAGAATAGGAAGAGGCTGACTAATGACTGAGACATTTCAACACTATACAGTCATGTTGAAAGAAACGGTAGATGGCTTGAACATCAAACCAGATGGCATTTATGTAGACTGTACACTAGGCGGTGCCGGACATAGTGAATATCTTTTGAGCCAATTAAATACAAACGGGCACCTTTATGCATTCGATCAGGATCAAAAAGCCATTGATCATGCAAAAGTACGGTTAGCCCCATACATTGAAAAAGGTATGGTTACTTTTATCAAAGCGAATTTTCGTGAATTAGAAGCAAAGATAAAAGAGCATGTTCCTCAAGTCGATGGTATTTTGTATGATTTAGGCGTATCTTCTCCACAATTAGATGAAGCTGAAAGAGGTTTTAGTTATCATCAGGATGCTCCTTTGGATATGCGTATGGATCAATCAGCACCTCTGTCAGCGTATGACGTTGTTAATGAGTATTCCTATAATGAATTAGTAAAAATCTTCTTTCGTTATGGCGAAGAAAAATTTTCTAAACAAATTGCTCGAGAAATTGAACGAGTAAGAAAAATCCATCCGATCCAAACAACTGGTGAATTAGTAGAAATCATTAAAGATGTGATTCCTGCACCAGCAAGAAGAAAAGGTGGACACCCAGCTAAACGAATTTTCCAAGCAATAAGAATTGCAGTAAATGATGAATTAGGTGCAGAAGAAGCTTCATTAGAACAGGCGATTCGGCTATTAAAAATCAATGGAAGAATCAGTGTGATCACCTTCCATTCATTAGAAGATCGGATTGTCAAAAGTATGTTCAAAGAATACAGTACCGTTCAAGATTTACCACCCGGATTACCGGTTGTTCCTGAAGAATTTCAGCCAGAGCTGAAGTTGATTAATCGAAAACCGATTCTTCCATCAGAAGAAGAACTAAGTGAAAATAATCGATCACGTAGTGCAAAATTACGGATTGCTGAAAAAATACGAGTGAAAGAGGAGTAGCGTAATGGCAGAATTAAAAAAAGTCCAAGAATATCCATATGATTTACCAGAAGTGGTTGATCAACCAGAACAACAATTGCCAGATTCAAATCAAGAAATCGTACGCCCTCAATCACCGGCTAAACGCCTAAAACATATTTCTGTTTTAGAAAAATTAGCAGTAGTAAGTATTATTTTTTCAGTGATCGCACTATGTGTCTTAACAGTCATGTTACGAACAAATATTAGTGGTGTCGAAAAAGCAATCACAACGATTCAAACAGAGATCACTCAAAAAAACCAAGAAAAAACTAGTTTAGTACAGGAAAAAAATGAATTATCACGTACTGAACGAATCAAAAAAATCGCAGAAGAAAAAGGGTTGTCAATCAATGACGACAATTTAAGGAAAGTGAAGTAAATGAGTCTTAAAAATAAATTCCGGCGGTTTATGGAAAAGAAAAATCTAAATCCGACGAACAATCGCAAAAAAGTAGGTATCATTTTATTTGCTACGAGTATTGGATTGTTCTTTTTATTTGCCGTTCGTTTTTCTTATATCGTGATCGGTGGTCACGTGGCAGGAACCTCTTTGGCAGAAAAGACCGAACAACTTTACAAAGGGAGCGAGGTCGTAAAAGCAAAACGAGGAACGATCTATGATCGGAATGGGGTCGCTTTGGCAGAAGATGCCACTTCTTACTCAATCAAAGCAATCCTTTCAAAAACTTATACTTCTGGTGACAAAAAATTGTATGCCGAAGAAAAGAACTTTGACAAAATCGCCGAGATACTAAATAAAAATCTCTCTATAGAAAAGAACGATGCCTTACAAATCTTAAAAGATGGCGCCAAAAATAATCTATATCAAGTTGAATTTGGTTCTTATGGAAAAAATATCAGTCAAGAGACCAAACAGAATATAGAAGACGATATGAAGAAAGCAGGAGTAGTCGGTCTGTATTTTGAAGATCATCCCGCACGGATGTATCCTAACGGCGAATTTGCTTCCCACTTTATCGGCTATGCTGTTCCAGATAAAAATGAAAATGGCTTAGTTGGAAAGCTCGGACTAGAAGCTGCTTATAATGATATTTTAAGTGGTAAAAATGGGAAGATCGTTTACCAAAAAGACAACTACCAAAATCCTCTACCAGGAACAGTGGCAGAAGAAGTGAAAGCAGTTGACGGACAAGATATCTATACGACGTTGGATAGTCGTTTACAAAGTTATCTTGAAACGCTTATGGATCAAGTGAATGAAGAATACCAGCCAGAAGAATTAACAGCCATGTTGATGAAAGCGAAAACTGGAGAAATTCTAGCAATGGGTCAACGACCTACTTTTAATCCTGAAACGATGGAAGGCTTAACCGGCAAGGATGCTGTTTGGCGTAATTTCTTAGTGCAAGATAGCTATGAGCCTGGTTCAACTATGAAAGTCTTCACGACTGCAGCAGCGATCCAAGAAGGGAAATTCAATGAGAATGAAACGTACCAATCTGGGAAAATAAAAGTTGCTGACGCGACGATCAACGACCACGATTTTGGAGCAAAAGGAGTTCTTACGATGCGACAAGCGTTATCTTGGTCAAGTAATGTTGGGATGGTAATGCTAGAGCAACGAATGGGCGGTACTTGGTACAACTACCTACAAAAATTAGGTTTTGGTCAAAGTACTCATTCAGGTCTAGATGATGAAGTAAATGGTGCTTTGCCAACGGAAAATATCGTTGACCGCGCAATGAGTTCTTATGGGCAAGCGATTGGTGTTACAAATTTCCAAATGATGAAAGCTTTCACTTCCGTCGCAAATAATGGAACGATGATCCAACCACGCTACATCAGTAAAGTTGTAGATCCTGCAACGAATGAAGAGCGTACAACGCAAACGGAAGTATTAGGGCAACCATTTTCAAAAGAAACGACCGAAAAAGTACGAGAATATATGCGTGACGTAGTTGAAAGCGAAAATTATGGTAGTGCATATGGGGTATATAGTGTGCCGGGTTATAATGTTTCAGCTAAAACTGGTACGGCACAGATTGCTTCTGATAAAGGTGGGTACCAAACTGGCGATACAGCATACTTATATTCCATCGTCGAAATGGTTCCATCTGAAGATCCAGAGTATGTTTTATACATTACGATGAAACATCCTAAGACTTACGATCGAATGGCTTTAGCTAAAATCGCTAATCCATTGATGAAACGTGCGATGGACTTCCAAGAAAGTGAAGAAGAAAATTCACCAGAAGCAAAAACAGAAAAAATCACTGTAGCAGATTACCGTAATCTAAGTGCTGACGTTGCCGCAGCAGATGCACAGAAAAGTGGATTGCAACCTATCGTTGTTGGCGATGGGAAAAAAGTGAAGAAACAATCTACTGCAAATGGTGATCAATTGATTTCTGGCGAAAAACTGATCTTGTATACAGGCGGAGAAAAACTAATGCCTGATGTCACCGATTGGTCCAAAGCAGATATTATGAAGTTAGGGAAAATCTTAGGGGTTGAAGTCACCTTCCATGGCGATGGTTACTGTAAGGAGCAAAGTTTAGCACCCTATGAAAAAATCACTGATAAAAAATTAAGTTTTACATTAGAAGAATAAGAATAGAATTGGGAGAGAAAAAGAGTATGGAGTGGACACAAGCATTGATTCCTATCGTTAGTAGTTGTGCAATGACTATTGCAGCAATGCCACTATTTATTGGGTATTTTCAAATGAAAAAACAAGGGCAGGCGATTCGTGAAGAAGGACCAAAATGGCATAATGTAAAAGCCGGAACTCCAACGATGGGTGGATTGGTGTTTTTAGTTGCAGCAATATTAACCGGAATTTGGGTTGGCGCTTGGCAAAATCAGTTGACGCCTACTCTTTTCATCCTACTATTTGTTTTAGCTTTATATGGTGTGATCGGATTTTTAGATGATTTCATTAAAATCTTTAAAAAACGAAACATGGGGCTAAACTCTAAACAAAAACTGCTAGGGCAGATCATTGGCGGGATCATTTTTTATCTTGTCTATCGTTCGGAAGGCTATCCTGGTACGTTAAATTTCTTTGGAATAGAGTTGCCACTTGGACTATTCTATGGGGTATTTGCTATTTTCTGGCTTGTTGGTTTTTCAAACGCGGTTAATCTGACAGATGGGATTGACGGATTAGTTGCTGGACTAGGAACGATCTCTTTTGCAACCTACGGGATCATTGCTTGGCATCAGCAACAATATGATGTCTTAGTTATTTGTTTAAGTGTGCTTGGTGGGTTACTTGGCTTTTTTGCTTATAATCGTAAACCAGCCAAAATATTCATGGGCGATGTTGGTTCTCTGGCATTAGGTGGATTATTGGCAGCAATTTCTATTATGCTAAACCAAGAGTGGACATTGTTATTAGTTGGTTTGATTTATGTTATGGAGACAGCAAGTGTAATGCTTCAAGTTACTTCTTTCAAATTAACAGGAAAACGTATCTTCAAAATGTCTCCTATCCATCATCATTTTGAAATGTGTGGTTGGTCGGAATGGAAGATCGACATCATTTTTTGGTTAGTAAGTATTGTAACTTCTTTAATAACACTATGGTTCATTTGGTAGGAGATGACAGGAAATGAAAAAAATTTCAACATATGAAAACAAAAAAGTCCTTGTTCTTGGATTAGCGAAAAGTGGATTTAGTGCGGCCAAACTGTTACATGAGTTGGGCGCACTTGTCACTGTTAATGACGGAAAGCCGTTTGATGAAAATCCAGAAGCACAAGAGTTGCTATCACTGGGAGTCAAAGTGATTGCTGGAAGCCATCCGATTGAATTATTGGATGAAGAATTTTCTTTGATGGTGAAAAATCCGGGGATTCCGTATAGTCATCCATTTGTTCAAAAAGCACAAGAACTGGGTATTCCGGTAATTACGGAAGTGGAATTAGCTTACGAGGTAGCGGAATGTCCGATTATTGGGATTACGGGAACAAATGGTAAAACAACAACAACAACTATGACAGGCTTGTTATTGAACGCTGGTGATTTGCCAGGAACAGCTCGCCTAGCCGGGAATATCGGTTATCCAGCTAGTAGTGTGGCGCAAGAAGCAACAGCTGACGATAAAATCGTTATGGAACTATCTAGTTTCCAATTGATGGGAATCACTGATTTTCGTCCCCATGTAGCAGTAGTAACCAATATTTATGAGGCTCATATCGATTACCACAAAACGAGAAAAGAATATGTAAAAGCAAAATGGCATTTACAACAGAATATGACAGAGAAAGATTATTTGATTTTGAATTGGAATCAAGAAGAGTTAAGAGAACTCAGCAAAAAGACTAAAGCAACGGTGTTACCTTTTGCGACGGAACAAAAACTACCTAAAGGTGCCTATTCTTTAGATGGTAGTATCTACTATAACCAAGAACAAATCATGGATATTACAGAATTGGGTGTTCCTGGTTCACATAATGTTGAGAACGCACTAGCTGCCATCTCAGTTGCTAAATTATATGGTATCTCAAATGAAGCGATCAAAAATGCTTTACACCATTTCCATGGAGTACCGCATCGTACACAGTATGTGGGGGAATTTCAAGGAAGGAAGTTTTATAACGATTCAAAAGCAACTAATATTTTAGCTACTAAAATGGCATTAAGTGGTTTTCAGTTAGATCAATTAGTATTAATCGCTGGAGGTCTGGATCGGGGAAATTCATTTGATGAGTTGATACCAGCTTTAAAAGGCATCAAAGCGTTGATCACTTTTGGGGAAACTCAAAATAGATTAGCAGAGGCGGGCAAGAAAGCAGGTATCCCTGTGATCAAGGCAGCTGAAAACGCAGAAGCCGCTGTACCGATCGCCCTTGAATTGAGTGAAGAGGGTGATTCGATCTTATTGTCACCAGCAAATGCAAGTTGGGATCAATACCCTAATTTTGAAATTAGAGGCGAACGGTTCATGGAAGCTGTCAATAAACTAACTATACAAAAGTAGAAACGAGCGAGAATGAATGAAAATTTTGGTTACTGGTGGCGGAACTGGCGGGCATATTTATCCAGCACTAGCCTTCGTCAATTATGTAAAAACAAAAGAGCCGAATACTGAGTTTATGTACGTTGGAGCGCAAAGAGGCTTAGAAAATAAGATTGTTCCTGAGACCGGGATGCCTTTTCGTACGCTAGAAATACAAGGATTTCAGCGGAAACTTTCGCTACATAATCTGAAGACTATCCAACTTTTTTTAAAAAGTATTCGAGAAGCAAAAAAAATTTTAAAAGAATTTAAACCAGATGTGGTGATTGGGACTGGGGGCTACGTGTCGGGTGCAGTAGTCTATGCGGCATCTAAGTTAGCGATTCCTACGATCATCCATGAACAAAATAGTGTGCCTGGCATCACCAATAAATTTTTAAGTCGCTATGTGGATCGAATCGCACTTTCTTTTGAAGATGCTGCTCCATTTTTTCCTGCAGAAAAATCGTCTTTGATCGGTAATCCTCGGGCGCAAGAAGTGGCGGATATGGATAAATCGAAAATTTTAGCCACTTATGGTCTTGATCCAGAGAAAAAAACAGTCTTGATTTTTGGTGGTAGTCAAGGGGCTTTAAAAATCAATCAGGCAGTGACAGAATTTTTAATGTCGTTCGATCAGGAATACCAGGTTCTCTATGCCTCAGGCGAACGCTATTATAAAGATATCCAAACGAAAGTTCCTGCTTGTGCCAATGTCAGCATACAGCCTTATATCAATAAAATGGCAGAAGTAATGGCATCAAGCGATCTATTGGTTGGTAGAGCAGGTGCGACTTCGATTGCTGAATTAACAGCTTTAGGTTTGCCAGCTATTCTAATTCCAAGTCCTTATGTGACGAATGACCATCAGACAAAAAATGCAATGAGCTTAGTCAAAAACAATGCAGCGAAGATGATCAAAGATGACGAATTAGATGGACGTTCCCTAAAACAAGCGATTGAAGAGATCATGACCAATGATCAATTACAAAAACAAATGTCTTTAGCTTCTAAACAGCAAGGAATCCCAGACGCATCAGAAAGAATGTACGAGCTAGTAAAATCATTAATTCAAAAATAAAGGTGGTGTGGTCTTAGTGAGTAAGAAAAAAAAGCCAGACAAGCTGCCAAATGAATCTGAGGGTGAACAAAATCTAACTCCTTGGCAAAAGGCCAACCGGAAATATTTGGCAGAACACGAAAAAAAGGAAGAACAAAAAGAAGAGCAAAAAGAAGAAAAAAATGAAAATACAAATGAGCGGGCAGCATCCACTTCCGCTACTAAAGAAGCAGACTCAGCGGAAGGTGAGAAGCCAGAAGCAACCGCTTCTGATCCAATGAAAAAAGGAGACTCTGAGCCATTTGAAAAAATTGAACAACCAAAAATTGGTAGTCCTTATAATGGCTCTTTTTTAAATCGGCTACCAAATCTGAAAAATCAACGAAATAAAGTTCTTTATCGAAGACTGACTTTTATTATTTCAATCCTAACGATCCCACTGATTTTTTTGATTTATTATGTTTCCCCTTATAGTCGACTGCAAGGGATAACAGTTTCAGGGAACCAAATGATTACGAGTCAAACAGCCATTGCCGACTCTCATTTGGCAATTGATGGAAATGTTTGGAGTCAGTATTTCCATAAAAACCAATATCTTGATACATTGAAAAAAGAACAACCAAGAGTAGAGAGCGCACAATTGCATTTTAAGTCAATCAATACTTTTGAGTTGGCTATCAAAGAATACAAAGAGATTGCTTTAGTGATGAAGGACGGCGAATATTTTCCTGTAATCGAAAATGGGAAAGTCTTAAAGGAAAAAGTAGCAAATCCGACTAAGAATTTACCAATTCTAGAGAATTTCACAGATAACGCCAAAATTAGTCAATTGGTTAAAGAATATAATCAATTAACTTCAGAATTACAAAAAGCAATTTCAGAAATCAAATATACACCAAAAGAGAGCAATAAAAATTTGATCCAACTAAATATGAATGATGGGAACCAAGTGATCGTCAATATTCAAAATCTAGCCAGTCAAATGAAATATTATCCACAAGTCGCTAAAGAGATGAAAGAAAAGGGCGTCATTGATATGGAGGTAGGGATTTTCTCTTATCCTTACAGTGAAAGCAAGAAGGAGAATGGCGAAGCAACAGATCCATCTGTGCAGACAAGTTCTACCGAAAATCTCACAGGACAATCGGGAGCATCAAGTGATCAGTCAGACCAATCTTCGGAATCAGTTGAGTCAAATCAAGCAGGTCAGTCAGAGAATACAAGTGAATCTAGCCAAATCGATGACAATTCAAGTTCATCGTCTTCAGATTTAACCGAAAATTAATAAAACAGCTTTAAAAAGTGATAATCTACTTTCTAAAAACCGGTAATTTATGGTAGAATTGAAGGCAGTGAATATATCTATTAAAGTATATTTAAAAACGGACGTTAGTTGTTCGCTTGTATATGGAATAGTAAGTAGGAGGGAATCCCGTTCATGGCAAAAACAGGAATGTATGTAGGCCTTGATATTGGAACGACATCTGTCAAAGTTGTCGTGGCTGAATATATCGACAGCCAAATGAATATTATTGGAGTAGGAAACGCAAAATCAGAAGGGATTAACCGCGGCATTATCGTTGATATCGATAAAACGGTCCAAGCGATACAACGAGCAGTAAGACAAGCAGAAGAAAAAGCAGGGATACAGATCAAAGGGGTTAGTGTTGGTCTACCAGCAAACTTGCTTGAAGTGGAAAATTGCCAAGGAATGATTGCAGTAAACGGGGATTCGAAAGAAATCACCGATGAAGATGTCAGAAACGTGGCTTCAGCTGCCCTTGTTCGTTCAATTCCTCCTGAACGTCAAATCGTATCAATTTTGCCACAAGACTTTACCGTTGATGGATTCGAAGGAATCAAAGATCCTCGTGGAATGATCGGTGTCAGATTAGAAATGTATGGCTTGTTATTTACTGGGCCAAAGACGATTGTTCATAATATCCGTAAATGTGTAGAAAATGCAGGATTGGTTGTCAATGAATTAGTCATTACACCATTAGCTTTAACAGAAACAATCCTTTCAGATGGAGAAAAAGATTTTGGAACGATCGTGATTGATATGGGCGGTGGACAAACAACAACAGCTGTTATGCATGACAAACAATTGAAGTTCACTAGTCTAGATCAAGAAGGTGGCGAGTTCGTCACAAAAGATATCTCGATTGTGTTGAATACGTCATTCAATAATGCTGAAGCGTTAAAAATCAATTATGGGGATGCTTATCCAGAACGTACTTCTGCAAATGAAGAGTTTCCAGTAGATGTGATCGGTCAATCTGAACCTGTCAAAGTGGATGAACGCTATTTATCAGAAGTGATTTCAGCCCGTATGGAACAGATTTTCAATAAAGCCAAAGAAGCGTTAGACCAAATCGAAGCACTAGAGTTACCTGGTGGTATCGTACTAACTGGTGGTGCTGCAAGCCTTCCAGGTGTTGTTGATCTGGCACAAGAGATTTTTGGTGTGAATGTTAAGCTATATGTACCTAACCAAATGGGACTTCGTAATCCAGTCTTTACTAATGTGATCAGCATCGTGGATTACTCAGCTAACTTGAGTGAAGTCTATCAATTGGCTAAAATTGCTGTGACAGGTGAAACAGTGGTCGCGCATCACACAACTGTAGAACAAGAAGTGACATCATATGATAATGATAGCTATGATGTTCCAGAAGAAACGGTCTACGACGAACCTGAACAAAAGAAATCAGACGAAGATGTAACAACTAAAATTAAAGGTTTCTTTTCAAAAATTTTTGATTAATTCATCCTGGGAGGAATAAAATATGGAATTCTCAATTGATAATAATATCAATGACGGCGCAGTAATCAAAGTCATCGGTGTCGGTGGCGGCGGTGGAAATGCTGTTAACCGTATGATTGAAGAAAATGTAAAAGGTGTTGAGTTCATCACTGCCAACACAGATGTCCAAGCATTGAAAAATTCAAAAGCTGAAACAGTTATCCAATTAGGACCTAAATATACACGCGGACTAGGTGCAGGCTCTCAACCAGAAGTTGGTCAAAAAGCTGCCGAAGAAAGTGAACAAGCTTTACGCGAAGCCTTAGATGGCGCTGACATGATTTTCATTACTGCAGGTATGGGAGGCGGAACTGGTACAGGTGCTGCTCCAATCGTAGCAGGAATTGCTAAAGAACTTGGTGCTTTAACTGTTGGTGTCGTAACTCGACCATTCACTTTTGAAGGACCAAAACGTGGCAGATTTGCTGCTGAAGGTATCGCACGTTTGAAAGAAAACGTCGATACATTATTGATTATCTCAAACAACCGTCTTCTTGAAGTAGTTGACAAGAAAACACCAATGTTAGAAGCTTTCCGTGAAGCTGATAATGTATTACGTCAAGGGGTTCAAGGGATCTCAGATTTGATTACAGCCCCAGGTTACGTTAACCTTGACTTTGCTGATGTGAAAACTGTTATGGAAAACCAAGGAACAGCGTTAATGGGTATCGGTGTAGCAAGCGGTGAAGAACGTGTGATCGAAGCAACGAAGAAAGCTATTTCTTCTCCACTTCTTGAAACATCAATTGATGGAGCTGAGCAAGTCTTGCTTAACATCACTGGTGGGTTAGACATGACTTTATTTGAAGCTCAAGATGCTTCAGATATCGTAGCAAATGCTGCTACAGGCGATGTTAACATCATTCTAGGTACATCAATCAATGAAGAAATGGGCGATGAAATCCGTGTAACGGTTATTGCAACGGGTATCGACGAATCAAAAAAGGAACGCAAGTCTAGTCGTCCGGCTAGACAAACACAAATGCAATCATCTACTCAAAAAACAGTTTTAGATATGGATCAAGCAAAACCAATCTCTGCTGAAGAAGAAAATAGCAGTTTTGGTGACTGGGACATCAGACGTGAACAAAATGTCCGTCCTAGAGTTGAAGAAACGAATTTTGAACCTATCGAAAAAAAAGAATTTGATACATTCAATCGTGAAGAAACAAAAGCAAAAGGTGACGATGAATTAAGTACACCACCATTTTTCCGTCGTAAAAAATAAAGGAGGAAGAGCACATGATTGCTGACAACTTGCTAAAAATCGAGCAAGAGATTCAGGACTCGTGTGCTCTTGTTCATCGTGATCCGAAAGAAGTCACACTAGTCGCTGTCACCAAATCAGTGGATTCTGCTACGGCAGAAAAATTGATTGAACAGGGTGTAAAAAACTGCGCAGAAAACCGCGTAGATAAATTGTTACAAAAAAAACAAGATTTAGTTAATTATCCTGATGTAAAGTGGCATTTAATTGGTAATTTGCAGCGTAGAAAGGTAAAATTGATTATAAATGAAATTGATTGCTTTCACGCATTAGACAGTTTGAAATTAGCAGAAGAAATACAAAAAAGGGCAACAAAACCCCTCGATTGTTTTGTGGAAGTGAATGTATCTGGTGAAGCATCCAAACATGGTTTTTCGCCAGAAGAGCTGGTTCCTTTTATCGAATCTTTAGTTGCTTTGTCTAAAATAAAGGTTGTTGGTTTAATGACGATGGCACCTAAAGAGGCTTCTGCTAAACAAATTCGCAAAGTATTTGGAACGCTGAAAGAATTGCGTGATCTTGTTCATTCGAAAGGTTTTTCGCATGCACCATGTACGGAATTAAGCATGGGAATGAGTCAGGACTTTCAACTGGCAATCGAAGAAGGTGCCACATTCATCCGTGTAGGAACAGCGCTATTCAAAGACGAGGAGGAACAATAATGCCACTTTTAAATAGAGGTGCGATTGCTAATTTTTTCGGATTAGCTGATGAGGAAGAGTACGAGGAGTATCCTGAAACATCTAAGCCGGCTGTAGCACAGCCTACAACAAAAAAGAAACCAATACAGCCAACACAATCTCAAATGAGCCAGCCAAGAGCTGTCTCAAAGCCACGTTCGCAACAAACAACACGTCCTGTTGCTCGTGAAAGTGTAGCGGCAAATGAAACAAAAAAAGTGATTGAATTACATCAAACACCAGCTAAAAAAACACGTAAAGAAGAAACAGCAAAAACTTCTTTTGCACCTAAAACAAATTTAGCTGGAAAAATTACGGTCATGGAACCACGAGCTTATTCTGAAGCAATGGCTATTGCTAAACGAATCATTGCTGGTGAAGCAACATTAGTAAATTTCCATTTAGTAGAAGAAAAACAAGCGAGAAGAATCGTTGATTTTTTAACTGGCACTGTCTATGCATTAGATGGTGACATTAAGCGAGTAGGTGACGAGATTTTTCTATGCACGCCAACTGGAATGGAAATCGATAGTTCAACAGCACAATCTTTTGCAGACGTGAACCTATTTGACCTATAAGAGGAGGAACGACAATTTATATTATTTTTATATTACTTAATCTGCTGGGACGAGCAGCCTACTTTTACAGTCTTTTGTTAATGGTTTATGCACTTTTATCCTGGTTTCCAGGAGGATATCAATCAGGGATTGGTCGCTTTTTAGCAAAAATCTGTGAACCGTATATCCAGTTATTTGATCGGCTTCCACTTCGATTTGGTGGAATTGATTTTACGATTCTAGCTGCGATCTTGATTTTAAACTTAGCAGTACAAGGTCTTCAACATATCGTTTTATGGATAGTCATGGCAATTTATTAAAACGATCAAAGGAGTAGCTGATAGGAGGGGAAAATATGGATGCTAATGTTTATCAGCATTTCCGTGCAGATGAACGTTCTTTCATCGATTCAGTAGGTGATTGGATCGAACAGGTACAAGGGCAATATGCACCTTATCTTACTGACTTTCTTGATCCAAGACAATCCTATATACTAGAGACGCTGATCCGTCAAGATAGTGAATTACACTTTTCATTTTATGGCGGTTATGAGCAAGCAGAACGGAAGCGATGTTTGATTTTTCCTGACTATTATGAGCCTACTGACGAAGATTTTGAGGTGTCACTTTATGAAATCCATTATCCGAGTAAGTTTGCTAGTTTGACTCATGGAAAAGTATTAGGTACATTGGTTGGTACAGGTATCAAACGAGCTTACTTTGGTGATATCATTTCTGATGGTGATCGTTGGCAAGTGTTCATCGCAAGAGAAGTTGAACAGTTTGTAGCAACGCAAGTAACAAAAATCGGCAAAGTCTCTGTTCGGATGGAGCCAATCAAGTATACGGAATTACTTGTGCCAAAAGATGGTTGGACACAAGAAAGAGGTACAGTGACTTCATTGAGACTAGACAGCGTGATCTCGGAGATTTATAATATTTCCAGACAGCGTTCGAAGCAGCTGATTGAGTCTGGAAAAGTAAAAGTAAATTGGACAGAAAATACACGCCCTGATTTTTTACTTGAGTTATTAGATATCGTTTCGATCAGAGGATTTGGTCGAATCCAAATTCAAGAACTTGAAGGAAAAACTAAAAAAGAAAAATACAGGGTATTATTTGGTGTATTACGTAAATAAAACAAAAAGGTGGTTTACACATGGCTTTAACTCCATTAGATATCCAAAACAAAACATTCCCCACAAAAATGCGGGGATACAATCAAGACGAAGTAGATGATTTCTTAGATTTAGTTGTTCGTGACTATGAAGAAATCACGCAACGAAACCGTGAACTTGAAAAAGCAGTGAAACATTCAGAAGAAAAATTAGAATATTTCAATGAACTAAAAGATGCATTGAATCAGTCAATCATCGTTGCACAAGACACAGCGGATAAAGTTAAAACAAGTGCAAGTAAAGAGTCCGAAGTAATCGTGACATCTGCTCAAAACAAAGCGGATGAATTAGTGGCTACGGCTGAAAAACGTGCGCACCAATTAACGACAGATGCGGAAGAAAAAGCAAGACAAATCCTAACAGATGCAACTGAAAAAGCAAAACAGCTAGCAGTTGAAACAGAAGACTTAAAGAAAAAAACACGAGTTTTCCACCAACGAATCAGCTTGATGTTAGAATCTCAATTAGAACAAGTAAAAAGTCCAGAATGGGATGAAATTTTACAACCTTTCTCAAGCTATGTGTCAGATAGTCATGAAGTGATCAAAGAAGTTTTAGCAAAACAACTTGACAATGAAAATCAAACTGATGTAAACTCAGACACAGGCATCATGGAAGCACCAATGACTGCATTTGATACACAGGCGATCGATATTTCGATCATTCCTGGTGATGACGAAGAGTAGAACAGAAAAGCATTTTGTCATTCTTTTCAGCGAGCCGATGATAGTGGAAGTTCGGCAAGACCCTGCAAAGTGAAAGATCCTCTACGAAAATTGTTTCTGAAATAGGAGTAAGAAACAACGGTTGACCTCGTTATTGGTTTTTAAGAGTTACATGATCATGTAACTGAATTTGGGTGGTACCACGGCATGTTCGTCCCTTTGGATGAACATGCTTTTTTGTGTTCTTTAAAATGATGAAAGAAGGAGCGTAACTGGTTTATGAAAATGAAAGAAACCTTACAACTAGGTAAAACAAAATTCCCAATGCGTGGTAATTTGCCTAATCGTGAAGCGGATTGGCAAAAAGAATGGGAAGAAAATAAAATTTATCAAAAAAGACAAGAATTAAATGAAGGAAAGCCAAGTTTCATCTTACATGATGGACCTCCTTATGCAAATGGAAATATCCATTTAGGACATTCATTAAATAAAATCAGTAAAGATATCATTATCCGTTCAAAATCAATGTCAGGATTTCGTGCACCTTATGTTCCAGGTTGGGATACTCACGGTTTACCGATTGAACAAGTATTAGCCAATAAAGGGATCAAACGAAAAGAAATGACAATGTCAGAGTACTTAGAAAAATGTCGTGAATATGCCCTTTCACAAGTCGACAAACAACGAGAAGATTTCAAACGACTAGGAGTGGCAGGCGATTGGGAGCATCCATATGTCACGTTGGATCCTTCTTACGAAGCGGCACAAATCCGTGTTTTCGGTAAAATGGCTGAAAAAGGCTATATCTATAAAGGATTGAAACCAATCTATTGGTCTCCGTCAAGTGAATCTTCACTTGCTGAAGCAGAAATCGAATATAAAGATGTGAAGTCTCCTTCTATCTTTGTGGCTTTCAATGTGAAAGATGGCAAAGGGTTGTTAGATGAAGATACAGCTTTCGTTATTTGGACAACTACGCCATGGACATTACCAGCAAACCAAGGGATTGCAGTAAATCCAACTTATACGTACGTTTTAATCGAAGCAGATGGACGTAAATTTGTCGTTGCAAAAGATTTATTAGAAAAAGTTCAAACTGAAATCGGTTGGTCTGATGTTCAGGTGTTGAAAGAGATTGCTGGTCAGGAAATGGAATACATGACTGCTTGGCATCCGTTTTATGAGCGGGAATCATTAGTTATCTTAGGTGACCATGTAACTTTAGACGCTGGTACTGGATTAGTCCATACAGCACCAGGTCACGGGGAAGATGACTATATTGCAGGAAACAGATATAAATTGCCAGTAGTTTCTCCAGTGGATTCAAAAGGGGTTTATACAGAAGAAGCACCAGGATTTGAAGGGGTCTTTTACGACAAAGCGAATCCAATGATTACTGATTTGTTACAAGAAAAAGGTGCTTTATTAAAACTTGACTTCTTTACGCATAGTTATCCTCATGACTGGCGTACGAAAAAACCTGTGATTTATCGTGCTACACCACAATGGTTTGCATCAATCGACGATTTCCGACAAAATATTTTAGAGGAAGTAGAGAAAGTAGATTGGATCATTCCTTGGGGGAAAACACGTCTTTATAATATGATCCGTGATCGTGGCGACTGGGTTATTTCACGTCAACGTGCATGGGGTGTGCCATTGCCAATCTTTTACGCTGAAAATGGGGAAGCAATCATTACGCCGGAAACGATTGAACACGTAGCGCAATTGTTTGCTGAACATGGTTCAATCATTTGGTTTGAGAAAGAAGCGAAAGATCTTCTTCCAGAAGGCTTTACGCATCCAGGATCACCGAATGGACAGTTTACGAAAGAAACAGATATCATGGATGTTTGGTTTGATTCAGGTTCTTCTCACGAAGCAGTCTTGCGTCAACGTCCAGAACTATCATTCCCAGCTGATATGTATTTAGAAGGTTCTGATCAATACCGTGGCTGGTTCAATTCAAGTATTACTACAAGTGTGGCAATCAATGGGGTTGCACCGTATAAATCTGTCCTTTCTCAAGGGTTCACTCTGGATGGCGAAGGGCGTAAGATGAGTAAGTCGTTAGGTAACACGATCTTGCCAGATAAAGTGATCAAACAATTTGGTGCGGATATCTTACGTTTGTGGGTAGCTAGTGTGGATTATGAAGCAGATGTACGTGTATCCATGGACATTTTAAGCCAAGTAGCAGAAGTTTACCGCAAAATCAGAAATACGATGCGCTTCTTGATTGCAAATACTGAAGACTTCGATCCACAAAAAGATACGATTTCATTTGAAGAATTACGTTCTGTAGATAAATATATGACTATCCGATTGAACGAAGTGATTAAAGAAATTCGTGAAGAAGGATATGAGAAATATAACTTCATGCACATCTATCGTACCGTAATGAACTTTTTAACAGTAGATCTATCTGCGTTCTATCTGGATTTTGCTAAAGATGTTGTTTATATCGAATCAGAAAATGATTACCAACGCCGTTGCATGCAAACTGTGTTTTATCAAACAGCAGTAGCTTTAACAAAATTATTAACACCGATTATTCCACATACTGCAGAAGAAATTTGGTCTTTCTTAAAAGAAGAAGAAGAGTTTGTTCAATTAAGTGAACTTCCAGGTTACCAAGAGTATCCAAATCAAGAAGAATTGATGGATACTTGGGCAGCATTTATGGACTTCCGTGATAAAGTGTTAAAAGCTTTAGAAGAAGCACGAAACAATAAATTGATCGGTAAATCTTTGGAAGCGAAGTTGACGATCTATCCAAATGAACAAGTTCGTGGATTGCTGACAGCTGTGGATGCGGATATTCCACAATTGTTGATCGTGTCACCAGATTACTATGAAGTGATGTCAGCTAACGCAGAAGTACCAGAAGCTGCGGTGAAATTTGATGACGTAGCCATTTTAGTAGAAAAAGCTGACGGACAAACATGCGATCGTTGTCGTCAAATTCGCAAAGACGTAGGCGTTGATGAAAAATTACCACACTTATGTGGACGCTGTGCGCACATCGTTGAAGAAAACTATCCAGAAGCAGTGGCAGAAGGATTTGAATAAAAATTTGGTCATGTTTGGTGACTAAAGGAAAGTTATCTAAAAAACATCAAAGTTAGTAAGAGTTACTAGCTTTGATGTTTTTCGTTTTAATAGAGTGATTTCATTATCCATATAGAGCTGAGAGGAGCCAAAAAGTCTGGGATATTAATCAGAACATAACTGATTAATATCCCAGACTCTTAATGTTAGTAAATTTTTACTTTTAAACGTTACACACAGCTAGTCTTCTAGCTTCCCACGATCACGGTACCAGCCATCTGGTTGCCAGATCCATTCAAACCCATCTTTTTCCAGCAATTCAAATGCAGCTTCTGGTCCCATTGTTCCAGCTTTATAATTAGGGAATTCAGGTTCCACTTGATCCCAAGCTTTACGAATGACATCGACGATATGCCAAGATTGAGCAACTTCTTCCCAATGTGAAAAGTTTGTACCATCACCTTTTAAAGCATCTAAAAGCAGCTTCTCATAAGCTTCAGGACTGTTTTCAACCATTTCAGCGCTATTGCGGTACTCTAATCTTCTAAATTCAGTGTTAAACCCTTGTCCAACCTCTTTTCCATTTAATGTTAAAGAGAAACCTTCCGTTGGTTGGATATAAATCGTTAAAACATTTGGTGGTAATGTCCTATCTTCACAAGGTTCATCTTCGACCGAAGTTTTAAAAACATTGACTGGGACTTGTTTAAAGACGATATTGATCCGAGTTCCTTTTTCTGTCAAACGTTTCCCAGTGCGCACATAAAAGGGAACACCTGACCAGCGGAAATTGTCAATGACAAACTTCCCAGCTACAAAAGTTTCGGTAGTAGATTCAGGATCTACTTTATCTTCTTCACGATAGCCTTTAAATGTATTACCATCTAACTCACCAGGTGCATATTGCCCACGGATAAAGTTTTTTAATGCTTCAGATTTTTCATAGATTCGCACAGCTTTCAGTGCCTTGATTTTTTCTGCACGAATTTCTTTTTCAGAAAAGGCGACAGGAGGTTCCATCGCTAAAAGTGCTAGTACTTGTAGAATGTGGTTTTGGACCATATCTTTTAAAGCACCACTGTGATCATAGTAGCCACCACGATCTTCAACACCTAAAGCTTCACCGAATGTAATCTGAATATTATCGATATAGCGATTGTTCCATTGTGATTCAAAAATGTTATTAGCAAAACGAATTGCTGAGATATTTTGGATCATTTCTTTACCTAAATAATGATCAATCCTAAAAATATCTTGTTCAGGGAAGACTTGACGGATCTTTTCATTCAGCTCGAATGCAGATTGATAATCTGAACCAAATGGTTTTTCGATGATCAAGCGATTATAACCATTTTCAGTAACGATATGTTGCGATTTAAGATGAGAAACGATCGTACCGAAAAATTCTGGAGACATGGCTAAATAATAGATGCGATTGCCAGCTAATTGGTAGGTTTCATCTAAGCGGTCAGCTAGGTCTTTTAAAGTATTGTAGTGGGTAGAATCATTTACATCATGTGATTGATAGTAGAAATGACTAGCAAATTCTTTTGCTTCTTCTTCAGTCGGATTCAAGGACTGGATCGTCGAAGCGACCACTTCACGATAATGTTCATCGCTCCAAGGTCTACGAGCAGTACCGATTACTGCAAAATGTTTTCCTAGATTTCCTTTTTTATAAAGGCGGAACAAGGAAGGATACAATTTGCGTTGTGCTAAATCACCTGTACCACCAAAGATTGTAAATAAGACATTTTTTTCATTAGCCATATGGGTGTACTCCTTTATAATTTGTCGACAAAAATCGTACTGGCTGCTTTAAAGCTGACAGGGATTTTCTTTTGTTGATTTTGGATTGTGATCGGTCCTTCATAAGCGGCAACATCTACAATCTCGTATTCTTCATCAATGTTTAAGTCAATCGTCACAAGATAGTCCAATAGTTCTTTTTCATCCAACACTCGAGCGATGCGAACTTTAGAACCAACTGGATAAGACTCTAATGTTTGTCTACGTTCTTCATGAACCACTTGTTCTTTTTTAGGAATAATTCCACCATGTGGACAGTGCATAGGATGATTCAAATAGTCTTCTAAATGGTCAGCAAGTTGTTCTGAAGTCACATGTTCCAACACTTCAGCATCATCATGGACTTCGTTCCAGCTATAATCTAAATGTTCGACTAAAAAAACTTCCCATAAACGATGTTTGCGAATCAAACTACTTGCCTTTTGTAAGCCAGTCTCCGTAAGTTGAACTCCTTGATAAGGAGAATGCTCAACGAGTTGTTCTTTCACAAGTTTGGAAATCATTTCGCTAACAGAAGCTGGAGACACAGCAAGACTGGAAACGATTTGTTTATTATTTACTTTTGTCGTGTCTCCGCCTAATTCCAAAATGATTTTCAAGTAATCTTCTCGATTTGGTGTCATGTTTAATCATCCTTTCATGGTATGAAACCATCATTAGTAAGTTTATCAAAAAAAACATCAAATGACTATTTTTCTAGACAAAAAACGTAAAATAAACGAAGAAATACAGAAAGGTAAATCAATGATGAAGGGAATGAAAAGCGTTTGGGATATAGGACTTGCTCTAAAAGTCGTTCAAGAAGTGGCTCTATCAAAAATAAGCCGAAGAATTCCAAAAACAGGAGGAGATTTTTGGAAATTCTTCGACTTATTTCTCAGAGTTAGCCGCTCTTGTCACACCCTCTTTTGAGGAACTATTTTGTTTTGTCAACGTATAAGAAGTATCGGATGATTCATCATAAAAGGTCGTATCACTGTATGATAGGATCAAATAAAAACCATATTGATCTCGCAAGACGAGTTGCTGTGGAGTTAGTTCGACCAATTCCGTTACTAAGGAGTGACCGTTGATAGATAAATCAAACGTTTCTGTGACCAGTAGTTGTTGTTTTTGTTGATTTTTATCTATAAAGGTCCAGGTTCCATGATATTGCGTTGGATCAAAGTCTTTGGTGGTTGGCTGTTTCTTTTTCAGAAAGAATTTTCCAAATAAAATAGCAAAAAATGCAAGGATTCCATAAAGTGTTTTTTTACGTATCATACGATTGTCACTCCTAACCTCTTTTAATTCCAACGATCATTTTCTGTCAGTTTCATTGTACCTAAAAAAAATAAAGATTTCTCTAGGACTTTCGACTGGTTTTTCAAGAGTTTTTTGTGAAATTATGGTAGGATACATAGTAGGAAGAAAGGTGACCGTTTTTGAAGTACCAGCAAGTAGAAATCGCTTTTTTTATTGAACGACCGAATCGTTTCATCGCTCATTGCTTGAACCAACAAGGAGAAGTGATCGTAGCCCATGTGAAAAACACTGGAAGAGGTAAAGAAGTCCTTCTACCAGGAGCGAAAGTAGCGGTTGCATATACACCTAGTTTAAAACGGAAAACAGATTATGATTTAATTGCTGTGAAAAAAGGGGATAACTGGTTCAATATCGATAGTCAACTTCCCAACCGTTTGGCATTAGAAGGAATTTTATCTGGAACAATCCAGTTGCCATCGTTGATCGGAAAAATCGTTAAGTTCAAGCGTGAAGTCCGCTATCGACAGTCCATATTTGATATTTATTTAGAAACAGATTCAGGACAAAAAGTGTTCGTCGAAGTAAAGGGAATGACTTTAGAAAATAAAGGAATTGGGGCGTTTCCTGATGCGCCAACGTTACGAGGTTTAAAACATGTGAAAGAATTAGTGGAAGCGCGACAGGAAGGCTATGAAACTTACGTGTTGTTTATCGCACAGTTTGAACACCTTCATCTGGCAACAATCAACGAAGCAATGCAACCGGAGTTAGCCAATATCATACGCTACGGACAGTTAAACGGCGTGAATGTTTTAGCCTATAATTGTCAGGTAACAGCGGATTGTGTCAATTTGAAACAAGCCATACCATTTGATGTAGAGGCATCGTTTGAAGACCCGAATAAATAGAAAGAAGGTAAATGAAATGATCAATTTAGGAATTATTGGTACCAACTGGATCACCCATCAATTTGTGCAAGCAGCATTAAGCACGAAACAATATGAATTAACAGCAGTTTATTCGAGACATTTAGAAAAAGCACAAGAATTTGGCGCCAAGTATGAGGGAGATATTGCCTATGCGACAGATTTAGAAACTTTTTTTGGTCTGGAACATCTTGATACGGTATACATTGCTTCGCCTAACAGCCTGCATTTTCAACAAGCAAAACAAGGCATTTTAGCAGGGAAAAATGTTATTGTTGAAAAACCGGCATTTAGTACGCCTAAAGAAATGGATGAGATCATTCATCTAGCGAATGAGAAAAATGTTTATTTTTTTGAAGCTGCACGAAACATCCATGAAGCAGGATTCAAAAAAATTGCTGACTATCTTCCATTGAAAGATGAGATCCTCGGTGCCAACTTTAGTTATATGAAATATTCTTCTCGTTACGATCAAGTACTAGCAGGAGAAGTACCAAATATTTTCTCTACCCGATTTTCTGGTGGTGCGCTGATGGATCTGGGCGTTTATCTCGTTTATGCTACGATAGGATGGTTTGGGATGCCTTCAGAAGTTCACTATTTCCCACGAAAGATCTCAACTGGTGTTGATGGATTAGGTTGGGGGATCTTGCGTTATGAGACCTTTGATGTCACGATTCAACCTGGTAAAATCGGGGATTCTTACTTACCTTCAGAAATCTACTTTAATTCAGGAACATTAGTCATGAATGGGGTCAATGCGATTGAAAAAGCAGAGTTCCATGATCGAGAACATCAGGAAATTGATGCATTAGCAATTACCGCAGCTGAAAATCCCATGGCAGAAGAGGCAGCTGATTTTGCCAATGTGATCAATCATCCAAACGATCCAGCTTGGGGATTACGATATGAAGAATGGATCGAACTTGCTCGCAATGTGAACCAAGTAGTTTACGATCTTAGAATAAATGGTGGCATCAAATTTGATGCCGATAATGAGGACGATTTTTAAAATGAATGAATTTGTAAAAAACTTTCCACAAGCTTGGCAAGAAAAATGGCAGGAAAAGGGATTTCAAACACCCTCTCTGATCCAACAGGCTGCTTTTCAACCGCTTAAAGAAAAAGAATCAATTATTGGTATTTCACCAACCGGCTCAGGCAAAACATTAGCTTATCTTTTACCTTTGCTGCTGAATGTCCCTAAAGAGGGGGGAAGTACTTTACTAATCCTTGTTTCTTCGCAAGAATTAGCAATTCAAGTCGCAGAAGTGGCTCGTGAGTGGTCAAAAGGATTGGCATTAAAAGTCCAATCACTTGTGGGCGGAGCTAACGTCAAAAGGCAGATCGAAGGTTTGAAAAAACGACCAGAAGTGCTAGTAGGAACTCCTGGACGGGTGCTGGAATTGATGAAGACCAAAAAATTAAAAGCTCATCAGTTGCAAACGATTGTTTTTGATGAAGCAGATCAATTGTTTGATGAGGGGAATCGTTCATTAGTGGAACAAATTTTGCGACAAGCCCCTGTGGACTATCAATTAGTATTCTTCTCAGCAACAGCTGATCGCTCAATCAGTAAAATTGAAGAAATCACAAAGGCTTCCATCCCAGTTGTTGATGTCACAAAAGACGATGACTCTAGAAAAGGTCAGCAACATTACTATTTAAGGATACCACCTCGTAAAAAAGAAGAGTATTTGAGACGGCTTGCTTATGTCACAGATTTTCATGGACTAGTCTTTTTCAACCAACTCAATGAATTAGGGACAATGGAAGAAAAATTACAATTTCGTGGTGTTTCAGTTGGCAGCTTAGCTTCCGATCAAAATAAATTGTTACGTAAAGCAGCACTTGATCAATTCAAGAATAAAAAAATCACGATGTTGTTCACGACTGACGTAGCAGCCAGAGGATTAGATATCGAACAATTACCTTATGTTGTGAATGCCGAAATTCCCTTAACGGAAGAAGCTTATCTGCATCGTTCAGGGCGAACCGGACGGATGGGGAAAGACGGAACCGTGATCACGTTCGTGCAAGATCATACAGTTAAAGAGTTGAAAAAATTAACACGTCATATGGCGATTGATATGGAAGAGATTTTTCTTCATGGTGGACAATTAGTCAAAGAATTGCCACAAAAAGAACTCTCACAAAAAGAAGAAGCCAATGACAAAAACACAAAAAAAACTGCTCCATTTGGTCCTTCGAAAAAAGAACAAGTTGAAAAAAATAGTACGCCAAAGAAAAAGCTTAAAAACAAACAAAAAAAGCAGAAAAATAAAGGAGCAAGGCGCAAATAAGCGCCTTTTTGTGTTATTATATTGAAAACGCAATCAGCGTTATTTGAGGATAGTGGGGGATTGTATGAACGAAAGACAAGAAGAAATATTGGATCTATTGCATGAGAAACAGCAAGGATTGACGGCAAGTGATGTGGCAAAACATCTAAAAATCGATCGAAGTAATGCAAGTCGATATCTCAGCGATCTCTATAAAGACCGCTATATTATCAAAAGTTCCGGCAGACCAGTCGTCTATTCATTGCCTCCGCAAAAAACAGCCTCTGACAAAGTTCACGTTGATGCATCGACCCAAGTGACGTTTGATACACTAGTTGGTGAAAATGATTCTTTGAAAGTAAGCATCCAGCAAGCTAAGGCAGCCATATTATATCCTCCTCGAGGATTGCATACAATCATTTTTGGTGAGACAGGAACGGGTAAATCGATGTTTGCAGAATGTATGTATCATTTTGCGATTGATTCTGAAATGCTCTCAGAAGATGCACCTTTTATTTCATTTAACTGTGCGGATTATGCGCAGAATCCACAGTTACTGTTTGGACATATTTTTGGAATCAAAAAAGGAGCTTATACTGGGGCATCGCAAGATAGTCAAGGGTTGATTGCGAAAGCGAATGGCGGGATCTTGTTTCTTGATGAAATTCATCGTTTACCTCCGGAAGGACAAGAAATGTTGTTTACTTTTATTGATAAAGGGGTCTATCGTCCGTTGGGAGAAAGCGCCCACGTCCATGAAGCATCTGTTCAGATCATTGGAGCAACCACCGAGTCATCCGAAAGTTTTTTGACAACCTTTAATCGCCGAATTCCTATGGCAATCACATTACCAAATCTGGCTTCTCGTTCATTAGATGAACGTTATGAAATCATTTCTTTATTTATCAAACAAGAAGCCAATCGTTTGAATCAACGTATTGATATCGAAAAAGAAGCCATTTTGGCATTTATGCTTTATGATGCAGAAGGAAATATCGGACAAGTCAAGCGTGATTTGAAATTAGTGTGTGCGAAGTCATTTTTACATTATCGGACACATAATGAAGAAAAACTGATCATTCGTAAAGAAGAACTGTCTCTCCAAGTACAAAAAGGGTTGTTGAAAATCAAAGAAGTACCTGAACGTTTGGATCGCTTTATGGATAGTAAGAGTCAATACCTGACTTTTGAGCCTGGTTTTGCTGATGTTGTTTGGTCACAAGATCCAGAACGAAACATGCAGGTCTATAATGATATCGAAGAAAAAATGCTTTCTTTATCAGAAACGGGTGTCGAAAGTATTGATTTAGAAACTTTGATCTCGAAAGATGTAGATGCTTATTTCCAAACTTATGTCAAAGAGTTGACAAAGAGTACGATTCCAAAAGATCTGTTGCCAGATGACATTTGGCGGTTAACCAACGAGTTATACGATGTTGCAGAAGCTAGGTTGGATCGAATCTACAATGAAAAAGCTCGATTTGCCTTTGCCCTTCATTTGCAAAGTACATTGGATCGGGTCAAAGAAGGACACATGATTGTTCATCCTGATCTCAACAACGTACGCAAAAATTTTAAAAAGGAATTTCAAGTAGCCATTGATTTATCTACGATCATTGAAGAAGAACAACAAATTGAAATTCCGTTTGACGAAATTGGTTTTATCAGTATGTTTCTTTCCATTAATCTTGGCGAAAGTGAACCAGTAAAAGAAAATAAAGTTGAGGTCTTAGTTTTGATGCACGGCAGACAAACCGCCTCAAGTATGTTGGAAATGGCGCAAGAATTATTAGGAACGAAATTAGGTACAGCATTTAATATGCCGTTAGCCATGGAAGTCCAAACGATGTATGAAGAAGTGCTGGCTTATGTTCAAAATCGTCAGGCAAGTCTGACGAATGGATTGATCTTACTGACGGATATGGGTTCTTTAAATACCTTTGGTGACTTGATTTTTGAAGAGACTGGAATCAAAACGAAAGCAATTACAATGAGTAGTACGATGATCGTGATTGAGGCATTACGGATGGCGAATGTTGGGCGGAGCTTGGAAGATATCTATCAAAGTATCCAGATTTCCTTTGAAACGATCGTCAAGGACCAATTCAAAGAAGAACAAACTGAGACCTATGAACGTAAAAAAGCGGTGATCGTTACTTGTTTTACTGGGGAAGGTGTAGCAGCTAAATTATACCAGCGGATTGTTCCTGTAATCGACCAGAAAAAGGTCGAAGTGATCCAAATGCAGTTTTTAGAACGAGAATCATTTAAGCGACACATTGATGCATTATTAGAAGAATATGAGATCAAAGCAATTGCGGGCACGGTAGATGTGGATTACCAAAATATTCCGTTTTTCTCAGCGTATGATGTCTTCAACGATGAGAAATTGAATATGCTCAAGCGGATCGCTGATGATGAAGTTCCAACTGCCAAAATCGTTGATTCATTAAAAGATTCGTTAAATTCGATTTCTTCGGTAGAGCTTTTGATCCATTCTTTACAAAAAAATATCCAGCAAATCCAAACGGATCTCTCAATTATAGTAGAGCCAGGAGTAGACATTGGGATCGTGATTCATTTAGCCTTTTTACTGGATGGACTGATCAAGCATGAGAAGACCCGAGAATTTGAGAATCTGTCTACTTTCTCAAAAATTTATCGTTTAGAAATGGACATCGTTCGAACGAATCTTATTGGATTGGAACGGAAATATCAGGTGAATATCCCAGAAAATGAGATTGCCTTCTTAACGCAAATGTTTATTGAAAATAAAATTAAAAAATAAAACACACTAATCTATTTTTTTACACAGATAACATCAGTGTGCGCACAGAAAAGAAGGACCAAAGGCTATGAAAACGCTATTTTGGTTCTTTTTTTGTTTGGCATGCTTCTTGCATTATAAAAATGTGTAAAACAAATTAAAAGGAGTGGAGAAAATGGCGAAAAAAACGATTATGTTAGTATGCTCTGCGGGGATGAGTACAAGTTTGCTAGTTACGAAAATGCAAAAAGCTGCAGAAGAAAAAGGAATGGAGGCAGATATTTTTGCTGTTTCAGCTTCAGACGCTGATAATAATCTTGAAGCAAAAAATGTCGATGTCTTACTTTTAGGACCTCAAGTCCGGTTTATGAAAGCTCAATTTGAGCAAAAATTAGCACCGAAAGGGATTCCGCTAGATGTAATCAATATGCAAGATTACGGCATGATGAATGGTGCAAAAGTACTAGAACAAGCCGAAAATTTGATGCAATAAATCTATAGGAAATGGAGGAAAAAATGTGGAAGATCAACAAAATCTCGAAGCCATCATGGGACTCATCATGTTTGGTGGTAATGCCAAGAGCGATGCAATGGAAGCGATTTCTGCGGCTAAAAAAGGTAATTTCGAGTTAGCGGATCAAAAAATAATGGATGCAAAGGAATCATTAGTCCAAGCCCATCATTCACAGACGCAAATGTTGACACAAGAAGCACAAGGAAACCATGTTCAGGTCACGTTATTGACCGTACACAGTCAAGACCATTTAATGACGTCGATTGCTTTTACTGATTTAGCAGAAGAACTTATTGAACTTTACCGAAGAATCAATGTCGAATAAAGACAGATGAACGAAAATAGAACCTTCTTTTTTGAACGGAAGAAGAAAAAATTTTGAACGGATTTTTTTAATTTGGTATGAGGAAGCAATTCTTTATATAAACAACTTATAGGAGGATATAAAAATGAACGGATTAACAAGTTGGATGGAGAAATACATCCTTCCGGTTGCCGCAAAAATTGGCGCGCAGAAACATTTAGTTGCTTTGCGTGACGCTTTTATCGGTACTTTACCTGCAACAATGGCGGGATCAGTCGCTGTAATGATCAATGCAATTATTCGAGATTTACCACAGCAATTTAATAGTACGTATGCAGATAGTTTAGCAGCGGACAAAGGAATTTTTGCAGTATTAAATGTTATTATTGGAATTAATGGATTTGTATGGAATGGAACTTTAGCAATTGCCGGCTTGATTTTTGCCTTTTCTTGGGGATACAATCTTGCGAGAGCTTATGGGGTCAATGACCTAGCCGGAGGGATCGTTGGTCTGGCAACTTTGATCCAAGGAATTTCTTTTGGTCCTTCATTGTCAGCCGCTTTGAACGTGAATGTTCCGCAAAATATCGTTGATGCCATCAATGGAACAGAATTAGGGGCAACGATCGCGGATGGAAATTTATCTGTTGGTCTTTGGGGTTGGCTAAAACTTGATCATTTAAATGGAAACTCTTATTTCACAGTCATGATCATGGGTGCTATTTCTGTCATTATTTTCTGTAAATTAATGTTAGCCAACATTACGATCAAAATGCCAGATTCTGTACCACCAGCAGTATCGAAGGCTTTTGCCGCAATTCTGCCAGCAACGATCGCTTTATATGTCATTGCTATTATTAATTATATCGTTGGCCGTATCGCTGACGGACAATTGATCATTGATTTAGTTCAAAAATATATCGCTGAACCTTTCTTGGGATTATCTCAAGGGATCGGTGCTGTTTTGATCGTTACGGTCTTTGTTCAGATCTTCTGGTTCTTTGGTATTCATGGACCAAACGTGTTAGCTCCAGTTTTAGAAGGAATTTGGGGTCAAGCACAATTGATCAATATCGATATTTTCCAAAAAGGTTACAATGGCAAAACAGGAACACCTGCAGTCTTAGATGCAATTGAAGATGGTAAGGCTTATATGTGGGTTCGTGGATCCTTTGATGCCTTCGCTTGGTTCGGGGGTTCTGGTGGTACGATCGTTCTATTGATTGCTATTTTACTCCTTTCTAAACGTGCCGATTATTTGACAGTTGCCAAATTGTCGATCGGACCTGGTATTTTCAATATCAATGAACCAGTTATGTTTGGTTTACCGATTGTATTGAACGCTATCATGTTCATCCCATTCTTATTAGCACCTGTTGTTGCAACAGCTATAGGTTGGGGAGCAACTTACTTTGGTTTGGTCGCCCCAGTATCGCAGTCAGTCGTGTGGGTTGTTCCACCATTCTTACTCTCGTTCCTAGCTACCGGAGCAGACTGGCGTGCGCCAATCGTGACATTAGTATGTATGATCGTGACTTTCTTGATCTGGGCACCGTTCGTTATCTCAGCGAATAAGATGGATCCAGCAGCAGGCGAACAATAAAAATCAATGAGCAGAAGCATTTTTTGCTTCTGCTCTCTAAACAATAATCTAGGAGGAACTAAAATGATTTCAATCGCAAGTGCCATGCAACAAGATGCTATCAAAGAGTTATTAGAAGGTTACAATGAAGATGGCTTTTCATATACATTTAAAGAAAAACAAGGGATCAAATTGTTTTTTGAGACGAGCGCACAAGATAAAGAAGCAGCAGCACAAAAAGCAAAAGCATTAATCAAAGCACAACCATGGGGCACTGTTTTATATTTTCAAGCAACAGCAGTTTAACTGGTTGTAAGATAGGAAGGGTTCAAAATGATGAAAAACGGCTTATTTTTATGTAGTATTGGTTCACTGATCGTATTGTATTGTTTAAATCCTAGTTCGCAAAACTATGATTTGTATAGTATGGCTACAGGACTATTTCTGGCAGGTTTAGGTATACATTTCTTTTTAAAAGGGAAAAAAAGAGAAGAAGCAAAGGGGAAAAATAGCTAATGGAAATCGTTAAAACTTTAAATATTCCAGCATCCTTTTTCTATGATAAAGTGATGGACTCTGTCCTTTTTGATGTACGTAAAGCGACTGGAAAATCGGTTACTCGTAAACAACTTAAAAACCTTGAATACGTCAAACAATTCTCACAAAATAGCCGCGCTCGCATCAAGATCGAGGAAGTTATTGAAAATCAGTCGTATAAATTTCGAACATCTACCACAAAAAATGATTATGTCGTCCATTATCAAATCAAAGCGTTAGATGATAAAACCTGCGAAGTACGTTATACGGAACAAATGCAATCATATGGGATGCTACAAAAATTGAATGATATGATTTTAGGAACGATGTTGATGTATTTTAAAAAACGTCGCTTCAAAAAAATGTTAGTAATGATCGAAGAAACTTACTAGTAAAAAACTAATTGTGGCAAGAAGCAGTTGATTCAGCTAAATAGTGATTTATTGAAATAACATTTTTATTTTGATAAAGTGACTATGGTTGGATCACTGAACTTGACACAATTTTTTATTGTTTTTGATGGAAGGGGTAACAAAAATGGCAAATGAAGTAAAAGAACTTGGTGTTGCTTATCAAGAAGCGATGTTTGAACTAGCAACCTATGCATTTAATGCGCAGGATACACCTGCAAGACGTGAACGATTCAAACTGATCGTTGAAAATTCATGGAATTATGGTTTTTTTGACGAGGAAGAGCAACTCACTAGCCAAGTAATGGCGACGCCTTTTTCTGTTGAATTTTATGGGCAACAGTATTTAATGGCAGGAATCGGTTATGTAGCATCTTATCCTGAAGCTAGGGGACAAGGCGGGATCAATCAAATCATGGAAAAAATCTTAAAAGATTGCCGTGAAAGAAAAGTAAGTCTTTCTTATCTTGCTCCATTTTCTTACCCATTTTATCGTCGCTACGGTTATGAGCAATTGTTTGATAAAATCAATTATCAATTGGATAGTCGAGATGTACCGAACGTGAAAAAGACGGCTGGCAAAATGAAACGAGTGACTTTTGAACAAGCAAAAGAAGTCATAGAAATGATTTATAAACAAATGCCAGCAAATCAACGTGGTGGATTAAGTAGAGAAGACTGGTGGTATACTTATAAGTTTAAGCAAAAGACAGATAATCATTATGCGCTGTATTACGATGAATCTGGTCAAGCAGCGGGATATGTGGTTTACCAGTTAACGGCACCAACATTTGTAGTAGTGGAATGGGGCTATTTGAGTCATGAAGCCTTTCAAGGATTAGTGAGGTTTGTTAGTTCCCATAGTGGGGCGTTTGCTTCTTTTGACTATGCTTGTGGTTATTCAGGTAGTGATCAAAATTATTTGCTTAAAAATCCTTTTGCACAAATGACGATCACGCCATATATGATGGGCAGAATTGTTGATCTTGAGTTGTTTTTGAAAGACTATCCTTTCAAAAAACAAGCGCTCACTTTTGCTTTAGAAGTAACAGATGATCCTTACGCACAGTGGAATGAAGGGATCTTTGAGATCACTGTATCAAATGCAGAGGTGAAAATTGAAAAAGTAACAGAAACAAAATTACCAACCATCAGTGGCACCATTCAACGCATGACTCAATTATTAATGGGGTATCGTCAGATGGAAGAACTTGTTTTTTACAATCACATCCAATTGTCAACTGAAGCTCTATTAGAAATGGCGCCATGCTTTCCAAGTCAGCAACCTATTCTAAATGATTATTTTTAAAATGAACGTAAAATGTTTGTTGCTCAACGCATATAACGC
Organism: Enterococcus sp. AZ077; assembly: GCF_051714965.1. Taxonomy (NCBI): domain Bacteria; kingdom Bacillati; phylum Bacillota; class Bacilli; order Lactobacillales; family Enterococcaceae; genus Enterococcus; species Enterococcus sp. AZ077. Next base: position 821,345 of record NZ_JBIOSX010000001.1, read on the forward strand.
CCTCCAAGGTTTTCGACGAATTCTTGGAGGGCGTTATCGTATAAAAAGCTATTTTGAAATTTTTTCGATATCATTCTGAAAATCAGATTGCTTTTTTGCCACTGATTTATCTCATTTCTCTACAGCAAATCTTCTTTTTTAGTAAACTTGAATTTGCGACTTTCTTTTTTCTGAGGTTTTTCATCTTCATGCTGTTTAATGGCTTCTTTTGATAGTTGTTCTCGTTCTTGTTTAGAAGCATCAAAGCGTTCAGCATATACTTCTTCTTTTGGTTTGTCTTTCATAAATAAAACCTCCCTCATCACTTGTTGGATAATTCTATTTTATCACTCGTCAAAAGCTAGTGGAAACGTTTTGCTTAGGAAGAAAAATGATTTTTCTAAGAGAAGCTTGCATGTGCTTCTTAAACAAGCTAAAATAATATTATTGAGAACTTGTTCCTGTAGCTCAGTAGGATAGAGCAATCGCCTCCTAAGCGATAGGTCGCTGGTTCAATTCCAGTCAGGAACGTTAAAAACCTGTAACCGTTGTGGTTCAGGTTTTTTTGTTTGTGTGGGACCAAGATAGTTTTCTACGCTACATTCGATTTTTCTGGTGAATGAAAGACAGCTTTTCTAAATTTTTTTGATAAAGGAAAAGTAAACATACAAATAAGCAATAATAACTGGCTCAAAGTGATGATAGTTAAGCAAACTGTTTGGTATTTGACCAGTAAATAAAAATGGATGCCTAATTCGATAATATTAATCAAGATAAGGTACAAGTAGTATTGTTTCTTTATTTTACATTGATAAATACAGTAGAAACTGAACCGATAATCTAAACAAACCAAAAATAGTAAAATGAATTTGTGAATAGTCGTGAGCATATCATGTTGGTTAGCTAAACGATGAAAAAATAATAATACAGTCGGCAGAGGGATATAAAGTGTTAATAGTAAGACAAAAAAATAAACAATAAAAGGCATACTATCTCTCCATCATTTTTTCTAATTTTTAATAATGAATGTTGTTTTTGTCAATCTTATCAAAAAACAGAAAATGTATTAATAGAATTTCGTGATAGATAGTATAAATAATTTTTATAAAAAACTTGAACAACAGGATCAAAAAATCGCTTATTCGACCATCTTTCAGTGATCAGCAGGGAAAAGTGTTGTCTGTAATAGAAATAATCATCACAAAAAAGAGAAGAAGTCTGTAGTACCCCAAAAAGTTAGACCAAAAATCTAACTTTTGGAGGTCGTTTAAGATTTCTCCTCTTTTTTTGTATCGTTTTATCAGATTAAGCCCAGTCACCATTTCTAAATACTGGAACAGTAGAACCGTCTTCACGGATACCGTCAATATTCATTTGGTCAGAACCAACCATAAAATCAACATGGGTTTGACTACGGTTAAGACCAGCTTGCACAAGTTCTTCATCGGTCATTTCAGTACCACCTTCGACACTAAAGGCATACGCAGATCCTAGAGCTAAGTGATTCGACGCGTTTTCGTCAAATAACGTATTGTAAAAGATAATACCCGATTGAGAAATTGGCGAAGGATCGGGAACGAGCGCTACTTCTCCTAATGAGCGTGCGCCTTCATCAGTGTTGAGCAAGGTTTCCAATACTTCTTGACCTTGTTCAGCAGAAAAATCAATGACTTTTCCAGCTTCAAAAGTAAACTTCATCCCTGAGATGATCGTACCTGCATAGCTCAATGGTTTTGTACTAGAGATATAACCATCGATCCGTCGGTAATCAGGTGCAGTAAACACTTCTTCAGTAGGCATATTTGCCATGAATTTTTCTCCACGGGAGTTGTAACTTCCTGCGCCTTCCCAAAGATGATTTTTTGGTAGGCCAATGACGATATCTGTGCCAGGGGCAGTATAGTGTAGGGCAGTAAACTGTTCTTGATTTAATTCAGCAGCTTTTTTCGCTAATTTTTCATCATGTTCTTTCCAAGCCTGTACAGGATCTTCTTCGTAAATACGAGTTGTTTTAAAAATTTGATCCCATAACGCATCCAGTTGTTCTTCTTCTGGTAAATCTGGGAAAACTTTAGCTGCCCATTGTTTACCAGCCGCAGCGACTACAGTCCAGCTTACTTTATTTGCTTGGGTCGCTTTTCTTAGATTCATCATTGCTTTGCCAGCGGCAGTTTGATACGTAGCGATTCGTTTTCCATCTACGCCACCAAAAGCATCTGGATCGGCAGATACAACACTGATTCGGCTAGCGCCTTTAGCGATCCAATCATCAGTCTGATCAATTTTATATTGTGGAACAGTTTCAAGGCGGTCTTGTGCAGCGTAAGAAAGAAATTCTTTTTGGATCACGTCGTCCGTCCATTGTACGATCACTTCAGCTGCACCTAAACGATAGGCTTCTTTGGTGATCAAGCGAGCTAATGGGGCTTGATCGACGTTGATTTGTAAAACAACTGTATGGTCTTTTTCGACGTTTACGCCGGTTTCAACAATTAATCGTGCATATTTTTCGAGGTTCTCATTAAAATTTTCTAACATAATCCATTTCCTCCTAATGTTTCATCCAATAGCTATTTGTATGATAACATTTAATTCTTTTAGAGACAATCTGCCAGAATCGTAAAATAAAAAAATGGATGTTCTTCTAAATGATGTCTAGAATTTATAAAATTGATTGTTTTTAAAGTAATTTTTTAAAAATAAAAAAACAAGTTGTGCATAACAAAATAATCATGTTACAATTAAATTAATCAATGGTGGAAGCGTTATAAATAATTTCAAGGAGATTAAAAAATTATGGCAAGAAAAAAGACGATCACAAAAGATCAGATTTTGGCAGCCGCTTTTGAAGTGGCTACCACAGAAGGATTTTCAAAATTTACGGCAAGGAATATTGCAAATAAAATGAATTGTTCGACTCAACCGATTTATCTTGAGTTCAAAAACATGGATGATCTGAAGCAAGCCTTATTTGCTCAGATTTACGAGTACTTGAAGCATGAAGTGTTCCCAGTTGTACATACAGGAAATACCATTATCGATTTAGCTGTAAACTATATTGATTTTGCCAATCGAGAGAAAAAATTATACAGTTCTCTGTACTTAGAAGAATATGGTGGGGGAAGGGAGATGCAAAACTTCTCTTATAATTATTTTGTCGAGACGGTCAAGAAAGATCCAGAGTATGCTGATCTATCTGCGGAACAAATTGAGTCTTTGCATAACACAATTTGGATCATCGCTACAGGATTAGCGGCACTGATGTCTTCAAGTATCATTCATCCGACCAAGGAACAAATTGAAAAAATGATCCAAGATAGCATCAATGCGACGCTAAATACGAAAGAAACGATCCAAGTGAATTAAACAAACTACTTGAAGTATTTCTCGAAAGTCTTTCTCAAACATACACATTGATTTTTTGAAATTAAAAAAGCTTCTAAAAACATGATAAAAAGAACGTGTGACGCTAACTCTCTCCAGCATCACACGTTTTTTTTATCAAATAATTGAAGTTTTGCCAAAAGTTCTCAGCTGTGAGCTGACTGCTTTGGCCTATAATTTTGAAACAAGCGCCTTAGCAAATGCTTCGAGTTTTTCGATGTCTTCTTCTTCAGCGTTTAAATCAACTTTAACATTTTCTGTTCCTTTGACTGCTCCTGTTTTCGCAAAGGCAGCATCGAAGTCATCTACGGACTTACAAAATTCATCATAAAAAGTGTCTCCAGAACCACAAACGCCATAGATTTTTCCAGACAAGTCAAGTTCTTGTAAATCTTCATATAAGTCTACGATCTCATCTGGTAAGTCACCATCATCGTATGTATAAGTTGCGACGACACAAATATCTGCATCCTCAAATTCATCTGCATCCACTTGAGTACATTCATTGATTTCAACATCAATATCTAAATTTTCAAAAGCTTCTGCTACGATATCAGCAATTTCTTCTGTATTGCCAGTCATACTTGCGTAAACGATTTTTGCTAAAGCCATGGGTTGCCTCCTACTTATTGATATATGATCCTCTAACATTTACAGATTATACCAAAACCTTTACTAAAAGAAAACAAGTCATGTGAAGAGAATCTGATTTGGCGAACGACCGGACACTATGGTAAAATGAGGAAGATTTGTAAAAAGGAGACGAAAATATGATTACATTGAAATCAGCACGAGAAATTGAAACAATGGCTGAGTCTGGCGCGTTGTTAGCGGATGTACATAAAAATCTGCGAGATTTTATCAAACCAGGCGTGACGAGTTGGGATATTGAAGTTTTTGTTCGTAACTATATTGAAAGCCATGGTGGGATTGCGGCTCAAATTGGATTTGAAGGCTATGAGTATGCGACTTGTATTAGCATCAATGACGAAATTTGTCATGGATTTCCACGTAAAAAACCGCTGAAAAATGGCGATTTAGTGAAAGTGGATATGTGTATCGATTTAAAAGGCGGCATATCTGATTCTTGTTGGGCTTATGTAGTGGGAGAGTCAACACCGGAAATTGACCGCTTGATGGAAGTGACAAAAAAAGCTTTGTATCTGGGAATCGAACAAGCGCAAGTTGGGAACCGAATTGGCGACATTGGTCATGCTATCCAAACTTATGTTGAAAGTGAAAACTTAGCGGTTGTCCGTGACTTTATTGGTCATGGTGTGGGTCCAACGATCCATGAAGAACCTGCTGTCCCTCATTATGGTGAAGCAGGAAAAGGTCTACGGTTAAAAGAAGGGATGGTTATTACCATTGAGCCAATGGTTAATACTGGAACTTGGAAAATGAAAATGGATCCAAATGGCTGGACTGCTTATACAAGAGATGGTGGCTTGTCTTGCCAATATGAACATACACTGGCAATTACGAAAGATGGACCAAGAATCTTAACTTCTCAAGGTGAAGAAGGTACGTATTGAGAAGCTAGATCAATAAGGAGAATTTGATGAAATTATTAGGGAAAATAAAGCAAAATGAGAATTTAATGCGTTTTATTGCAACAACAAAAAAACGGATCACTGATTCAGAAATGGGTACCACGTCAGTTGTTGTGGCGTATTATTTATTATTGTCTTTATTTCCCCTAATTATTGCGTTTGGTAATATTTTGCCATTTCTAAAGATCGATCAAGAGACAGTATTGACTTATGTGCGGCAAATCATCCCTGAGACGGTCTATCAGTTTATCGGTCCTGCAATTCGAAATTTGTTAACGCAAAGTTCCGGTGGCTTGTTGTCGTTATCTGCTTTAGCTGCTTTGTGGTCTGCCAGTCAAAGTATCAACGCTTTACAAATTGCCATGAATAAGGCTTATGGTGTAGAAAATAGAAAGAATTTTTTGATCGTCCGTTTCTTTTCATTAGTAGTGATTTTGCTTTTCATGATTGCGATTAGTGGCGTAACGATTTTTTTAGGACTGGGTCAAATGATACTTGAAGCGCTCCAACCGATTTTTAATTTTTCTGGCAATGTGATCATCCAGTTCCAAACTTTGAAATGGCCGATTACCTTAGTTGTCTTATTTATCATTATGTTTTTGATTTATGTGATAGTACCGAATGCGCAATTAAAACTAAAAGCAGTGATTCCGGGAACGATTTTTGCTACTGTCGGCTGGATGTTGCTATCTCAGGTGTTTGGAATCTACGCAAAATACTTTGCAACAAGAGTCAGTGGATACCAAATCATCGGGAGTTTCATCGTCTTGATGCTATGGCTCAATTTTGCTGCTACAATCATTATATTTGGCGGAATCATCAATGCTGTTGTGCAAGAATACATAACAGGTAACGAAATCAAGAAAAGACGAGTTTCTACAAATAAATGGTGGATTCGTTTCAAAAATAAATTTTCTCATAAAAAAAAATAGAACTGCGAGTTTTTATTGCTTGAGTGTTTTATAATAATTCTAGACTCTTAATTAAAGTAGGTGCCAATATGCTTGTTTCATTTAGTATGGTTGTCAAATTTTTTTTAACAATCTTGTTATCTTTAGTACTAACGCCCATATTTAAAATTATTTCTGTCCAAACCGGAATGGTGGATAAACCGAATGCGCGACGTATTAATGAAATACCTATGCCTTCAGCTGGGGGACTACCCATTTTTATTTCATTTGTCGTATCCACCTTATTGTTTTTTCGTGACATCATTCCCAAATTTTATATCATTCCTATTTTACTAGCTTCCTTAGTGATCATTCTAACGGGAGTACTGGATGATAAATACGAGTTGACGCCTAAACAAAAGTCCGTCGGGATCTTATTAGCAGCGTTGATCGTCTATTTTGTGGCAGATATTCACATTGATTCAGTAACATTGCCCTTTTTTGGTTATATCGAATTGGGTTGGCTGAGTTTTCCTGTGACCATTTTTTGGATTTTCGGTATCACTAATGCAATTAATTTGATTGATGGATTAGACGGCTTGGCAACCGGAATCTCGTTGATCGGGTTGATTACAATAGGTATTATCGGATATTTTTTCCTACATGCTTCTACAGTATACATACCAATCGTCATATTCTGTTTAGTGGCAAGCATTATTGGCTTTTTTCCTTATAATTTTTATCCTGCCAAAATTTACTTAGGAGACACTGGGGCATTGTTCTTAGGATTTATGATGGCTGTTCTTTCTCTACAAGGTCTGAAGAATGTAACATTTGTTTCTTCTATCTCATTATTGATTGTGATGGGCGTTCCAGTAACAGATACATTTTTTGCGATTATTCGCAGAAAAGCGAACCGTGTCTCTTTTTCTACAGCAGATAAAAAACACCTACATCATCGATTATTGAGTCTAGGTTTTACGCATAAAGGAGCAGTTTTGACCATTTATGCTATGGCATTGATGTTTTCATTTACTGCCATGATCATGAACTATACTGGGCGTCTCGGTTCGATTGTTTTGATCGTTTCGATGCTATTTGCGGCTATTTTATTGTTTGAGTTGATTGGATTGATCAACGAGAAGCATCAGTACATTCTTAAAACTTTACGTTTTTTAGGCAATAAAGAATATCGAACACAAGTCATACAGAAATATAAAAGGAAATGGACTAGACACTAATGAAAATAAATCAAAAACAACCGATTTTAATTAGCATCGTAACGGCTAATAGTCAAAAGATTTTTCAAACGTTAGATACGCTTCTAGCCAGCATAAATGACCAAGCCATGGTTGAGATCTTGATTTTCGATAATGCTTCGTCGATTGACTACCAAGAACGATTGAAAGAATATCTAAAGTATCCGTTTGTCAAAATCTATTTTAATCAGGAAAATAAAGGATTTGGTTATGGACATAACCATAATTTATTAACGAGTGACTTTTCTTATGCTGTGATCTTTAACCCAGATATTCTGGTGGATCAGCAGACAGTCGTTGATTTGGTCAAACTTTTGCAGGAACATCCAGAATGTGCCATGTTAGCACCTAAAATATTGAATGAAGATGGTACGACACAACATTTGATTCGCCAAAAATTAGATGTATTCGATTATGTATTGCGGTTTATTCCGGCTCGTTTTGTCAAGCAGTTGTTTGCTCAACGTTTAGCAAAATTCGAATGCCATGATTTGTCAGAAACAACCAATAGCTACGTGCGTATGATCTCTGGTAGTTTTATGGTCGTTGATGTCAATAAATTTAAAAAAGTCAACGGGTTTGATAATCGCTATTTTATGTATTTTGAAGATAATGATCTTTGCTTAACTTTTGAAAAAGCAGGAGAAAAACTCCTTTATACGCCGTTATATACGATTGTTCATTTATATGGAAAAGGCGCTCATCGCAATTTTAAACTTTTTCGTATCTTTTTACAGTCAATGGTGAAATTTTTCAATAAGTGGGGGTGGACTTTCTTTTGACCATACCCAAAATAGTAGTCGTTATCGTATTATACCAGCAGCGTTTTAGTCAATCGCCTTCTTTTGATCTGCTCATGAAAGCTGTCAAAGAGAAGAAGATTCAACTGGTTGTTTATGATAATAGTCCCGTTAAGCAATTGGAGCCATTATTAGAACAAGACAAAGATATAAGCTACTATCATGATCCATCAAATCCTGGTCTAGCTACGGCTTATAATTATGCGTTGAATCATGCGCAGCAGAATATTCGCTATTTCGTTACACTCGATCATGATAGTCAATTGACTGCAACGTATTTTGATACGCTATTAACGATTGATTGGACAGATGAATTGGTTGCAGCAGTTCCGTTGGTTTATGCTGGAAGCAACCAAATATCGCCTGTTTTTGCGGATCGCTATATCAATCGTCAAGTTGAAAAGGTTGAGCGATCACAGCTCAGTCAAAGACGAATCATGGCGATTAATTCGGGTGCTGTTTTTTCTATCAAATTTTTAAAGGAAATTGGCGGTTTTAATTTAGATTTTCCCCTTGATTTCTTGGATCATTGGCTTTTTTGGACGATCTATCAGTTCAAAAAGACGGTTTTTATCTTACCTGAAAAAATGGAACATGATCTTTCAGTTCTTGATTATCAGAAAGTTTCTGTTACAAGGTATCAGTCGATACTGAAAGCTGAAAAAACTTTTTATCAAAATTATGATAAAGAAATGTTACCGCGTCATCGAAAACAATTATTGTTACGTACAGTAAAACAATTTTTAACAGTCAGAAATCGTAAAATATGGCGTTTGACATTACAATCATTTACTGAAAACTGAAGGGTGTGAATTTGTGCGATCAGTTTGTATGGCTACCTTTAATGGTGGCAGATATTTAAGAGAACAATTGGATAGTATTTTAAACCAACTGACACTTGAGGATGAATTGATTATTTCAGATGATGGATCGACAGATGAAACTTGTCAAATTATAAAGGAATACACGCAACTAGACAATCGAATCAAATTTGTTGAAGGACCAAGGAAAGGTGTCATTGCCAACTTCAACCATGCCATTCAACAATCTAAAGGTGACATCATTTTTTTAGCAGACCAAGATGATGTATGGCTACCTAATAAGGTGGCTAAGATCACCGCATATTTTGAAGAAAATCCGCAACAATTAGTAGTAGTGAGTGATCTAGTGATTGTGGATGGTCAACTCAATGAGATACACGCGTCGTATTTTTCCTATCGGCATTCCCGAACAGGCTGGCTCAATAATTTGATTCGGAGTAATTATATCGGTGCCGGCATGGCTTTTCGATCTTCATTAAAGAAAAAAATAGTACCGATTCCTTCTGAAGTACCAATGCATGATATGTGGATTGGAATGTTAGGTGGAACTCGTGTTGGGTTTATTAGAGAAACATTGACACTTTATCGTAGACATGATTTTAATGTGAGTGAAATCAAAACAAACACTAAACTAACCCAAAAAATTACCTGGCGGTTGAATCTGATCAAGGCGCTTGTGAAGAGAAAATGGTTTGGAATTAATAAAAGATAGTTAAATCGTTAATAATTCCATGACAAATAACAAGTTTGATGAGATAATAACAAGGTGAATTTTAAATTGAAAAGGAGAATTTATACTCATGAAGGGAATCATTCTTGCTGGGGGAAGTGGTACACGCTTATACCCTCTAACTAAGGCAACTTCAAAACAGTTGATGCCAGTCTACGATAAACCAATGATCTACTATCCAATGTCTACACTAATGCTAGCGGGTATCAAAGAAATCCTGATTATCTCTACTCCTCAAGATACACCAAGATTTAAAGAACTGTTTGGTAATGGGGCAGAGTTAGGATTACAAATTGAGTATGCAGTGCAAGAAAGTCCAGATGGGCTAGCACAGGCTTTTATTATCGGTGAAGAATTTATCGGTGATGATAGTGTGTGCTTAGTTTTAGGAGATAACATCTATTACGGTGGTGGCTTATCTAAAATGCTTCAACGCGCTGCTTCTAAAGATACTGGAGCAACAGTGTTTGGTTACCACGTTAATGATCCAGAACGTTTTGGTGTTGTAGAATTTGATGAAAAGATGCGGGCTCTGTCAATCGAAGAAAAACCTGCGCTACCAAAATCAAATTATGCAGTAACAGGGTTATATTTTTATGATAATGATGTTATTTCGATTGCGAAAAACATCAAACCTTCTGAACGTGGTGAATTAGAGATCACTGATGTAAACAAAGTCTATCTAGAAAAAGGAAAACTATCTGTTGAATTGATGGGTAGAGGTTTTGCTTGGTTAGACACTGGCACGCATGAATCTCTTCTAGAGGCATCCACATTTATTGAAACGATTGAAAAACGTCAAAATCTCAAGGTAGCTTGTTTAGAAGAAATCGCCTACCGAATGGGATATATCACTAAAGAGCAATTACTTGCATTAGCTCAACCGTTGAAAAAAAATCAATATGGTCAATATCTTTTACAGTTGGCCAACAATTAAGGGAGTCTGAAGTAATGAAAGTAACTGATACTAATTTAACAGATGTGAAGATCATTGAAATGGATGTTTTTGGTGATCATCGTGGCTTTTTTACCGAAAGTTATTCCAAAGCAAAATTTGTTGAACATGGTTTAGATTTTGATTTTGTTCAAGATAATCATTCATTATCGGCAGAAGCTGGTGTTATCCGCGGACTGCATTTCCAAAAAGGAGAAGCAGCACAAACGAAATTGATTCGGGTAACTTCTGGTGCTGTTTTAGATGTGATTGTCGATATTCGTAAAGGAAGTCCAACCTATGGTAAATGGGAAGGCTTTATCTTATCTGAACACAACCATCGACAACTTTTGGTGCCTAAAGGTTATGCTCATGGATTTGTGACATTGACACCAAATGTCAATTTTCTTTACAAATGTGATAATTACTACAATGCACAAGCTGATGGTGGGATTGCCTTTGATGATCCAGACTTAGCGATTGATTGGCCTATCGATCTTTCCAAAGCGATTATGTCTGAAAAGGATCAGCATCATCCAACTTTAAAAGAGTTTGAAGCAGAAAATCCATTTGTTTATGGTGAAATTTAGGATTGCAAGGAGAATTTTTATATGAAAAATATCATTGTTACTGGTGGTGCCGGATTTATCGGCTCAAATTTCGTCCACTATGTGGTCAATCATCATCCAGAGGTTCATGTTACGGTGTTAGATAAATTGACTTATGCTGGGAATAAAGAGAACTTAGCAGGGCTACCTAGTGACCGTGTAGAATTAGTCGTTGGTGATGTTGCGGATGCAGAATTAGTGGATCGTTTAGTCAAAGAAGCAGACGCCGTAGTCCACTATGCAGCAGAATCGCATAACGATAATTCGCTAAAAGATCCATTTCCTTTTGTCCAAACCAATATTATTGGTACGTACACCCTATTAGAAGCTTGTCGTAAATACAATGTTCGTTACCATCATGTATCCACCGATGAAGTGTATGGGGATTTACCTTTACGTGAAGATTTACCAGGTCATGGAGAAGGCGAAGGGGAAAAATTTACAGCTGAAACACCTTATAATCCATCAAGTCCATATTCTTCAACTAAAGCGGGCTCTGATCTATTAGTGAAAGCTTGGGTTCGTTCATTTGGGTTGCAAGCAACGATCTCAAATTGTTCAAACAACTATGGACCATATCAACATATTGAAAAATTTATTCCTCGTCAAGTTACTAATATCTTAAGTGGTATACGTCCAAAACTATATGGTGAAGGAAAAAACGTTCGTGATTGGATCCATACGAATGACCATTCATCTGCGGTTTGGTTGATTTTGACTAAAGGAAAAATCGGTGAAACTTATTTGATCGGTGCCGATGGGGAAGAAGATAACAAAACAGTCATGGAATTGATTTTGGAACTTATGGGACAACCCAAAGATGCTTACGACCATGTCAACGATCGTGCAGGACATGATTTACGTTATGCAATTGATTCGACAAGGTTACGTGAGGAGCTAGGTTGGCAACCTGAATTTACCAACTTCCGTGATGGTTTAGCTGATACAATCAAATGGTATGAAGAACACCAAGATTGGTGGAAGAAAGAAAAAGAAGCTGTGGAAGCAGCCTATGCCAAAAATGGTCAATAAATGATGATAAGCCGGATTTAATGAACTCTCAAAAAATTCGGGTAAAAAAGACACGCATGAAGTTGTAAAACGTGCAGAAAAAAATTAGTATAAAAATAGGAATTGTTTATTGGCAATTGTAAGGGGAGCTGTGACAGATGTTGCAGACCCCTTTTTAAAACAAAAAAGAGGAGAGATCAGAATGTTCTTATTAACCGGAGGAAATGGTCAACTTGGAACGGAATTACGCCATTTATTAGATGAAAAAGGAATGGCTTATGTGTCAACTGATGCTGCTGAGCTGGATATTACTGATGCAGAAAAAACAATGGAGTATATTACAAACTTAAAGCCAGAAATTATTTTTCATTGTGCAGCGTATACAGCCGTTGATAAAGCAGAAGAAGAAGGCAAAGAATTAGATGAGAAGATTAACGTTGATGGAACTAAAAATGTGGCATTGGCTGCAAAAGCAGTGAATGCTAAATTAGTATATATCAGTACGGATTATGTCTTTGATGGCAAAAAGAAAGACCAAGAATACCGCGAAGACGATCCAACTAACCCATTGAATGAGTATGGTCGCACAAAATTACTAGGGGAACAAGCAGTTCAAGAAATTTTAGAAGACTATTATATTATCCGTACTTCATGGGTATTTGGTGTTTATGGACATAATTTTGTCTTTACAATGCAACGTTTAGCCGAAACGCATGATCGTTTAACTATTGTTAATGATCAATATGGTCGCCCAACTTGGACTCGAACACTTGCTGAATTTATGGTATATGTGATTGAAAAACAAGCACCTTATGGCGTATATCAGTTATCCAATGATAATAGCTGTTCATGGTATGAATTTGCCAAAGAAATCTTAAAAGATACGGATGTCGAAGTAGCACCAGTCACTTCAGCAGAGTATCCACAAAAAGCAGTTCGCCCACAATATTCTGTGATGAGTCTAAAGAAAGCAGAAGATCTAGGCTTTGTCATTCCGACATGGCAAGAAGCATTAGCAAAAATGTTGGAAGCAGCTGAAAGTTTGAGATAGCAAACTTGTTTTTCCGTAAAAAAAAGAACAAACTAGAAATTGGAGAATCGCATGGAAAAACAAACAAGACGCGCGCAACGAACAGCCGTTAAGCCTGAGCGCACAGATCATTCTGTTCTTGATGTCTTTCTAAAACTTCGTTACCTCATCGGATTGCTAGTCATTGTAGTTATTGTAACGTTTAATTTGAATGGTAGTTCATTGGGTGTATGGGATAAATATGTATCGCAACGAGATGATGGAAAGAAAACTGATGTCATCTTCGGGCAAAATAGGGAAGTTCGTTCAGATGAATGGCTCGTGCAAACACCTTTTTATCTTTCACAAGCTGAAAATGACTATCCTTTAGTAAATCCCGATTATTCCTTAAATGGACAAAATATGATCATTGCTTATAATTCTCCTGTTAAAGATATCACAGTTATTGGTAAACCATTCAATTGGGGATTCTTTTTCTTGGGAAGAGATCGTGGGCTTTCGTTTTATTGGGCAATGAAATTAGTGGTCATGGTTTTATTGGGGTATGAAGTTTTAATGATTTTGACAAAAAGAAAAAAAGCTTTATCACTCGTAGGCGCCTTTGCCTTAACTTTCTCACCAGCAGTCCAGTGGTGGTTCATGCAACACGTGGGAGATCTGATTTTCTTCACATTAGGACTAATGGTTGCTTTTTATCATTATTTTTACCAACATCAAAAAAAATGGGTACGAGCAATGATGATGAGTTTGATCGTCATATTTGGTCTAGGTTTTATCCTGGTGATTTATCCAGCCCATCAAGTTATGCTTGCTTATTTACTTGTCTTTTATTTTGTTGGGTTATTGCTCTATTATGGGAAGCGAATCACTTGGGATTGGTTTGATGCAGTACTGATCATTGGGGCAATATTATTTATAGGTGGCGTACTGATCCACTTTTGGTTAACCTCTAAAGATGCGTTACTGGCTTCTTTAAATACCTTATATCCAGGAAAACGAGTAAGTACAGGAGGAAAATGGCATTTAGGAGAGTTCTTTTATTTTCTGACAAACTGGAAAATTTCGTTTAAAGATATCAATTTTTCTAATAATTCTGAAGTTGCTCTGTTTTATCATTTCTTCCCGACCGTCTTTTTAGCAAGCCCATTTGTTTTATTTGGTAAAAAAAATAGTGAACAAAAACTGTTTGGACGAATTTTAATGCTCTTTTGTCTGTTTTCAATTTATTGGATTACTTTAGGATTACCAAAATGGCTCGCTGAACTCACTTTATTATCTTACGTGCCACCTTTTAGAGCAATCTTAACCTTTAGTTTTGCAGCTTGCCTCTTAACCATATGGTTTATTGCCTATATTTGGCAAGAAGATGTGATCCCAACATGGTATAAATTTTTCTTATTGTTGGCGAACGCGGGAATCTTTACGTATGCTTTGGTCAATTCCAAAATGACAAAATACTTTACCGAATTTGAGATCACCATGATCGTGATTGTTGGTACGTTAATCCTGGCATTTATTCTGTTCCGACGTTGTCGATTGTTCTATCTTTCGTTTATCGCTTTGATTGTAGCTTCAGGTTTCTTTGTGAACCCAGTTGTAGAAGGAACTGGTGCGATCTTTGAAAAGACTCTGGCAAAAGAGATAAAAGCAATTGATCAGGCAGATCCACAACAAGTATGGTTAACAGAAGATGAGCTGTATAACTTTACACCAACATTAGGCGTAAAAGCTTTTAATTCGGTACGCTTTTATCCAGACATGAAGGCATGGGCTAAAATTGATCCAGATAAAAAATATGAAAAATATTATAATCGATATGCCCACACACGTGCCTTTATTGCTAAAGAAAAAACTTCATTTGTTTTAGATCGTCCAGATATGTTTTCTGTGACCCTCAACTTTAAAGATGCTGAAAAGCTTGGAATCAAATACGTGGTCAGCAAACGCCCGTTAACTGATTATAATCAATTGTACCAAGCACAATTCACTCAACTATACGGTCCTGATAAAGATGGTTATATGATTTTTGAAGTAACCTATCCTGAAAACGATCCATCTACAGCCAATAATGCTGTGAATAATACGGATAACCAAGTAGATGAATGGTCGTATACAGGCGGTTGAGAAAGTAATTATTAGGTATTGAGTAATTGATATGGGAGTGTAAGGAAGTAAATTTCTTTACTGCTTCTTCTGAAATTGCTCAGTACCTATTTTTAGGTTCCATGTTTTTTCTTTTAAAAAGACTGGATGAAGCACTAAAAGTGAGTTTTTTATCAATTAATCTAAAAATAGCATTGCCGTTTGTTTTTAAAAAACAGTATAATAAAACAGTATGAAAGGAGGATGGAGATTATTCAGACGGTTATTGGAAAATTAATAAATAAAATGAGTGTTGGATTACTGATTCTATTTCTTTCTGCTATTTATTTTGTATGGACAGCAGGCCTAGGCAATGCTCAAGCGCTTTTTTTATATGACAACAGTGCGCAATTTGTTACGTTTGGCATTGTCATTTTATTTATTTTAAACGTATATAAAGGACGAAGAGCTGACTTTATTTTTTTAGCAGCGGCAATGCTTATTTATTTTCTGTTTGATCATTTCCGTGAAGTAAGAGCAAGTTCTATGAATGTAGATCTTTTGATCCCGTTAATCATAGTCTTTTGTTTGACGGTTAAATGGATTCAGTTTGATAAGTTAGATCGTTCGATTTTTATTTTAGTATGTTATGTCTTTCTTGGCATTACGTTATACCGCATTTTTACTGAAATAAAAATTCCTGATGGTGAAAGTATTTGGTTGCCTGATAATAAAGTTTCCGATATTTGGATCAACACGAATACGATTGGTAGTACTTTAATGACCCTCTCCTTACTGATCAGTGGGTTTGCCAGTTCATTTGAGCGCTGGTATGTTCGGGTATTCGTTGGATTTCCGAGTGTGATTGCTGGGATTATTGGTATCTGGGTCTGTCAATCAAAAGGTGCTTTAGTTGCGATGATCGTATTTGTTTTACTGGATATTTGGCCAAAACAATTGTTCAAAATAATACGAGCGCCATTTTTAGCCTACATGATTGTCACGATTTTTGCGTTGCCAGTTTCTTACTTAGCAGCTCATTCCGAGCATCTAAATCTCTTTACTGGTCGTGAAGAAATTTGGTTGAAATTCTATGAGACTATTTCAGAAAAAAGCGAACAAGTCTGGGTTGGAATGAAACCGTTCATTTTTCAACGTGGAAATCAATTTTTAGGAAATCACAATAGTTATAATTCATTTTTAAATCTATATGGATTGCTGGGTGTCATTATCGCAGGGGTACTAGTCTTAATCTATGTAGGCCGATTGACCTTAAAAGCAGATTTATCGAATGGACAAGTAACCTTTTTATGGGCATTCTTTGCAGTGATGATCCAATCCTTTATGGAAGATACTTTAACTTCTTTTCCGTGGGTACCTATCATCTATCTGTTATTGGGAATGGCAAGTCACCGATATGATGATTTAAAAAACGTTGCAAACAAGCGGAAAATAGCGAATCAACAAACGAGGGAAACGACAGACGGCTCTCTATCAAGAGTGGCACGCCGACATTAAATATTTAGATAAGAGCTAGTTGAAACAAGTTATTCTTGGGTCAGCTAGCTTTTTGCTTCATTGCAATTAAATTATTTCTTATGTAAAATAAAAATGTTAGCGTAAAGTTGCTTAATAGAAAATTAAGAAACTAAGAATATCACAGTCCGTGAGTAAAAGTGTGGTAAAATGGCACATGACTGTAATTAACAGAATTTGCTTGGAGGAACACAAATGTTTAAAGATCTGTTTTTATTTATGAAGGATATCTACCAGAATAGAAAGCTCTTGCTTCAGTTTTCAGTGAATGACTTTAAGTCTCGCTATGCGGGCTCTTTTTTGGGAATTTTATGGGCATTCATTAATCCTGTCTTTACCGTATTGATTTATTGGTTGGTCTTTGGTTTTGGATTAAAGGCAGCGATGACAGATGGAAAATATCCTTTTATTGTTTATTTGATTACGGGAATGATCCCATGGTTCTTTTTTTCTGACGCGTTTACATCAACGACGTTAGTTTTCAGAGAATACACTTATTTAGTAAAAAAAGTTGTATTTAATATCCGCATTTTACCAACTACAAAAATTTTATCGAATCTATATGCACATCTTTTCTTTATTTTCGTTGGTTTAGTGGTGGTTATTGGACATGGAATCTATCCAACCTGGATGACGCTCCAACTGATTTATTATTTATTCTGTATGTGTGCTTTTTTAACCGGCTTAACATGGTTGACAGCATCAATTCAACCATTTCTACCAGACATCATGCAATTGATCACGATTGTCCTACAGTTGGTTATGTGGACATTGCCAATCCTTTGGAGTCCAAGTCAGTTCAATCCAGTGATCGTTCAAATCTTAAAACTAAACCCACTTTATTATGTCGTGCAAGGATATCGTGAGTCTTTCTTAGGACAAGCTTGGTTCTGGGAACACGGAATGTATACTCTCTATTTCTGGGTATTTACGCTAGCTATCTTCGTTATTGGATCTGCTGTGTTCCGTAGATTGAAACCACATTTTTCAGATGTGCTGTAAGGAGTATGAATATGACTGAATATGCGATTAAATTAAAAAACATTACAAAATCTTATAATATGTACGCAAAACCATCTGACCGTTTTCGTGAAGCTTTGAATCCCTTCAAAAAATCTTATCATGACGTTTTTTATGCGTTGAAAAATATCAATGTGGAAATTAAAAAAGGGGAAATGATCGGTTTTGTCGGAGAAAATGGTTCAGGAAAATCCACCATGCTCAAAATCATTACTGGCGTTTTGACGCCCACATCTGGAACAATGGAGATTGAAGGGAAAATATCTGCACTATTAGAACTAGGTTCTGGGTTCAACCCCGAATATTCTGGCTATGACAATATTTATTTGAATGGCATGGTGTTAGGTTTTTCTCGTGAAGAAATCGATGGAATGGTCGGAGACATCATTGAATTTGCTGATATCGGCGAACATATTTACCAACCAGTAAAAACATATTCCAGTGGGATGTTTGTTCGTTTAGCCTTTGCGGTAGCTATTAATGTCAATCCAGATATCTTGATTGTCGATGAGGCTCTAGCTGTAGGGGACCTTGAGTTCCAGTTAAAATGTATGGAGAAATTTACTGAAATCAAGAACTCAGGTAAAACGATCTTATTCGTTTCCCATGACATCAGTTCGATCCGCCGTTTTTGTGATCGATCCTATTGGCTAAAAAATGGTGAAGTAGTTGAATATGGGGATACCATGGATGTCACAACGAACTATGAAAACTTTTTAAAGAAAAAATCAGTCAAAACAGTTGATCGAAATAAAAATCAAATGGAACGTTTTGCAGCGCCTGACATCGTTGATGTACTGAGTGCGGAATTATTGGATAAAGAAAAAAATCCTGTTGACGTGCTTGATCAAGGCGAAACACTGTATGTCAAAGTAACCTATGAAGTAAAAGATGATTCGATCAAGAATCCTGTTTTAGGGATTGCCTTACGAACTGTCGATAATTTTTACGTTTGTGGCTTAAATACACTGTTGGACGGCATCAAAATCCCTTGGAAAAAAGGAAAAAATGTTTTCTATTTAGAATATGAAAAACTAGGCCTGCTAGCTGGTGAATATTATTTTGATGTGGCAATTTTTGAAGAAAATGCCACCGTACCTTTAGTTTACAAAACAAAATATATGAACTTATTTGTTAATGGCTCATATATTGGGGAAGGAATCGTGGTCTTAGACCATAAATGGGAAGAAGGTTATCTAGCCGATGAAGTATGATTTTGAAATGGACTTAGATGAACAAAGTAGTGTAGGGAAAATTGCTGCCCAAATTAAACCAGGCAGCAAAGTCTTGGAATTTGGACCGGGAAACGGCCGATTGACCAAACATTTAATCGGAGCCAAAAATTGTCAAGTAAGTATCGTCGAATTAGATAAAGAATTATTCGATTTTGTCAGTGAATTTTCACAAGATGGTTTTTATGGAGATATTGAAAGTTTTGAGTGGGCAAACTATTATGCAGGGCAAACCTTTGATTATATCCTTTTTGCCGATGTTTTAGAACATTTAGTGAACCCAGCTGAAACATTAAAAAAAGTGAGAGAATTTCTCAATGAAGATGGAGAAATTTTAATCACATTTCCGAATTTAGTCCATAATTCTGTGCTGATCCATTTATTCAACAATGAGTTACCATGGGCTTCTTATGGCTTATTAGATGAAACACATAATTCTTTTTACACACACGAAGGTTTTAAAAAAGTGTTTGAAAAAGCTGGTTTATCTATTAATATTGAGGATTACCTTTACTTAGCTGTCGGAGACACAGAATTAAATTCAACTTATGAAGAATTACCCGAAGCAGTTCGCTATGAGTTCAAAATGCGACCTTTCGGAGAAGTTTATCAATACTTCTTTTCTTTGAAAAAACACACTGAGAATAGTCACATCTCACAACCACAAAATTCGAATTATGTTCGAATGGTGGAAGTGATCCAAAAGACTGCAAACAAAGAAGTCTCCCAAAAATATCCTTTCAACAATTATACGGGAGAAAACCAAACATTGACTTTTCCAATTGCCGGGGATGTCGAATCGGTCATTTTTAAATTTGCTGATCAACCAAGTTTTATCGAATTTAGCGGGGAATTGGCGGGGAACAAAATTGATTTCATCCAATCTAATGCAGTAATCAAAACACAAAATGATTGCTATTTATTTGATGGTGAAGTAACGCCACAATTTACTCTATTTGATGTCGCAGGTCAAGAATTGACGATCCATTGTCATTATCGGTTTATCGGGGAATTGACACAAACCATGAAAGAACTACTTGAGGCAGTCAAACCTTTAGCGCAGATCGAGCAACGTCTAATGGCACAAATCACTTCGCTGAAAAAAGAAAATGAACAAGTGCGATTGACAAATGAAAAATTAGCTAACGAATTACAGATGACGACTGACCGTTATTGTAAACTGATAACTGAGGAAGAATTCGCAATTAAACCAAGAAACCGCAAGCTTCGATCGAAAGAAACAGCAAAGAAAATTCAAGCAAAGGCGATTTCTCTATGCGTGGATAGCAAGCATTGGGATCCAGAAACGAAAATTTTGACAATCAATGGTTGGGGAATTTCTAACGCACAACGTCAGCCGTTATCCTATAAGTTATCTGTGAACCAAGCACCATTTTTTCAAGCCTTGCAGTTTGAACGGCCAGAAGTAAATGAGGCGGAACAATTGCCAGCGGGAACAAAAGCTGGTTTTGAATTGCAAATAAGATGTGAACGAGAAAAATCTTTTTTAATTGAAGCTGTTGCTGAAAATGGCGAATCCTGGTTTATCGAGATATAAGAACGAACTTATTTTTAATAAAGGAGAACAAAAGCTCGTGCAAAAAAAAGAGATTGCTGTATTTATAGACCGAATTACTCGTGAAAGAGCAACTGGGGATTTATTGATTGTTGGCTGGGCGGTCGATGAGGTGACGAAAGAAATTCCGATCATTAAAGTCGATAAGGACAAAGTATCTGCCGAAGTCACCAATGTTGTTCGTTTGGATATCAATCATTTATACAATCTGGATGTGAAAACACCAAGTGGTTTCAACATCCGATTATCTGGAAGAATGAAAGGTAAAGCGATTTTAGATTTCCAAACAAAATCCCATCAAAATGGGATCGCGGTGAAATTGAATGGTCGTTATCCATATGACGATGGCCTTGAAACAAACTGGGAAAAGAAAAAAAGATTGCTTCAAAAAGGATTCAATTATGCACGGACACACGGAGTGAAAAAAGCGATCCGACGTGTCAAATTTGAAATGAAACCCGCTTCTGTTGATTACACCGAATGGATCAAACGTCATGAACAGTTTGATCTCCAAAAGCAACGTCAAGATGCTAAAGGATTTGAATATCGTCCCTTAATCTCAGTACTTATGCCAGTCTACAATGTCGAAATCAAATGGCTGGAAAAATGTATTGATTCTGTTTTAAAACAAACGTATGATCACTGGGAACTATGTATCAGTGATGATGCATCAACTGATCCTAAAATCAGAAAATGTTTAGAAAAGTATCAAGCTAAAGATCAACGAATCAAAGTCGTTTTTAGAGAAAAAAATGGGCATATCAGTCTAGCGACCAACTCTGCTTTGGAAATGGCAACAGGAGAGTTCATAGCGTTGTTAGATAATGATGATGAACTACCGCCTTATGCGTTGTTTGAAGTCGCAAGCGTCTTGAATCAGCGTCCTGAACTTGATGTCATTTATAGCGATGAAGATAAGATCGATGCAGAAGGTCAGCGTTTTGATCCTCATTTTAAAGCGGATTGGTCACCAGATACTTTAATGGGCAATAATTATATTTCACATTTAGGGGTTTATCGTACCAGCTTAGTTAAAGGAATCGGTGGATTTAGAAAAGGATATGAAGGTTCTCAAGATTATGACTTGGTACTACGAATAACTGAGCAGATCCCAGCTGATCACATTTATCACATTGATAAAGTACTGTATCACTGGCGCACGATTCCGGGATCTACTGCCAGCAATGGTGAAGCGAAGAGCTATATTTATGATTCTGGAGTCAAGGCATTGACTGATGCACTCGATCGTAGAGGAATTAAAGGAAAAGTTCGTCCTGGACGAATCTCTGGTTTCTACGAGGTCAATTATGAAGTGCTGCAAGAAGACTTAGTTAGTGTCATTATTCCCACTAAAAACGGATATGATGACTTAAAACTATGTATCGACTCAATTGTTGACAAAACAACCTATTCCAACTATGAGATCATTGTTGCTGATAACGGTAGTACCGATCCTAAGATGCAGGAACTATTTAAGGAATACCAGCAACGACTAAATGAACGTTTTATAGTGGAATTGATCGATATACCTTTCAATTATTCTAGGATCAACAATCTAGCGGCAGAAAAAGCAAGTGGCAAATATTTATTGTTCTTAAACAATGATACGGAAGTTATTGAGCCTGAGTGGATGACCAATATGGTTGCCTATGCGCAATTTGATCGAATTGGCTGTGTCGGTGCCAAACTTTACTACCCAGATGATACGACACAACATGCTGGTGTGTTAGTTGGTATTGGTGGCGTTGCTGGTCATGCGTTGAACAACTATGACCAAACACACTGTGGTTACTTTGGTCGGTTAGTCATCGATGTCAATTACTTAGCGGTAACAGCTGCCTGTATGATGGTCAAAGCCAGTGATTTTCATGCGGTCCATGGCTTTGATGAAACATTAGCAGTCGCTTTCAATGATGTGGATTTATGCCTGAAAATTTATGAGCTAGGTCGATATAACGTTTATGCCCATCAAGTTGAACTTTATCATTTTGAATCAAAATCAAGAGGCTATGAAGATACGCCTGAGAAGCAAAAACGTTTTGCAGGTGAGATAAAGAAAATGCAAGTGAAATGGCCAGGATATATCAACCATGATCCTTTTTATAACGATAATCTGACAAAAGAAGGAATTGGAGATTTTTCATTAAGACCAGATTAATTAAGAAATGAAAATAGAAACTATCATGCAATCAGTTAAGAAAGCATGGTAGTTTTTTTTCGTAAAATGAGATATTAAAAGCAAGCGTTATAATTGTAGAGCAATAGTTTTTTGTAATTCTGTTACAATTTGTTTATTCACTAGGCTTTTAAACCCTGCTATGGTAAGATAATAGGTGCATTATTTTGTGATTAGGAGTGTATATATGAATAAAAATGGGGAATGGAGTGCTGCAAGACGAATATTCATTATTTTAATGGATGTTTTGATGTACAATGTAGCCATATATAGCAGTTTCTTACTGAAATTTCATGGGGAAATACCCATGCGGAATTTTGAAACTTTTCAACATTCAGCAATCTTTATTTCTGTTATATTTATTGCCTTGAATATCTTATTGGGCGTATATGTTTTTTATAATCGAACGGTCAGCGATATCGTGTTTGTCACGGTTATTGGTCAAGTCTTAATGACATTGGGGATCATGGTCGTCACCTTTGCTGGACGCTGGTTTGCTTTCCCACGAGGCGTAATTTTACTGTCATTTGTGCTAGCGACCATTTTATTGAGTCTTTACAGAATATTAATTTATAAGTTGTACTTGAAAGTCAGTCGTGATAAGAAAGTCGTGATCGTTGGATCAGAAAAAGATGTGGCACCGGCCATACAAAATTTCAGTTCTAAAAAAAATAATAAGCATAAAGTAGAAGCGGTTGTCATCGATCACTACTATGAAAATGTGAAAAAAATGATTGATCAAATGGATATCGTCTATCTGGCTTCACATATTGAAGAAGCAGAAAAAGTAAAAATCTATCAACTAGTGACAAAAAATGAGAAGAAATTATTTCTCAATACGACATTTGAAAACTTAACGATGATCAATCCAAACATCATGAACTTTGAAGATGAAAGTATTATTGAAGCTTCAGGATTCAGAATTCCACCAGAATATGAATTATTCAAGCGGTTGTTTGATATTATCGTTTCGTTGATTTTACTGATCATAGCCTCACCTTTCATGTTATTAACTGCTATTTTAGTAAAAGTTACTTCACCGGGTCCGGTTATTTATAAACAAATTCGGATCACTAAAAATCAAAAAGAATTTTCAATCTATAAATTTCGCTCGATGACTGCGACTGCAGAAGCCAAATCAGGACCTGTTTTGGCTAAGAGCAACGATGCTCGTGTCACTCCAGTGGGTAAATTTATCCGAGCAGTTCGTTTTGATGAATTACCACAAATCTTTAATGTATTAAAGGGAGACATGTCGATCGTTGGTCCTCGACCAGAACGTCCTTTCTTTGTTGATCAATTTAATGCGGAAAATCCTTATTACTATTTGAGACACAATGTACGTGCTGGGATAACGGGTTATGCGCAAGTTTATGGGAAATACGTATCAGATTACAACAGTAAATTACGGTTTGATTTACTTTACATCAAGAAATATTCTTTATTGCTCGATTTAAAAATATTATTACAAACCATTAAAATTCTTTTTGATAAGATGTCTTCTCAAGGCTTGGAAGAAGATGAGAATGTTCATTCATTGGCAGAGATTGCTTTTCCAAAAGAGAAAATCTTTCGCTAGTTGAGAGGTAGTGAAAAATGAGTAACCCAAAATTTAGTATCGTCATACCCATTTATAATGCTGAAAGCACGATTGCTCGTACGATCGCATCTTTAAAAGAATTTGATTTTACTGATTATGAAGTTTTGTTAATCAATGATGGTTCGACAGATCAAACGGAAGCAATCATTACGAGACTTATTGAGAACGACCCTAAATTTCGACTGATCACAACGGCTAATCAAGGGCCTGGTTTAGCAAGAAATGAAGGGATTATGCAAGCCCAAGGAACTTACATCTTATTTTTTGATGCGGATGATACGCCGAAAAAAGAAGTTTTATCTGATTATGACAAGCTTTTAGCTAAACATCCAGACACCGATTTGATCGTTAGTTCGTTTATCTTTCGAACGATGGACGGAGAACAGATTATTTCAGAAAAAGAAAATTTAGTGACGGAGCATCATTATCAAAGTCATGATAGTTTTATAAAAGACATGTATCGATTAATGAACGATCAGTTGATGTATGTAGTTTGGAATAAATGTTATCGAAGGGATATTTTAAAACAGAATCAGCTTCTTTTTAAAGGATACAATAGCTGTGAAGACCGTATTTTTAATTTGCATTATTATAAATATTGTCAAAATGTCCTGATGAACCCGAAAATTTCTTATATTTATGAATTTGAAGGTGGCAAAGGAATCACGAATCAGTACCGTCCCAATAAATTTAGTACCTTCAAAGAGTTCTACCAATTAGCAAATGAAGTGACGAATGAAGTCGATAAGCCAGGAATGGCAGCTCTCCATTTAAAAGGAACGACGTCGGTCATCTTTTCTATCTATGGCACTTCGACACGGACAGCAAAAGAAAAAAAAGCTGAAGCAAAGCAAATATTAACGGATCCAACTATTGTTGAGGCGAAAAAAATTGCTTGCACCGACTCTACAGTAAAAAAAGTAACGAAGCAATTGTATAACCTGCCTTGTTCATTCTTTTTAACTGCTGTACGCATCGGAAGTTTTGTTGAAATAAAGATGCCAGGATTGATGGCAACACTAAAACGAGTGTATTAAATAAGCGACCGGAATAGCAGGGTGATATCATTTGCTTTTCAATCGAAATAAAAAAGCAGTGACAGCTGTCATGGCTTTATTCTCACATTTATAAAAGTGTTAGGATAAAAGTTTCTTCTAACACACTATTTATTCGAGTTTGGGTCTTTAGGTTTTCCTTTTGACCCACACTCTTTTTTTGCAAATTTAGACAGATTCTATTTCGGATAAAAAAATAGTTATGATAAAATAAAAATAGAGGGAGCTGTAAGTATGTATAGTAATGATCCTGAATTAAGAAATGTCCAGCAGGTAGTGTTAGAAATCGCTCAATATTTTGTCGATTTTTGTAATAAACACGACCTACTTTGTTATTTTTGTGGCGGTGGCTGTATTGGCTCTATCCGTCATCAAGGTTTTATTCCTTGGGATGATGACTTGGATTTTTTTATGCCTAGACAAGATTATGAAAAAATAAAAGAACTATGGCCAAAATATGCTGATGTTGAACGCTATCCGCTATTGGTTGCTTCTGAGAATTACAATGATCATAATTCATTTATGACCATTCGAGATGCAAATACCACATTTGTCAAAACGTATCAAGAAGGAATGGCTATTCCTCATGGTATACCGATTGATATTTTTCCTTTGGACGGTGCGCCTGAAAAAAGTGCGCAACGGAAAATCCAAAAAATGTGGGCGCTCGTTTATGCATTGTTTTGTTCTCAGGTTGTGCCCGAAAAACATGGGGGAATGATGGCAACAGGTAGCAAGGTGCTTTTAAGTACGTTCTCTTCGCCCAAAATCCGCTATAAGATTTGGCGTTTTGCAGAAAAACAAATGAGTAAGTACTCATTCGGATCGACACCTTATGTCACAGAATTATGTGTCGGACCTAAATATATGGGAAATATTTACCATTTGGAAGATTTTAAATCAGCGATTGTTGTTCCCTTTGAAGAGACAAAAATGCCAATTCCTGTTGGGTATGACCGCTATTTGAAACAGGTCTTTGGTGACTACATGCAATTGCCCCCTGAAGAAGAACAACAGCCTCATCATGAAGCTGTTCTTGTTGATACTAAAAAAGCTTACAAAGTAAACGATACAGTATGAAGGAGAAAAGAGATGAAACGGATTTTTTCTGGTGTACTTTTATGTACATTATTATTAAATAGCTCTATTTCCAATACTTATGCAATTGAAAATATAGCTAAAACTTCTCAATCTAGTCAAGAACAGAAGGCTATGAATGAAGTGGGAACTGAAGAAAAGCAAATGAACGACTCGTCTGATTCAGCAACACTTACCACAACTAACGATACAAAACAATCGGATAGTTCGACAACTACGGAAACATCTACGGCTGAGACTTCTTCGACAGAATCCAGTATGACCAGCAGCTCGACAATCCCCACTCAAGAAAGTACCAGCACTTCGGGTTCCGAGACCGCCAATTCTACGAGTGATTCTACCGAGGTCCAACCAGATGCTAGTCAAGGTGATTCAAGAGAAGATGCTGAACTCGGGAAAAGAGGGACAAACCATAAAAAAGGTACTTATGCCATGCAACCGTCTGGCAGTCAGTATGGGATTATGACGAGAATGAGGGAACCTGATAGTGTATATGCCGATAATCCTAATTTACCAAGAAAAGACTTCATTGATGTCGCTAGTTGGAATGGAACAATCTCTGTTGCTGAGTATCAAAAAATTAAAAGTTACGGGGTTACGGGAGTAACCGTCAAGCTCACTGAAGGAACATCTTATACTAATCCGTATGCGCAAAGTCAAATCAACAATGCTAAAGCTGCAGGACTAAGCGTGTCCGCTTATCATTATAGCTTGTATACATCTGTCCAGACGGCTCAAGCAGAGGCAAAATATTTTGCACAAGCAGCGTCAAAATTCGGTTTGCCCAAAAATGCGATCATGTTCGATGACGCAGAAGACCCAAACTTGATTTCCAACGGACGCGATACGCAAAAAAATGCTTTGGCTTTTAATCAACAACTAAAAAATCTTGGGTATTCTAATGCTGCACTATATCTTAGTAGAGGCTGGCTAGATAGTGGGTACATCAATCCTGCTCCCTTTAATAAAGAACGTATATGGGTCGCACAATATCCTTATACTCCAACACAATCGATGCAGTGGAACAATGATTATGGTGCTTGGCAGTGGTCGTCTAAAATGTATTTCCCAGGTTTGGCTAATTATCAATCACGTCCCTTTGACATGTCGATGATTTACAGTTCTTTTTTTGGAACGCCAAATACAGGAACCGGACCTGACCTAAATAAATATTATACGACAAATCCTGGAAGAGTCATCCTCAAGAAGGATGATTGTTTTTACAATGATGTGAATTTTACCAGTCCTGGAATGACTGTTAAAGAAAATACTTTAGTTACTGTGAAAAGTATTCAAACAACCGCTAGTGGGATTCCACGCTTATTTACAGATCACGGTTATTTAACAGCAAATAAATCATATGTTGTAGCGGCTCAAAGCAATATTGATTCTTATTTTACAACGAATCCTAAAAAAGTCCGTTTGAAGACCGATGATTATTTTTATGCAGATACAGCTTTTACCCAGCGTTTGAATAAAGTCACGAAAGGTACAGTGGTGGAAGTAGAAAGCTTAGCTTACACGGACTCTGGTATTTTCCGATTAAAAACAAAAAATGGCTATTTGACTGCGAATAAAAATTTGGTCGAACAGTATCGTGATATCTCTGATATGTACTATATGACAAATCCAGGACAAGTCATTGCTCAGACAAATGATCGTTTTTACCAAGATGTCGAGTTTACAAAACCAGGAGAATCAGTCTCAGCTGGTACGGTCATCAAAGTAACGGGAATTGAAAAAACAAAGAGTGGGATACCTCGATTAAAAACAAATAAAGGCTTTTATACAGCAAATAGAGACTACGTGATCGCAACTGTAGCATCAATTGATAATTACTATACGAAAAACCCTGTTCGAATCGTCATGAAAGCCAATGATACTTACTATCGAGACACAGACTTTCTCCATAAAGGAAAAGCAGTGACGAAAGGGTCGCTTGTATCTGTTACAGGTGTCGTATACCGTGAAGGTCAAGTACCGCGATTGCTTACGCCCGATGGCTATTTGACGGCTAATAAAGAGTATGTGCAAGAAGTGCCAGATAATATCTCAAACTATTATTATAGTAATCCAGGATATGTGGTCATGAAGACAAATGATACGTATTATCATGATGTCAATTTCAGTCAAAAAGGGGAGGCAGTCTCTAAAAATGAATTGATTGAAGTGCAAAATGTGGTATTTACAAGTGGGGGAATCCCACGGTTAAAAACGGCAAAAGGCTATTTGACAGCAAATAGAGGTTATGTAACACAATTAGTGAGTGACAGTGATAATTACTTTATCGAAAATCCAAGAAAAATTGTTATGTTGAGGGATGATCGCTATTATTCTGACATAGACTTTAAACAACCAAGTACCGCAATTGCGAAAGGTACGGTGATCGATGTCTTAGGTATCGAGTATACAGCTGGTGGAATCCCACGATTAAAAACCAATAAGGGATATGTTACAGCTAATAAAGGGTATGTTACAGCTGCTGCGAATGCAAATGATAATTATTTTGTGACGAATCCTAAAAGAGTTCAACTGTTGATGAATGATTACTACTATAAAGATCTCAGTTTTACGCAAAAAGGAGCAGCAATTAGCAAAGGAACGATCGTAGAGATCCAATCAATCGAATATACCCCATCAGGACTTCCACGATTAAAAACAGCTGATGGTTATGTGACTGCAAATAAAAAGTATGTTCAAAAAGTAAACTAAAAATAAATAAATCAACACATCAATCGAATGTTCTATCATTCTTTTGATGTGTTGTTTTTTTGTATAATACTTATATTTCACCGAGGCTCAGTGGAAAACATTGAAAGTTATTGGCAGTTGTGAGAAAATGTAAAAGGTTAAATATGGTTTTTATTGAACGGATAGTGAAATAATAGGCAAGTTTTCAATACCTATTTAGTATAAATACACATAAAAGAAAGGAATTTATCTCATATGATTACAGCTATAATTATTGCCGGTGGCGTTGGCAAACGAATGGGGCAGGATATACCAAAACAATTTATTAATATTGAGGGGAAGCCCATCATTATTTATACATTGGAGTCATTCCAACACCATCCACAGATTGATCGAATTCTTGTTGTATGTAAATCAGGTTGGGAAGAAACCATGTGGGCTTATATCAAAGAGTTCAATATCAGTAAAGTCCAATGGGTGATTACTGGCGGATCTAAAGGACAAGAATCAATCAATAACGGTGTACAATTTTTAAAAGATTATTCAGAGGATGATGACACAATTATCATTCATGACGGTATCCGTCCATTGGTGGATGAACTCGTCCTATCAGATGTGATTGTGAAATGTAAGGAATATGGAAATGGTGTGACTTCATTACCGTATAATGAACAGATTTTTATTAAGAAAACCGAAGAAACGACACAACAATATGTGGATCGTAATACGTTACGACGTGTTTCAACTCCACAAGCATACCAATATGGTAAATTACTTTCTGCTTATAATCGGGCGGTCAAAGAAAATATTGGAATGACAGACTCATCTTATACCAATACGATGATGGTGGACTTAGGTGAAACGTTGTATTTTGCGGCTGGTTCTGATAAAAATATCAAATTGACCACAACCGATGATTTAGAGCTTTTCAAAGCATATTTAAAAATGAAAGATTAGGTGAAGAGGATGTCTTTAATAAATAATCCACTATATAAAGATGATTTGCTGAAGGTAGTCGAACATACTCCTGATTTAAAAAGTTTGGATGGTCAATCTTTACTCATGATTGGTGCCTCAGGTATGATTGGTTCTTTTTTAGTCGATACGTTAATGTTAGCAAACCAGTATTTAGGGGTTAATATTAAAGTATATGCAATGGGAAGAAATCGTCAAAGATTGGAAGAACGATTCTCTCCGTATATCTCTGATGAAAATTTTGAGATCATCGAAGGAGACGTGACAGATCCGTTGCCTTTTTCTATTAAGGCTGACTATATCATCCACGGTGCAAGCAATACCCATCCAAAAGCTTATGCAACCGATCCAATTGGCACGATTATGACGAATCTTGCTGGTACAGAACAAGTATTGAAACATGCTGTAGCAACAGAACCGAAAAGAGTGCTTTTCCTTTCAACTGTAGAGATCTATGGCGAAAATCGTGGAGACATTGAAAAGTTTTCGGAAGATTATTGTGGTTATATTGATTGCAATACTTTACGTGCCGGCTATCCGGAAGGTAAGAGAGTCAGTGAGTCCCTTTGTCAGGCATATATTGCGAAGCATCAATTAGATATTGTGATTCCAAGATTATGCCGTACATTTGGCCCAACGATGTTGTTATCTGACTCTAAGGCTTCTTCTCAATTTATCTTGAATGCAGTGCATGAAGAAGATATTGTATTAAAGAGTGAAGGAAACCAGTATTTTTCCTATATTTATGTAGGTGATGCTGTTTCAGCGATGCTTCATCTCCTTATTCACGGTCAGAATGGAGAAGCTTATAACATCTCTAATGACAGTTTTGATTTGCATCTAAAAGAGCTTGCTCAAAAACTTGCTGAAATTAGTGGGAAGCAAGTCATTTTTGAATTACCTGATGCAATTGAACAACAAGGCTTTTCTAAAGCAAATACGGCTATTTTAAATAATGAAAAAATTAAAGATACTGGCTGGTTCCCGATCTTTAGTCTAGAAGAATCACTGAAGCATACAGTACAGTTAGTTAAGGATGAAATACATGTGTGAAATTAGTATTATCGTACCTGTTTATAAAGTTGAAAAATATTTAAAAAAATGTGTAGATTCCATTCTCGCTCAGACTTTTTCCGATTTTGAACTGATTTTAGTGGATGACGGTTCACCTGATAATAGTGGACGTATTTGTGATGACTATGCAAAGAAGGATGCTCGTGTACGGGTCGTCCACAAACAAAATGGTGGATTGAGTAGTGCAAGAAACGCGGGAATCGAAGTAGCCAAAGGAAAATATTTGGGCTTTGTTGACAGTGACGACTATATCGCAGAAGATATGTACGAACTTTTATATAAAGCAATCATCAAAGAAGAGGCAGACTTATCGATCTGTGGTATTTATGATGTCTACGAGGGAAAAGATCCGATAATCAAACCCACAATCAAAAAAACAGTAACCGCTGAAGAAGCGTTATTATTAATTTTACAAGGAAATATCATCTCTGTTCATGCAGTGAACAAACTCTATAAGCGAGAACTGTTTTCAACTATCCGCTATCCAGAGGGGAAATATCATGAAGATTCTTTTATTATTGTAGATTTATTGAATCAATGCCACAAAGTAGCCATTGACTCTGAACAAAAGTACTATTATTATCATCGTCTTGGAAGTATCAATACAGAAAGTTTTTCAGAAAAACAATTTGAATTTATTGAAGCTTGGGAAAACAATGAAATAAAGCTCAAAGACCGAAGTCAAGAAATCAAAAAAGCAGCACATCAACGTGTTTGTTTTGCTAACTTTTTAGTTCTCGATAAGATTATAGTAGCAAACGTAACGGATCGTCCGGAAACAAAAGAAATCGTAAGTTATTTAAGACATAACTTTCGATTCATTATGGAGAATGAGATATTTACCAAGAGTCGTAAGTTTTCTACATTACTCTTAATGATTAGCTTACATTTATATAAGTTTCCAGTAGAATTTAGAAGGAAACATATAACTAAAACTAAAGATTAACCGTTACGGTGATTGATCTTTTATACTAATGGAGGATAAAATGTTTACTAAATTTTCAAAGCAATTCCATAGTATAGGACAAAAAATAGCATTGCCCTATATTGTTTTTTTTGAGCTTGTCTTAATCTGTCGGATGGTTAGTGTTTATTCCACACTACCACCAAAAATCGATTCCATCTTTTCGATGATTATCATGTTATTATCAGGAGTCATTTTCCTTAGCCACTTTTTACCAATGATTCTCGAAAAAAAGAAAATAAAAATTGAATATTGGTTAATTGTTTTTATAGTAATTTTAGCAATCAGTACATTGTTGAATCGAGAATATGCTTTCACAGAAAACATCAAACTGATTATTTGGCAATGTATCTTTTTCTTTTGTGTATTTGAAGTGGGAAGAGAAAATAACAAAAAACTATTTACTGTGTTTGAAACGATTCTTTTAGTTGTTTGGTCTGCACTTGTCCTATTTTCTCTTTATTTGTTTTTTGCTCGTGTAAGTTTTTCTACGCCAGTTAAATCATTGTATTATGGCATGCGAATCGGTTTTTTTGAAAATCGTCTTTATGGGATTTTTGTTGATCCAAACTATGCGACAACTATTTCATTGGTTTGTATTATTTTTGCCCTTAGAAAAGCTATTTTTAATCAAAAGCTATGGGTGAAAGTTCTTTCTATTTTTGTTATGTTTGTTCAATTTAGCTATATTTCTCTCTCAGGTTCAAGATCTGGTATGATCCAATTGGTAGTTGCGGCCTTTTTTGGTGTTTTCTTCTTTTACTTATTTTATCAGTCGAAAAAAAATCAATCGTTAGTATTGAAAGTAGTAGGAGCAACAGTCCTAGCTGCGATTAGTTCAGCCGTTGTTTTTGGTGGCGTATCATTGATGAAAACAGGTTACGTCAATGTAGCAAACCGTGTGGAAATCACAAGTCCTAAGGTCGTTGACTTTTTTGAAAAAGATTCAGAGAAAAAAATTCCTGACGAAAAATTGGTCACTACCGAAAGACCGGATGTTGTTGAAAATAAAGATATTTCTAACAGTCGTTTTGCTTTATGGAAAAGTGCAACTGAATTGATGCGACTTGAACCCATTTTCGGAACAACACCAAAAGGTTTTGTGGCAATTGCCAAAGCTAAAATCCCAGAGACTCATATTGCTAAAACGGGGCAAACACCTCACAGTGCCTTTTTCTATCTATTAGCAGCAACTGGTATCTCTGGAACAGTTGTTTTTGTCCTATTTTTACTATCAAAAATGTGGCAGTCTTTGCGGATTCTATTTGCTACAAAGCAAAAAAATTATCTGGAATTTCTGATAGATAATCAAATTGTGTTGATCATCTTAGTCTCTAGTTTATTGATTACTGAAATTATACTAACTAGACGTTCTGCAACATTTATTTTCTGGTTGTATTTAGGAAAACTTCAATATGATTTCGATCAACAAAAACAATTGAACAGACTGGAAAAATAATTAAGGTAATAGGAAAAATCCTTGCAGAGAAACAAAGGATGCAAGGATATTTTCTATTATTGGTCAATTTGATGATCAAAGGCAAATAAATATTCCCGTTCGTTAGTAAAAAATTTAATTGGATATAGGAGACTTCTTATGAGAGAATTAACAATGGCAGAGGTACAAAAAAAAGCAGTTGATATTTTAGTTTATATTGATAAAATCTGTCGTGAAAACAACCTAAAATATACCATATTTTATGGAAGTCTGATTGGTGTTGAACGCCATCAAGGTTTTATCCCTTGGGATGATGATATTGATATCGTGATGCCCCGACCAGATTATGAAGAATTGCTTTTGATCTTAAAAAATGATACAAATTACAAGTTGTTGTCCTTTGAAACAAGAGAAAATTTTAGATATCCATTTGCAAAAGTGATTGACCCAAAAACTGTAGCTAAAACAAAGCAGTTTTTTAGTGGGGAAGAACCTGATTTAGGCGTTTTTGTTGATATTTTTCCTATTGACGGCATTCCAGATTCTGCTACAGAACGTCAAGCTCTAAGAGAGACAACAGAGAATTATCGTCTAAACTTAATGGACACTTTGGGATTAGCTTATGCTCGAAGCTTTGATTTTTTGAAAGCAGTCGTAAAATTAGTAGTGCGTTATCCTCATCATAAAAAATTATTGAAAATCGGCGATAATGTCTATTGGCAAAAAAAATACCAAGAAGCTGCTAAAAAAATCCGATTTGGAGATACGGACACATGTGGTTATTTAGAATGGATTCATATTGATTGGGGTGTTTTTCCAACGCAATGGTTTACTGAATATGAAGACGTCGAATTTGAAGGACACAAAGTAATGGCTATCAAAAATAGAGGAGATTTTCTTACATTGCGTTACGGAGATTACATGACAATGCCACCGGAAAATGAACGCGTGACACACCATCCGTATAACTTTTACGAAAAATAGCCTCTCGAAATGGTTACAAAAAGTAAGACGAAACAACAAAGTAGCATCTTTAATACTATATCTTAGAAGGAGTGAAGTAAATGCGTGAAAAACTGCAAACAACTGTTGTAATGGCTACATATAATGGCGAAAAAAATATTATAGAACAGCTCAATTCTTTGAAAAATCAATCTCAAAAAATTGATGAAGTTATCATAAAAGATGATTGCTCAACTGATCAGACAGTCAATATTGTACGAAAATTCATTGAAGAAAATCAGTTACAGGCTACCTGGCAATTGATTGTTAATGAAGAAAACGTTGGATGGCGAAAAAACTTTTTTAAACTGCTGGATTTAGCAAGTAAAGATGTTGTGTTTACTTGTGACCAAGATGATATTTGGCATGAAAAAAAAATTGAAGAAATGAGTCGTACTTTTGCGAATCAACAAGTTCAAGTTTTAGTATCAGATTATCATGAATTAGTAGAGCCAGGTGGTTTAGCCGAAGAGTTAAAACGGGTTGATACAGAAAAAATAGAGGGACAATCAGAAGAACGAGTGGTTTTTAATGAAAACAACTTATTCCTAAGACGTCCAGGCTGTGTCTATGCTATTCGCCAAAGCTTTATTGCGAATGTGATGCTTTATGCTTCAAGAATGGAGAATGCAGTCCATGATATGTCCATGTGGGGAAGTGCTGTTTTAAGCAATGGGTTATTTCTCTTAAGAAAACCGTTGATTGAATGGCGTAAACATGGTCAAAGCTCTTTTAAAAAAGAAATTGACCAAGCAAACAAAGTAACAGCCTACCAAAAAAGACTAAATACGTTACGGCGAAGATTGCAACGTGTACATGCAGCCAATAACTATTTAGCTAATTTAACTGATATAGATGATTTTGAGAAGAAACAAAAAATGCTCTTGTCAATGATTGATGAACTAGAAATGCGTATTGCTATATTAGAAAAGGAACAGTTATCAACAATTCTTGCTTCTTTCTTCCGCTATAAGCGTAAATTTTATTTTGGTACTGATATCTATCATCTTATAAAATATAAGTCAGGAAAGTGAGGTATCAGCATGAACCATAAAGCAAAAGCTGTCGCAAAAAATCTATATTATACCGTAGCAGCTAACTTTGCTACATTAGGTATTTCTGTCCTTTTAAATTTATTTGTTCCAAAATTATTAGGAGTGACTGAATATAGTTATTGGCAACTCTATGTCTTTTATTCTTCTTATGTAGGATTCTTACATTTTGGTTGGATTGATGGTATTTACTTGAAAATCGGCGGAGAAGAGTACAAAGACATTGATAAACGTTCTTTAGGATCACAGTTTTGGTATTTAGCGATATTTGAATTTTTTGTTTCGATTTTCGTTATTTTATGGGCTTACTTCTTTATGCCTGGAGAATACCAAGCACTGATCTTGATTTTGACAGCTGTTGTTTCTGTAGTGACTATCGTTAAAACATTTATTCTCTATATTTTCCAATCAACAAATAGGATTAAAGAGTATGCACAGTTATCAAGAAATGATCGCTATTTATATGTTGTCTTAATCGGTATATATTTTGCCACAGGTGGGCGGGAATTTTACTGGTTGATCATTATGGATATCATTTCAAAATTAGTGATTACAATTTGGGGAATGACCCGAATAAAAGATATGCTACAAGTTAAAATGATTGGTCTAAAAGAACTAGTACCTGAAATCTTAGATAACATTAATATTGGTAGCAAATTAATGTTGAGTAGTATTGCTAGTATGTTAATTATGGGTACGATCCGTTTCTTTGTTCAACAACAATGGTCAATCCAGACTTTTGGTAAATTATCTTTTACTTTAAGTATCTCTAATATGTTTTTGACCTTTATCAATGCGGTCGGGATCGTCATGTTCCCGCTTTTAAGAAGAACAAATCGAGATCGTCTTTCTTCTTTGTTTCAAACACTAAGAGGTGTATTTGTTCCTTTGACGTATGCTATTTTGATTTTTTATATTCCAGCAAAAATCGTTTTAGGCATGTGGCTACCTGAATATGAAGTTAGTTTAAGATTCATGGGGATCTTATTTCCAATCGTTATCTATGAAGGAAGAATGTCCTTATTAATCAATACCTATTTGAAGACATTGCGTAAAGAAAAAACGATTCTAATGGTAAACGTCTTGACGTTGACCTTATCCTTACTTCTTTCTCTATTCGTCATTTTCATCATAGGGAATTTAAACTTAACTGTCGGATTAATACTTGCTAGTTTAGCATTCCGTTGTAATTTAGCTGAATTTTTCTTGTGTAGAGATATGAATATTAAAATTGGTGCTAAAATGTTTTTAGAAACCTGTCTAACTTT
The DNA here is from genome assembly GCF_051714965.1 of Enterococcus sp. AZ077. NCBI lineage: Bacteria > Bacillati > Bacillota > Bacilli > Lactobacillales > Enterococcaceae > Enterococcus > Enterococcus sp. AZ077. Next base: position 858,183 of record NZ_JBIOSX010000001.1, read on the forward strand.
ATTATTCATTTTTAGTAATCTTTGGTTTGATGGCACTTATATGAGTATGGTTGCCTATATTGTGATATATATCATTTATTTAGTGATTGTCCATCGTGGTTTTTTGAGCGACTTAAAAGATTTGCGATACTTAGTCAAAGATCATTAATATAAAGAAGACAGTGAGGGACTGTGACAAAAGACTTGTCACAGTCCCTTATTCTTGCAAAAGGTGATAGAGAAATACATCCTTGACCAACTTCTGCCAAGGCAATAACAAAGAAGCAACGTTTAAATAAGAAAAATATTATCTACTATTAGAATATTTTATGCATGGTATGGTTTTCTTGTTAGACAGGAGATAACTATTGGAAAGGGAACAATTAGTCTATGATCGCTCTATTTAGGGCATATATATAAGATAGTATTCTCAGAATAAACGTGTTACACTAAACTTATCTTTTATGTAAATCAATAATTGGAGTGAAAATAGTGGAAAAAATATTGATTACCGGTGGGGCTGGTTTTATCGGTTCTACCTTAGCCAATCACTTAGGTAAAGAAAATGTAGTGATTGTTGTTGATGATTTATCAATGGGAAAAGTAGAAAATCTTGAGATGGATAGAAACATCACGTTCATCGAAGGTGATGTAGCGGATTCAGTATTGATGGAAGAAATCATCCGTGCCAATCAATTTGACTACATTTTCCATTTAGCGGCAGTTGCTAGTGTGGCAGATTCGGTTGCCCGACCAGTAGAAACACATCGAGTTAATTTTGAAAGTGTGCTGATGCTGTTAGAATTGATCCGGAAATATCAACCAAACTTAAAACGAATCGTATTTAGTTCTTCAGCAGCAGTTTATGGGGATGAACCAACTTTACCAAAAAAAGAGGAATCCATTATTCGTCCATTAACCCCTTATGCAATCGATAAGTTTGCAGCTGAACAATATGTTTTGGATTACTGTCATTTATATGATGTTCCAGGAAGTGCAGTTCGTTTCTTCAATGTTTACGGACCAAACCAAAACCCAAATTCACCTTACAGTGGTGTGATTTCAATCTTAGTTGATCGTTATAAAAAACAATTAGCGGGAGAAAAAACGTCATTTACTTTATATGGAGACGGTAGCCAATCAAGAGACTTTGTCTATATCGATGATGTGATCCAAGCTTTACTTCTGGTAGCTAACAAAGAATCGGCTTTAGGCCAACAATTTAATGTCGGAACGGGAAAAGCAACTACATTATTAACATTGATCCAGACGATTGATCAAATTTTAGAGACGGAATTAGCTTTAGAATATCAGCCAGAACGTTCAGGAGATATTCACGATTCATTAGCAGATATTTCTAAGATTCAGTCTATTGGTTATCTACCAAAATATGATGTATTAAGTGGTATGAAAAGCTATTTAAAAACTGAAATATAGTGAATAATAAGAGTCGACAGTTCTTATTCGTACACTTGAAAAGTGGATGGAACGAAATCTTAAACTTTGTGAAATAGAACTATGATAGTCGGCTAAATACAGTCGCCATGCAAAAGTCAGATAACATTCTAACTTTTGCATGGCGATTTTTTTAATAAAAAAATTTTTGAACTATGACGTACTTAATTTTTGGGACGATAATCTTTTTCGTTTTCAGGATTAATTTTCTTCTAATATCTTGGACCCTTCAATTAAATTATAAATTCGATTTCGCAAGTCTAGAGCAGTTAATTTTATTTTTTTATCTGATTGGTCGTTGCTTTCCATGACGACTGCATCTTTCAAATCACGTTTGAAAACAGCGACTGAATGGAAACGATTGATGTTTCCTTGTGCCAAAACATAATCATTACCACAATAGACACCACCACGATATGGGTGGCCAGTAGGACTGGGTTTCCATAATGTAAAAAGTAATTTCTGTGGGATCATTTTACCTGATAAAACTTTAGTGAAAAACGTATTTAAATCAAGCACCGACATACTGATATTTCCAGTCCCTAATTCATTATGGATCGCTGTTTGCGATTCAGTTAATGGCTTCCAGTAATCATCACTAGCAGACATCTGATAGGAAAGGGCATGATGCGGAGAGTTTTTGACTTGATCATAAAAAGCGGTCTGTTTCAAATCCAAAGGTTTGATAATCTCATTCTCTACTAATTTTTCATAAGGTTGGTGAGTTAAGTTGATTAAAATACCCGCTAAAATTGTAAAGTTTAATGGTTCATAACGATAAGTATGGTAGTCAACTAATTTTAGATGTTGAACCGCAAATTGGACGACTTCTGTATCTGATAATGGGGTAGTAGGTTTAGCTGTAGGTTTCAACCCAGATCTCATATAAAGTAGATCTTCAATGGAAATCTTTTGACTATTCGGAATTTGAGGATAAAACTTAGCCAATTTCGTATTCAAAGAAAGGTGTCCTAATTCTACTTGTTTGAGAATTAACAGAGCTGTCATCGCTTTTTGAATCGAGCCAATTTGATAGTAAAGATAAGGGCGGTTTAACTGATCATTTTCTTTGTTCGCATAACCATAGCCACGCTCAAAAATCACATGATTATTTTTCTTTACATAAATTGAGCCAATGTAATCATGTTTAATTAACAGGTGGTTGATTTTTTCTGATAATTTTTTTTCTTCAGGTGTAAGCGATAATGTCTGTTTAGGTTTTAGTGAATCGGAATCATTTTTAGCTTGTTCTTTCGCATAAATACTCCATCCTATAATCATACCGGTGGAAAGTACGCTGATACTGAGCAATACTAGAATGATAGAGAAAAAAGGAAATGCCCCTTTTTTTGCATGTTTGCCTTTTTTTATCATTGTGTCATAAGGTCCTTTCATTTTCGCTAATAGTTAAAATAACTATTGTATTCATTGATATTAATTTTAATCTGTTTTCATTTGATTTACTACTTACAATTTTGATAGAATATTTAAATAAATTAATTCACGTCAATCAAAATATCATGTATAATAGATGAAGTTACGAAGTTGATAGTAAGGAGGAGTTGTTTTGTCAGAAAACAAACAACGTCCAGAAGAGAAAAAAAACAGATCAGACCAATCTGCTGAAAAGAATGCAGTCATTAATCAGAGAAAAAATTTGCGAAAAAAAGAAGAAAAAATCGTTGGTAAAATCATTTTAGTGATCGTTTTGACGTTGCTAATCATTGGAGGCGTCCTTGGATTCACCATTTACCGCTATGTGGATAGCGGGTTGAAACCATTGGATCCTAAAAATGATCAACTTGTTCAAATTGAAATACCTAGCGGTTCATCAAATAAACAAATAGGTGAGATACTCGAACAAGATCAAGTGATTAAAAGCGGCATCGTGTTCAATTACTATACTAAATTTAAAAATATGACTGGCTTTCAAGCTGGATATTATCAAATGGCACCAAATATGACTTTGGATGAGATCGGAAAACAATTGCAAGAAGGTGGCACCTCAGAGCCAACTAAAGTAGCAGATGGCAAAGTCGTGATACCGGAAGGATACGACATTGAACAAATCGCTGCTAGAGTAGCGAAAGTCACTGGAAAAGATAAACAAGAATTTTTAGATTTGATGAAAGATGAAACGTTTTTCAATGAGCTTTATAAAAAATTCCCAGATTTATTGGACAGTGCGAGCAAAGCTCAAAATGTCAAATGTCGCTTAGAAGGTTATTTGTTCCCGGCTACTTATGATTACTACAAAAAAATGTCGTTGAAAGATTTAGTCGTTCAGATGGTAAACAAGACAAATAGCGTGTTACAGCCTTATTTTACAACCATCAAACAAAAAAATATGACGGTTCAAGAAGTCCTGACGTTGGCCTCATTAGTTGAAAAAGAAGGGATTAAAGAAAACGATCGTAAAAACATCGCCCAAGTATTTTTCAACCGTATCAAGGCAGATATGCCTTTACAATCAGATATCTCTGTTTTATATGCCTTGGGAGAACACAAAGAAACGGTCTCTTATAAAGATACGGCTGTCGACTCTCCATATAATCTATATACGAACACAGGCTATGGTCCTGGACCATTTGATAACCCTAGTGAAGCAGCTATCGAAGCCGTATTAGAGCCGACTCAAAATGATTACTACTATTTTGTGGCAGATATCAAAAAAGGCGATGTTTATTTTGCAAAAACTTACGAAGAACATTTGGAATTAGTTGATAAATATGTCAATAATTCGTAGAATAGTATTTGTATCATCGACTATTTATTTAAAATAGAAAAACATTTACATTTTAGGAAAAGCGTGGTAATCTTTTTTGGATTATATTCCTCAAAAGATTACTTTTTGCGGTATTCCATAGATCAAGAAGGAGACGTTATACATGGTTGAGAAAGTTTACCCGATGACTCTAGAAGGCAAAGCCAAACTAGAAGAAGAATTAGAACAATTAAAAACAGTTAAACGCGGAGAAATCATTGAACGCATTAAAATCGCTCGTGGATTTGGTGATCTATCTGAAAACTCAGAGTATGAATCTGCTAAAGATGAACAAGCGTTTGTTGAAGGTCGAATCACAACAATCGAAAATATGATTCGTTTTGCTCAAATCATTGACAATGACGGTGTTGATGCAGATGAAGTATCAATTGGTAAGACAGTAACATTTATTGAATTACCGGATGGTGAAGAAGAAGAATACACAATCGTAGGAAGTGCAGAAGCTGATCCATTTTCTGGTAAAATTTCTAATGATTCACCAATTGCTCAAGCTTTGATTGGTAAATTAGTCAATGATGAAGTAACGATTGCTACCCCTGGTGGCGATATGTTAGTTAAAATCGTTAAAGTAGAGCAAGCATAAGAAATACTTGAACAAAAATGAAGTTGTGACATCTACAACTTTGAGCAATAAGCCGAAGAATCAGAAAATCGTTTCTCCGATTTTTGGGATTCTTCGGCTTATTTATTTTTCTAAGGAATGAGTGTCCAGAACCATTTGACTTAGGACAAACTTTACATCTCAAGTCCTATAGTATATTTCTAAAAAAATAGCTATGATAGAATGAGAATGTGCATGAAAGGAGAATAAAGATGAATAGTTCTTGGCGTTTTTTTATCGTAGTCGAGGCTTTATTATTACTATTTGCAGTTTGGCAAATTGTGAACAACGTAGAATTACTTCTTCTCGTATTGTTTGGTGCATTGAACATATATTTAGCATTAAGAAAATATCCACGATCTGGATTTCGAAATTTTCAATTGATTATAGGGAGTTTGATCGTTTTCTTTAGTTTAGTCAATAGCCCTGCACTATGGTTGATGGCAGTATTTGCGATCTTGTTTATCGGACTAAAAGGGGTTGAAATTTCTGGGATTGATCTAACAAAAAATACCTTTTGGCGAAAGAAACAGATGATCATGGTACAAACCGATCAATTAAAAACACATAATAATGAACGAAAAAAACAACAATTATTTGGAAATCAACGTATTGGTAATGATGTTTATGAATGGGATGACATCAATATTGCTTTAATTTCAGGGGATACGATCATTGATCTTGGCAATACATTGTTACCAAAGGATGATAATATTGTTATTGTGCGAAAAGGAATTGGTAGAACGAGAATTTTGGTACCTTTAGGGATTGCCATCAGTTTAGAGCATGCGACACTTGTTGGAAATGTTTTATTTGAAGAGGAACAATTTTCATTAAAAAATGAATCCATCAAAATTTATAGTAACGATTATGATGAAAACCCAAGACGGTTAAAAATCATCACGAATACATTACTTGGTGACGTTGAGGTGATACGTGTATGATGAGCAGATTATCAAAATTAATGATGGCAATCTATGCCTCAGCGGCTTCTTTTTTAATCATCTTGTTTTCGTTGTTCACTTATTTTTATGCAAGTAACCAAACGAATTGGTGGCGTGCCATTTTAAGTGCAAGACTATTGTATGTGCCGCTGATTTTTCATTTGTTTGCTATTGCCTTAGGTGTCGGATTAGTGGTTTTTTTGATAGTATCACTTATCCAAAAAGCAAAGTATGGTAAAATTGAAGAAAAATTAAGAGCATTATCTTCTGGTAATTATGAGTCTAGTCATTTGAATGAACCCATTCCCAGTGCAAATGATGATATTTATGTACAAGATATTGATAAAGAAATAACCAAAATAAAAGAAAAAATGATTGAAGTTTCTAGTGAACTACAAATTATCACTAGCAGACCCCAGTATGTGGATGGACAGACAAGAGAGGAAATCTTAGAACTAGAAAGGCATCGTTTAGCCCGGGAACTCCATGATTCTGTCTCACAACAATTATTTGCAGCGATGATGATGATGTCTGCTTTAACAGAACAAGCCGAAAAAACAGATAGTTCAGAAATATTTCGCAAACAATTACGTATGGTTGCTGATATCATCAATGCTTCTCAATCTGAAATGCGCGCGCTCCTACTTCATCTTCGCCCAGTGAATCTGGAGGAGAAGAGTTTGAAACAAGGAATTGAGCAATTATTAAAAGAACTACAAAATAAAATTCAAATTTCATTGAAATGGGAGATCGAAGACGTAAAATTGTCCAATTCGATTGAAGATCATCTTTTTCGTATCGTGCAAGAATTATTATCCAATACCTTACGTCACGCTAAAGCAAATGAATTAGAAGTTTATTTACACAAAATCAATAATAACTTATTGTTACGAGTGATTGATGATGGTACCGGGTTTAATATGAACGAAACGAAAACAGGTAGTTATGGATTAAATAATATTAGGGAACGAGTAGCAGGTATTGGTGGAACAGTTAAAATTATTAGTTTTAAAGGACAAGGCACCAGTATTGAGATCAAAGTTCCTTTGATCAAGGAGGCATAATTGAAAATGATACAAGTATTACTCGTAGATGATCATGAAATGGTTCGCTTAGGAGTATCCTCTTATTTATCGATTCAAGAAGACATTCAAGTGATCGGTGAAGCAGAAAATGGTCGAGAAGGCTATGAAAAAGCAATGGAATTACGACCTGATGTGATTTTGATGGATCTTGTTATGGAAGAAATGGATGGGATTGAATCAACTAAAGCTATTTTAAAAGACTGGCCTGAAGCAAAAATAATTATTGTGACCAGCTTTATCGATGATGAAAAAGTTTATCCAGCCATTGAAGCTGGTGCAGCGGGATATCTATTAAAAACTTCTACCGCTCATGAAATTGCAGATGCGATCAGAGCAACTCAAAGAGGGGAACGAGTGTTAGAACCTGAAGTAACAACAAAAATGATGGAAAAAATAAGTAAGAGAAACGAGCCAATTCTTCATGAAGAATTGACAAAACGCGAAAATGAAATCCTGATGCTGATAGCAGAAGGAAAAAGCAATCAAGAGATCGCAGATGAATTATTTATTACTTTAAAAACAGTCAAAACCCATGTCTCAAATATATTAGCAAAATTAGAAGTAGAAGATCGAACGCAAGCAGCTATTTATGCTTTCAAACATGGACTAGTTAAATAAATTGTTTATTCTACAAAAGAAAGCTTACTTTCGTTTTTAGAAAGCCTTTGCTATACTTAAATAAAATAGGTAAGGGAGGAAGCAAGTGAAACAAAATTTTGCAATTGTCGGGCTTGGACGATTTGGTGGCAGTATTTGCCGAACCTTAGTTGAAGCAGGACAAGAAGTATTAGCTATTGATAGCAATGAAGATCGAGTCAATGAATATATGAATATCGCTACGCATGCAGTTGTAGCAAATGCACAAGATGAAATGACATTGCGTTCACTAGGAATCAGAAATTTTGATCATGTGATCATTGCAATCGGTGAAGATATCCAAGCAAGTATCCTCGTTACATTAATGGTCAAAGAGATGGGAGTTCCCAACATCTTAGCTAAAGCTCAAAATGAATATCATGCAAGAGTGTTAGAAAAAATCGGAGCAGATCGTGTGGTTCACCCGGAAAGAGATATGGGGATTCGTATTGCTCATAATCTTGTTTCAAAAAATATATTGGATTACTTAGAACTATCGGATCAATTTTCTCTTGCAGAAATTCGAGTTTCTAATCCTAAATTTTTTAATAAAACATTAGCGGAGCTGAATTTTAGGCAACGTTATGATCTAACAGTTGTAGCAATTCGACGCTTTGATCGTTCGGTCGTTGTTTCACCTTCAGCAGATGAATATGTCAGAGAAAATGATAATTTATTAGTAATTGGGGAAACCGAAGATGTAGATATATTAGACGATAAAATGAATCAATAAGGAGATGCAGGAATGAAATTATCAGTAACAGATAATGCACGTAAATGGTTCGAAGAGGAAGTAACTATCCCTGAAAATTATGGGATTCGTTTTTTTGGGAAAGTCTACGGCAAGACAGAAGTACATGATGGTTTTTCTATCGGAATGTCTGTCGAACAGCCTGAACGACCAATCAAAGAAGAAACCATTGACGGGATGCTGTTTTTTATTGAAGAAGCAGATGACTGGTTTTTCAAGGGGTATGATCTTGTTGTTGATTATGATGCATCTTTAAATGAGCCAACTTATCATTTCAAAGAACAATAAAACAAAGGAGCGTTTCTTTAGCTACCATTAGCTTGGAAAACTCCTTTTTTATATTTACCTCTTTTTTCATAAGACTGAGTCACGAAACACTTGATTACAATTAGTAATAGAAGGGATGCGTAACTAAGATGGCAGAAAAAATTATTTATTTAGATCGAGGATTTAGACAAGAATTTATTGATAAAATGACTGAATTAGCGCCTAATTATGTCATAAAAACTGAGCTTGAACCTACAGATTTGATGAATGTTGAAATTAGTTTAGGGTGGAATCGCCAATACGAAAGAGAGCTATTAGCATCTCCAGGGTTAAAATGGGTACATTCGATCTCAGCAGGGGTAGACACTTTACCACTAACGGCATTTTCTGAAAAAGGGATCTTACTTTCAAATGGTAGTGGTATTCATAGTGAATCAATAGCTGAACACATCATGGGAGTGATTTTAGGCTATTCTCGAGGGCTGTTCCAAGCACAAAAAGCACAAGCAAAGAAAGAATGGTTAGGAACTCATGTCCATTATCAGCCATTAGAAAAACAAAAATTATTGATCATCGGAACGGGGCAAATCGGCAAGATGGTTGCTGAGAAAGCAGACAGCTTTTCTATGGTCAGTTATGGGATAAATACTACCGGGCATCCAGTAGAAGGATTCAGTCAAACGTATTCCTTAAACGAAGTGGAAAAAGTAGTAGCTGATATGGATATCATTGTAAATATTTTGCCTCTGACAGAGCAGACTAAGGGCTTCTTTAATTATGAATTATTCAAAAAATTCGCTTCCCATGCGTTATTCATCAACGTTGGACGTGGGGCTTCTTTAAAAACAGCTGATTTAGTTCAGGCATTAAATGAAGAACAACTCGCCTTTGCAGCATTGGATGTTTTTGAAGAAGAACCATTACCTGAAAAAAGCCCATTGTGGGAAATGGATCAAGTATTGATTACGCCGCATATCGCTGGCTTAACCTCAGATTTTCAAAATAAGTTAATGACAATCTTTCTAGCCAATCTTAAAAGCTATGTCACAAATCAAGAGCTTAAGATAAATGAAGTGGCATTAAAAAAAGGATATTGATCCTTACTTAGAAAAATAGTTGACATTAAAAAACGACTTTCTTTGACTAGCGTTGCCGCCTAATCGAAGAAAGTCGTTTCCTATGTTTGACATTCGTGAACTACATCATTTGGCTTTTTGGCCAGCCTTTTACCGCCTGTGCAAAAATAAAAAGTCCTGCTATTGCGATAAAAGCACTTGTGTCAAAAGCCGGTAAGAAAATCATTAAGATCGTGGCTAAGACTGTTGGTAGGGTGATTGAATAGATCATCGTTTTTAAACAATCAAGAAATGAAGCGCCAGTCAAACGTAAGCGTGCATAAATATAAGCTGCAAAATTAGCTAAAAGTAAAGTAACGATCAAATTCAAAAAGCTTGGATAAATAGAAATTAAGAAAGTCACTATCTTGATCCAAAATGGAATTGTTGCTTCACTTAAGGTTGTACGCAATTGTTTTCCTGTTAGATTTTTTAAGGCATCATTTTTATAGTCAAGTTCAAGTGAGTTATTGTTTAGAAAAGTAGTACCGGTATTAGGCAAAGCTACGACGAGTTTATTTTTTAGTAGTCCAACACTAAGAAAATTTCCGACTAAGTCAGAAGTAATATCTTTTTCAGATCGTTTGCCTTCCGGATCAAAAGTAAAGATGATAGAATTTGTTTGATAGATGAAACCTTCATGATCTGCTGCATCAATTTTCCCGTTTTTTATGGAAAAATCTGGAATCTTGGTGGCAATTTTCTGACCATCTTGTTTGATGTTTTCTAGCACTTGAAACACTTGATAGGAAATAGGCAAAGCCATGATGATGCTAAGGACCAAAAGATAAAGAACCGATTTAGCAAACGGGGTTTTTCTAGCATTTTTGAGCTCTTTAAATTGCGTGAATGAGCTGATAATTAATTGTTTTGTTGTCATAGTTACTCCTTCTATACATAATGTCATCATTAGCAATTCTAGCGAAGTCTTAGAAGAAATACAAGGGGAAATACCAATTGGCAATCTTCCTTTAAGGTTCATGTGAGAACCTGCTTTTATAAAAAATAACGATAATGTTAAAATTTACTAGTTACAAAGATGAATTTAAGGAATAAAGATGAAAACCAGCGACAAATAAGGTATGATGAATAAGAATTGATTAGTAAGGTAGGATGAACGATGAATTTTTATTATCGAGTGAGACAATTTTTAGAAGAAAAAGGTTACTGGGAAATATTTATTTACCTATTTTTTGGTGGTTTAGCAACAGTCGTGAATATCGTTACTTTTGCAATTGCATTACAGATGCTCCATCTAAGTATGCCGATAGCAAATACTATTTCTTGGATTTGTTCTGTTTTATTTGCTTTTGTAACGAACAAATTATGGGTATTTCATTCCAAGTCACCTAATTTTTTCCATTTAGTTATTGAATTTAGTAAATTTTTGTTCTATCGGATTCTTTCTTATGGTATGGATATGGGTTCCATGTTGCTGCTGATTCAGGTGATGCACACAAATGATTATGTGGCTAAGATTATTACCCAAGTCATCGTGGTAGTCGCCAATTATGTCTTTAGTAAATTGTTTATTTTTAAAGGGACAACCATTATTGAGGAAGAACTTCCTGAAAAAGAGAAGTAAAATCCACAGTAGGCATAATTTTTGAAGAATTCCTTGCTCTTTGTTACTCTTTGTAGTGTAGACACTATGAACAAACACATTGAGGAGGAATTTTTTTATGACTTACACATTACCAGATTTACCATATGCATTCGATGCGTTAGAACCTTATATCGATGAAGAAACGATGCACTTGCATCATGACAAACACCATAATACTTATGTAACAAATTTAAATGCAGCGATTGAAAAACATCCAGAACTAGGTGAAAAAACAATCGAAGAACTACTTTCTGATATGGATGCTGTCCCTACAGATATCAAGACTGCTGTACGTAATAATGGTGGCGGACATGCAAACCATTCTTTCTTCTGGAAAATCATGGCACCAAATGCTGGTGGCGAACCAACTGGTGCAATTAAAGAAGCGATTGATGAAGCCTTTGGTGATTTTGCAACATTTAAGGAAGAATTTAAAAAAGCTGCAGCTGGCCGTTTTGGTTCAGGTTGGGCTTGGTTAGTGATGGAAAATGGTAAATTAGCGATCACTTCAACAGCCAACCAAGATTCACCATTAATGGAAGGCAAAACACCTATTTTAGGTTTAGATGTTTGGGAACATGCGTATTATTTGAAATATAAGAATGTACGACCTGATTACATTGAAGCTTTCTGGAACGTTGTGAACTGGGAAGAAGTAAACAATCAATTATCAACTGCCAAATAATCATTTTCAAGCCTAAAAAAAAGAATGAAAAATAAATTGAGCAAGTCTTGCGAGCGTTTTCTAAATTCGGTATAATATTTATGCAAGGTTTCTTGCAAGAACTTTTTTGGAGGCTATACATTTATGGAACATGGAACAGTTAAATGGTTCAACAATGAAAAAGGATTTGGGTTTATTACAGTAGACGGCGGAGACGATGTGTTCGTACATTTTTCAGCAATTCAAGGAGACGGCTTCAAGAGCTTAGAAGAAGGTCAAGAAGTTGAATTTGCAATTGTTGAAGGCGCACGTGGCCCTCAAGCTGCTGAAGTGACTAAATTATAATAACTTGTTGAAGAAAAGCCCGCTTAGCGGTCTATTCAAATAATAAAAAGAAGATGGCGTCTGCCATCTTTTTTTATTTTATAAAAACCCAAGTTAATTATTCGTTAACTAGTTTCTTGATTTTTTGGCTTAATAAATAAATCTGCTCACTAGACATATCAGTCGGAGCGACTAAACACGGGATTGTTTCTTCATAGGTCAGGATCTTTAACGGCATATCGGTTGTTCGAATGATTAAGTCTGGCTCAAATAAAAGATCATTTGTAAAAACCACATTTAAGTAAACTCGTAATTGTTCTTGCAACATACTCATATAACTCAGTTCAATACTTAATGGCAAGTCACTTTCGTACTTTATCTTTATTTCTTTATCAAAGTATGTTGGAGAAGTAATGATCATAAATGCTTCGATCAAATGACAGGATTGTACCCAATACAGCTCTTGTTGCTGTTTTTGGAATTGGGAAGCTAATTGATTGATTTCTCGATTGAATGCTGGGTAATTTTCTTCTACAAAGACTGATAAGTCATATTTAATGGTGGAAAATCGGTGGAACAACAGCCCGCTCATCCCGTTGGCAAAGATCGTACTATTTAGTAATTTTTTCTTTACGTTGATTTGTGTAGATTTAAACCCAATTTCATAAATATAGCTATAGAAACTATTTTGAAATTGTTTGATCGCTGTGGCTTTTTTTAGATGGAATTTCATGGCTCGTTCTAAGTGATCGTCTTTTAAATAAAAAGCTGGGCGTGCTTGTAACCAAAGAAATAAAAATTGGACTTCCAAAAGATCGAGCTTGGCTTTCACGCTCATTCGTTTAAGGAAATGGGTAATCTCTTCAAAGCTATCCCAAATCTCTTCTGTAAAATCAGGAAGTTCTCTCTGATTCATCTGATTTCCTTGTGCTGATCGGACGAAAGTGATAGCAATAATAAAGCACCATTCAATCATTTTCAGTTTATTTGGTTTTTGTTTTGTCAGCTGAAAAGCATACTCAATCCCTGCAAAGGTTTCATGAAAATCAACGGTTGGAAAGGGCCAAACGACCCCTTGATAGTATTGCCACAAAAATAAATAAATAAGATAACGGACTTGTGGTTCGCTACCTTTGAGATACACGAAGCCTTTTGAAGTCTTTAATTGTAATTGATAGGTACTAAGCAACTGATTGATTCGAGTAAGATGTCTTCTTAAGGAGGGAATACTAATCTTTTGCTCTGTGGCAAAGGAAACCAGATCAACTCTAGGTTGAAGACAAAGGTCTTTTAACAATTGAAAGATGGCGGAATGTTCCAAGATTTTTAGTAGTAATAGTTGATACTCACTGATCGTTCCAGAAAAAGTGAAGCCTTTTGTACTTTTTGTGATGTGATCGTCAGATAAAACCTTAAGATAGTCACATTGATGAAGCACAGAACGTTTGTCACAATGAGCTGTTTTCGATAATTCCTCTAACGTACAAGTAACTTGTGAGCGATATAAGTTGTCCAAGATCGTTAATTGGACTTGGATATTCCTTTCTAACATGACAGAGAAATTTATTTATTTTTCCCTCCTATATTTTTATACTCGAAATTTTCCGAATGACAAATTATTAAATTTTGTCATTTTTTTTTACGAAAAATGAGAAAAAAATTTATTATAATCATTTTTTATAAAAATTAGCCAAAAAAATAAGTGAAAAATACGTTATTTTAATTTGGGCTGCTAGTTTTTTTCATGAATGGATATATAGAGAAATTCCTTAATGACATTATAATTTATCCAAGCATAAAAACGAAATGTTATGCAATATTTTTACATATTTGCTACAGTTCCTTTTTATTTTTAAAATAATAAAGTTATTTTAAAAAGATTAAAACTTAATAATAGATTTTTAATTTAACGATTGCTAAAATCTTTGTAACTTAAGTTAACTGAAGTTTTTTCAGAAAGATATCTTTTTGACAAAAAGAAAGGAGGCCAGTTCCTAGCGGAAATAATTGTTGTTAGTGATTGATTAAGTGGGGGATAAAGCATAAGTAAATAATGGAAGCATCTAAGGGGGAAAAAAATGAAAAAGGATTATAAAAAAAGTATGGATCAAAAAGCTAGAGCTAAACGTCGATCCAAAAAATACTTATTAGTAGGAACGTCTATTGCTGCAGGGATGCTGTTGGGGACAGCACCTATTTCAATTGCTACACCGTTGTTTACTGTGGGTTCACAACAAGTATATGCTGACTTGATTAGTGGCCAGTTGTTCAATAATCTAACGACGTCTAATACCAGTGGAACAACAGCAAGTGCACCTTTTCCATTGGCTGGAACGACTCGTAATGTTGATTTTGTTATTTCAGCTAATAATGGGATTGATCTAAGTGTTCTAAATGGCTCGAGACGAGCAGTTTTAGCAATCCCAACTGAAATGCAAGGTTTAGTTAATCCAAATGGGACGGGTACTTTCCAAACAGATATTTTGTTACCAGGAGAAGAACTACAACCACTATTGTCGATTGTAGATGGGGCGGTAACTACCCTAGTGTCTGCTGTTGAAAACATTGTTAACCTTAACCCGTTGGCATCAGTCAATTTAGATGAAGTGTATGCTCAACTAGCATTATTAGAGAACCTTAGTACATTGACGTCAGCTGAAGTAGCATTGAATCTTCAAATGCAAGGGGACGAATATATCTATGGTGAATTAGATGGCTCATTAGAAACAGTTATTCGAGAAGGGCTGACTGAAATTTTAGATGGAATCAATGATGCTGTCCAAGCAATCCAAGCGACACCGAATGCAGGAAGCGGTGCTCTTGGTACGATAGCAGCAGGTACGATCAATACAGCGTTGTCCGCAACGATTAAACCAGCGTTTAATCTTACTTTTGCTACTGCAACAGGTTTAGTTGGTGTGGGATCATCATTGATTGGAACATTAGCTGATGCGAGCGTATTAGGTGAAACGACGGTTACGATTCCTACATTGATTCAGGATCCTAATTATAGTGATTTAGCGGCAGCCGGAGTAGATATGTCTGTTCCTTATGAAGCTGGCTTCGTTGGAAATATTGTAAAAGCAGATGTTTTATCTATCGATATCGCCTCTAGCTCTGATGGCTATTCGCCAGTTTTTTATCAAGCTGCTGAAGTAACACCACCATATAATGTTGTTGTTACAGGGAACTCAACTGATGGTTATGAAGTAACTGGGATGGCAGATCCTAATGCAACAGTTCGTATTTATGATCAAGAGAATAATTTGATTGCAGAAGGACAGGCTGATGAAAATGGAAACTTTACGATTCCAATTGCAGCCACAGATGTGTCACCTTTAGAAGACATCCAATTAATCGCGTATGATGAAAATGACAATCCAAGTTTACCAGCTGCTGCTGTGATCCCAGACGATGAAGAAGCCGACGCCGATGCCGATGCGGATGCTGACGCCGATGCTGATGCTGATGCAGATGCTGACGCCGATGCGGATGCGGATGCTGATGCAGATGCTGACGCCGATGCCGATGCGGACGCTGATGCTGATGCCGATGCCGACGCTGATGCTGACGCCGACGCCGATGCGGATGCGGATGCTGACGCAGATGCCGACGCCGACGCCGACGCCGATGCAGATGCAGATGCAGATGCGGATGCTGACGCCGACGCTGATGCCGACGCTGATGCTGACGCCGACGCCGATGCGGATGCTGACGCCGACGCGGATGCCGATGCTGATGCTGATGCCGATGCCGATGCGGATGCTGACGCGGATGCCGACGCTGACGCGGATGCCGATGCCGATGCCGACGCTGACGCCGATGCCGATGCTGACGCCGATGCCGATGCGGATGCTGACGCTGATGCTGACGCCGATGCTGATGCTGATGCTGACGCGGATGCCGACGCCGATGCAGATGCCGATGCCGATGCCGACGCCGATGCTGACGCCGACGCTGATGCCGATGCTGACGCCGATGCGGATGCGGATGCTGACGCCGACGCCGACGCCGATGCGGATGCCGACGCCGATGCCGACGCTGATGCGGATGCTGATGCTGACGCCGATGCTGATGCTGACGCCGATGCGGATGCCGACGCGGATGCTGATGCCGATGCTGATGCTGATGCCGATGCTGATGCCGATGCGGATGCTGACGCCGACGCTGATGCCGATGCCGACGCTGATGCGGATGCGGATGCTGATGCTGATGCTGATGCCGACGCTGATGCCGATGCGGATGCCGACGCGGATGCTGATGCCGATGCTGACGCGGATGCTGATGCTGATGCTGATGCGGATGCTGATGCTGATGCTGATGCCGATGCCGATGCTGATGCTGATGCTGACGCTGATGCCGATGCCGACGCTGATGCCGATGCCGACGCTGATGCCGATGCCGACGCTGATGCTGATGCCGATGCCGATGCTGATGCTGATGCCGACGCTGATGCGGATGCGGATGCGGATGCGGATGCTGACGCTGATGCCGATGCTGACGCCGACGCCGATGCCGATGCCGATGCGGATGCCGACGCTGATGCTGATGCAGATGCTGACGCTGATGCTGACGCTGATGCTGACGCCGATGCGGATGCTGATGCTGATGCCGACGCTGACGCCGATGCGGATGCCGATGCTGACGCTGATGCCGACGCTGATGCTGATGCGGATGCCGACGCTGATGCTGACGCCGATGCGGATGCCGGCATGGGAAGTGCAGGAAATGGTACAGATACGGATCAGAACGGCGACCCAGGAATGGTGCCGATCAACACTTCTGGTGGATCAGGTTCAAATCCACCACAATTACCTTTGCACTATGGTGGGACAAGTCATACAAAACCATTGAATTACCATGACGGCTCAACACTAAAAATGTATCCTAAAACCTCTGATACGGTAAGTTCATCTGTTTCTTGGTTAGGTGGATTAGTATCATTGATTTCGGGAATGGGTATTTGGAAAATGAAAAGAAATAAAAAGAATAACTAATAATTAACGGAGAGGTTATAACTATAGAAATAGATTTAAAAATCATAATGGATGTAGTTATAACCTCTTTATTCTTGATAGGGGTGAGTCTATGCCAGTTCAAACAGATAAAAATGATTTAGCAACCATCCAAGAAGTACTTGAAAAAGTAGTCATTCATACGGAGAAAAAATTATTAATCGTATCCGTAGGAGATTTTAGTAAGCGTGGTAAGACTTATGAATTTTACGGAAACAATCTAAAAACAATTTGGAATAATTTTCTAACAGCTTATCGAACCTATCATTTTGAGACAGAAACGTATCTGAGGTTGGATGTAGTGACGAAAGAAGAGCAAGTTGATTTTCAACAAGTCAAAGAACGGTTAAACAAAATAAAAAGGAATAATTACATCGATTTTAATTTGCGAATAGATGGAATCAGAAAAAGAAGTTTTTTAAAAGAAGAATTAGTAGCAAATGCAATCATTAAACCAAGTAAAGCACATATAGTTGGAAAAAATCATCCTGAGTTACACATTGATTCCCAAAATTACCGTGGCTATGTTAAGCGTAAATATGGACGTGAAGAAAGTGATTTAAGCTACTTAGAGCGTTCAAAGTGTTATTTTTTTGAAACAGCCTCCTTCTATTTTGAAAATGGTGAAGTATTCCCTTTGAAAGATTATGGCAATGGCAATCAAGTCAGAGAAGTGACTACAGAAAATCTTGATGATATTACGGAACTAGTGATTGAACAAGGAACGAATTATTTAACCAAACAGTTGACTCCTACTGGTAAATTCATTTATGGCTATTATCCTTGCTATGATCAGTTACTAAAAGGGTATAATTCGGTTCGCCATTTTTCATCTTTGTACGCATTAGCTGAATCGGCAGAATATTTATCCGACCAGGAATTGATGCAACGAGTCAAAGAAGGATTACTATGGGGATTGGAAAATCTTACTTCTGAAGTCAATGGTCAGCTGTTGATTAAAGATTACTTGAATAAAGAAGTAGAGTATAAGTTAGGAGCCCAGGCGACAGCAATCTTGGCTTTAGCAAAATATTCAGAAGTGACTAAAGAGACCATCTTTCATAGTTCCCTTAGTCGTTTAATTACGACTGTTTCAGAAAAATTTATCACTCCAGATGATCAGACGATCCATGTGTTGAATGCCGAATTAATGACAAAAGAGCGTTTTAGAATTATTTATTATGATGGTGAAATTCTGTTTTCCCTCTTAAGAGCACATGCGATTTTAAAACAAATTGAGATTTTTGAGATTTGTGAAGGATTGATGGAACAATTTGTCGCAAATAATTATCAAAAATACCATGATCACTGGTTAAGTTATGCAACGAATGAGATGCTTAAATATCAAGAAAAAGATACTTACTATGAATTTGGTATTAAGAATGCGATGGTCAACATCAACTTTATCGATCAACGAGATACAGCTTATCCAACCATGCTTGAGTTACTAGTAGCAGCCTCAAAAATGATCAGCAAATTAGAAAGAAGTCCTTTAAAAGATAAGCTTTTTCCGATAGAGAAAGAATTTTTTGAAACGAAAGCACGAATCAATACGGTAATGAAAAAAAGAGTGTTACATGAAATCACAACAGGAGTCATGTTTCCAGAGTTTGCACAGTTTTTCAAACAACCGCAAGTGATCAAATATGGTTTTTTTGCGCGTCATGATCGTTTCCGTATGAGAATAGATGATGCAGAGCATTTTCTATCTGGTTTGATCAATTACTTATGCCTTTAAAAAGAGAAGAGGAGTGAAGATAATGGTTGGTTATATTCGATTTGCTGCTTTAGCATTGATTGGTCTTTCCTATTTAGGGTTTCGGCTGAAAAAGAAAAAAGACCATCAATCAGAAACTTTAGAAAATGATTGGAGTCAGTATCAAAAAAATGAAGAGGGGTTGTATCCTTGGGAAGAAGACCAAGATGACTCGCCACAGAGAATTGAAAAAACAGCAACAAGGTATGTGAATCAAGCAAGACCAAGACGAGGAAAATGGTAGAGAGAATCTAGAACAAAGTAGGTGTAAAAGAATGTGGAAGATCCAAGAATTATTGGCTGATATCGATGGTGCGTATTTACAAAAGTACGACCATCTTGATCAAATAATTGACAACTTTGAGTACTTTTCTGGACATTTAAACAAAAGAACCAATTATAATACCACAGCATTTGTTTGTTTGACACCAGAAAGAAGAAGTTACATCAATCGAAAGACAGTGGCTTGGCGAGATGGGAACGAGCAAATCAAAGGAAGGGAAAATGAGTTTGGTTTAATCATTACTGAAATTCCTATTGACGACCCAGCTGTTAGAACACCTCAATTTATTGTTAAAAATAGTTGGGAATTTTTACTACAAATTTCAGAGAAAATCCGAAGCAATTATGTACAACCAATTGTAGCGATCACTGGTTCGGCTGGAAAAACATCCACACGAATGATGATCTCACATTTATTCCAAAATGAAAAAGTGTTAGAAAATCGTGGGAACCACAATGTTCGTTTTGCGATTCCTCTATACCTAAGCAAGCTAGTAAGTGAGCCAGATATGTTGAACTTAGAAGTCTCTGTCAATGCGTTGAACTCTTATGACACTGGATCAATGTCTAATTTAGTGCAACCAGAGATTGCGATTGTAACCTCAATTGGAGAAGCACACCTTAGTTCATTAAAAGATACTATCGGAGTGGCACGACATAAGGCAAAAATTTTTGAAGGACTGAAGCAAGATGGCACTGCAATCATCAATACAGATATTGGTGAGGAAGAACTAGCGATTCTAATGACAGCAGCCAAAAAAAGAACAGCAGAGATTCTCACGTACTCTTTGTATGATCAAACAAAGGATGTCTTCTTAATTGAAACGAGACAAGAAAGAGAGTATTGTGAAATTTTATTTTCTTTTTTAGGACAAGAATTTTCGATGAACTTGTCAGTTGCTTCTGCAGGTATGATTTCTAATGCTTTTGCTGCTTTATTGACAGTCTGGAAAATAAAAGGCGACATTCGATCGTATCTGCCAGCATTTACTACATTTAAGCCATTGTCTAAGATTCTCGATAAAACGAATTATGCTTCCTTGAATGGAACGAATTTCACATTTATTGACGACACCCATAATGCTTCTTTGCCTGCGATGAAAAATGCTATCGATTATTTTGATGAAGTTCGAACCTTTTATCAAGGAAAAAGTATTTTGGTACTTGGACAGATTGCTGACTTAGGAAGTACTGCACAAGTAATCCATGAATCACTGAAAGATTCGATGGAACATTGTGGAGCAGATCATATCTTAGGTTATGGTGAGCATTTTAAAAAGATTTTTGAGGAAGAACAAATACAAGATCAACGATTCAAATGGTTCGCTACTTTACAAGAGTTAAGTGATTATCTAGAGGAATTACTAATCGAAGACAGTCTAATTTTAGCGAAGGGGTCTGTAACAGGGAGTGATTTTCATGATATAGATCGTTACATCCGTAAAATCGCTAATAAAAAACAGTTAAAAGCTGTATAAACTAGGTGGTATCAATTTGTAAAAAAGAGACAATGTCTGCTGAATGGCATCGTTTCTTTTTTTGCAAATAAAACGACAGATCCAAGATGACCATTGTAATTAAGAAAGAGAACGAGTAAGAGGCATTTCAGTGCTTCAAAATAAAAGCGTTTTGAAATACTTAGATTCAAGCTTTTCTCTGTAATGATGCTATGGTATGATAATTAAGAATTCAAAAAATTACATATTAATTAGTTTTTTATTCACGACTATTTTTTTAAAGTTTTATTATGATTAAATAGGTAGTTTGCTGATTTATTAGTTGTATGAGAAAATATTTTAAGAAAATGTGAGATAGAGGTGCGTTATGAAGCGGTGGCAAAAAGTCGTAATAGCTTTACTGGGAATTCTCGTTGTTTTTATTGGCGGAGTCTCAGCTTATGGAATTAAACTCATGGGTGAAGCAAACCAAACAGTCAATCAAATATCCAAGGGATCGAATCGTCAGTCAACAAAGCGTAAAGATAAAGTGAGTATTGACGACAAAGAACCTTTTTCTGTCCTTTTGTTAGGACTGGATACTGGCGGATTAGGTAGAACCGAACAAGGAAGATCGGATACAATGATGGTGGTAACGGTGAATCCGCAACAAAAAAAATCAACGATCGTCAGCTTAGACCGTGATATCTATACCAATATCGTTGGTCATGGTACTGTTGATAAGTTGAATCACGCCTATGCTTTTGGAGGCGTTGAAATGGCCATGGACTCAATCGAACAGTTACTCGATATCCCCATTGACCATTATGTAACCATTAATTTAGATGGAATGGAAGATTTGATCAATGCTGTCGGAGGTGTGGAAGTCAATAATAAAATTGATTTTACATTAGATGGTGTTCATGTTCCTGTAGGTAAACAAGTATTAGATGGTAAGAAAGGCCTTGCTTATTCACGGATGCGTCACGAAGATCCTAAGGGGGATATCGGACGTCAAGCACGACAGCGTGAAGTCGTTACCAAAATTGTTAATAAAGTATTGAGTTTAGATGGTGTCAGCAATTATCGGAAAATTTTAAAAGCGGTCGAAAAAAATGTCACAACTGACCTAGATTGGGATGATATGCTAGATGTAGCAACTAATTACACACCAGCATTTGAAACGATCAAACAAGATCAATTGCAAGGTAAAGATGCAACCATTGATAGTATTTACTATCAAATTTTAGGTGAAAATGATTTATTAAGTATCCAAAACGAATTGAAAAAACAATTAAACATCAAACCAAGTAAGACATTACCTAATTTAAAAAATGACAATGCTTCTATCATGTTCTACAATGACTCGCAATCCGCTGAAGATTCGAACGAGACTGCGACAAGTGAGAATAATTCAACTTATTCAGGAAATTCGCAAACAACAAATCAGTACAACGAGTATAATCAAGAATACAATCAAAGCGCCGATCAAAATTATGATCAGTACGGCAATCAGAACTACAATCAGAATTACAACCAAAACAATGAACAAACTTACCAACAAGAAAATAATGAACAAGGATATAATTATGGAAATGGGTATTAAGTAAAAAAAGCATTCGCAACAGTCATAACCGACTGTGCGGATGCTTTTTTACTAGTTTAAAAATAAAATAGAATAGTTGAGAAGCGTAGCAAATAATACCCAGAGATAATATGGTACCAGTAACCACATCACTAAGCGATAGTGGTTCCATAGTTGATAAAGCAGTATGGAGAGAAGGACCACTAATAAAGTAATATCTAGTGCAGCAATCAAGGTGTTTTGCAAGTTGAAAAACAAAGCAGACCAGATAAAATTACATACAAATTGAATAACAAATAATGTAATTAATTTTTGTTTGACCCTTTTGTTTTTCATTACCAATAGTAAATATAACGAAATTCCCATTAAAATATATAGCACTGTCCACATAGGACCAAAGATCCAACTAGGTGGTGCAAAAGGAGGTAGCTCAAGTGAATAATAATAACTACCTGGATTACCACTTAGTATCCCCGATAAGAAACCTAAAATCACTATGCCAACAGTACAAACCCAAAAACGATAATCTTTCAGTATAGCCATATTGTTTTAACTCCTTTCTATAATTCTAGTTTACCATGAACGTTTTAAACATACTTGAATTTGATTTGGAAGGTTATACTTTTGGTTTAGTTATTTTAAACCAGTTATTATATTAGAATATTAACCCCTATCTCTTATTGGATAATGAAAATCATTGCCATTGTAATGTTGTAACTCCGAACATTATTAAAGAAAATAGTCAATTAGATTAAATAACGTTAATTGTTAAACGTATTGTTATTTTTGATGTTATTTATCTGATAAGATAATATATGTAATCGATTACAAAATAGATGATAATAGCACTGATCACGAGAGGAGAAGAAGATATGGGAAATAAAAGAATCAAAAAAATGTTAGCGGGAGCAGCTCTTTGTAGTCTGATGATTGCGCCATTATTATTGAATATGGAAGAGGCGTTTGCGACAGAACAAAGTACGAACAAGCAAGCTGGTTTTGGCGTTGGTCAAGGGATCAAATGGGCGGATCAAGTAGTAGCACCATTTGTCGATATGACGGCATATGTTTCAGGCAGCAATCTATCAAATAACGGAGCGCTTAATTTAGCTGCAGTGGCAAAAAGCACTGGACAAAAATTCTTCAATTTAGGATTCATGCAATCAAGAGGTATTAAAAATGGTAAGATTGACTGGGCCTGGGGTGGATTTGGAGGCTTAAGCGAAAGTGATAGCGATCAATGGCAATATGAAGGAATCAAAAAATCCATTCGTGAATTAAGAGAAGTTGGTGGCGATGTTGCTGTATCATTTGGTGGTCTAAATTCTGGCGCATTTTGGGAAACAACACAAGATTCAACCATTTTAGCAAATGCTTATAAAGAAATTATTGATGGTTATGGATTAACTCGTGTTGATTTCGACGTAGAAGCTGGGGCAATGAATTATGCGCATAATTTAGCTAATGCTAAAGCGATTAAAAAAGTCCAAGATGAAACAGGTGTTAGTGTGACCCTTACATTACCAGTGATGGACTTTGGATTGGTATCTACAGGTTTATCTGTCTTGCAAGCCTATCTTGAGGCAGGTGTTGATCTAACTACCGTTAATATCATGACGATGTGTTACGGTAGCGTTGTTCCCGATTATGCGCAAGGTTCACTAGATGCAGTGGACAATACGAAAAAACAATTACAAGATTACTACAAACGTTATGCGAACAAAACGTTAACTGATGCTCAAGCTTATGCTAAATTAGGAACAACCCCTTCCGTTGGATTTGAAGGAGACACACATCCATACTTTACAACTGATATGTTCAATAAAATCGTCCAACATGCAAAATCAAGAAAACTCGGGATGGTTTCTTATTGGTCAATGAACCGTGATGCCATGGTCGATGGTGGTCAAGGTCAAGTCAAAAATCAATATGAGTTCTTAACTGTTGCCCAACAATTCACTGATGGAACGACTGGTGGAGAAAATGACCCAGTAGAAACGCTAACTAAACCATCAATTCCGGTAAATTTAACTAGTAGTAATGTTACGCAAAATTCAGTGACTTTAAACTGGACTAATAATGCTTCAAAAGAAAAAGTCACTCATTATGAAGTTTATCGAAACAATATCCGCATCGCTACAAGTGCAACGAATACATTTAAAGATCAAAATTTACAAGCAAATACAACCTACAGCTATAAAGTTAAAGCAGTTAACGCTGCAGGAACCTCTGACTTTAGCCAAGCAATCTCAGTGAAAACCACAAGTGAAAGTACGCAAGGTGATACTTGGGTTATCGGAAAATCATATAAAATAGGCGATATCGTTACCTATAAGGGACATCGTTATCGTTGTATTCAACCACATCCAGCTACTGAGGGATGGGAACCAGATATTACAGAAGCTTTATGGGTAAGAATCTATTAAAAGTTATAAAAGCATAATGTTTGATTCTTTTATTAAAAGCGCTTACAATGAACCTATCAATGAATGGGAGGTTCATCATGAAAAAGGTTAATATCTTAATGTTTGTTGGCGTTGTTATGTTAGGTTTGTTTGGATTTGGTGCATCTGGCTATGCTCATGGCTATATTACCTCACCTGGAAGTCGTGCTTATTTCGGAACTGCAGCAGCTGGTAATTTGAACCAAAATGTTGGACGAGCAGAGTGGGAGCCACAAAGTATTGAAGCACCAAAAAATACCTTTATCGATGGGAAAATAGCAAGTGCTGGGGTTACTGGATTTGAGCCACTAGATGAGCAAACAGCAACTAGATGGCATAAAAATATCATCAATACTGGCAACTTGAATATTACTTGGTTTTTAACTGCGCAGCATAGTACAAGTACTTGGGATTACTATATCACTAAAACTGGTTGGAATCCTAATGCACCATTGAAAATCAGTGATTTTGAATTGATATCAAAAATTGATGACAAAGGTGCAAGACCGCCACAAACTGTCAAACAAACAATCAATATTCCAAAAGATCGTAAAGGCTATCACGTGATCTTGGCTGTATGGAATATTAGTGATACAACCAATGCTTTTTATCAAGTAATTGATGCGAATATTCAATAATAAAGCATAAGAATCTTTTGGGTTCAATTTCAGCGAATATGTGCTAGAAATACCAATTATTCAAAGACAAGTGTAGGAGACTGAGGCAAAACTTGCTTCAGTCTCTTTATTTCTAAAAATGTGTAAATGGTGTTCAATCATCAGCTCCTCGAAATAAGCCTGAATTTTTCAAAACATGAGAAGCTGTTTCGAGATTTTCATCTTTAAATTTGAGAAGCAGTTTTCGGAAATTCGTTCTAAATTATTGATGCTAAACACTGTTGCTTCAACCTTCTTTTGTTCATGAGTGAATGATTTTGGTTAAGGAAAGGTTTAATGTATGATATAGCTACAACAATGCTTCATTAAATGGAGTATTGGTAGTTTTTAGTAGGGGGAAAAGTATGATGAGATTTTTTAAGAAGAATACGCAAGATACAAGCGATGAAACTAATCATGTTGCACCACTTGCTAAAGAAACACTTGACCAGCAAGAGTTCGACTCTTTCTTTGCTGAAGTGTTAAAAAAAATGCCACAAAAATCAGCTAGAGTGATCCTTAATGCTTATGACCAATCGAAAATCGTAGCAGAAAAAATCCTTGCAAAAAATCAAGCAAAATTTGATCATGTATTTAAAGATTTCTTAAAAGGAGTCGATGAAACGACACGCAAAAAAAGTCATAGGATCATTCACGCGGCTTCGTTAACAGCTGCAATCATCGGTTGCTCTCCGATCCCTTTTTCAGATGCGTTTTTATTAGTTCCAGTTCAATTGACTATGATGGCTCGGCTACATAAACTTTTTGGACAACCTTGGTCAGAAAGTTTAGGGAAAAGTGTTTCTAAAGAACTTGTAGTAGTCAGTTTAGGAAGAAGTACTGTCGGAAATATTGTCAAATTTGTACCAGCAGTTGGAACTGTTACAGGGGCAGCGATCAATGCCACTGTTGCAAGTGCCATCACCGAATCACTAGGGTGGACCACCGTAAAGATGCTGAATGATGGGGAAGATATATTTGAACAAGTCATGTCATTCAAAGGACAATCCCAGACATTGTTTCGTGCATTAAAAAGTATCAAAAAGTAAATATTTAGTGGATAAATTGAATTAGTAAGAGTTAAAAAAGTGGACAATCATGAACTATTGCATAACAAAAACATCCAAAACACAGCTCTGTGTTTTGGATGTTTTTTATTTACTTAGGTTGGGTTAAGTCAGACGAGCAGAAAAAGTACCGAAAAAAGTTCAACTAATTTTTGCTGATAACACTTGATCTTCTAGTCAATTTTACAACGACTTCACATCGAGCCGTTTGGGGAAACATATCCACTGACTGCAAATACTCCACTTTGAATTTCTTACTTAATTGTCCCAGATCTCGTGCTAAGGTTGAGACGTTGCAGGAAATATACACTAATTTCGTTGGCGGATAGTTGAGGATCGATTGAATCAACTGGGGATCAAGCCCTGTACGAGGGGGATCGACAATGATCCCATCTGGTTCAAATCCTTCTTCAAGCCATTTTGGTAATAATTCTTCAGCAGTTCCAACTTCATAATGGGTATTAGTATACCCTAAACGTTGAGCGTTTTTACGTGCATCATCAATAGCCTGAGGAATCACATCCATTCCACGGATTTCTTTCGCTTGTTTTGCTACACTTAAACCAATCGTTCCCACACCACAGTAAGCATCTACGATCGTTTCATTTGGTTGGATCGCGAGTGCTTTGATTCCTTCATTATAAAGGACTTCTGTTTGTTGCGGATTCAACTGGAAAAAAGCTCGTGGTGAGAGATCAAAAGTAACTTCATTGAGATGTTCTTCAATAGCATCTTTTCCCCAAAGGTGGATTGTTTCATCGCCCATTACGAGAGAAGTTTTAGCAGGTTGAACATTTTGCATGATTGAAACAACCTCTGGCAATTGTTGGTTAATGTCACGGATGATTGCATTTTTTTGTGGAAATTTTTGACTGCGAGTAATAAAGACAACTTGTAATTCACCCGTTTTTATTCCAACACGTACCATGATCGTCCGAAAAATGCCGCTGTTGCTCCGTTCATCATAGATAGGAAGGTCATACTTATTCAATAACTCGACGACCGTATTCATCACTTTCTGTGTCTGTGGTTCTTGAACTAAGCAATCGATTAATGGCACAAGTTCATGGGAATTTGCTTGATATAGCCCAGCTTCGATTTGTTGTGTTTTCTTATTTTTTCTTAATTGGAATTGTGCTTTGTTTCGGTAATGCCATGGTTCTTCCATGCCAATCGTTGGACGTAATTCGTAAGAACGAAAGCCAGCCGGTTTGAATTTTTCTAGCGCTTGCATAAGCAAATCTTTTTTGAAATCAAGTTGTGCCTGATATGCTAAATGTTGAAGCTGACAGCCACCACATTCATAATACACTGGACAAGGCGCCACCACTCGATCCTTGCTTTGCTTTTTGACTTTGAGTAACTGAGCTTCCGCATAGCGAGGTGTTGCTTTCGTGATCTTGACAAGAACTTCTTCTTTGGGCAGTGCATAAGGGACAAAGATGATCAAACGTTTGAAATAACCGATCCCTTCACCGTTGATACCCAGTCGTTTGATTTTTAAAGGGATGGTTTGGCCGTTTTTGACAATGGTTTCTGTCATAAGTATCTTCCTTTTTTCTAATAGTGTGGTTTTATTCTAACATATTATTAATAGCGATGGGGATTTTCTATGTTATGATAAGAATATACGTTCGAGGAGGTAACTCAATGATAACAGTTACTAGGATCAGTAAAGGCAAAGGTCCGTTTTATCAAGTCGAATTATCTGAAGGAGATTCTTTGAAGGTTTCAGAAGATATCTTGGTGCGTTACCGCTTGTTAAAGGGACAAGAATTAACAGAAGAAACAATTGAGGAAATCAAGAAAAGTAGTGGGTTTGACTTTGGTCTCCAACAAGCGCTCAATTATCTAAGTTATCAATTGCGTTCGGAAAAAGAAATTAGAACTTATTTGAAAGAAAAAGAGATTGAACTAGCTGACCGTAACAAGATCGTGGATCGTTTAAAGGAATTAGATTTGATCAATGACCTCGTCTATGGTGAAAGCTACGTGCGGACAAATGTACGACTAAGTGACAAAGGACCAAAAAAAATAGCTCAGCAATTACAACAAAAAGGTTTGAAACCGGAAATCATCGAGCAGGCGCTGTTGCAATATCCAGAAGAAGAACAAATAGCGATAGCATCGCAAACGGCAGAAAAATTATTCAATAAAAATCATGGGAAAAGTCATAAAGAACTTTTTAGAAAAATTCAACAAAACTTGATGACAAAGGGATTCACCCAAGAGGCGATCCAACAAGCCATCGCCCATTTACCACAAGAAACGGATGAAGACGCTGAATATGAAGCATTAGTTTCACAAGGGGACAAGTTATGGCGTAAAAATGAGAGATTTGAACCGAAAAAACGTAATTTAAAAATCAAACAAAGCTTATATCAAAAAGGATTTGATTTAGAAATGATCCAACGATTTATCGTAGAAAAGGAAGAAGCAAGTGAATAAAGAATGGGAAAAATGGACGGAAGAGGAAATCGCACAGTTTCAAACGCAATTTGTTGGCTGGTACGAAAAAGAAAAACGCAATCTACCTTGGCGCTATGATCGTGATCCTTATCGTATCTGGATTTCTGAAATCATGCTTCAACAAACCCGTGTAGATACGGTAATTGCTTATTTTTATCGCTTTATGGAATGGTTTCCGACGATTGAAGCGTTAGCTGCGGCACCAGAAGAAAAACTTTTAAAGGCTTGGGAAGGATTGGGGTATTATTCTCGCGTACGAAATATCCAAGCTGCTGCCCAACAGATCATGACAGAATTTGATGGACGTATGCCGCAAACACCAGAAGAAATCAGTTCATTGAAAGGGATTGGCCCTTATACTACAGGCGCTATTTCAAGTATTGCTTTTGGTTTGCCAGAACCAGCAATCGATGGGAATGTCATGAGAGTCGTGAGTCGCTTATTTTGTATTGAAGCTGACATCGCCAAAGCTTCTAGTCGGAAAATTTTTGATGAGGCGATGCGTAGGATCATTGATGAAAAGCATCCTGGTGAGTTTAACCAAGCAATGATGGATCTAGGATCGGCCATTTGTACACCTACTTCACCTAATTGTGAATCATGTCCGATCCAATCATTTTGCTTAGCTTACAAAAAAAATGAGCAAACCTCGTTTCCGGTAAAAACAAAGAAAGCCAAACCGAAAGATGTCTATTATGTGTGTGCAGCGATTCAAAATGAGGCGGGAGCCTATTATTTTGAGGAACGACATACGCAAAGGTTATTAGCAAACATGTGGACGTTCCCGATGGTAGAAGTCACAAAAGAGAAATACGAATGGTTGCAAGCTGAATGGGCTCAATCTCATGAACCAAGCTTATTCGATCAAGACAAAGTTGCAGAAGAAGAAACGGAGCTACCCTTTCATTTTAAAGAACAATTGATTTGGCAAAAGCGGCATTTGGGAGAGGTAACGCATATCTTTAGCCATTTGAAATGGCATGTATTACTATTTTACGGTCGAATACCTTCTCAATCAAATGACAAATTTCCTAAAACTGAAATAACACAATGGTTATTACCAGAAGACTTCGATAACGTGGCTTTTCCAAAAGTACAGGTAAAATTAAACGAACAATTAGAGAAAAATCGAAACAATAGTAATCCTTTCTAGGCAAAGCTCTTTTTTATTGATATAATAATTACGATGTCGGTGTAATGAACACCCAAACACAAAGCATGAGATGCTGCGTAAGGAAGGGTTGCTATGGGAGTCCCAAAAGAAGGTGAGTTTGTAACGATCCAAAGTTACAAACATGACGGCAAATTGCATCGAACGTGGCGTGATACCATGGTATTAAAAACAAGTGAGCATTCGATGATCGGTGTCAATGATCATACTCTAGTTACAGAGTCTGATGGACGTCGTTGGGTGACTCGAGAACCAGCAATTGTGTATTTTCACAAAAAATACTGGTTCAATGTAATAGCAATGATTCGAGAAAAGGGGGTTTCCTATTATTGTAATCTAGCTTCACCTTTTTTGCTGGACGATGAGGCATTGAAGTATATTGATTATGATTTAGATATCAAAGTTTTTCCTGATGGAGAGAAACGATTACTAGATGTCGATGAATATGAGATGCATAGCCAAATGATGAATTATCCGAATGATATCGACTTCATCCTAAAAGAAAACGTGAAGATCTTGGTTGACTGGATCAATAATGGTGAGGGCCCTTTCTCCGAAGGCTATATTGATATTTGGTATAACCGTTACAAGCAATTGTCGCGCAAGTAAACAAAAAAAAGCAGTAAGCGCAAAAGTTTTGCGTTTACTGCTTTTTTGCTATGGGTTCTTCAACATAGACACTGATGATGGAAGAAAAAGGACAAGGGATGATCCTTGCTTTGATAGCCTGTCAATAATTAAAAGACTTTTTTCATTGCGATATGAGCAATACCAGCATCTTCAAATGGTTCTCCATAAGCAGTGAATCCTAATTTTTTATAGAAATTCTCAGCTGTTGCTTGGGCGCCTAGCAAAATCGTATTATATCCTTGACTTTTGGCGAAAGCTTCAGCTTCAGCTACTAAAATTTGACCTAATCCTTGATGACGATAATCTGCAAGAATCGCCATTCGTTGTAACTTCATTTTTCCATTTTCTAATGGTAATAGCCGAACAGTCCCACAAGGTAGATTTTGGTCTGAATAAAGAACAAAGTGGATGCAATGTGCTTCATTTTGATCAATTTCTCTAGTTATAGGAACGCCTTGTTCTTTGACAAAAACTTGGTTTCTAATACGAACGGCATCAAGGTAAATATCACTTAATGTATCTTTTGTTTGAACGACTTTCATCCGAAACCCACCTTTCATTCGTTTAGTATACTGTAAAGAAAATAAAATGAAAAGTGGATAAAAAAACAAATAGCAGTAAGAATAAAAGAAATTTTCACACAAATAATATATACTAGTAAAAAAGACGAAAGGAGGAAGTATATTGTTTGAAAAATTGAAACAATCAAAATTGATGTTTTGGTCTTGCGAATTACTCATTATCGCCACGTTGATCTTGGTTTCTTCAAAAATAAATTTTATCTTTCAACCAATTGGAACGTTTTTCTCAACATTATTCGCGCCAGTCTTGATTGCTGGATTTTTGTATTATTTGTTGAATCCTATTGTCAAACTATTGATGAAGATCAAAATCAAACGCATTTGGGCGGTAGCAATCGTATTACTTTTGCTTGTCGCAGCGATCATCTGGATTTTGCTCAGCGTGATTCCTAGCTTGATCCAACAAATTTCATCCATCGCATCGAATATTCCTGACTTTATTAGTCGTGTAGAGACTTGGTTAAATAATATGGCCCAACTACCGATCTTCAAAGAAGTAGATATCAATCATTATTTGAATCAATTAGATATTTCTTATGCTAAGATTATCCAACAGTTCCTCAGCGGGATTTCAAACAGCTTAGGATCGCTTGTCGGTACGATCGCTTCTGCTACAATCGTGATCATCACAGCTCCATTTATTTTGTTTTATATGTTGAAAGATGGAGAAAAAATGGTTCCGACAGTCAAGAAATTCTTTCCTGAAAAGAGAAGAGATCAAATTGTTGAATTACTTGGTCAATTGAACAAAACATTAGCTAACTACATTAGTGGTCAAGCGATTGAATGTCTTTTTGTCGGAACATTTACTTTTTTGGGGTATCTGATTCTAGGGGTCAATTATGCCTTTTTATTTGGCGTCATCGCTGGTTTGACTAATTTGATTCCTTATCTAGGTCCTTACCTAGGCTTAGCTCCAGCATTTTTAGTGACAGTATTCAATGATCCTGTTAAAGCACTGCTTTGTTGTGTCGTTGTCTTGATCGTTCAACAATTGGATGGAAATGTGATTTATCCAAATGTCATCGGAAAATCATTAAAAATCCATCCGCTAACGATCATCATTGTGTTATTAGTAGCAGGAAACATTGCTGGTTTGATCGGGATTTTCTTAGGTGTACCGTTTTATGCCATTTGTAAGACGATTATTTCTTATGTCATCAAAATTGTTAAAGAAGACCAGCAAAATGAAAAAAAGAAAAAAATTGCAACGACATTGGAATAACGTATCAGCAATTCCGACTAATTGCTTCATAGTTGTTTTTATTGCAAAGAAAAATTCTTTGTGATAACATTTTAGCGTGGCTATCTTTATAGTCACGCTTTTTTTCTATCGTAAACAAAAAAATTAAAAAATATAAGGAGAGAATGCGATTATGAATGCTGACCCTGAGAGTCAGTCGCTGTTAGCGCAAATTTTATTACTGATCATTTTAACTTTGATCAATGCTTTTTTAGCTGCTTCCGAGATTGCTGTTGTTTCGATCAACAAAAATCGAGTCGAGCAAAAAGCGGAAGAAGGAGATGTTAAATCTCAAAAGCTTTTAAAAATATTGCAGAACCCAAATAACTTTCTGTCAACGATCCAGGTAGGAATCACGTTAGTCAATATCCTATCCGGTGCTTCGTTAGCCAATACATTATCAGAAAAATTAGCACCATTATTAGGTGGTAGTGTAGCAGCAAGAAATATTGCCAATATTATTGTTTTAGCTATTTTGACCTACGTATCGATTGTTTTTGGTGAATTGTATCCTAAACGAATTGCCTTGAACAAATCAGAAGAAGTAGCCAACTTTACTTCAGGGATCATCCGTCTGATCGGTGTGGTTGCCAAACCTTTCGTCTGGTTGTTATCTGCATCGACTAGTTTATTAGCTCGTGTCACACCAATGACTTTTGACGATGAAGATTCAAAAATGACGAGAGATGAAATGCGGTATATGTTGGAAACTGAAGGTGTACTTGATAATGAAGAGTTAGAAATGCTGCAAGGTGTTTTTTCTTTAGATACCAAAGTAGCTAGGGAAGTAATGGTTCCTCGAACAGATGCTTTTATGATCGATATCAATGACTCCGTTGAAGAGAATGTCAATGAAGTTTTATCAGAAAATTATTCAAGGATTCCGGTCTATAATGAAGACAAAGACAAAGTTGTTGGGATTCTTCATACGAAAAACTTATTGAAAGCTGCTCATAAATTTGGATTTGAACATTTAAATATTCAAAAAATCATGCAAGAACCTTTATTTGTACCAGAGACAATATTCATTGATGATCTCTTGTACGAAATGAAAAAAACTCAAAACCAGATGGCTATTTTACTGGATGAATATGGTGGAGTCGTTGGTTTAGCGACTTTAGAAGATTTACTAGAAGAAATCGTCGGTGAAATTGATGATGAATCAGATGAAGTCGAAAAATTATATGAAAAGGTTGCTGAACATGAATACGTGATCCAAGGACGAATGTTGATCGATGAGTTCAACGAAGTATTTGACAGTAACTTGCACATGAGCGATGTCGATACGATGGCAGGCTATTTAATCACTGCTTTGGGCATGATCCCTGATGAGGGAGAAAAATTATCGTTTGATGTAGACAACATTACCTTGACTTCTGAAGAAATGGAAGGTTCTAGAATTTTAAAAATTCGCGTGGTGTTCCATGATCCTAAAGAAGAAATTGTGGAACCAGATGAGGAACGTCGTTTATTTTATAAAGATTTTGATGAAAATGAGCCGAGAAGATAAGATATGTTTCATCCTTGCACAGAAGAGATTTTGTGCAAGGATGTTTTTTTCTTTTTTCCAAAGTTGATACGTAAATCAGTGTGGTTCCCTAAGTTGAGGGGTAGTCAGAAACAAGTGAGGCAGAACTTTACCCTTTTGTAAAGATTACTAAAACATACAATAAGATCCTATGGTCCCAGTTAACTTATACATAATATAACCAGTATATTTAAATGTTTTGTTGGTTGACAATAAATTTTTGCTAGAGTATTATGAAAACGCAAACACAAGTTTCATGTGACTAGGTTATACTAGGCATGGAAAACACGTACGGAGTCTTCCGTCGTTTTTTCATGCCTATTTTTTTATATGTTTAAGTGAATCAGTGAGGAGGTGGGGAAAATGTAAAGTAGTGTTTTTAGTAGAAAGACAGATTTTAAATATTTTACGAATAAGCAGATATGAGCGATTCTTCCAATGATTTATCTCAATTGAAACTAAAAAACTAAGAACGAATATTAGGTAGTTTTCTCAAGTAAAAGTAGTATGTACAAAAGTTGCAAAGAATGGATAAAAAATTGATGATCATTCATTTTGCCTCACGACTTAAAATTTTTTATCGACTATTCTATTTAACTAAAGGAGGAATTTGTTAATGAAGAAGGCAATCATTTTTGCTTTAACAGGATTGGCGCTTGTTGTTACATCTTTTTACAGTCCAATCGTTTGTGCTGAAGATACTGAAGATTTTTTGTTTCAAAAGAATGTTACCTACTCAGGAGTAGAAGGTGGGAAACAAGGAGATAATTGGAAATATCCGCAATTTGTAGGTGAAAAAGCGGTTGATGGGGATGTATCGACGAGATGGTCAGCGGATAAAACAGATAATCAGTGGCTGACTGTTGATATTGGAGAAGAAAAAACAATTGGTCAGGTGGTTTTACACTTTCATGCGGAGAGTCCAGAATATGAGGTATTAGTTTCTAACGACAATCAAAATTATCAATCCATCTATAAGGAGGAGCGTGGAAGTGGCGGGAAAGAAGCAAAAAAATATATTGAAGTAGCGAATGTAACAGCTCGATATATTAAATACCAACAACTAAAAATGTGGAAGCACACGAATGGTCAATATTATGGTTCGAGCATTATTTCAATGGAAGCTTATAGTCAAGCACGTTTACCTGATGGGATAAAGTTTTCGATTGATTCAGCCGAAATCAGCGAGAAAAGATCCAAACAATTAACTTACATATTAACACCAACAGGCGTCCAAGTTCCTGAAAAACAAATTGAGTGGAGCAGTAGTGATCCTAGTATTGTCAATGTAGACAGTCAAGGAAGAATGAAAGCACTCAAAACCGGAGAAGCAAAGGTGACTGTGAGAATCAAAAATACGGATTTAAGTGATACGATTCCAGTTACGGTTATTCAAGAAAAAGCAGAGTATCGTGAAATGCGTGAGAAATGGAAAGCACGCTTGCTAGGATCTAAAGAAGATCATGAAGAATTTGATCAGGATTCGGACGTAAAAAAATATCGAGCGAGAATAGCCAAAGATAGTTTAGAATTATGGCAAACACTTAATAAGTCAGAAAATAGAACTTATTTGTGGGAGAAAAAAAGTTCAGACACACTATCAGCAGACTATACCACTCAATTTACCAACATCAAAAAATTGACATTAGGTTATTATGATCCTTCGAGTTCATTACATAAGAATCAAGAGGTTTTTACGCAAATTTTGAAAGCAATTGATTTTATGATTGAAACCAAAAACTACAATGGAACTTACTGGAGTGGGAATTGGTGGGATTGGCAAATTGGATCAGCACAGCCATTAACAGACACACTGATTTTATTACATGATGATTTAATCGAAAAAGATGATGCAATCTTAACTAAATTTGTTGAACCTTTAAACCACTATGCGCAAGATCCTAAAGTTCAATGGCCTAGCTATACGGCTACAGGAGCGAACTTAACAGATATATCTATTACCGTCTTAGGAACAGCCATTTTATTAGAAAATGATTCCCGAGTAGAGGCAGTTCAAAGCGCTGTTCCATCCGTTTTAAAAATGGTGACAGGAGGAGATGGCTTATATTCAGACGGCTCATTAATCCAACATAGTCATTTCCCATATAACGGAAGTTATGGAAATGAATTGCTGAAAGGCTTTGGACGGGTTCAAACGATTTTGCAAGGGACACATTGGGAAATTAAAGATGACAATATAAATAACTTGTTTCAAGTAACCGATAAAGGTTATTTACAATTGATGGTAAATGGGAAAATGCCCTCAATGGTATCAGGACGAAGTATTTCTAGAGCTCCTGGGACGAATCCCTTTACCTCTGAATTTGAATCTGGAAAGGAAACAATCGCCAATCTTACATTAGTAGCGAAATTTTCGCCAGAAATTTTACGCAAGAAAATTGATTCGTCTATTAAAGCATGGCTTGAGCATAGTAGTTATTTTTATGATTTTTTTGAAAACCCAAGAGACTTTGAAGCGTTGATTGATCTTAAGAAAATCATGAATGAGCCTTCGATAACTAGTAAAGAAGAGCAAAATTTCGTGAATATTTATGGTTCAATGGATCGGGTGTTTCAAAAAAACGAGAGTTATAGTCTCGGAATAAGTATGTACTCTAGTCGTATTGGAAATTATGAATATGGAAATACTGAAAATAAAAAAGGATGGCATACGGCTGATGGGATGGTTTATCTTTATAACGGTGACCTCGCTCAATTTGATGAAGGTTATTGGGTCACTATTGATTCTTATCGCTTACCAGGTACCACTATAGACACAAAAGTGTTAGCAGAAGGTGCTTCTACTGGTAAAAAGAGTCCTCAGTCTTGGGTGGGAGGATCGAATAATGGCAAAGTAGCTGCAGTCGGAATGTTTGTAGATAAGAAAAATGAAAATATGGATTTGGTAGCAAAGAAATCATGGTTTTTGTTAGAAGATAAATTGATTAATTTAGGCAGTGGAATCAGCGGAACAACGAATGCGACAATTGAGACGATCCTTGATAATCGAATGATGGATTCAAGTAACATGCAAATTATCCAAAAGAAAACAGCTGATTCTACTTGGATCAATCTTACTTCGACAAATCCACTCAATAATTTAGGTTACATTTTTCCAAATACCATGTCGAACGTTGACGTTCAAAAAGAAATTCGAACTGGCAAATATTTGGATATCAACGAATATTTTGTCAATGATCAATCATATACAAAAGAATTTGTAAAAATCATCAAAAATCATGGAAGTAACGCTCAAAATGATACTTATGAGTATTTGACTGTTGCTGGAAAGACAGCAGAAGAAATGGCAGAAATGGCGCAACATAAAAGCTATAATGTGTTAGCAAACACACCAGAAATCCAAGCGATTGAGACAAAAGACTATCTCATGTTGAATGCTTGGAGTGGAAATCAACAGGCAGCTTTTGTTCACGTATCTGAACCTGCATCCATTATTGCAGAAAAATTGAGTAATGATACTTATCGACTGTCAATTGCGAATCCTGTTCAAAATAATAAGGTGATTGAATTTTCGATTGAGAAAGAGATCATTGAGGTTATCGAAAAAGAGTCCGAAATTACCATGGATTCAGGAGCATTTCTATTTGATAGCAAAGGGTTAAAAGGAAGTTCGAGATTAATTACTATCAAAGTTCCTTCAGAAGTAGATAAAACAGCATTAGAAAAAATAGTCGAAGAAAATCAAAACCGAAACGAAAGCGACTATACAAAAGAAAGTTGGAAAGTCTTCACTAAGGCAATGGAATTAGCCCAAGCGGTGTTAACAGATCCAAAAGCAACGCAAGCCGAAGTAGATGAAGCAGTTCAAGCAGTGAGAAAAGCCATTGAGCAACTGCAAGAAGTAACTAAAGTAGACAAAACAGCATTAGAAAAATTGGTCGAAGAAAACCAAAACCGAAACGAAAGCGACTATACAAAAGAAAGTTGGAAAGTCTTCACTAAGGCAATGGAATTAGCCCAAGCGGTGTTAACAGATCCAAAAGCAACGAAAAGCGAAGTAGACGAAGCAATCCAAGCAGTGAGTAAAGCCGTCGAGCAACTGCAAGAAGTAACTAAAGTAGACAAAACAGCATTAGAAAAATTGGTCGAAGAAAACCAAAACCGAAACGAAAGCGACTATACAAAAGAAAGTTGGAAAGTCTTCACTAAGGCAATGGAATTAGCCCAAGCGGTGTTAACAGATCCAAAAGCAACGAAAAGCGAAGTAGACGAAGCAATCCAAGCAGTGAGTAAAGCCGTCGAGCAACTGCAAGAAGTAACTAAAGTAGACAAAAAAGCATTAAAAAAATTGGTCGAAGAAAACCAAAACCGAGTTGCAAGTGGTTATACAGCGGAAAGTTGGCAAGTGTTCCGCAAAGCACTGGAAGCAGCGCAAGCAGTGTTAGCTGATTCAAATACTACGCAAGCTGAAGTAGACGAAGCAATCCAAGCAGTGAATAAAGCCATCGAGCAACTGCAAGAAGTAACTAAAGTAGACAAAACAGCATTAAAAAAATTGGTCGAAGAAAACCAAAGCCGAGTTGCAAGTGGTTATACGGCAGAAAGTTGGCAAGTGTTCCGCAAAGCGCTGGAAGCAGCGCAAGCAGTGTTAGCTGATTCAAATACTACGCAAGCTGAAGTCGAACTAGTGATGAACGATTTGGTGCAGGCTATCGAACAATTAGAGAATAAAGAAACTGCATCATCCTCTGAGGAAGATAAAAACATCAATAATAAAGCAGAGCA
Organism: Enterococcus sp. AZ077; assembly: GCF_051714965.1. Taxonomy (NCBI): domain Bacteria; kingdom Bacillati; phylum Bacillota; class Bacilli; order Lactobacillales; family Enterococcaceae; genus Enterococcus; species Enterococcus sp. AZ077. The sequence continues at coordinate 897,004 of NZ_JBIOSX010000001.1, forward strand.
AGGTAAAAATACACAAGAGGGCAACAATGAAATAGGTAAATCTTCTATTAGTGAAGAGACTGGTAAGGAAGGTTTATTACCAAAAACAGGTGAAAAAAATAACCAAGTTATTCAAAAATTAGGATATACAATTTTATTAGTGGTATTCGTTAGCTTGTTCCTATTGAAAGGTCGAAAGGAATCTAAGAGGAGTCAAAATAAATTAGGCAAGTAATCTGATGAAAAACACAAGGTAAAATAAATAATCATTTGTCTGTAGATGATTGAAATAGACAGTTGAACTTGGAACAAAAGCCTGTTCCAAGTTCAACTTTTTTCGTTTAATCTGTTTTCAGTTGTTATAGTAGCAGGAAAAGCTTTATTTTCTCTTATTGAAAAAGTCGTTTATATGATATTCAACAGAGAAAGATAGAAGACTCATAACAAGTGTTTATTTTTTGATAGTTTCCATGATATACTTGGTAAGTTGAGATAGCTAGTTCGATCATTCCTTGAACAGGATGACGAATAAGATGATAATGATGTAACAGAAATGGAGTAAAACATGAATAACCCTAACTTAAAACAACAAGTAGATAACCGACGCACGTTTGCGATTATTTCCCATCCGGATGCTGGTAAAACAACGATTACTGAACAATTACTTTTATTTGGTGGCGCAATACGTCAGGCAGGAACTGTCAAAGGGAAAAAGACTGGTAACTTTGCAAAATCTGACTGGATGGAAATTGAGAAGCAACGTGGAATCTCAGTTACCAGTTCTGTGATGCAGTTTGATTATCATGGTAAAAGAGTCAATATCTTAGATACCCCAGGGCATGAAGATTTTTCTGAAGATACGTATCGGACATTGATGGCTGTCGATAGTGCGGTTATGGTCATCGATAGTGCCAAAGGGATTGAAGCTCAAACAAAAAAATTATTCCAAGTCGTTAAAAAAAGAGGAATCCCTATTTTTACCTTTATCAATAAGTTAGATCGAGATGGTCGCGAACCATTAGAACTTTTAGAAGAATTGGAAGAGTTGCTCGATATCGAGTCTTATCCAATGAATTGGCCGATTGGTATGGGGAAAGGCTTAGAAGGACTCTATGATATCCACCATAATCGTATTGAGTTTTATCGTCCAGAAAACTATAATGATGAGCGCCTTGTTGCCTTGGATGAAGAAGGATTGCTGCCAGAAGGCCATCCTTTGACAGAAAATTCATTGTATGAACAAGTTCTTGAAGAAGTAGAATTGTTGAAAGAAGCAGGAGATTCTTTTAATGAAGAAAAAATTGCTCGGGGAGATCAGACACCGGTCTTCTTTGGTTCAGCGTTAACAAATTTTGGTGTGCAAACATTTTTAGAAACCTTCGTGGAATTAGCCCCTTCACCTTACGGACATCAAACACAATCAGGACAAGAAGTTAGTCCTTATGAAGAAGAATTTTCAGGTTTTGTCTTTAAGATCCAAGCCAATATGAATCCAGCTCACCGAGATCGGATTGCTTTTGTGCGAATCTGTTCTGGAACTTTTGAACGTGGGATGGATGTTCAATTAGAACGAACAGGTAAAAAATTGAAGTTAAGTAATGTGACGCAGTTTATGGCTGACTCAAGAGAGAATGTCGAGAATGCTGTAGCAGGGGATATTATCGGGGTCTATGATACAGGAAATTATCAAATTGGCGATACTCTTTATGAAGGAAAATTGAAGGTGGCGTATGAAGAGTTACCATCCTTTACTCCGGAATTATTTATGAAAGTCACTGCTAAAAATGTGATGAAACAAAAATCATTCCATAAAGGTATCTATCAGTTAGTCCAAGAAGGTGCGATCCAACTCTATAAAACTTATTTGACGGAAGAATACATCATTGGTGCAGTTGGACAACTTCAATTTGAAGTATTCCAATACCGGATGCTAAATGAATACAATGCAGAAGTGATCATGTCTCCTATGGGTCATAAAATTGCCCGTTGGATCGAGCCCGAAGATTTAGATGAGAAGATGAGTTCTAGTCGTAATATCTTGGCACGTGACCGTTTTGATCAGCCATTATTCTTGTTCGAAAACCAATTTGCTGAACGTTGGTTTGCTGACAAGTACCCAAATGTCAAATTAAAAAGTTTAATGTAAAGCGCTCATCACATGGTGGTGCTTTGGGAGTACTATGAAAATAGCCGGGAGAGAATAACTAAATAATCCGGAGGAATTTAATGATGATTAAAGTAATGTCGATCTTTGGAACACGTCCAGAAGCAATAAAAATGGCACCTTTGATCAAAGCGCTGGAAAAAGATGAGCGCTTTGAATCAATCGTGACGGTTACAGGCCAGCACCGTGAAATGTTAGACCAAGTGTTAGAAGTGTTTGAAATTACTCCTGATCACGATCTAGATGTGATGAGTGTCAATCAAACACTCACCGCTATTACAACGAAAGTTCTTTTATCATTAGAACCAATCTTACAAGCAGAACAGCCTGATATCGTCTTAGTTCATGGAGATACGACCACAACATTTGCTGCAGCGACCGCAGCATTTTATCAACAAATTAAAGTCGGACATGTCGAAGCAGGATTACGAACTTGGAACAAATGGTCACCGTTTCCTGAAGAAATCAATCGGCAAGCCACAGATGTTTTAGCGGATCTCTACTTTGCGCCAACCAATGAAAGTGCTGATAATCTTAGAAGAGAGCACCACGATGAAGCAAACATCTTCGTTACTGGCAATACGGCGATCGATGCGATGAGGTACACGATCGTGGCGGATCAAAAAAGCGATCATCTTTCGAGCAGCTCCACTAAACAATTATTAGTAACAATGCATCGACGTGAGAACCTAGGCGAGCCAATGGCGAACGTTTTTCAAGCATTAGGAAGGATTGCTGAAGAATTTTCTGATGTATCCATTATTTTTCCGATGCATAAAAATCCTAAAGTACGAGAATTAGCTGATACTATTTTAGGACAATATGAGAATGTTCAGCTGATCGAACCATTAGATGTCATTGATTTTCACAATTGTGCAGCCAAAAGTTATCTTATATTAACTGATTCAGGCGGAGTTCAAGAAGAGGCACCTTCTTTAGGTGTTCCGGTTCTTGTCTTACGTGATACCACTGAACGACCGGAAGGTGTAAAAGCCGGAACTTTAAAACTCGTTGGTACAGACGAAGAGACAGTTTATGACGAGACAAAACAATTGTTAACTGATGTAAAGGCTTATGAAAAGATGGCACAAGCAAAAAATCCTTATGGAGATGGTTACGCAAGTCAACGAATCTTAGAGGCTATCGCAGCCTCATTTCATTGATTACAGGTTACCAAAAAAGCAAAAAAAAACTTTCCAACAATTTTGGTGGAAAGTTTTTTTTATTTTAAAGAAAAAATTGGTAAATTCTTTGAAATAAAATGAATTAAAATAAAGATGTGTACATATAAAAAGAAAAAAGGGGGAGTTGGATGGAAACACTGGAGCAACGAAAACAACGTAAAGCAAGAAAAAAGTTAGAAATGCAGCGTTTATGCAGGCTGTTAGATGTTGAAGGTTGGGAGCATAATGAATCGATCGTTAACGAAGTAAGAGCAATCGTTCGACTAGGAAAAACACCAAAAAAAGAAACCAATCAATCTTAGAAGATCCAGCTCTATAAATGAGCTGGATCAAGGATAAAATCAAACATTATCCTTCGATCCTTCTAAAAAAGGTTTCTTTTTTTTGTTTATTTGTAATCATCACATTGCAACCTCAGTGTGGGGATGATGTTTCGGAATCGAGATTTCAACTAAGTCATCTAATTCAATTACTTGGATTTCGTTTTCTTGATATAGGGCGTCATGGATTTTATTGAGGAAGTACGTTTTGACTTCTTCAATTTCTTTGGGTTGTATTTTTCGTTTTTCATTAATCAGTAAAATCTCGTTATGTTCCGGTGCTTCAGTGTAAACAATCATTGTATTGCCTGCAGTGTAAACCTTCACCATATGAGCATCTGTATTTTCCAATTGGTTTAAAACCAAACGTGAATGACTATTCGTTACATTGACAAATTTCATGGCGCTCACCTCTTTTATGTAGATTTTAGATACAACTTAATTTCATTATAATTTTTTTCTAATGAAAAGAACAGTATTTTGCTTTTGTCAAAAAACAATCAAAAATCCGCTTTGAGCAATGAAGCACCCGTGAGAAAAGCTGTCGCTTTTTCATGGGTGCTTCATTTTTTATCAGTCGCAAAGCGAAGTTTTTGTCAGATGTTTAGTTTGTTGGCTCGTTTGTCGTTTCTTTGACTAAACGTTCTGGTTTAGAAGTGATCACAATTTTTTCTTCTTTATCCAATTTTGCTTTTAGTTCATGGATTGAAGGATGGTCTAAATAAAATTCAGCAATTCCATCTTCGATTTGTTCTTGGATCGTTCGACGAAGAGGGCGTGCGCCCATTGCTGGGTCATAGCCCAAGTCAACAAGTTTTTCTTTGACATTTGTCGGCACTTCGATATGCAGTTGTTGTGCTGCTAACATTTCATTGACTTCATCTAGCATCAAGGTAACGATGGTCATTAAGTTTTCTTTTGATAGCGCACTAAATTCGATGATTCCATCGAAACGGTTCAAGAATTCAGGTGTGAAGTAATTGTTTAGTTGGTTTAAAACAGAACGAGTAACCCCTTCACGAGCTGCTCCAAAACCGACATTTGCTTCGACTTTACCTGTACCAGCATTACTTGTCATAATGATGATCGTATCTTTAAAGCTTACTGTCCGACCTTGTGCGTCAGTCAAACGGCCATCATCCAAAATTTGGAGGAACATGTGTAACACATCAGGATGTGCTTTTTCCACTTCATCCAATAAAATCAAGCTATAAGGATTACGACGTACTTTTTCAGTAAGTTGACCTGCCTCTTCATAGCCCACATAGCCAGGAGGAGAACCAATCAATTTAGATACACTATGTTTTTCCATGTATTCAGACATATCAAAACGAATCATTGAATCTTCGGAACCGAATAATTCAAATGCCAGTTGCTTGGCTAATTCAGTTTTGCCGACACCAGTTGGACCTACGAATAAAAATGATCCGATAGGGCGGTTTTTCTTGCTCAAGCCAACCCGATTACGACGAATAGCTTTTGCCACACGATCTACGGCATCGTCTTGTCCAATCACATGTGCTTTTAGATCAGTCGCAAGATTCTTCAATTGTGTTTGCTCTTTTTCTTTTAGATCGCCAACGGGAATGCCCGTACGTTCTTCCACAATTTTTTCCATATCTTTTTCTGTGATAACAGGCGTTTCTTCATCTGTTAATTGACGTTCTTTCATCTTTTCTAATTTACTGATTTGGTCACGATAATAAGCGGCTTTCTCAAAGTCTTCTTCTTTAGAAGCTTGGATTTTTTGTTCCTGTGCTTCTTCAAGTTTTTTATCAATGGTTTTAGGATCAACGATTTGAATCGTTAAGTTTTTCTTTGAGCCAGTTTCATCAAGCAAGTCAATCGCTTTATCTGGTAAGAAACGATCTTGAACATAACGATTTGAGAGAATAGCTGCAGCTTCGATTGCTTCATCGGTATATTTGACGTGATGGTAGTCTTCGTAGCGTTTTTGCAATCCTTTTAAGATACTGATTGTTTCCTCAACAGAAGGTTCAACGACCCGAACCGGTTGCATCCGTCTTTCTAAAGCTGCATCTTTCTCGATGATGCGGTATTCATTTAATGTAGTGGCACCAACCATTTGTAGTTCGCCACGAGCTAGAGCTGGTTTTAAAATATTTCCCGCATCCATGTTCCCATCACCGGCAGAACCAGCACCGACAATTTCATGGACTTCATCAATGAATAATATGACATTTTCAGCCTGCTTAATTTCTTCGATCAATTTTTGCATCCGTTCTTCAAATTGTCCACGGATACCAGTTCCTTGAACCAAAGAAACCACATCTAAACGAATCACTTCTTTATCCATTAATTTTTGCGGAACATCGCCATCTACGATTTTTTGTGCAAGTCCTTCAACTACGGCAGTTTTACCAACACCAGGCTCACCGATTAATACCGGATTGTTTTTTGTTCGACGGTTTAAAATCTCGATCACACGTTTGATTTCATCATCACGGCCGATCACAGGATCAATGTCACCTTGACGAGCTTGTTCGGTGATGTTGATTCCGTATTCTCCTAAAAGACCTTCGGAATTTCCTTGTTGCGGTGGTTGACCGCCGTTAAAGTTGTTGTTACCACCGAATTGGGTTGGAGGAGTTTGTTCATAGTTTCCTTGCTGTTGCATTTGGCGGGACATGGAGCGGAATAAGTCGTCCAAGCTGCCAAAACCAAAAGGATCATTTTGAGCCATACTAGTCAGACCTCCATTTTGTTGATTTTTAATTTTTTGATAGCAACTTTGGCAGTAATCAAGTTGCGTTCTCTGTCCGTTTACTGTTGCATATAAGTGGATCGTTGCTTCATTTTTCCCACAATTTTGACAAAGCATAAATGATTCACGTCCTTTCACATGATTCACATGTTTCCATTCTATTTTACAACGCGTAACTACGAAGGTAAAAGAATAACCCTCATTTACTCAAAAGTTGAAAAGGTAAAAAATGTTATTGACCATTATTGACCTTTGGCTATAATTATACTAAATTTTAGGACGCGTGCAAGTATTTAGTTTTTCAAAATAAATGAAGAAATGAATAAGTCGTTCTTCGATAAAAATGATAAATAGAAGGAGATATTTCGCTTGGCAGAGTCTAGTTTTGTTTGCTTCTTTACTGAGGGATCAGTAAAGAGAATCAAAGCAACTAAAAAAAGAAGTGAGGTAGAATGAATACGGTTGTTATCCTATGTATTCATATTTTTAAAAGTAGTGCTAATTATTTTCCACACTTTTAGTTGAATTTAAATGAAAACTGTTGTATCTATCGGGAAAAAATGGTAATCTTTACAAATGAAAGGGTACTACTTATTAGTGTTCTTAGTAAACTGCTAAAAAAGAAAACCCTCACATAAAAACAACACTCACTTAAAGGAGACCGATTAATATGGAAAAGAAAGAATTTCACGTAGTAGCAGAAACTGGAATCCACGCACGTCCAGCTACATTATTAGTACAAACAGCAAGCAAATTTAACTCTGATGTAAACTTAGAGTATAAAGGTAAATCAGTAAACTTGAAATCTATCATGGGCGTTATGTCTTTAGGTGTAGGTCAAGGTTCTGACGTTACAATCACAGCTGAAGGTGCTGACGAAGCAGACGCAATGGCAGCTATCGTTGATACAATGAAGAAAGAAGGATTATCTGAATAATGGTTGAAATGCTAAAAGGGATTGCCGCTAGTGACGGCGTTGCCGTTGCAAAAGCTTACCTGCTAGTTCAACCGGATTTAACATTCAGTAAGACAACAGTAGAAGATACAGCAGCTGAAGCATCTCGTTTAGATGATGCTTTAGCAAAATCTACTGAAGAATTGCAACAAATTCGTGAAAAAGCAGCGCAAAGCTTAGGTGAAGCAGAAGCGCAAGTATTTGACGCACACTTGATGGTTCTGTCTGATCCAGAAATGGTTGGTCAAATTAAACAAAACATTAATGATAACAGCGTAAACGCTGAATCAGCATTAAAAGAAGTAACTGATATGTATATCAGTATGTTCGAAGCTATGGAAGACAACGCTTATATGCAAGAACGTGCGGCTGATATCCGCGACGTTGCGAAACGTATTTTAGCGCATTTACTAGGTGTGACATTACCAAATCCATCAATGATTAACGAAGAAGTAGTTGTTGTTGCTCATGATTTGACACCAAGTGATACTGCTCAATTAGATCGTAATTTTGTTAAAGCGTTTGTAACTGACATCGGCGGACGTACTTCACACTCAGCGATCATGGCACGTTCTTTAGAAATCCCAGCGATCGTAGGTACAAAAGAAATCACTGCTAAAGTCAAAGAAGGCGATATGTTAGCTGTTAACGGGATTGAAGGCGATGTAATCGTTGATCCTACAGCTGAACAAAAAGCTGAATTTGAAAAAATCGGTGCTGAATACGCTGCTCAAAAAGCAGAATGGGAAAAATTAAAAAATGCTGAAACTGTTACTGCTGATGGCAAACATTTTGAATTAGCAGCAAATATTGGTACACCAAAAGATTTAGTTGGTGTTCATAATAACGGCGGGGAAGCGGTTGGTCTTTACCGTACAGAATTCTTGTACATGGATTCTCCTGATTTCCCAACTGAAGATGACCAATATGAAGCATATAAAGCAGTTCTTGAAGGTATGGAAGGTAAACCGGTTGTCGTGCGTACGATGGATATCGGTGGCGATAAAGAATTACCTTACTTACAATTGCCTCATGAAATGAACCCATTCTTAGGCTATCGTGCATTACGAATCAGCTTGTCAGAACAAGGTGACGAAATGTTCCGTACGCAAATGCGCGCATTATTACGTGCATCTGTTCATGGAAACTTACGTATCATGTTCCCAATGGTAGCGACTCTTAAAGAATTCCGTGCTGCAAAAGCAATCTTTGAAGACGAAAAACAAAAATTATTGAATGAAGGCGTGGAAGTATCTGATACGATCCAAGTCGGCATCATGATCGAAATTCCAGCAGCAGCTGTCTTAGCTGACAAGTTTGCTAAGGAAGTTGACTTCTTCTCAGTAGGAACGAATGACTTGATCCAATACACTATGGCAGCTGACCGTATGAACGAACGTGTTTCATACTTGTATCAACCTTACAACCCATCAATCCTACGTTTGATTAAAAACGTGATCGATGCAGCGCATGCTGAAGGTAAATGGGCTGGTATGTGTGGCGAAATGGCTGGGGATCAAACCGCAGTTCCGCTACTTGTAGGTATGGGATTAGATGAATTCTCAATGAGTGCAACATCAATCTTGAAAACACGTAGTTTAATGAAACGTTTAGATACAACGAAGATGGCTGAACTTGCTGATCGTGCTTTGAAAGAATGTGACACGATGGAAGAAGTCGTTGAACTTGTAAATGAATACGTAAAATAATAATACGAGTAAAAGCTGGTACAGCGATAGTAGCTGTATCAGCTTTTTACAATGGGATTTTTACATATAGGTAAAAATAAGGAATGAAAAATAGAGTTATTTTAAAATAGGGCTTAAGTTTGAGTGACAGGTTCAGCGCTATGTTATACTATATAAATGAAGGAGGACGTAAGGTGAAGGTATTATTATATTTTGAAAGTGAAAAAATACTTGCGAAATCTGGTATTGGACGAGCGCTTGACCACCAAAAACGTGCTCTAAAAGAAATGGGGATTCCCTACACGCTAGATAGTAAAGATGACTATGATATTCTACACATCAATACATATGGTATCAATAGTCACAATATGGTCAATAAAGCAAGAAAAGACGGCAAGAAGATCGTCTATCATGCTCACTCAACAGAGGAAGATTTTCGTAACTCATTTATTGGCTCTAATCAATTATCGCCATTAGTAAAAAAATATTTAGTGGGATTATATCAAAAGGCGGATTATCTCATCACACCTACGCCATATTCTAAAAGATTACTGGAAAGTTACGGCATAGATTTACCGATCCAATCGATATCAAATGGGATTGATCTAAAAAAATATCAACCAGATCCAATCAAAGAACAAAAATTTCGCGACTATTTCAAATTATCACCAGATCAGAAAGTGATTATCTGTGTTGGCCTTTTTTTTGCTCGTAAAGGGATCATTGATTTTGTAGAAATTGCAAAAAAACTTCCAGAATATACATTTATTTGGTTTGGACATGTACCTATGTATTCGATCCCAAAAAATATCCGACAGATTGTGAAAGAAGAACACCCAGATAATGTGATCTTTCCAGGATATATTCGGGGAGAAATTATTGAGGGTGCATACTCAGGCGCTGACCTTTTTTTCTTCCCATCTTATGAAGAAACAGAAGGAATTGTAGTATTAGAGGCACTAGCAAGTAAGCAAAATGTTCTTGTACGAGACATTCCAGTCTATGATGGCTGGTTAGAAGATAAAAAAAATTGTTACATGGGTCGCTCTAATGAAGAATTTACCGTATTGATCAAAAAGATCGTGGAAGAAGAAGTTCCTAGTCTAGTGGCAGCTGGATATCAGACTGCCCAAGCACGAAGTATTGAGAAAATTGGTGAGCAACTGAAACTGGTGTATACACAAGTGTTAGAAGAAGCAGATTCTTCCATAAATGAAAGACAAAATAATAAAGGGTAGTTTGGAGGCAAAAAATCATGAAAATTGGCTTTTTTACCGATACCTATTTTCCGCAGGTAAGCGGAGTTGCTACATCGATCAAAACCTTAAAAAATGAACTAGAAAAACATGGACATGAAGTCTATATTTTTACGACAACCGATCCAAATGCTGATAAAATAGAAAAAGATGTCATTCGTATGCCGAGTGTTCCATTCGTTTCCTTTAAAGATCGACGAATAGTGGTACGAGGTATGTGGTACGCTTATTTAGTAGCGAAGGAACTTGAATTAGAACTGATTCATACTCATACAGAATTTGGTGCAGGGATTTTAGGTAAAATGGTTGCTAAAAAGCTGAAAATACCATTGATCCATACGTATCATACGATGTATGAAGATTATCTACACTATATTGCTAAAGGCAAAGTGATACGTCAATCTCATGTCAGATATCTCTCCCGCTTATTTGTTAACCATACAACAGGGGTTGTCTGTCCCAGTGAACGAGTAATTGATACATTAAGAAGTTATGGTGTTGTCGCACCACTTCGAGTGATTCCTACAGGGATCGATATTGAGAAATTTAAAAGGGAAGGAATCACGCAAAAAGCTATCAAAGAAATCAGAGGATCGCTGAATATCAAAGATGATGAGTTAATGATCTTATCTTTAAGTCGTATCTCTTATGAAAAAAATATTCAAGCATTGGTCCAGGGATTTCCCCAAGTTCTAAAAGCGTATCCCAATGCACGAATGGTGATCGTTGGCAAAGGGCCTTACCTTGAAGAGTTGCAAGAGCTAATCAACGAACTAGCATTGGATGAATTTGTCCAATTTACTGGAGAAGTCGATAACGAAGATGTGGCATTGTATTATAAAGCAGCTGATTACTTTGTTAGTGCCTCAACTTCAGAAACACAAGGTTTAACTTATACGGAAGCAATGGCTTCAGGGACACCTTGTGTAATTGAGGGAAATGCTTATCTTAATCGTTTGTTTGATCATCCCTCCCTTGGGAAAACATTTGAAACCGATGAGGATTTCGCACCAGCACTTATTGATTATATAAAAAGTGAAGTCCCTCGTGACCAAAAAGTATTGGAATCAAAATTATATGATATTTCCTCTACGCACTTTGGCGAAGCGATGATTGAATTTTATGAAGATATGATTATCTATCATGAAAAAGAAATGCAACGAAAAGAAGAAGAGGCATCCATCGAAAGAATAAAAATCAAATTAAATTCATTTAAACGATAAATTTAGGTATTTATCCTAAAAAAATCTTTGTTTCTGGCGTATACTTAGCATAGAGACAAAGATTTTTTGATTTTTAGGAGGTCACGAATATGAAATTAGGTTTTATCGGGACAGGAGTCATGGGACGCGCAATCACTGAGCATCTTATGAACGCAGGACATGAAGTAACTGTCTATAATCGAACAAAAGCAAAAACGGATGAGCTAGTCAAAAAAGGAGCCATTTGGGCTGAAACACCTAAAGATGTCACTAAAAATAGTGAGATCATCTTTTCGATGGTTGGTTATCCCCAAGATGTAGAAGAAATTTACTATGGCGAAAATGGGATCTTTGCAACGGATGTCCAAGATCGAATTTTGGTTGATCTAACAACTAGTACCCCAACGCTTGCAGAAAAAATTGCAAAAACAGCCACAGAAAAAGGTGCAGCTGCTTTAGATGCACCAGTTTCAGGTGGAGATCTGGGTGCGAAGAATGCCACTTTGACAATCATGGTTGGTGGTGAAAAAAGTGTCTATGAAAAAGTTTTACCTTTGTTTCAAGTGATGGGATCTACTTTTACTTTACATGGGACAGCAGGGAAAGGACAACATGCGAAAATGGCAAATCAAATCATGATTGCAGGGACTATGACAGGCATGACCGAGTTACTTGCTTATGCTTCAAAAGCAGGACTTGACTTTGAAAAAGTCATTGAAACAGTCTCAGGAGGCAGTGCGGCAAACTGGTCATTAAGTAATTATGCTCCTCGTATTTTAAAAGAGGATTATACGCCAGGATTCTTTGTTAAACATTTTATTAAAGATTTGAAAATTGCGTTAGATGAAGCAGATAAAATGGCATTGAAGTTACCAGCGACAACGCAAGCTTTAAAATTATATGAACAATTAGCAGATCAGGGATTTGAAAATGACGGTACTCAAGCATTGATTAAGCTTTGGTGGCCTGAAGGAAAGAACCCAGAAAAAAAATCTTAAAAAACTCGCTTTTTTTGGAGAAAATCAATGCAAGTCGTCTGTGCTTTTGTTACAATATAACAGAAATAAGAAAAGGAGGACCTCCGATGGCACATTCACAATTAGTTGCAATCATTAAACGACTGGAGGCAATGGTCGAATCAGCAGATAATGAACTGCAAGTCCGTCGTTTTGAAAAAGAGGGCGTTGAAAAATGTACAGTTACTTATGACAAAGCAACTGAAACATTTGAATTAACTGAAACAGATTCACATCAACAATATGAATTTGACAATATCGATATCGTTGCAATGGAAATTTATGACTTGATCCAATAAAAGATCATGAAAGAAGCGTTCAGCTCTGAGCAACCAAGAGAGGATTTTTTAGAAAATCTTCTCTTGGTGCTTTAGAGCTGCTTTTTTTATGGCTTAATGGATCAGGCTTCGTTCGTAAGAAGTCTTCTTGAAGTGACCAGGATGGGCGTGTTCTATCCACAAGCGTTCGTATCAGCAAGAGACTGCTCCGATGAACAGAAGAAAAAGTGTGACGCCTATTTTTCCTTAGATTTTTTTCGGCTAGTGAGAAGATTAGGGGAATAATTGGTTAAATGGATAAAACAACGAAAAGAAACCGTGAACTGTAGACCAATGTTTGGTAGTTCAAGGTTTCTTTTTATTTTACAATTCATTTTGGGCGAGAATTTTCTTATGGTAACTCATTAGTATAAGGACGGGGTCAATTTCTTCTTTTTGCAACTGTCGCTTCAAGGACAAACCAGCTTTTGCATTTTCATAATAAAAATAAGGAGATTCATCATTAGACGTAATGGCCGTTTCAGCCAGTTGACCGTAACAAATCAAATAATGTTTTTGTTTCGTTTCGTCCGCCGCCAGAGGTAAATGGAAAGTGATTTTAGGCGTCCTTAGAAATAGTTTCTGCGCCTGTATTCTTTTAATGAAAGCTGTGGATAACTCAATATCTTGTTGGATTTGGGCAGCTTTTTCAAAATTCAATTGTTCGATAAAATGATTTTGCCTTTTCTTCAAGTAAGTGATTAGTTTTTTATTGCGCCCTTGCAGCAGATTTTGAATCTCTTTTTTCTTTTGTTCAAATGACAACTGATTCATTTCCGGTAATTGTGTATTTAAAGCTAAAAGGCTGATTTCAGACAGCCACGGCATCTGATAGGTTTCTTCAATGATGCGTAAAATAGCCGGCATTTTTTTGTAAAGTCGAAAGGGACCGTAAGTACGGGCAAGTGGCATATCCGAAAGGGAAAAACCATTATTTGTAATATGTAAATAATTATAGTTACTAAAATAGTTCATTTGACGGTTGTAAAAAGGGCGGTAGTACTGGATTAATTGACATTCTAACAATAGTGCATCTAATTCAGTATCCACGACGACAAAATCAAAGTCAGCGATATGATGAATCAATCGGCGAACTTTTTTTGAATGTTGTTTACTATGACGAAAATAACTACTTACACGATTTTTTAATTGTTTCGCTTTTCCCACGTAAATCACAGTTCCGGTATGATCTTTCATCAAGTATACCCCAGGAAGCAAGGGGAGTTTTTTTACTTTTTCTTTCAACGTTCTTTCTCCTTTTTTATCAAAAAATACTATATCAAATTTACGGCAAAGGAACAACCTTTTCGTTTGCTGAGTATTAAGTAAAAATAGTTTGATAATCAAAATATTTATTTGAGAAATATTTTTAATGTTTAAATGGGTGATTGTTGATTTAATAGGATTTTAAAATGAATTTTTTCTTAGAAAAAGTTCATAATCGAAAAAAATGAGCTTTTTAGGTTGCATTTTGAAAAAAGTTAAGATATAGTTTGAACATCAAATGATTTGATAATCAAACTAATTAGTGGATGGTGGAACATGGAACCAGATTTGAAAACAGTAAATGATTATCTTGTTAGTGTCTTCAATGATATTTTGACAATCGAAGAATCTGAATTAAAAAAATCTCAGTTCAAAGATTTGTCAATTACAGAGATGCATACGATCGAGGCAATCGGTATGTACAAGAAAAAAACGACTTCAGAAGTAGCCAAAGAACTGTCGATTACTGTTGGGACCTTGACCACTGCTATCAATAAGTTAGTAAAGAAAGACTATGTTGAACGCATTCGAAGTGAAGATGATCGACGAGTGGTGAAATTAGGACTGACAAAAAAAGGCAAACTTTTATATCGTGTCCATCAGCACTTTCATCGTGAAATGGTCAAAAATATCTTGGATGGCATGGCTACCGACGAACAGCAAGCTTTACTGGCTGCATTGAAAAACTTGCATGATTTTTTGCGAGATTACAAGTGAGGATTTTTAATGGAACAATTTGGAACGATCACAGCAACAGCTAGTGTCCTTCCCGAAAAAATCATTACCAATGATGATCTTTCCAAAATGATGGACACTTCAGATGAATGGATTTCATCGCGAACAGGTATCAAACAAAGGCGTTGCGTCACAGATCAAGAAACTTCTGATCTTTGCTATTTAGTGGCAGAAAAGCTCATCAAAAAAAAGAACATCGATCCGACAGAACTTGACTTCATTCTTGTAGCAACCATGTCTCCTGATTTTACGACACCCTCTGTGGCTGTCCAGGTTCAAGGTAAACTTGGTGCAACAAATGCAATTGCATTTGATCTTAGTGCAGCATGTTCAGGCTTTGTTTATGCTTTAAGCATGGCAGAGAAAATGATTCGGTGCGGTTCAAATAAAGGATTAGTGATTGGTGGCGAGACATTATCCAAATTAATCGATTGGTCTGATCGTTCAACGGCTGTCCTGTTTGGTGATGGTGCTGGTGGTGTGTTACTTGAAGCTGGTACAGAGCAGAAAATAATTGCAGAACATCTGGAAGCAGATGGCACTCGAGGATCGTCACTCACAGCTGGCTATCATTCGAACGGATCACCGGTGTATGTAAAGGATGCAAAAGGCTCTTTTTATTTATCAATGATAGGAAGAGATATCTTTGATTTTGCTGTAAGAGACGTTGCAAAAAACATTAAAGACATCACTCAAAATGTGTCAGTTGATTATCTGCTTTTACATCAAGCAAATCTTAGAATCATTGAGAAAATTGCACGCAAGGTAAAAATACCGCAAGAAAAATTCTTAACCAATATGGATAAATACGGAAATACCTCTGCTGCAAGTATTCCAATCCTATTAGATGAAGCGGTAGCTAGTGGGCAAATCACTTTAGGAAAAAAACAAAAAGTAGTATTTACAGGTTACGGTGGAGGTTTAACATGGGGAAGTATCCTCATGGAACTGTAAGCTGATAAAACATAAAATTGTAAACAATATCGGAGGAATATATAGTATGGTATTCGAAAAAATTCAAGAAATTATTGCAGAAGAGTTAGGAAAAGAAACAGAAGAAATCAAATTAACAACAAACATCCAAGAAGACTTAGAAGCTGATAGCTTGGATTTATTCCAAATCATTAATGAAATCGAAGACGAATTTGACGTGAAAATCGAAACAGAAGACGGCATCAAAACAGTTCAAGATTTAGTAACTTATGTTGAAAAACAAACTGCATAATCATTAAGATTAGGTTGGGGGCTGGGACATTTTCCTTAAATAGGAGTGTCTTGGTCCTTTTTAATAAATCAAGACATGAGCATATATCCTAAAAATATTGGAGAAAATACATGAAGACAGCATTTTTATTTAGCGGACAAGGCGCTCAGTATCCAGGCATGGGACAAGATCTCTATCAAGAAACTATCGTCAAAGAAACGTTTGATGAAGCAAGTGATATTCTAGGCTATGATATGGCGGAATTGTGTTTTTCAGAAAATGAACGACTCAATCAAACCGCTTATACGCAACCAGCAATCTTAACGGTCAGCATTGCTTTTTATCGTTTGTTGAAAGAAAGAGGGATTACACCTCAAGCTGCTCTAGGATTAAGTTTAGGCGAATATTCCGCTTTAGTAGCTAGTGGAGCTTTGTCGTTTAGTGAAGCAGTCGCTTTAGTGGCAAAACGAGGGGCTTTTATGACTGAGGCTGCACCACTTGGTAGTGGGAAAATGGTAGCTGTTATGAATGCACCTGTAGAAGTGATTGAAGAAAGCTGTTTGGAAGCTCAACGATTAGGAATTGTTTCTCCTGCAAATTATAATACACCTCAACAAATCGTAATTGGCGGTGAAGAACAAGCAGTGGATGAAGCAGTAAGAATCATGCAAGAAAAAGGCATCAAACGAATGATTCCACTTAATGTGAGTGGTCCGTTTCATACAGCAATCTTAGCGCCAGCAGCAAAAAAATTAGCCGTTGAGCTAAAAACGATCACTTTTAATGAGCCAGCAATCCCTGTCATCAGTAATACGACAACTGAAATCATGAACAAAGATCGGATACCGACTCTGCTTGAACAACAAGTGATGAAGCCGGTACATTTTTATGAAAGCATCCATCAATTAAAAGAACTTGGTGTGGAACGCGTGATCGAAGTTGGACCAGGTAAAGTATTAAGTGGCTTTATGAAGAAAATCGATAAAACGATTCCGGTTTTAAGAGTAGAAAATCAACAAACTTTAGAAGAAACAATGACAAGTATCGGAGGCATGTTATGGAGCTAACAGGAAAAAACGTATTTATTACAGGTAGCACAAGAGGAATTGGTGCCGCTGTGGCGCTAGCTTTTGCAAAAGCAGGCGCAAACATCGTTTTAAATGGACGAAAAGCAATTCCAGAAGAAAAAATCAATGAGATCAAAGCTCAAGGTGTGAACTGCATCGGTGTTTCTGGCGATATCTCAGATTATGAAAAAGCTGGTTTGATGGTAGAAGAAGCAGAAAAACAATTAGGATCAATCGATATTCTAATCAATAATGCAGGGATTACGAACGATAAATTATTGATGCGCATGTCAGCAGAAGATTTTAAAGCTTGTTTAGATATCAACCTAACAGGAACATTCAATATGACACAACACGTTTTAAAGAAAATGATGAAAAAACGTGAAGGTGCAATTATCAACTTGTCAAGTGTTTCAGGCTTGATTGGTAACGTCGGACAAGCAAATTACGCAGCAAGCAAAGCTGGTGTCGTTGGTTTTACAAAATCTGTTGCTCGTGAGGCAGCTGCACGCGGTGTTACATGTAATGCCATTGCTCCTGGTTTTATCGCTACGGATATGACCGAAGTGTTATCTGATAAAGTCAAAGAGCAAGTAGTAAAACAAATTCCAATGCAACGTTTTGGCAGCGTGGAAGATGTTGCGAATGCTGCGATTTTCTTAGCAGAGAGTCCTTATATCACAGGACAGGTCATCAATGTTGATGGCGGTCTCGTGATGCACGGATAAAAAGGAGGAAAACAATAATGAATCGAGTAGTAATTACAGGCTATGGTGTCACTTCACCAATCGGTAATGATGCTGAAAGCTTTTTAGATAGTTTGCAAAAAGGAACGAATGGGATTGCTCCCATTACTAAATTTGACGCCACAGAAACTGGAATCACACTAGCAGGTGAAGTCAAAGATTTCCCATACGATAAATATTTTGTAAAAAAAGACAGCAAACGGATGGACATGTTCTCGATTTATGGGATCTATGCAGCACTAGAAGCATTAGGGATGAGCGGTCTAGATAAAGAGAAAATCGATCAAGATCGTTTTGGTGTCATTGTTGGTTCCGGTATCGGCGGATTGCCAACGATCGAAAACCAAGTGATCCGGTTACACGAAAAAGGCGCGCAACGTGTCTCACCAATGTTTGTTCCAATGGCTATTGCAAATATGGCTGCCGGCAACATTGCACTACGTGTAGGTGCTAAAGGGATTTGTACAGCAATCGTTACTGCTTGTGCGAGTGGAACGAATGCTATTGGTGAAGCTTACCGCAATATCAAACATGGTTATTCAGATGTCATTCTAGCTGGTGGGGCAGAAGCAACAATTTGTGAAATGGGAATTGCTGGCTTTGCTGCACTAACAGCTTTATCGAATGCCGAAGACCCTACTCGTGGTTCGATTCCTTTTGATGAAGAACGTAACGGTTTTGTGATGGGCGAAGGAGCGGGTATCTTAGTGATCGAATCTTTAGAACATGCTCAAGCTCGTGGTGCAAAAATCTATGGAGAAATCGTTGGTTACGGTGCTAATTGTGATGCGTTCCATATGACTGCTCCTACACCAGATGGTTCAGGCGCTGCCAAAGCAATGAAATTAGCCATGGATGAAGCGGGTATTAAGCCAGAAGATGTTGGCTATATCAATGCCCATGGGACAAGTACACCCGCTAATGATCAAGCAGAAGCAAAAGCGATCCAACTGGCATTAGGTGATTCATTCAAAGAAACATATGTCAGCAGTACGAAATCCATGACTGGACACTTATTAGGTGCAGCTGGAGGGATTGAAGCGTTAGCTACTTTAATGGCGCTGGAACATCAATTTATTCCACCAAACATCAATGTCCAAAAACAAGATCCGGAAATTGACTTGAACGTTGTCATCAATGAAAGCAAACCAGCGCAATTGACTTATGCAATGAGCAATTCGTTAGGCTTTGGTGGTCACAATGCGGTCTTGTGTATGAAACGCTGGGAGGAATAATCTTGAATATCAATGAGATCAAGGAATTAGTCAGTCAATTCGATCAATCTACTTTAACTGAATTTGATTTAAGAGAAGGTCAATTTGAATTATATATGAATAAAAATGAATCTAGTCGTGGAATGGGAACAATGGCTCCAATGCCAGTAGCCACAGAAGCGCCTAGAGATACGGTAGTACCTCAAACACCAATCCAACAAACGCCAGTTAGTGAAGCACCTCAAGCATCTGTCGAAGCATCACAAGAAAGTTTCGAAGGTGTCGAGGTAAAATCACCGATTGTTGGGATCGTCTACTTACAACCTGCCCCTGATAAACCACAATTTAAGTCAGTGGGAGATAGTGTCAAAAAAGGTGAAGTGATTTGTATCATTGAAGCAATGAAATTGATGAATGAAATCACAAGCGAAGTCGATGGGAAAATCGTTGAGATTCTTGTTGAAAATGAAGCGGTTGTTGAATACGATCAACCACTATTTAGAATTCAACCAAATTAAGCAAAAGAGGAAAGAGGAGCAATATGAACATTCAAGAAATTAAAGAAATCATACCACATCGTTATCCGCTATTGCTGATTGATCGTGTCGAAGAAATGGTGGAAGGCGAACGAATCATTGCAAAGAAAAATGTGACGATCAACGAACCATTTTTCCAAGGTCACTTTCCAGAAGAACCTGTGATGCCAGGTGTCTTGATCGTTGAAGCGATGGCACAAGCAGGAGCAGTTGCGTTATTATCCTTGGAACAATTTAAAGGAAAGACTGCTTATTTTGGTGGTTTAGACAAAGCAAAATTCCGTCGAAAAGTCACTCCAGGGGATACACTGTATCTTGAAGTAGAAATTACGAAAATCAAATCTTCTGCTGGTATTGGTAAAGGAATTGCAAAAGTGGATGGCAAAAAAGTTGCTGAAGCTGAATTAACTTTTATGATTGGATAGGTGAGTTATGTTTTCAAAAGTTTTGATAGCTAATCGTGGCGAAATCGCCGTACGAATTATTCGCGCTTGTCGTGAGCTTGGTATTCAGACTGTTGCTGTTTACTCACAAGCAGATGCTGACGCATTGCATACTCAATTGGCAGATGAAGCAATTTGTATTGGTCCTGCAAAAGCGACGGACTCCTATTTGAATGTTCAAGCAGTTTTGAGTGCAGCCATCGTGACCAAAGCAGAAGCGATTCACCCAGGTTTTGGGTTCTTATCTGAAAATAGCCGTTTTGCTTCTATGTGTGAAGAATGTAATATTGCTTTTATTGGTCCAAAGAGTCGAACGATCGATGCGATGGGGAATAAAATCAATGCACGTCGCTTGATGCAAGAAGCCAATGTACCTGTTATTCCAGGAAGTGATGGCGTATTATCAACAGTTGAAGAAGCACTAACAGTAGCGGATAAGATTGGTTATCCGGTCATGCTTAAAGCTGCCGCTGGCGGTGGCGGAAAAGGGATTCGTAAAGTTTTATCAAAAGAAGAATTACCGCAACATTTTTCTTCTGCGCAGCAAGAAGCAGCAGCGGCTTTTGGAAATGATGAAATGTATTTAGAAAAAATCATTTATCCAGCAAGACATATTGAAGTACAGATCCTTGGTGATCATTATGGGCATGTCCTTCATTTAGGCGAACGAGATTGTTCTCTTCAACGAAATAATCAAAAAGTATTAGAAGAATCCCCTTCAGTGGTCATCTCTCAGAATAAAAGAGAAGAATTAGGAGCTGCGGCAGTTCGTGCAGCCAAAGCGGTTAATTATGAAAATGCTGGAACGATTGAATTTTTAATGGATGAAGCGGGAGAATTTTATTTCATGGAAATGAATACGCGGATCCAAGTCGAACATCCGGTAACTGAGATGGTTACAAACATTGACTTGGTAAAAAAACAAATTGAAATTGCTGCGGGGCAACCGTTGGAAATTAAACAAGAAGATGTGCGATTCTCTGGTCACGCCATTGAGTGTCGGATCAATGCAGAAAATCCAGCTTTTCATTTTGCACCATCACCTGGAACAATCAAAAACCTTTTGTTGCCAGCAGGAGGCATGGGTGTTCGAGTTGATAGTGCCGTTTATTCCGGCTATACGATTCCACCTTATTATGATTCAATGATCGCTAAGGTGATCGTTCATGCAGACACTCGCTTTGAGGCATTGATGAAAATGCAGCGAGCGTTAAGCGAAGTGGTTACCGATGGAGTGATCACGAACGCGGAGTTCCAAATGGATTTAATCAGTCATCCAGCAGTCATCGCAGGGGACTATAGTACCGCCTTTTTACAAGAAGATTTTTTACCGAACTGGACACCTGAAACAGAGATAGGAGAAGAGTAGATGGCTTTATTCAAAAAGAAAAAATACATTCGAATTAATCCTAATCGAGCAGAACAACCAACGAATGCGCCGTCTATTCCAGATAATATGTGGGCTAAATGCCCTAATTGTAAACACATCATTTATACAAAAGATATTGGTGATGAGAAGGTTTGCCCTCATTGTAGTTATAACTTTCGTATTGGTGCTTGGCAACGATTAGCATTGATCATCGATGAAAAAAGTTTAGAAGAATGGGACACGGATTTAGTAACAAAAGATCCCTTGAACTTCCCTGATTATCAAGAAAAGATCCAAACTATGCAAGAAAAAACAGGATTGCATGAAGCGGTATTGACAGGAAAAGCAACGATTCACGGTCTGCCATTTGCGATTGGTGTCATGGATTCTAATTTCATCATGGGCAGTATGGGAACCGTTGTAGGTGAGAAAATCACCCGTTTGTTTGAACGGGCTGAAAAAACTGGCTTACCCGTTGTCTTGTTCACTGCTTCTGGAGGAGCCAGAATGCAAGAAGGTATTTTTTCTTTGATGCAGATGGCAAAAATCTCAGCAGCTGTCAAACGTCATAGCAATGCCGGTTTGTTTTATCTAACAGTATTGACCGATCCAACTACAGGCGGCGTAACAGCGAGTTTTGCAATGGAAGGCGACGTGATCCTGGCTGAACCCCAAAGCTTGATTGGTTTTGCCGGTAGACGAGTGATCGAACAAACGATCAAACAAGAATTACCGGAAGATTTCCAAAAAGCAGAATTTCTACTTACCCATGGATTTGTTGATCAAATCGTTCCTAGAAAAGAACTAAAAGAAACGATCCATCATTTGTTGGAAATGCATACGCAGAAAGGTTGGATAAATCATGGATAAAACAGCACATGAGATCGTTCAACTGGCGCGTGAAAAGGATCGTTGGACGAGTCTTGATTTTTTTGAAGATATCTTTGAGGGGTTTCAAGAATTTCATGGCGATCGTTTATTTGGAGACGACGAAGCAGTCGTTGGTGGGGTTGCCAAATTAGATGGAAAACCTGTCACAGTTATTGGGATCCAAAAAGGACGAGACCTTCAAGAAAATATTCGCAGAAATTTTGGTTCACCTCATCCAGAAGGCTATCGTAAAGCACTTCGTCTGATGAAACAGGCAGAAAAATTCCATCGTCCTATTATCACACTGATTAATACTGCTGGTGCCTATTGTGGTGTCGGTGCAGAAGAACGTGGTGAAGGAGAAGCGATTGCCAGAAACCTATTAGAGATGTCTGATCTAAAAGTACCGATCATTGCAATCATCATCGGTGAAGGTGGAAGCGGAGGAGCATTGGCTCTTGGCTTAGCTGATGAAGTTTGGATGCTTGAACAGACGATTTATGCTGTCTTATCTCCTGAAGGTTTTGCATCGATTTTGTGGAAAGATGGTAGTCGAGCAGCTGAAGCGGCTGAATTAATGAAAGTTGCGGCAGCTGAATTATTAGAATTAGATGTCATCGATCGTGTGATACCGGAAACAGTAAATGGGCAAGCTTTAAGTAAAGAAAAAGTCAGTCGAATGTTACAAAAATCATTGATTGAAAAATTGACCGAACTATGTCAAACTTCCACTGAAGAGTTGCTTGAACGACGTTATCAAAGATTCCGTAAATTTTAAACAGTTATAAAGAATAAAACAAACAGTTATGCACCAAATTGAATGAATAAAGCAATCGACCTACCCACCGTTTCCTGTTAGATGACAGGAGTAGCTTTGGAGGTCGATTGCTTTTTGAGTTTTTCGACTCTTTGTCATTAAGGACTGATGAATGGTGTGAAATCAAATCTGGGTCAGAATGAATCTCATTCTGTCTCAGATTTTTTTGTTAGTTCACGTTGATAGTTTTTTTATTAACCTGTCTGCTTTTTTAAAAAACATTGGAATACAAGGATTGGAGATTATCCTCTATCATTCATCAGAGATTTTATAAATGGGAATGCGATAATCGCTCTGTTGAATATAATCATGTGTCTACCATTTGGTTGGCATGAATATGGGCTCTATAATTTTTCAAGGAGACTGGGACAGAACTTGTCTCAGTCTCATCTAGTATCTCTAAAAAACAAATAAACATGAGACAAAAGCAGCGTCTTCGGAAAATCTGCTGAAATTTACCAAAAATTTGAGAAGCACCAAGTAGGTAACAATCAACAGCAAAAAACTAGTTTTTGTGTTTCTTGTCCATTTTTGGGAATCTCTTCTTATTTCTTGATGCTAACTACTTTTGTCTCCACTTCCTTGTTTGATGTATTTAAATCTTTCTCCTGTCTAAAAGGTTGCAGGTTATTCTGCCACGTATGAACCTTTACATAAATCGTAACATGTAGATGAAAAATTTTTTCAGATGATAAGTAGTAGAGAAAGCTTGATTGATTTCCTCAATCAATGAAAAAAATACATACAACAAAACAGTTATGGTAAACGATCAAGATTCAAGAATATTAATTAGTTATATTGAGCGTTTACTCTTGATTAGAACAAGTAAAATAAAAGCTACAGGGGAGATGATCCATACGATTTTGTCAGCTTCGGTAACAAAATGGACATTGGAAAGAGATATCAATTGAAAACAGAGAAAACACCTAAAGCTGATGAAGTGGTATTGACGAGAAAGTAATGATCAAAAATAAGAGAAAAAAAGGAGTAAATATGAGTAAGAAAAAATTAACAGCAAAACGTAAAAAACAGCTATTAACGATGTTTGCGGTGGCTGGTGTGATGGGAAATGCTGGGATCGCACCAACGATGGCATTAGCGGATACTTTGTCACCAACAGCTGAAACTGCTACTGAACAAACACAGGCGAATGAAGCAAAAGAAGTCATCGATCAAACGATACAAAACGTCACAGAGCCGTTAGTAAACCCAACGGATTCAACCACTACAACTAGTGATTCATTAGCAACAACTGATGAAGCAACGGATGAAACAACGGATGACACCCAAGACCAAGCAACAGAACAAGAACAAGCAACAGCAGCGACTGCCGAAAGTGAAGGGGATGCAACTAATCCAACAGCTGAAGCGCCAAAAGTAGCGCAAAAAGCGAACGTGGCAGCAGCTTCTAAGATAACAGGCACGTGGGGTACCAGTCCGTATACTTTTGATGAAAATACAGGGGTATTGACGATCGGAGCAGGTGAGTTAAGTGGCTATAAAGAATCACCATGGAACAGTAAAAAAGTAGATGCTAAAGCAATCAAGAAAATTGTCTTGTCTGGAAAAGTAGTTGCTCCGGAAGATTCTAGACGCCTATTTTCTTATTCGTACCTTATAAATGTAACTGAAATCGAAGGATTGAGTCAACTGGATACCAGTAACGTAACAAATATGGAGTATATGTTTCACGGTATGCGCAGCGTAACAAGTCTAGATGTAAGTGGTTTTGATACCAGTAACGTAACAAATATGGATGCTATGTTTTACAGTATGAGCAACGTAACAAGTCTAGATGTAAGTGGCTTCGATACCAGTAAAGTAACAGAAATGGCGTTTATGTTTGACAGTATGAGTAGATTAACAAGTCTAGATTTAAATAGCTTTGATACCAGTAAAGTAACAGTTATGGATTCTATGTTTTTCGGTATGCAAAGTTTAACCAGTCTAGATATAAGTGGCTTTGATACCAGTAACGTAGCATATATGGGTGATATGTTTCGCCGTATGAGCAGTTTAACTAGTCTAGATTTAAGCAACTTTGACACTAGCAAAGTGACAGATATGGGTGGTATGTTTGCTGATACTCCACTTAAGAAATTAATTCTAGGAGATACCTTTAAATTTGTAGAATCAGGCTCCGAAAATGCAAAACTTACTTCTGCCTGGAAGCGAGCAGATGGTAAAGGGAAGGTTTATACAGCAGCAGATTTCATGAATAACTATGGCACCGGTGACTTGACTGCTGGCACGTACGTTTCTGCTACAGGATGGTGGGGTACCAGTCCGTATAATTTTGATGAAAACACAGGGACATTGACGATCGAAGCAGGTGAGTTAAGTGGCTATGAAAAATCACCATGGAACAGCGGAACAGTGGATTATGAAGCAATCAAAAAAATTGTCTTGTCTGGGAAAGTAGTGGCTCCAAAATATTCTGGCTATTTGTTTAGTTCAACTTACACTGGTAAGCAACTTAAGAATGTAACTGAAATCGAAGGGTTGAGTCAACTAGATACCAGTAACGTAACAGATATGCGTTGTATGTTTTCCGATATGCGTAGCGTAATAAATCTAGATGTAAGTGGGTTTGATACTAGTAACGTAACATCTATGAATTATATGTTTAAAAATATGAGTAGCATAACAAGCCTAGATGTAAGTGGGTTTGATACCAGTAATGTAACAGGTATGTATACGATGTTTCAAGGTTTAAGTCGTGTAACAAGTCTAGATTTAAGCAACTTTGACACTCACAAAGTGACAGATATGCGTGAGATGTTTGTTGATACTCCACTTAAGAAATTAATTCTAGGAGATACCTTTAAATTTGTAGAATCAGGCTCCGAAAATGCAAAACTTACTTCTGCCTGGAAGCGAGAAGATGGCACAGGGAAGGTTTATACAGCAGAAGATTTCATGAAAAACTATGGCACCGGTGATCTGACTGCTGGCACGTATGTTTCCGTTGAAACAGGCACGTGGGGCACTAGTCCGTATATGTTTGATGAAAATACAGGGGTATTGACGATCGAAGCAGGTGAATTAAGTAGCTCTGCAGAATCACCTTGGAACAGCGACAAAGTAGATAGTGAAGCCATCAAGAAAATTGTCTTGGCTGGAAAAGTAGTTGCTCCGGAAGATTCTGCCTACTTATTTAGTAGTGATCTTACCGGATCCAAGTATCTTAATAATTTAACTGAAATTGAAGGGTTAAATCAACTGGATACTAGTAACGTAACAAACATGAGCTATATGTTTAAAGAGATGAGTAACTTAACAAGTTTAGATGTAAGTAGCTTTGACACCAGCAAAGTAACAGATATGTCTTATATGTTTTATAGGAACGGCGTAACAAGTTTAGATGTAAGTGGCTTTGATACCAGTAAAGTCACAGTTATGAGTTATATGTTTCTGGGTATGAAAAACATAACAAATTTGGATGTAAATGGTTGGAATACTAGTAACGTGACAAGTATGCATGGTATGTTTTCCGGTATGAGTAGCGTAACAAGTCTAGATTTAAGTGGTTTTGATACTTGTAACGTAACAACTATGCGCGAGATGTTTAGAGAGATGGGGAACTTAACAAGCCTAGATCTAAGTGGCTTTGATACTAGTAATGTAACAGATATGAGTACAATGTTTTACGATATGGATAACTTAACAAGTCTAGATGTAAGTAGCTTTGACACTAGCAAAGTAACAACGATGGAAAGTATGTTTAAGAATACACCTCTTGCTAAATTAACACTAGGTGATCACTTTAAGGCGGTTGAAGACACTGGTTTATCAGCACCGAAAGCATTGAACGATGGAGATCAGCTGACAGGAAATTGGATTCGTGAAGATGGTCAGTCCAAAGGCTATTCACCTGCTGACTTTATGGCAAATTATGGCACTGGTGATTTAACGGCAGGAACTTATGTGGCAGAACTAGTGAAAAGTGAGTTGAAACCACAAGAATATCATGTAGGAGATGTCAATATTACTGGAACCTACACAGAGGATATGTCTCTCGGACGATTAACCGTTAATGGCAAAGTTGTCAGCTGGGGCGGTAGCTTCAAAGATGGTCAATTCAGCTATTATGTCGGTGCTGGCAAATTAAAAGTCGGCGACAAAGTCGTATTAGATGGCTACAACAAAGAGAAGGAACTGATAGATTCCAAAGAGATTGAAGTGATTTCCGAATCTTCAGGATCAATTGATCAGGTGGACACTTATAAGCTAGGTGATTCAACCATTACTGGAACTTATACGGGGGATATCCATAAAGGAAAACTAGTAGTGAATGGAGAAGTCGTTAGTTGGGGCGGAACCTATAGAGATGGCAAGTTTAGCTATTATGTGAACTCTCAAATCATCAAAGCAGGGGATCAAGCAACGATTCAAGGCTATGATAAATTTGATACACCACTAGGGGACCCACAACCAGTAACTATAGGAGAACAACTGGGTCAATTAACAGAAGCCCATCGTGTGGGAATCAGTACAGTGATCGAAGGAAGCTACACCGGCGATGTTTACCAAGGAATCTTATTGGTCAATGGCGAAAAAGTTAGTCAAGGCGATAGCTTCAAAGATGGCAAGTTCAGTTATTATGTAGGAAACCTTAAAGTATCAGAAGACGATCAGGTAGTCTTGATGGGTGCCAACAATCGAGGACAACAAATTCCAGGATCAGAGATTGATGTCACTATTCAAACACCAACAGCTGAAATCAACGAATTGACTTATAAACTTGGCACACAAACGATCAAAGGAGCCTATGATTCTGATACTCAAGTTCACCAAGGACACTTGTTTGTCAATGGTAAACTGATCAGTAAAGGTGGGAGCTTTAAGGATGGGGCAATCAGTTATTATGTGAAGCCAGATCTAATCAAAGCTGATGACCAAGTGACAATGAATTTCTATGATGGAAGTGGCAACTTATTGGCTGAAAACCAAACAGTTTCTGTAAACTAAGGAAAAATAAATTCATGTAAGTCTAAAAACTGGGGCATTGATTAGAAAAAATCTGATCAATGTCTCAGTTTTCTTGATTTAAGATACGCTCAAAATTAAAATAGGTTGAGCTAAATGATGAATACCGGAATGTGTACAGAGGTTTATATTTAGTAAAATAAGATCTGTTTAGAAATCATACGATGATTCTAAGATTATTTAGAATTAATCAGTTGCATAATTAGTTGGTCAAACAAGCTGATTGAGAATTACTTAGAATAGGAAACTTAGTTGAGCACAGAAGGGGTTGAAACAAACATGTTTAGTATCAAGTAATTCCGACTAATTTTCCGAAGATGCTGCTTTTGTCTCCGTTTCTTTTCTTTGGATAAGTGCAAGGTTCTACTAGCATTCCTATAGTGTGAATGAATTTTGCGCAAACAATCCAACTGCAGACTAGAATACACTCAGAGTGAACGGCGGTTAAAACGGACTAGATTCCCGCTGTTTTTGTTATCAAAATAAGGATTCTAATGTGAGTGTAGATAGGATCTAGAAGACAATAATCTAACTGATTTTAATCCTATTATCAGTAGAACAATGAAAAATACTAGTAATCAGACATGGAATTTGATTCCCAGATCTAATTGAACTCTGATAAATATTATTTGCACATAAAGAGTGTTTCGCATCAAGAAGTAGAATTTCCAAAATTTCCTTCTTGAATGTTTGATGACTTTTATCTTCTTGCGGGAGATTAACTAACCTTATCTGTGGTTACACCTGTAAAAGAGCTAAGATGACTTTTTCATTCTTAGCTCTTTTTCATTTTATTGAAAACTATTCTAAAATAATTATTCTTTTATTTGTTTTATATACAATATATTCGCCTTAAAATACATTTTTTTAAATAAATATACAAAAAATGCTTTTTTTTTGAAAGTTTCATGCTATAATTACTTCACTTAATACAAAAGTTTTAACGTAGGAGGAAAATGACATGAAAAAATTCTTTGGGATGTTAACGGTACTGTTTGCACTAGCGACTTTAGGTGCATGTGGCAGCAGCAATACGACTGCTCAAGGTCAGGAAAAGGATCAGTTAGCAGCGATTAAAAAAAGCGGGGTACTAAAAGTAGCTACGTCGGCTGATTACGCGCCGTTTGAGTTTCATACGATGGTTGACGGGAAAGATAAAATCGTAGGATCTGATATTGACTTAGCTAAAGCAATCGCAAAAGAACTAGGAGTAAAAGCTGAAGTATCAGATATGAATTTCAATACCGTTTTAGCTTCCTTAAAAGAAGGGAAAGCAGATCTCGCTATTTCTGCGATTTCTGCCACAGATGAAAGAAAACAACAATTTGACTTCACAGACAATTATTACAACCCACCACAAGTTGTGATCATCAACAAAAAAAATAAAGAAATCTATCGCAATGCGAATGACCTAAAAGATAAAAATGTAGGTGCTCAAAAGGGATCAATTCAAGAGGAATTAGTTAAGACGCAACTGAAAGGTGCGAAGCTTGTGACAATCGACAAAGTTCCCAACATGATCGTTGAAGTTAACCAAGGCTCATTAGCTGCGACAGTCGTTGAAAAAACGATCGCCGAATCATATATCGCCCAAAATCCTGATCTGATGATCGCTGATATTTCACTTGAGCCAGCTCCTGATGAAGCCTTTGCTATTGCGTTACCTAAAGAAAGCAGTGAATTACAAAAAGAATTAAACCAAATCATCAAAAAGTTGAATGACGAAGGAAAAATTGAGGAATTTATTCAAAAAAATAACGAATTAGCTGAAAAAACAGCGGCAGAATAGAGGTCAGTCAGAGTGGATTTTTCTTTTTTAGATAAATATTTTCCTTATTTTTTATCAGGTACAGGAATAACAATCATGATTTCGATCGTCACAGTGATCTTGGGAACGGGTATCGGTTTACTGATGGCGTTACTAAAATTGTCCAAAAAGAAACCGTTGAATGTTTTAGCTAATGTCTATATCGAAGTGTTACGAGGAACACCGATGCTTCTACAAATCATGATCGGCTTTTTATTGCTTCAAGGATTTTTTCCTTCAAAAGATCTAGAAGTAGGTGTTTTAACTGTTGATCTTGGCCGCCTGCTTCCAGGAATGATCGTGTTATCTTTAAATTCCGGTGCCTATGTGGCAGAGATCATCCGTGGGGGGATCCTGGCAGTGAACAACGGTCAAACAGAAGCCTCCTATTCATTAGGGTTGCGTCCAGCACAAACGATGCGTTACGTGATTTTACCACAAGCATTAAGAAATATTTTGCCTCCTTTAGGCAATGAATTTATTACGTTGATTAAAGATTCTTCCCTATTGACTGCGATCGGAATCAATGAACTGATGGGAGCGACGCAAATCGTCATATCCAATTCGTATGTTCCATTAGAGCCTTATTTTATAGCAGCAGCCGTTTATTTCATCATGACGTTTGCTACTTCTCGGTTACTAAATCGCTGGGAGAAAAAATTAGGTAAAGGATACCAAGGATGAAGGGTGAAAATAAATGGCCAAATCATTGATCAAAATTACACATTTAAATAAAAAATTCGGTGAACAGGAAGTACTGAAAGACGTTTCCGCTGAAATTTATCCAGGAGAAGTCGTGGTACTTTTAGGACCATCAGGCTCGGGAAAAAGCACTTTACTAAGATGCATCAACTTATTAGAGATACCAACTTCTGGTGAAATCAAATTTGAAGGAATGACAATTACCGACAAGCAAAATGATATTTTTAAAACAAGAGAAAAAATGGGAATGGTTTTCCAACAGTTTAATCTATTCCCTAATATGACGGTTTTAGAAAACATCACTTTGTCACCAATCAAAGTCAAAAAGCAATCAAAAGAAGAAGCAACAAAGATTGCTAGAGATCTGCTAAAGAAAGTAGGTCTGCTAGAAAAAGCCGATACTTATCCTCAGTCTTTATCTGGGGGGCAACAACAACGGGTCGCCATTGCGAGAGCTTTAGCCATGCAACCCGACGTCATGCTATTTGATGAGCCGACTTCAGCTCTTGATCCGGAAATGGTCGGAGAAGTGTTAGAAATCATGCTTCAATTAGCTCGTGAAGGGATGACTATGATCATTGTGACTCACGAAATAGGCTTTGCAAAAGAAGTCAGTGATCGAGTTCTATTTATGGATGGAGGAACCATTCTTGAAGAAGGTACACCGACGGCTATTTTTGAACAAACCAGTCATCCACGAACAGTCGCATTTTTATCCAAAATATTATAAAAGTCAGTAACATCCAAAGAATAAAAAATCGAATGAAAACTCTCGAAACAGTTTCTCGTGTTTGGAGAGTTTTTATTTTATCAGTGTAGTCAGACGGATGATTTCTTCTCTTTTAAAAGTGTTTGGTGACTTCGGTCTGTTCATCATTTCAGGTTAATAGTTGTTTATTCAGAAGGATTCAGGTGTAGAGGTAGTTTTTTTGGAAAGAATGAAGTATAATATAGGGCTGAGGAGTACATTTCGTGCTCCTTCATTTTTTGCAGATGAGGAGACAAAATGTTTTCAAAATATAAACCAACATGGATGGTCGATGCCATCTACAAGATAACCCCTGCACAATTAAAAAACTTAGGGATTAAAGCAGTTTTGACTGACTTGGACAATACGTTGATCGCTTGGAACAATCCTGATGGAACAGAGGAATTACTCGACTGGATCTTAGAAATGAGAAATGCTGGTATTCCAGTAGTGGTTGTTTCAAACAATAGCTCTGAACGAGTAGCACGAGCGATCGATAAATTTGAATTAACGTATGTTGCTCGGGCATTAAAACCTTTAGCCGTAGGAATGAATCGAGCAAAAAAAATGTTGAATCTTTCAGATGATGAAATTGTGATGATCGGTGACCAAATCATGACAGATATCCGAGCAGCTAATCGTTCGGGTATCAGAAGTATCTTGGTTAAACCAATTATTGAAACGGATAGTTGGAAAACACGATTCAATCGTTTTTGGGAACGCAAAATCATGGCCTATTTATTAGCACACAATCCTGATATGGGCTGGCGAGGTGGAATTGAATGAACGAAGAACTACAGTGTATTGGGTGTGGAGCAACGATCCAAACCGACCATCCTAATGAATTAGGGTATACACCAAAAGCAGCATTAGAAAAAGGACTAGAATCAGGTGAGGTCTATTGCCAACGTTGTTTCCGGTTAAGACATTATAATGAGATCCAAGATGTTTCACTGACAGATGATGATTTTTTGCGCCTGCTGAATGAACTAGGACAAGAAGATGCCTTGATCGTCAATGTTGTCGATATCTTTGATTTTAATGGTTCTTTGATCCCTGGACTACATCGCTTTGTAGGTAATAACCCGGTGCTCTTGGTCGGAAACAAAGTGGATATTTTACCTAAATCACTGAAGAAACCAAAAATGATCCAATGGATGAAAGAGCGTGCACATGAAGCTGGATTGCGTCCGGTTGAAGTATTATTGACAAGCGCAAAAAAAGCGAATGAAATGGAAAATCTACTCAAAAAGATCGAAGAGTATCGTGAAGGTCGTGACGTCTATATCGTTGGTGTGACAAATGTCGGTAAATCGACATTGATCAATCAAATCATCAAGAACACAGCAGGTGTCAAAGATGTTATTACGACTTCTCAATTTCCAGGGACAACTTTAGATAAGATCGAGATTCCTTTAGATGATGGTCACTTCTTGATTGATACTCCTGGGATTATCCATCGACATCAAATGGCGCATTATCTTGGAAAAAAAGATTTAAGGATCATTGCACCAACGAAAGAAATCAAGCCTAAAGGATACCAATTGAATGAAGGACAGACACTCTTTCTCGGCGGTTTAGCAAGGTTTGATTTTATCAGTGGGCAACGCGGTTCATTTATTGCTTATGTTTCAAATGATGTCACTATTCATCGAACGAAATTAGCAAAAGCCGATGAATTTTATGTGAAACACGTCGGTGGATTATTACAACCACCTCGTCCCGATGAAGTAAATGAATTTCCCGAATTGGTTCGTTTTGAATTTTCGGTAAAAGAAAAAACAGATATCGTATTTGCTGGCTTAGGATGGATCACAGTGACACAACCGGCAGTCGTAGCAGGTTGGGCGCCAAAAGGTGTGAATGTGATGAAACGAAAGGCCTTGATTTAAGGAAGAAGGAAGAATATGACTTTAAGAGGAAAACAAAAAAGATTTTTACGAAGCCAGGCACACCACTTACAACCGATTTTTCAAATTGGTAAAGGTGGAATCAATTCTGCCATGATGGTTCAGATTGAAGAAGCGCTGGAAAAACGTGAGTTAATCAAAGTAACGTTATTACAAAATACCGATGAGATTCCTGAAGAGGTAGCTGGTATTTTAGAAGAAACAGTCAGATGTCAAGTTGTTCAAATCATTGGACGAGTTCTTGTATTATATAAACCCTCTTCAAAGGAAAAATATCAACGTATCTCTAAAGAAGTAAACGCAATTTAAGGAGTGGTTAATATGAAATCGCAAGCGGAAGCTTTTGTCGAATCTCAAGTATTTCCTCAAGAGATGCCTCAAATTTTTGAAAAACGCAAACAGGTGGGGATTTTAGGTGGTACTTTTAATCCAGTTCACCTGGCACACTTGGTTATGGCAGAACAGGCAGGAAAAAATTTAGGGTTGGATAAGGTCTATTTAATGCCTTCTTATCAACCACCACATGTGGATGAAAAAACGACAATCGCTGCCAATCATCGCTTAAACATGCTTGAACTTGCGATAGCAGATAATCCTTTTTTAGCTATTGAACCGATCGAGTTATCTCGAAAAGGCAAAAGCTATACTTATGATACGATGAAAGCTCTGACACAAAACAACCCTAATACCGATTACTATTTTATTATCGGTGGCGACATGGTAGAATATCTACCAAAATGGTATAAAATCGATGAACTAGTGACAATGGTCAATTTTGTTGGTATTCGTCGAGCAGGTTACTCAACCGAAACGCCTTACCCAGTGATTTGGGTCGATGTGCCAACCATTGATATCAGCTCAACTAAAATACGGCAGAAGATCCAGCAAGGTTGTTCCGTTCGTTATCTAGTACCTGATAAGGTCATTGAGTATATCGAGAAAGAAGGGCTATATCAAGATGGACTATAGTAATAAATACACAACTTACTCAAGAGAAGAGTTGATGCAAAAAGTCCAAATGCGAATGAGTGAACGACGTTTCAAGCATGTTCTTGGGGTGGAAGAGACGGCGATTGCCCTTGCCGGCAAATACGGCTGTTCATTAGAAAAAGCTAGTATTGCTGCTTTGACACATGATTATGCGAAAGAACGGCCTGATGATGAATTTATTTTAGTTATCAAGCGAGATGGCTATGACCCAGCGCTTCTTCATTATGGAAATGCGATTTGGCATGGTTTAGTTGGCGCCTCTTTTGTTGAAAGAGAGCTTGGTATCACAGATGAAGAGATCCTTCATGCCATTCGGGTTCATACCACTGGTGCGGCTGAAATGTCTTTATTAGATAAAATCATCTATGTAGCAGATTATATTGAACCTGGTCGCTCGTTTCCTGGAGTCCAAGATGCGCGTGAAATAGCGTTGCTTGATTTAGACGAAGCGGTAGCTTTTGAGACAAAGCACACATTAGCTCACTTGATTGAACAAGAACAACAGATTTATCCAAAAACAATTGAAACATATAATCATTGGGTAGCTAAAAAATAATCTCTACCCATTAGGAGGAAATTACTATAAATAGCAAAGAACAACTACAAATTGCAGTGCAAGCTGCCGATTCAAAACGTGCAGAAGATATCGTTGCTTTAGATGTGAGAGAAGTATCTTTACTAGCAGATTACTTCATGATTTGTTCGGCAAACAGTGAACGACAACTAAATGCAATTACAGAAGAAATCATTGAAAAAGAAGAAGAAAACAATTACGAAGTAAAACGTATCGAAGGAAAAGAAGGCGGAAAATGGATCCTGATCGACTTAGGAGATCTGATCATCCATGTTTTCCATGCGCCAGAAAGAAGTTTCTATAATTTAGAAAAATTATGGTCAGATGCACCACTTGTTGACCTAAATGAATGGATCGATTAATATGGCTTACGAAACATTTGCTTTCGTTTATGATGAGGTAATGGATGAAACCTTATATCAACAATGGTTAGATTTCTCAAAACGACACTTACCAAGTGAAACATGTAATATTTTAGAATTAGCTTGCGGAACAGGTGCTCTAGCTGTTGCCTTTGCTAAAGCTGGGTACCATGTCACAGGGTTAGATCTTTCAGAAGAGATGTTGATGATTGCTAGCCAACGTGCGTTTGAAGAGGAAACACCAATCCAATTTGTTGAAGGAAACATGCTTGATCTGTCAGAAATTGGTCAATACCAAGCAATCACTTGTTTCTCAGATTCTTTGTGCTATATGAAGAATGAACAAGAAGTGCAGCAAGTATTTGACGAAGTGTATCAAGCGTTGGAAGAAAATGGACGTTTTATATTCGATGTTCATTCTATCTATCAAATCGACACGGTTTTTCCTGAATACAGTTACCATTATCAAAATGATCAGTTTGCCTTTTTATGGGATAGCTACCCAGGTAAGGAAAAGCATAGTATTGAACATTTCTTGACTTTCTTCGTGGAAGATCCCGAAGAAGCAGGTAAGTTCATTCGAGAAGACGAACTGCATCAAGAGCAAACTTATTCTTTGGATAATTATTTAAGAATGTTAGAAAACAGTGGCTTTTCTAAGGTAGAAGCATTTGGTGATTTCACCGACGAACAACCAAAGGAAGATACAAAACGTCTCTTTTTTGTGGCATATAAGGAATAGGACACGAAAAAAGTCTTTTGTTGAATACGAAACATTACCTTATCGCGAGGTGTAATCGCAAAAAAAAAACTGTCGTGAATCGCGTTGTTTCAGATAGTATTATAATAGTATAAAAGTAACGAATAATGGCCAAGACGAGTAAATCATCAACAAAGTCTGCGCCAAATAGTGACGTTTTTCTGCTAAAAAACGAAAAAAATACTTTAGAAATATCTTGATGAAAAATAAGCTGAAGCGTCATTTAAAAAGCAGGAGAAACGATTTTTCGATTTCTCCTGCTTATTTTTTTACAGTAAAAAACCGAATCGATCATTTTTGGATTGACCGAAAGAATGAACTGTTTGTTTTATTCCTATTAAGAAAAGGAGGAAATGTGATGAAAATTTGTGGCATTATTGTTGAGTATAATCCTTTCCATAATGGGCATCGCTACCATGCGGAAATGGCTCGTGAACAAACGGGCGCAGATATCGTGATAGCAGTGATGAGTGGAAATTTTTTACAGCGTGGTGAGCCTGCAATTATCGACAAATGGTCCAGAGCAACTGCTGCCCTCCAAAACGGAGTGGATTTGGTCATTGAACTACCAATAGAATGGTCTGTGCAATCAGCAGATTACTTTGCCAAAGGAGCTGTGCGATTATTACAGATGCTCGGCTGTACACATCTTTGTTTTGGTACAGAAGAAGAGTCGACATTTAATTACGAAGCTTTTGGGAAATTTGTACAGCAAAACCAATTAAGGATTGACCGTGAATTTCAACGTTTATCTGATCAAGGAATGAGCTATCCGCAGAAGATGACAGCAGTGTTCAACACACTTTATCCAGAAATCGCTCTCGATTTTTCTTCTCCTAATCACATTTTAGGGTTAAGCTATGCGAAAGAAAATGCCCAGTATGCCCAGCCAATGAAATTAGTACCGATTACCAGAAAAAGTGCTGGTTATCACGATGAAGAATGGAGCAGTTCCTCCATCGCAAGTGCGACCGCTATTCGCAAAGCGCTCAGTGAACAACGCTCCGTAACGAATTTTATACCTGCTGCCACCGCAGCGATGATCGAAGCAGGTTCGCAACAAACATGGGCGAATTACTGGCCCTTGTTACGTTATCGTTTGCTTTCTACGGAGCTAGCCAATTTGAAAACTATCTATCAGATGACGGAAGGACTTGAAGTGAGAATGCAATCGGCTGCGAAGAAAGCCACTTCTTTCGAGGAATTTGTCACTTTAGTCAAGACGAAAAGATATACTTGGACGAGAATCCAACGTTTAGCTTGTTACGTATTATTGAACATCCATCATGAGGAAATCCATGACCAACAAGCTAAATGTTACTTGAATATTTTAGGATTTACCAAGGCAGGACAACAGTTTTTAAAAGAAAAGAAAGAGATACCCTTGATCTCAAAAATCGGCAAAAAAGAAGCAGAATTGGCACACCTTTTGGTTCGGAGTGATCAAATCTATCAACTCGGTGGGGCGATACCTGAACAAAATTTTGGAAGAAGACCTTATGTTTCGAAATAAACCTGGTTGGTGGGAATAAAGTGAAATGACTAATCTGAATGAAAGTTTAGTTCAATATTTTGAATATGTCGCTTTGTAAAAAATTCTTTGTCTAGCTTGTTGAGTAGCTATTCCAAGAGACGACTATAATCGATCATAAAAGGAAACACCTCCCTAAAAAATGACTAGATTTAGAAAAAATACTTCACAGAATCCAGATTCACAAGTATAATGGAACAGGACGTTTTTGTGCTTAACCACTATCAGAAATGAACGATCAAAATTAGAAAGCGAAGTGAGAATATGGGACGTAAATGGGCAAACATCGTAGCGAAAAAAACCGCAAAAGATGCAAATAATAGCCGAGTTTATGCAAAATTCGGGATTGAAATCTATGCAGCAGCAAAATCAGGTGATCCAGACCCACACGCTAACCAAAAACTACGTTTCGTCATTGAACGCGCGAAAACTTATAATGTACCTAAACATATTATTGACCGTGCAATTGAAAAAGCAAAAGGTGCGGGAGATGAAACTTATTCTGAATTACGTTATGAGGGATTCGGACCAAATGGCTCAATGGTCATCGTTGATACCTTAACAAACAACGTGAACCGTACAGCTGCTGATGTACGTGCTGCTTTTGGTAAAAACGGCGGAAATATGGGTGTTTCTGGAGCTGTTTCTTACATGTTCGACAATACAGCGATTTTTGGTTTTGCCGGCGATGATGCAGATGAGATCCTTGAATATTTGATGGATAAAGAGATTGATGTACGTGATGTCATGGAAGAAGATGGACAAATCATCGTTTATGGTGAAGTTGCTGACTTCCACAGTATCCAAGAAGCATTGAAAGAAAAAGGAATCACTGATTTTTCAATTGCTGAGATCCAAATGATTCCTCAAAATGAAGTGACACTTTCACCAGAAGACCAAGAAACATTTGAAAAAATGATTGATGCGTTGGAAGAATTGGAAGATGTTCAACATGTTTTCCATAATGTAGCATTGGAAGACTAAACGATAAAAACGAATGAAGGTTGTGAAAGCATCGGATAGCTTCCGACTTGCGATTTATCCGTTTTTCGTTTTTACACCTGCTAATAGTCTGGGACGATTCGTCTCTCAGACTATTTTTTTACGCTTAAGAGAAGATCATTCGTTCTGAAAAAACAGTAGTTTATGACGAATCAATGATTTTATCTTTTTTTCGTATGTTTTATTTTTTATTCTGTTTCGTCCTGTGTTATTATTGATATAGACGTATTATTGGAAAAATGATACATAGGAATGTGGATGTAGGCGGGGAAATTTTATGGAAGCAAAAATTAGTTTAGAGCCTTTTGAACGTATTTTAAGCGGTTACCAAAAGATCGAAGAGTTAGCTGTGAATATCACAGACTGTTCAAAATTAGCAAAAAAATATGCCCATTATGGTGTAGAAGGTTATCGTTTAGGAAATTACGTAGGTACTGGTTACCTTAATCGCTATTTGGAATGTATGGTTGATCGCGTCCCCATGTTGATTTACAAAAGAAATTATTTAATCCCTTTACTTTTTAGACGTTCAGATTCAACCTTTCGATTATTTGAAGAAAATTATCGTATGGAAGCTTTCTTTCGTTTGTTAGAATGGAGCTTAAAACATCAACCAACAAAAATCTTAATTGAAAAAAATGAAAAATATGATTCTAAAAAAGTAAAAGTGATCGACAGTGCTTATCTAGCTTTTCGTTTATCAGAAATCCTTGATAGTGGAGGCTATCCGATCAGTAACTTCCGATCAATCGAACAGTTTATTGATTGGAATCGAATTTATCGGCTGATAGATAACGGGGGGATTGGGCGTCATAGTAAAGTCTTTGATCCTGAGTATCCTGAAAATATAGAAGAATTGCGAATGATTATTTCATTAGTTAAATTAAAGTATCCAGATACTGAATCATTTGTTTAAAAGGCGAGGTTGTGACTAAGTGGTTAGCTTCTTATTCTTGAAGCTACTTCTTTAACACCGTTTATTAAGAATAAAGGGCTGTGACAAAAATTTTGTCACAACCCTTTATTTTTATATATTGATAGTGGTATATAATGCTGGGTCCATGGATTCAATCAAAGGACTTTCAGATTCAGAAGTAACTAAAAAGAGTTCGTGCATGGCTCTTGTACACATGGTGTAAAGAACTAATTGATCTTGGTTAGTGGCAAAGTTTGTATCATCGATGCCCCATAAGAAAACGCGATCAAACTCGAGCCCTTTTGCCAAGAATGCTGGTAGTAGGACGATTTGTCGTTTCATAAAATCTGTTTCATCAGAAATCAATTGGATATGATCTTTTAAGTATTCGGGCAACTGTTCATAGAGTTGTTCACACTCAGTCTGTGTTTTACCAATGATTGCGGTACGCCAGTAACGGGTATTTTCTTGAGTCGTTTCAAGCGTAGTTTTTAACCAATTTAATCGTTCTTCTAAGGAGGAACCTTTCACGATAGAAGGAAGCGTACCTTTGCGAGCCGTCGTTTCTACTTGATTTTCCTCAGTAAGAAAATGATTCGCAAAATCCGTGATCTCTTTTGTTGAACGATAGCTGGTCGTTAACTGGAAGTGTGTGATTTCTTGGTCTTTAAATAGTTGATCCAAAGAGCCAGTAATCGTTTCATTGCCGAAAACATTTTGATTTAGATCACCACAAAAAGTGAGATTAGCTTTTGGATAGATCGCTTGTAAAAGTGCTACCTGAGCGGGAGCGAAATCTTGCATTTCATCGATAAAGATATAGCGAGCTTTTTGCATCACAGACACTGGATGGATGCGACGCATCAGCAAGAAGAATAATACTGCATCTTCTTGTCGTAGTTCTCGTTGACGAAGCTTCTCTTTTAATAAGGCTGAATGATCGTTCCACATCGTTGCGCTAATGTCATTTTTAGCCAACAGCGCCTGAGGTACGGTTTGTAAAAAGTGAAGGTATTGTTTGGTCAAATTGACAAATTGAAACTGATTGATACCGCGGTAGATTCGACGGAATCTTTTCTTCACGATTTGATTCGCTAGTTTTTTCCGTAAAGACTGTTCTTTTTGCTCCGTATACTCAAGGTTCGGATCATTCGCATATAAGTCTTGCAATTGTTCTTCTGCTAATTCTTTGACCCATTTTTGACGCATCTCATCTTTTTGGAGTCCACCCAATTTTTTTAATAATTTTGTTTGCAACAAGGAGAGACGTTGATGTAACGGTAAGAGTTCATTGGTTTCTTGATACCATTTGCGGATCGATTCTTTTGCTAAAATCGTCCGACCGTTAATTTTCATATCTCTAAACAAGGGACCAAAACCAGTAATATGATCGATATAACGATCAATCTGATGGATTAGTTGAAGACCGCTTTTGAAGGTTTGGATCGGGTCCTTGTCTCCAGATAAAAAACCAACTTCTTGTTGCTCTTCTTCTAACAATGAAAATTCAGGTAATAACTGTTCCAAATAAGACTTGAAGGTTTGCGTAGGTACACCACTTTCACCTAAAGAAGGCAAAACAGTCGAAATATAGTCAGAGAAAAGATGATTAGGAGAAAAAAGTAAAACGTTCTCGGCATCTAACCATTTTCGATTGTGATAAAGTAAAAAGGCGATCCGTTGTAATAAAGCAGATGTTTTTCCACTACCAGCGATTCCTTCGATCAACATCACTTGACTTGTTGTATCACGAATAATGGCATTTTGGGCTTTTTGGATCGTAGAGACGATATTTTTCATATGCGCACTTGAGGCATCGTCTAGGATCTCTAGTAAGAAATCATCGTTGATCACTTCAGAAGTATCCACCATCGAAATAATTTTTCCATCTAAGATTTTAAACTGACGTTTCAGCAGTAATTCAACATTGATTTTTTCAGTATCTGTTTCATAGAAGGCTGGTCCAATTTCCCCTTCGTAATAAAGGTTAGCAATTGGGGCACGCCAGTCGATTACGATTGTTTCTTCAGAGAGATCTCTTAAAGAAGCGATTCCTAGATAAAGTGTCTCTGCGTCTGTTTCTTCTTTAAAATCGATTCGGGCAAAGTAAGGGTTGTCTTCCATAACTGTTAACGTTTGGAGCCTTTTTTGCTGCGATTCAAGCGTATGGTATTTTAAAAGCAATTCTTGCTCATGTTGGCGGTATTCGACAGCTGATTCATAAAAGGATTCATTAGACCCACCTCTGATTTTATGGCTGGCGGTGTCTTTCGTAGAATCTTGCATCTCTTGGGTAAGAGATTGTTGTTTAGTGTTTAATAGCTTTTGTTCAAGCTGGATCAACTGAATGGTTTCATCCACGTGTTGTTGTTCTAGTTGTCTTTCATTCATTGCGTATATTACTCCTTCCGCCGTAAATAACGAATTAAAAGTATAGCACAAAAAGTGAGAAAAAGGTATCTTTGACTATTCGTTTGAAGGAAAGTGAAAGAAGAAAATCAATGAGAGTGAGAGTTGTTTTCAGTTAAGTGTAAATAGTTTTCATTCTAGTTCTAAGTCAGTATCCTAAAATTGTAGGGAGTGAACAATATGACACATTTTAAAAAATTTTCAATCACTGTTTTGATTGGAATGACGGCACTTATTTGCGAATTTATTTTTAAACGACCCACACTTGCATTTCTGATTATCGCGATCACGGGTGGTATTTTGGCTTTCTTTATGTTTATTGAGATGATTAAAACATTACGTTCAGGTAAATATGGTGTGGACATTCTTGCTATCACAGCGATTGTTGCGACATTAGTGGTAGGAGAGTACTGGGCCAGTTTGATGATCCTGATCATGTTGACTGGCGGAGACAGTTTGGAAGACTATGCCAATAAAAAAGCTAGTCGAGAATTGCAAACGTTATTGGACAATACACCACGCACAGCGCATCAATTGATGAATGACCAATTGAAAGATATTCCAGTAGAAGCTGTTGAGATCAATGATTTATTAGTGGTGAAACCAGGAGAATTAGTGCCCGTTGACGGAAAGGTAGTGAAAGGTGAGTCGCAATTTGATGAGTCTTCATTAACGGGTGAAGCCAAACTTGTATTAAAAAAAGCAGGCGATGAACTGATGTCTGGCTCAGTCAATGGGGACGGTTCCGTTCAAATGATCGTTGAAAGAAGAGCAGCTGATAGTCAATACCAACAAATTATTAAATTGGTCGAAGAATCAAAAGAAAAACCAGCTCATTTTGTTCGCTTAGCGGATCGCTATGCGGTGCCTTTTACATTGATCGCTTATTTGATCGGAGGTATTTCCTGGTGGGTCACGAAGAATCCTGTTCGTTTCGCAGAAGTTCTCGTTGTTGCTTCACCTTGTCCTTTGATTTTAGCTGCACCGATTGCTTTAGTGGCTGGAATGAGTCGTTCAAGTAAAAACGGAATCGTCATCAAAACAGGAACTGCTGTGGAAAAATTAGCACGAACCAAGACAGTTGCATTTGATAAAACGGGTACCATCACTAAAGGGGTCCTCGAAGTAGCAAGTATTCATCCAGAAGTTGGTGTAACATCAGAAACGCTCTTGGTCTATGCGGCAAGTGCCGAACAAGAATCAAGTCATATCTTAGCCCGATCACTAGTCCATGAAGTCGATAACGAAAAGTTATTGCCAGTGAATGAATTAAAAGAGATCACGGGGCAAGGAATACAAGCTAGAGTAGATGGACATTTCGTTAAAGTTGGCAGAGCTTCATTTGTCGGTGCCAAAGAAAGCCAATCTACTAAAACAGCTATCTATGTTGCAATTGATGACCATTTTTCGGGTACGATCTTATTTTCAGACGTGCTGCGTCCAGAAGCACAAGCAACGATTGAACAATTGAAAACAATGGGTGTAGCGGATTTGATGATGATCACAGGGGATGGACCGGCTATCGCTGAATCAATTGCAAAGGAGGTTGGGCTCACGGCTGTTCATGCTCGTTGTTTGCCGCAGGACAAATTGAATATCCTTGAGAGTATTCCCGAAAGTGAACGTCCCGTAACGATGGTGGGCGATGGGGTCAACGATGCTCCAGCTTTGACGATCGCAGATGTTGGAATAGCCATGGGCGCACACGGATCAACGGCAGCTAGTGAAAGTGCTGATGCGGTGATACTAAAAGATGATTTGACAAAAGTTGCTACTGCTATAACGATTTCCAGAGATACGATGAAAGTAGCGAAACAATCTGTTTTAATCGGTATTTTTATTTGTGTTTTTTTAATGCTGGTTGCTAGTACGGGTGTAATCCCCGCTTTGTTTGGAGCGGTTCTCCAAGAAGTGGTAGACACTGTTTCGATTTTAAGTGC
This sequence comes from Enterococcus sp. AZ077, assembly GCF_051714965.1. Taxonomy (NCBI): domain Bacteria; kingdom Bacillati; phylum Bacillota; class Bacilli; order Lactobacillales; family Enterococcaceae; genus Enterococcus; species Enterococcus sp. AZ077. Next base: position 940,717 of record NZ_JBIOSX010000001.1, read on the forward strand.
GTTGCGGGCTAAAAATGAGCGATCCCACACGTAACATCAGAAAAGATCTTTTCTCTTTGCTTTTTTTGCGGTATGATCATAGCATAGAAGAAGGGTTGAAAAGACCACTTACATTTAAGATAGCAATTATTAAAAGGAGACGAGACAATGCCATTTGTACACGTAGAACTAGTTGAAGGACGTAGTCCAGAACAATTAGAAAATATGATGAAAGATATTACAGAAGCTGTTCATAAAAATACCCAAGCACCAAAAGAACATATCCATGTGATTATCAATGAAATGAAAAAAGGCACTTATGGTGTAAATGGTGAATGGAAAAAATAAGTCACACCCACACTTGATTTTTCTTTTTATTAGTGGTTAAATAAACACATAGTTGATTGATGAGAAAGACAACTGAATTTGAGAGTCTTCGATAAGAGAGGAAAAGCCAGGCTGAAACTTTTCCAGAAGAAAACCAAAGGATGACCACTTTCGAAACCTTTGTTGAAACAAAGGCGGTCGTACCGTTATAACGCTCAAGGAACGTGTAAACGTTCGAAATTAGGTGGAACCACGAATCTTTCGTCCTAGTATCTCTTTTATGAGGTGCTGGGACTTTTTTATTGGTGTCAACTCATTCAATCAAAAAATCAAAGGAGGCTATTTTAATGATAAAAATTACTTTTCCAGATGGCGCAGTGAAAGAGTTTGATGCGGGAATCACGACTGCTGAGATTGCTGCAGGTATTTCTAAAAGTTTAGCTAAAAAAGCATTAGCCGGTAAAGTGAACGGTCAATTGATTGACTTGAATCGTGGCATCGAAGAAGATGCATCAATCGAGATCGTTACACCTGACCACGAAGATGCATTAGCATTGGTACGTCACTCAACCGCACACTTGATGGCACAAGCTATGAGACGCTTGTACCCAAATATCCATTTCGGTGTCGGACCAGCAATCGATTCAGGATTTTACTATGACACAGACAACGGTGAAAACCAAATCAGTGCCGAAGATCTTCCAGCAATCGAAGCAGAAATGATGAAAATCGTGAAAGAAAACTTACCGATCGAACGTAAAGTTCTTTCTAAAGAAGAAACTCTGGAAATCTTTGCAAGTGATCCTTATAAAGTAGAATTGATCAGTGAATTACCAGATGAGGAAGTAATCACTGCTTATCAACAAGGGGAATTTATCGATTTATGCCGTGGACCACATGTCCCATCAACCGGTCGTATCCAAGTCTTCAAACTATTATCTGTAGCTGGAGCTTACTGGCGTGGAAATTCAAACAATCAAATGATGCAACGTGTCTATGGGACAGCATTCTTTGATAAAAAAGACTTAAAAGAATTTATTCGTCTACGTGAAGAAGCAAAAGAAAGAGACCACCGTAAATTAGGAAAAGAACTAGATCTATTTATGGTATCACCACAAGTTGGCTCAGGCTTACCATTCTGGTTACCTAAAGGTGCAACGATTCGTCGAACAATTGAACGTTATATCGTTGATAAAGAAATCAGCTTAGGTTACCAACATGTCTACACACCAATCATGGGAGATGTAGAATTGTATAAAACATCAGGTCACTGGGATCATTACCAAGAAGACATGTTCCCACCAATGGATATGGGTGATGGTGAAATGTTAGTTCTTCGTCCGATGAACTGTCCGCATCATATGATGGTCTATAAAAATGCGATCCATTCCTACCGCGAATTACCAATCCGTATCGCTGAACTAGGCATGATGCACCGTTACGAAAAATCAGGTGCGCTATCAGGTTTACAGCGTGTTCGTGAAATGACATTGAACGATGGGCATACCTTTGTACGTCCTGATCAAATCAAAGATGAGTTTAAACGTACGTTGGAATTGATGGTCGCAGTTTACGCTGACTTCAATATTACAGACTATCGTTTCCGTTTGAGCTATCGCGATCCGAACAACACGGATAAATATTTTGATGATGATGCTATGTGGGAAAAAGCGCAAGTGATGTTAAAAGCCGCAATGGATGAATTGGAATTGGAATACTTCGAAGCAGAAGGAGAAGCTGCTTTCTATGGTCCAAAATTGGATGTTCAGGTCAAAACAGCTTTAGGAACAGAAGAAACATTATCAACGATCCAATTAGACTTCTTGCTTCCAGAACGCTTTGATTTAACTTATGTTGGTGAAGATGGTGAAAATACACATCGTCCAGTAGTTATCCACCGTGGGATCGTTTCAACGATGGAACGTTTTGTTGCTTATTTAACTGAAGTTTACAAAGGAGCTTTCCCAACTTGGTTAGCACCGATCCAAGCAACGATCATTCCTGTTTCAGTTGAAGCGCATAGTGACTATGCTTATGAAATCAAGGAACGTCTACAAATGAAAGGTCTACGTGTCGAAGTAGATGACCGCAATGAAAAAATGGGTTATAAGATTCGTGCATCACAAACACAAAAAATACCATATCAACTAGTCGTTGGTGATAAAGAAGTGGCTGATGCAACGGTCAATATTCGCCGATATGGTAGCAAAGAAACTTCGGTAGAAGATCTCAACATGTTCGTTGATGCGATGGTTGCTGAAGTCCAAAATTATAGTAGACAAGGTTAATTTCAATAGTCGAAAAAGTGACCTGACTACCCTAGAATGTAAGATCAAACCGATGGTATCGAAAATCGAAAACGATTTTTGATACCATCGGTTTTTTACTAAGTGAATTGTTACGCTTCTCCCATATCTTTTTAAGAGTTAAAGCTAAATCGTGCAATTTGAAACAACAAAGCGATAATGAGAATCTTTTTTTCTGAAATTACGAAAAGATGAATAAGCAAGCCTTTCATCTTATGCTATTATTAGGTTGAAAAGGAAAAAAGGAGGGCTGAAAATGGGAACTTTTTTTACAAATAAAAGGCTAAATAAAAAAGGAAATAACGTAGCTCAAAATGAGTTAAGCGAGCAAACAAACGAAATGCAGTCAAAACAAGCCAATCGTAAAAAAAAGAACTTAGCAGTAAATTTAATCGTAAAAATTGAACATGCGATTAAACAAAGGAGTCAACATAAATCCACGAATCAAAAAAATTCGAAGTCCGTTGGTCCCGCTAAACGAATGTTGGAATTGATTAGGCGAGATTTTTCTATGCTTGAGAAAGTACTAAATAATACTTACCAGGAAATCCATAAGCTTGACCGCTCTTTCAGAACAAAAATGATCAGTTACATAAGAAACGATCGGAAAAGAATGGCAACAAAAATTCGTGCGTTCAAAACAACTTTGATTCCTCATAAAAGTAATTTTACGAATCAAATCGAAATAGCTCCTCGTGCTAAGAATGAAATGGAGAATATTTTACCTATAACGAAAATCAAAATGAAACAAAGAAATGAAGAGCAGACTAAACTTGGTCTCAGAAAAAATTTGTTTAAGCAGTTTTTCAAACGACTGTTATATTCCAATAGCCAAAAAATGAGGAATCAAGACCTAAACAAAATAGTAGTAGAAAAAATACAGCAAGAAAAATATGAAGAAAAACAAGTGTTGTTAACAATGGAACAAATATTAGCAAGATCGTCAAATAGAAATAATATGCCAGAACAACTTTTCAGTCGATCAATACAACCATTCGAGAATACTAAGGAAGAAAGACTAGCACAAATAAGTGAGAAAATCCAACATGCTATGAACTTCTCAACTTCTAGGAATCAATTAGGAGCAGCACATGCGGAACACCAACTCTAAAAGTTCTGTCATGACATCATTTATAAATTAGAGTTAAATACTCGTGACTTCTATCAAGAGTATTCAACGTGAGACAACAAAATTTTCATGATAAAGAGTGCAACTATCATATGAATGATAGGATAACCAGGAGCTGCAATCGTCCATTCTTCTTGAAAATTAATCTTTTATCTAAGAGTCCAAGGCTTGCCTTGGGCTTTATTGCTGTAGCCGAACCTCATCAATTATTTTTTAGCCTCATACTTTTTCTCCAACATTTATTTACAGATGATGACAAAATTTTCTTGTCAGACGTCACGATCTTATTAGTGGGATATGGTATACTTAGCTAGACTGGAAGAGAAAAAGGAAGTGAGACAAATGAGCGTTATTAGCCGTATTGAGAGCATGATGGAGGAGTATTCTTCAACTGAAAAAAAGCTCGCTGATTATATCATCAAAAATGTAGAAAAAATTCCCACGATGACTGCGAACGAGTTAGCAGAAGCTGCTGGGTTAAGTGCGCCCACAGTTGTCCGATTTTCCAAAAAAATTGGGTTTCAAAGTTTGACTGACTTCAAAATAAATATTTCGACCGAGTTACAAACCGGTATCGTTGAAGGCTTCAGTGATATTCATCCAAACGAATCATTTTATTCGATCAAACACATTTTGGGAAATAATGCGCAAGTGGCAATCAAAGAAACGGTGGACATTTTAAATGAAGAAAAAATTCAAGAAGTGGTTGAGACCCTGGAAAGTGCTGAAACAGTCTTTTTATATGGCGTGGGCGCTTCATCTTTAGTGGTGGAAGACATTTTGCAAAAATGGTCTAGAGTAGGCAAACCCATTATTTTTGAAAAAGATATCCATGTTTTACTTCCTCAATTAGTAAGCAATGAAACCAAAAAAGTATTATGGTTAGTCTCCAATTCTGGTAGTAGCGCGGATGTCGTAGCAGTTGGAGAAATCGCAAAAGATTTAGGGATTGAGGTAATTGCTTTAACGCAATTTGGAAATAATCCTTTAAGTAAGTTGGCGGATGTTGTTGTACAAACCTCACGTCCAAAGGAAATTACCAATCGAAGCGCTGCTACAAATTCTTTGCTGGCTCAGTTTGTTACTATCGATATTATTTTTTATTTATATATGACAAAGAATGAACAGTTGAAGGAAAAAGTTCGTGAAACCAGACAAGTAATTAAAGGATACTTTGGTTCAAAACGGTAAGAGCATTATAAAAAGTTTTCCACAGTAAAAATATCATTTGTTGTGTTTCACGATAAGAAAATGATAAATTAAATAAAAAACTTTATTTTTTAAAGGTTTGAATTGTTTGAAAACTTGACACGATTTTATCCTGTGAAACAAAAAAAGAATATCAACTTGAAATAAGTTAAAGAATTTATTAGTGATTTTCGTTTCTTCTTTTTTATTTCAAGAAATTTAGGTACAATGAAACATAACCGTAAGTAGGAAAAAGATAGGAATGATGAGAGAGTTTATGAAAAAACTATTAAACAATTCATGGATGGATAAATTGAAAAAAGGTGCACAAGAGCCGAAAAACAAAACATTTCGACGTTCACATGTCCCTTTTCGGTTGAATTTTCTTTTTTTCATCATATTTACATTATTCGTCGCATTGATTGCACGATTAGGTTATCTACAAATCGTTAATGGCGAAGCAATGGAAGCCAAAGTGAAATCATCATCGACACTAACGATCCAAACCAGTTCTCCGAGGGGGATGATTTACGATTCGACAGGTAAACCATTGGTGACGAACCAAGCGAATCAAGCAATTACTTTCACCAGAGGAACAAAAATGACGGCAGAGGATCTGCTTAAAGTAGCGACAAGACTAAATCAATTAATCAATGTGCCAGTTGATGAAAATTTAACTGAACGAGATAAAAAAGACTTTTGGTTAGCTGATCCTAAGCATTTGAAAGAAGCAACGGAACGCTTAACAGCAAAGGAAAAACAACTTGATTCCAGCGATCAATACAAAGCGTTAGTTGATAAAGTAACCGATAGTGAAATCAACTTCAATGAAGAACAATTAAAAATCGCGACGATTTTTAAACGCATGAATAGTGCGTATGAGTTGAACACGGTATTTATCAAAAATTCAGGTGTGACTGATCAAGAATTAGCGGTTGTTTCCGAACATGCTTCAGAACTACCTGGAGTATCCACAGGAACCGACTGGACACGTCAATACACGGCTGCTGACTCAATCAAAAGTATTTTAGGTAGTGTGACAACAGAAAAACAAGGTTTACCAGCTGATGAAGTAGATGAATACTTAGCTAAAGGCTATTCTCGTAATGATCGTGTGGGACAAAGTTACCTTGAAAAGCAATATGAAGATGTTTTACAAGGAACAAAAACCCAATATGAAGTAACCCTCGATAGTAATGGGAATGTAACGAATCAAAAAGAAATCTTTGCTGGTGAAAAAGGGTCCAACCTCATGTTGTCTCTTAACGCTGATTTCCAAGCCAAAGTCGAAAATATCTTAAAGACAAACTACCAAAAATTAGTGGATAGTGGAAAAGCAACTTATTCGCCAGGGGCGTATGCAGTAGCGATGAATCCACAAACCGGTGAGATATTGGCTATGACAGGATTTAGCCACCAAGAAGGGTCCAAAGAGTTGACAGAAAATGCTTTGGGGAATATTACTAGCGCCTTTACTCCAGGGTCAGTAGTCAAAGCAGGTACGTTAACTGCTGGTTGGCAAACGAATGTGATCTCAGGTAACCAAGTATTAGTCGATGAGCCAATCAAATTACAAGGCTCTTCTGAAAAGAGCTCGGTCTTTAACCGAAGCGGGCGTATTGCAATCAATGCAGTCAAAGCACTTGAACTATCATCGAATACGTATATGATCAAAGTTGCGTTGAAAATGCTGGGATTGGAATATACACCAAATATGGGACTTCCTTCATTAAATGAAGAGTCAAAAGCCTATGAAGAATTACGTAAAGCGTTCAAACAGTTTGGTTTAGGAACAAAAACTGGGATTGATCTACCAAATGAATCACCAGGGATTTCTCGTTCTGTTGATTTTATGAAGAAATTTAATGCAGATAATGGTGCTCAATGGTACACACCAGGTAACTTTACTGACTTAGCTTTTGGTCAGTTTGATACCTATACACCGATCCAATTAGCGCAATATGCTTCAACTGTAGCCAATGGTGGTAAGAGAATCCAACCTCGTTTAGTCAAGGGAATCTATGGAAATGATGAAAATGGGAACCTTGGTCCGGTGAAAAAAGAGCTGGAAACAAAAGTCGAAGATACCGTTGATATTTCTCCAGCTGATATGTCGATCCTTCGTGAAGGATTCCATCAAGTTGTTCATGGAACAGATGCGTATACGACAGCTAAACCTTTAGCTAGTGCAAAAATGGATTTGTCTGCTAAGACTGGTACAGCCGAAACTGTAGCTGAAGGTCATCCAGATATTACCACAGTAAATAGTAATATCGTGGCCTATGGTCCGAGTGATAACCCACAAATTGCAATTAGTGTCGTTCTACCGAACTTATTAGATGAAAAAGATCATATGAATCTAGTCATTGCAAAAGAAATCATGGACACTTACTACGATATGTTCATGGCAAAATAAAAAGACCAACAACTAAAAAGACCGTTCCAGAGAAATACAATTTGTTTTCTCTGGAACGGTATTTTTTTGATTTTAAAGGGCTAATAAGTCTTCTAAATACGTAGCTAGGCCATCTTCTTGGTTGGTGTGTTCAGTGACATCGTTAGCAACGCCTTTTAATTGATCGGTACCATTTTTCATTGCAACTCCCCAGCCAGCATATTCTAATAGTTCCAAATCGTTATGTTCGTCACCAAAAGCAATGACATCTTTTTGATCGATATCAAGGTAATTGGCAATGCGATGAACGCCTTTGGCTTTTTCAATTCCTTTAGAAACGATTTCTAAAATGGCCATTGGTCCTCCCCAAGTACGAACATCAACAAAATGACCGAATTGACGGGTTAATTCAGCTGAAACTTGTTCAGCATAGCATTTTTCTGTTCGAACCAGTAAAGAGGTTGGATCAGTTGTCAGATTTTTAGGCGATAATAAATTTTGAGGGCTAGGATTTGATGCAGCAAAAATTTTTTCATCAAAAAAATCAAAGCTGTCAATAAAATAAGTTTCACGATTTTCTGCAGCAATGAAATCTAAATTCAATTGGCGTTTTTGAGCTAAAATCTCGAATACGATGCGTTTATCGATCGAGGTTTCTTTTTCATGAGCCCAATATTGATTAGGGATATGTACTAAAGCACCGTTAAAGTTGACCATCGGTGTAGACAATCCTAATTGCTGATAATAATGATAACTCATTCGGAAGGGGCGCCCAGTAGCAATACTGACATGGTGACCAGCGTTAATCGCTTTTTTTAATGTTTCTTCAGTTTTTGAAGTAATGATTGAATCCGGATTTAAAGTTGTTCCGTCTAAATCAATGGCAATGAGCTTTCTATTCAAAAATGTCATTCCTTTCAATGCTAGTATGTGTTTCAGTCTAGCACATATATTTTTTTTAACAAGGTGCAAATGTAAGGGAAAAAGAAGTCTTTTTTAAATTAAAGAGAACGGATACATTTTGTTCAATAACCATTTATAAGGCAAAACACGAACATTAAGCATTTTTTTATTGCTTTTTTTAATGATTTTATTGAAAAGCGAACGAATTGTAATTATAATCAATAATTGTTCGACGTAAACGGAATAATTGACTTATTTTATTTTATTATTTGATTTTACGTCAAAAAAATTCAGGGAGTGGAAATTTTTTATGGAAAAGTTTTTCCAATTAAAGAAAAATAAGACAAATGTACCAACAGAAATCATGGCTGGGGTTACGACATTCTTTGCAATGAGTTATATCTTATTTGTAAATCCAACCATTTTGTCAGCATCAGGGATGCCTTTTCAGGCAGTGTTCTTAGCAACAATCATCGCTTCGATCATTGGTACTTTGGTAATGGGGTTGTTTGCAAATGTACCGTATGCGCAAGCACCTGGAATGGGATTAAATGCCTTTTTTACTTTTACAGTAGTTTTTGGATTAGGTTATTCTTGGCAACAAGCTTTAGCGATGGTCTTTATTTGTGGGATGGTCAACATTTTTATTACTGTGACCAAAATACGAAAATTGATCATTCATTCCATTCCTGAAAGTCTACAACATGCGATTGGAGGCGGGATCGGGATCTTTGTCGCTTATGTTGGGATCAAAAATGCAGGATTTCTCTCTTTTTCAGCTGATCAGGCAGCAATCACTAGTTCGGTGGTTGACGGAGGCAAGGCAACGAATGTCACAATCAATGGTGGGATCGTTCCAGCTTTAGCCAACTTCAATAATGCACCGATTTTATTAGCTGTGATCGGTTTGATTTTAACAGCGATCCTGGTGGTAAAAAATGTTCGTGGTGCGATGTTGATCGGGATCGTGGCAACCACTATCTTAGGGATTATGATGGGGGTCGTTGATTTAAGTACGATTGATTGGCAAGCTAATTCATTAGGAAGTTCATTCAAAGAATTAGGCACGACTTTTGGTGCTGCTTTTGGACCAGAGGGGATGCAATCATTATTTAGTGATTCTTCAAAGATTCCACAAGTAATCATGACAATCATTGCGTTTAGTTTATCGGATACATTTGATACGATTGGGACGTTCATTGGAACAGGTCGCCGTACGGGGATCTTCTCAAAAGAAGATGAAGAAGCATTAGAAGATGGCAAAGGTTTCAAGACAAAAATGGATAAAGCGCTCTTTGCCGATGCCATTGCGACATCTGTAGGAGCAATCTTTGGAACATCAAATACGACGACTTATGTAGAATCTGCTGCAGGTATCGGTGCTGGTGGACGAACAGGTTTGACCTCAGTAGTGGTTGCAGTCTTATTTGCATTAAGTAGTTTCTTTTCACCATTGATTTCTATCGTTCCAACTCAAGCAACTGCACCTGCATTGATTTTAGTTGGTGTGATGATGATGGCTTCATTCACAGATATCAATTGGCTTGACCTGGAAGAAGCACTACCAGCATTCTTTGCTTCAATCTTTATGGGATTATGTTATAGCATCTCTTATGGGATTGCTGTCGGCTTCATTTTTTACACGATCGTCAAAGTAATCAAAGGGAAATTCAAAGAAATTTCAATCCCATTATGGATCGTTGTGGTCTTGTTTATCCTTAACTTTATTATTTTAGCAACGATGTAAACCAGCCTAACTGGTAGCTGAACTATTTTCTTAAAGAACCAGCTAAAAAGTCAGGAAACAGCAACATGAGTAAGTTTACAATAAAAAGTAGCACAAACTTAATAAGAAAAAACACTTTTTGCATCGCCGTTTGAATGATTCGAAAAAAGTAGTATTTGCACTCTTAACGATTTTATATAGTTGTTAAGAGTGTTTTTTTGTAACATAAGATTTTCACTGTTAAGATAGTAAATAAGTAGAAGATAGTACTGCTCGGAACAAAGCCTTTCGTTTATATAGTAACAATACATAATTTATGCTGTTTCAAAAAGAAATTTTTTGCAAAGAAACATAAAGAAATGAGGATGATCAATGAAGATACAATGGAAGAAAAATTTATTCGTGGCTTGGATCGGCTGCTTTTTTACAGGGGCTAGTTTTAGTTTAGTTATGCCATTTATTCCTGTATATGTAGAACAATTGGGTACACCAAGTGATCAAGTTGAGTTGTTTTCCGGTCTAGCGATATCTGTTACTGCCTTTGCTTCAGCTATCGTAGCGCCAATATGGGGGAATTTGGCAGATCGTAAAGGGCGAAAGCTCATGATGATCCGAGCTGCCGCAGGGATGACGGTAACGATGGGATCGTTGGCCTTTGTTCCCAATGCGTATTGGTTACTGGTCATGCGTTTTTTAAATGGCATTTTATCAGGTTATATTCCTAACGCGACTGCGATGATTGCTTCACAAGCGCCAAAAGAAAAAAGCGGTTGGGCATTAGGAACTTTATCGACTGGAGCAATTGCCGGCAGTTTGATCGGACCATCAATGGGAGGGGCGTTGGCGCAGTGGTTTGGTATGGAGAATGTTTTCTTGATTACTGGGGTATTATTACTTGTGACAACACTTTTAACCATTTTCTTGGTAAAAGAAGATTTTCAACCAGTAGAAAAAAATGATATGATCAGTACAAAAGAAATCTTTGCCAAAATGGATCATTTATCCATTCTGATCGGATTATTTGTGACCACTTTGATTCTTCAAATTGGTATCACAACTATCAGTCCTATTTTGACCCTATATATTCGTGAGCTAAGCGGGAATTCAGGAAATATTTTATTTGTTAGTGGGTTAATCGTTTCGATTTCAGGTGTGTCTGCAGTTTTTTCATCTCCTAAACTAGGGAAATTAGGGGATAAAATAGGGAACCAAAAAGTACTGCTTGCAGGGCTAACCTTATCTTTTTGTTGCTACTTGCCCATGGCTATTGTAGCAACCCCTTTACAGTTGGGGATCTTACGGTTTATTCTTGGTTTTTCAACGGGAGCGTTAATGCCATCCATCAATACACTCATCAGTAAGATCACGCCGCCAGAAGGAGTGAGTCGAATCTATAGTTACAATCAAATGTGTAGTAATTTTGGACAAGTCTTTGGACCGATGGTGGGCTCGACGGTTGCGCATGCCTTTAACTATCGCGCAGTGTTCATTGCTACAAGTCTCTTTGTTTTATCTAATATCTTATTATCTTTATTTAACTTCAGAAAAGTTCTTCGACAACGCTTCTGATCAGATGATGAAAAGATCGTGTGTCGCTGTCTTTAAAACCTCGCAGTTCCGATGACACTAGGGAAGAATTTGTTGAAATAACCGCTCATGTTTTGAGAAATTCAGGCTTATTTCAAGGAACAACAATTATTCATTTTTGCGCATGATAAAGAGCCCGGGACGACCTTTTGTCCCAGGCTTAACTTTTCCACTCCAAAAAGTTAATGGAAAGCGAAATGATTTTATCAAAATACATAAAAAGGATGAGACTGCGTCCCACCCTCATTTGGCTTTTATGAATGTGATGAGGCTTCTTTTCTAGGAGTTGCCAATGCACCAAGTAAAATGACAACAACGCCTGCAACCAATGAAATAATCGTTGTTAAAGTAAAATCATAGCCACCGCTTGTAAGAGCCCCACCAATGTAACCTACGACTTGACCTAAGACAAATGACCAAAATAATGTGACGATATATCGCATAAAGAACACCTCTTTTCTAAGCTTAGTTTACCAGAATTTTGCTGAATGTAAAGAAAGCTAGTTGTAAAAAAACAAGTTTTATGATTTAACCAGTCCATGTGATAAAATAATAAAAATGCAAATCAAAGAGAATGATTACAAATGCGTTGTCGTTTATCCTATATTCATAGTAGATAAATGAACGCATTGATTAATTGTCTAACTATACAAAAGGTGGAATGACCATGTTTTTCCCACAATTATATACAAAAACCTCCTATTCGCTGTTGCAAAGCACGATCAGGATCCAAGATTATGTCCAAAAGGCAAAAGCACTAGGTTATACAGTCCTAGGAATAACTGATCAAGATGTACTGTATGGGATACCTGAGTTTTATCAAACATGTATCAAAGAAGGAATAAAGCCAATTGTTGGCATGCTCCTTACTTATACTTATGAGTCCCAAGCTTTTGATTTATTGGTATATGCGAAAGATGGCGTTGGCTACCAGCAATTGATGAAGCTGTCGAGTAAAAAAATGATTCAAGAAAGTCTCGCATTATCAGAATTTACGGAATCAGATCATTTGATTTTCGTCGTTCCTCCCCAACATTCTGTAGTAGCTGAATTTAATCAAACGGAGACCTTTACTGCCCATTGGCAAGCACTCAAAGAAAAAGTAGGTCGACAAGATTTTTATGTTGGAATCGCTGAAAGTTTCTCAGAACTACCAAGTGGTTGGGTAACGTTCCTAGCAGAAAACAATTATTCCTTATGTGCATTACAACCTATTGCCAGCTTAAGACAAGAAGAACTGTTTGCGCTTGAGACGATGAAACATCTTCGAGCTGGGAGCCAACTTTCTATGGAAGCAATCAACCAACAAAAGATAGAAACTAAAACAGGTTTTTTACTTGCTGAAAATGAAATGATCCAACGGTTTAATGAAGCACAGTTGGCTGATGCGCTAGAGGGTGCGCAACGTTTAGCTCAATCGGTTTCCTTTGAATTTCAATTTCATCAAAAGCTGCTACCTCATTACCCAGTACCAGATCAGAAAAGTGCTGGTCAGTACCTTGATGAATTGTGCCAAGCAAAATTAGCAGAGCGAGTCGAAGAAATCACTCCTAAATATCAAGAGCGTCTAGCATATGAGTTGTCGATTATCCATCAAATGGGCTTTGATGATTATTTCTTGATCGTGTGGGACGTCATGGCGTTTGCTCATCGAGAAAAAATCGTGACTGGCGCTGGACGAGGATCAGCGGCTGGTTCATTAGTTGCATATATCTTGGAGATCACCGATGTCGATCCTTTGCAATATGAGTTGCTTTTTGAGCGTTTCTTAAACCCAGAACGTTATACGATGCCAGATATCGATTTGGATATCCCTGATAATCGTAGAGAAGAAGTCTTGAATTATGTCAGAGAAAAATATGGACAATACCATATGGCGCAAATTGCAACGTTTGGGACGATGGCGGCTAAGATGGTGTTAAGGGACGTGGCTCGTGTCTTTGGTTTATCACAAAGCGAAGCCAATCGATGGTCCAAGGCGATCCCTAATCAGTTGAAAATTACCTTACCCGAAGCATATCGGACATCGAAACCCTTAGTGGAGTTAGTTCAGTTAAGTGAAAAAAATCAATTACTATTTAAAACAGCTTCGATTTTAGAAGGATTGCCTCGACATGTCTCGACTCACGCAGCGGGTGTTGTGATCAGTGATAAGAATCTATTAGATCTGGTTCCATTACAAAAAGGATCAGATGAAGCATTTTTAACTCAATATACGATGAATGACGTGGAAGCGATCGGACTACTCAAAATGGATTTTTTAGGATTGCGAAATCTTTCGATCATTGATTACGCATTGAAAGCTATTAAAAAAGTAGAAAAGAAAGAAATTCGATTGAAACAAATTCCTTTAAATGATCCTAAGACACTTTTTCTCTTTCAACAAGGAGATACTACAGGGGTTTTCCAATTTGAATCTGCGGGTATTCGCAATGTTTTACGCCGATTAGGACCAGAAACAATTGAAGATATTGCGGCAGTCAATGCGTTATATCGTCCAGGACCAATGCAAAATATCGATACGTTTATTTCCCGCAAAAAAGGAAAAGAAACGATCCATTATCCTGATGATTCCTTAATGCCTATTTTAAAAAACACATATGGTGTCATCGTGTATCAGGAACAGATTATGCAAATCGCTGCAAAGATGGCTGGTTTTTCTTTGGGCCAATCGGATATTTTGCGTCGGGCAATCAGTAAAAAGAAAAAAGAAGTGATTGACAAAGAGCGGGAACACTTTGTCAGTGGGGCAGTAAGTCAGGGCTATTCGAAAGAAAAAGCGGTCGAAGTCTATGACTATATCGAACGTTTTGCCAATTATGGTTTCAATCGCTCGCATGCGTTTGCTTATTCATTTGTTGGGTTCCAAATGGCGTACCTCAAAGCCCACCATCCAGGCGCATTTTTTGTTAGTCTACTAAATTCGGTTCGACACAATACGACCAAATTAAAAGAATACATCGCTGAGGCAAGAAAGAAAAAATTAAAACTAGCAGCACCTTCCATTAATCAGAGCTATTATGGCTTTGAGCTGATTAATCCAGAAGAGATTCGTTTTGGTCTAACTGCGATCAAAGGTGTCCGAAAAGACTTCATTGAGGATATCTTAAAAGATCGAAAAGAAAATGGCGCTTATCAATCAGTGGATCAATTCTTGATTCGTTTAGATAAACGCTGGCTAAAATTAGAGTTGATCCAGTCATTAGTAGCAGTAGGTGTGTTTGATGAATTGGCACCAAACCGAAAACAATTGATGCTCGATTTAGAAGGAAAAATACAAAACATCATTTATAGTGGTGGAAGCTTAGATCTCCTAGGGATCATGGCTTTAAAAGAAGAAGAAGTGGCTGACTATTCTTTAGAAGAAAAGCTGCAATTAGAAGAGGAATATTTAGGCGTTTATCTTTCAGGGCACCCAACAGAAGGCTATGAACGCTTGAAATTAGCTAAAAAAATCCGGTTAATTACTGAAGTTATTCCGAAACAAACAGTCAGTGTATTAGTGATGATTAAAAATATCCGTGAAATCAGAACTAAAAAAGGGGAGTTGATGGCTTTTGTTGAAGGAACAGATATCAGTGGAGAAATCACGATCACTGTATTCCCCAAATCCTATCGACAATTTCGTTCATTGTTTGAGTTGAATAAAGTGATCTTTGTTCAAGGACGAACAGAAACGAGTAAATACAACCAAGAGTTGCAATTGATTGGCGAAAATTTTGCTGATCCTGTAGAATTAGAAGAACAATATCAAGATCAGACTTGCTACTTACGAATCAAAGAAGAATTTGACGATCCGCAAACGATGAAACAATTGCAAACTATTTTTCAGAAACATTCTGGGTACATTCCAGTCGTGATGTACCATGAAAAGAATCAACGGAAAGTAGTGCTGGCAGAAGCTTATTGGGTCGATGGAAGTAAGAGCTTGAAGAGTCAATTAGCTTACTTGCTCCAACCAGAAAATGTTGTTTTCAAATAACTTACGGTAAAATATACTATTTGCTTTCATTTTTTTTCATTTTTTTATCAGTAAATCAAGACAATTGCTAAAAATAATGTTAGAATGTTAGTCGTGGTTAACGCAAAGAAGGTTATTAACCTAAGCATTGCTTAGGATAAAGTATTTTAATGAGGTGAATGATTATTATGAAACGCATTGGAATTTTGACCAGTGGCGGAGACGCACCTGGAATGAATGCTGCTATTCGTGCCGTTGTTCGTAAAGGGATTTATGAAGGGCTCGAAGTATATGGAATCAACTATGGATTTGCTGGATTAGTTGCAGGAGATATTCGTCGTCTAGATGTTGCAGATGTGGGTGATAAAATCCAACGTGGTGGGACATTCTTGTACTCTGCACGTTACCCTGAATTTGCGACTGAAGAAGGTCAATTAAAAGGGATCGAACAATTGAAAAAATTCGGTATCGAAGGTTTAGTTGTTATCGGTGGAGATGGCTCTTACCATGGAGCAATGGCATTGACAAGACGTGGATTTCCAGCTGTTGGTGTTCCAGGAACAATTGACAACGATATTCCAGGAACTGATTTCACAATCGGTTTTGATACAGCAATCAACACAGTTTTAGAATCAATCGACCGCATTCGTGATACAGCAACTTCACACGTTCGTACGTTTGTTATTGAAGTAATGGGACGTAACGCTGGCGATATCGCATTATGGTCAGGTGTTGCCGGTGGCGCAGATGAAATTATCATTCCTGAACATGATTTTGATATGGCATCTGTGGCTAAAAAAATCCAAGAAGGCCGCGATCGTGGTAAAAAACATTGCTTGATCATCTTAGCAGAAGGCGTAATGGGCGGAAATGAATTTGCCGAAAAACTTTCTGAATATGGTGATTACCATACACGTGTATCCATTTTAGGACACGTAGTACGTGGTGGCTCACCTAGCGCACGTGACCGTGTGTTAGCAAGCAAATTTGGTGCTTATGCTGTTGACTTGCTTCGTGCAGGTAAAGGTGGTCTATGTGTGGGTATCCGCGACAATGAAATGGTCGCTGCAGATATCATCGAAACACTAGAAAGCAACAAACACAAACCAGACTTATCACTTTATGACTTAAATAACTCACTTTCATTCTAAGATTGAAAGCCTGTTATTTGAAATTTAAGCTATAGTTAAAAATAGGTATAGCTTGTTATCTTTGTATTTAGGCTTTAACCAGCTTTAAATAAACAAAATTGAATGGGAGAGTTTTGTAAAATGAAAAAAACCAAAATCGTTAGTACATTAGGACCAGCAAGTAATTCAGTAGAAACTATTTCTAAATTGATTGAATCTGGGGCAAATGTCTTCCGCTTTAACTTTTCACATGGTGATCATGAAGAACAATTATCACGTATGACAATGGTCCGTGAA
Source organism: Enterococcus sp. AZ077 (assembly GCF_051714965.1). Classification (NCBI taxonomy): domain Bacteria; kingdom Bacillati; phylum Bacillota; class Bacilli; order Lactobacillales; family Enterococcaceae; genus Enterococcus; species Enterococcus sp. AZ077. Next base: position 957,645 of record NZ_JBIOSX010000001.1, read on the forward strand.
GCAGTTAAAAAAACAGGTAAAGATGTAGGTATCCTTTTAGATACAAAAGGTGCTGAAATTCGTACAACTGTTCAAGGCACAACTGAAGCTGATTTTGGTCGTGCAGGATACATCAAATTTGAAGTAGGAGATAAAACTCGTATCTCAATGGATCCTGAACATGTAGGTTCAAAAGAAAAAATCGCTGTTACTTACCCTGGACTATTTGAAGACGTTCATGTAGGTGGACACATTTTATTCGATGATGGCTTGATCGATATGGAAATCATTGAAAAAGACGAAGCAACTCGTGAATTAGTTGTAGAAGTGAAGAATGCTGGAATGCTAGGATCTCGTAAAGGGGTTAATGCACCAGGCGTTTCAATCAGCTTACCAGGGATTACTCCTAAAGATGCAGATGATATTCGTTTTGGTCTAGATAACGATATCGACTTTATCGCTGCAAGTTTTGTTCGTAAAGCGCAAGACGTTTTAGATATTCGTGAAATTTTAGAAGAAAAAGATATGACACACGTTCAAATCTTCCCTAAAATTGAATCACAAGAAGGAATCGACAACATCGACGAAATCATCAAAGTTTCTGATGGTGTAATGATCGCTCGTGGTGACATGGGTGTTGAAATTCCTGCCGAATTAGTTCCAATGGTTCAAAAACGCATTATCAAAAAATGTAATGCAGCTGGTATCCCAGTAATCACAGCAACACAAATGTTGGAATCAATGCAAGAAAACCCACGTCCAACACGTGCAGAAGCTTCTGACGTTGCCAATGCCGTATTTGACGGAACTGATGCAACAATGTTATCAGGAGAATCAGCAAACGGTGACTACCCTGTAGAAGCTGTTGCAACAATGGCTCGTATTGACCAACAAGCTGAAAATGCATTATCAGAATTAGGTACTTTCCAATTAAACGAATTTGATAAAACTGATGTGACTGAAACAATCGGTCTATCTGTAGCACGCGCTGCTAAAAACTTAGGCGTTAAAACAATCGTAGCTGCAACTGAATCTGGTTATACAGCTAAAATGATCTCAAAATACCGTCCAGATGCTGACATCTTGGCTGTTACTTTTGACGAACGTACAAAACGTGGTTTGATGCTTAACTGGGGTGTTTACCCAACAGTTGCTGAAAAACCAACAACAACTGACGAAATGTTTGAATTAGCTGCTCAAAAAGCAGTTGACTTAGGCTTTGCTTCAGAAGGCGATTTGATCTTGATCACTGCTGGTGTACCAGTTGGTGAACGTGGAACAACTAACGTAATGAAAATTCAAATGATTGGTTCAAAATTATTAGAAGCTCAAGGCGTTGGTCAAAAATCAGTCGTTGCAAATGCAGTTGTTGCTTCATCAGCTGAAGAAGCAATCAAAAAAGCAAAAGACGGCATGGTTTTAGTTGTTCCAACAACTGATAAAGAATATATGCCTGCAATTGAAAAAGCAGCAGCAGTTATCGTTGAAGAAGGCGGATTGACTTCACACGCAGCAGTTGTAGGAATTGCACAAGACATTCCTGTAATCGTTGGTGCACAAGATGCAACTTCAACAATCACTGATGGCGAGTTAGTAACTGTAGACTCACGTCGTGGTATTGTATACCGTGGCGAAACAACAGCAATCTAATTGGCTTCGCTGATCATCAAAAAAGGATAAGACCTAGGTCTTATCCTTTTTTTGTTGATTTTTAGAGGGATCATGAGACAACATTCATTGTGGCAGAATGATCGTTCTAGTGTTTAGTCTACGGGTTTAAAACGAAATTTTTCTGATGTTACCTAAGGTGTCAATTAGAGAGGACCAGCAGACTACCGTCCAATCATAATTTATTGTTTATTCAAAAGTGTTAATTATTATTCATTTCTATTAATAGCCATTCAATTAAGATTTGTTCTTCTTTTGAGTTTTCATAAATTGTTGGATGACCTCAACCACATTTTCTTGTAAAGGAGTCGGAATTTGCTGAGTACGCTTAGCAAGTGAAATCAGAAAGTGCGGCTGGAGCTGATCGGAAAGTGGGATCGATACGAGATGATCTTCAGGGTGAATAGCAATTTCAGTTAAAAAACCAATCCCGATATTTTCTCGAATCATGCTTTTCAATATGGCTAAGTCATTGCTTTGGTAAACAACTTTAGGTTCAATATGTGCCTGTTTAGCTAACTTTTTAAAAGCTGCAGGATGAACGTAATGCTCGTTCAATAAAACGAATTGTTCAGCTGTTAGGTCGCTAAAAGAAATCGTTTGTCGGTCAGCGAAAGGATGAGTAGGAGCAACAACAATCATGAATCGCTTGTCTAAAAGTAATTCGATCTCTAATTTTTGATCGATAATTGGTTGGGTGGAGCCTAGGATCGCTAAATCGATTCTTCCTTGGTGGATCATGCCATACAAATCTCTAGAGCCACCATCTGTAATCTCAATTTGGTCCATTAGCTGAGATTTAATAAAATAACTGGATAATTTCGGAAAATATTCATTGCCAATGATTGGTGGCATTCCAAATCGTAATTTCTTTTTCTGCAATTGCGTAATCTCTGCTTTTGCCATCTTGATCTCTTGCAAGATAGATTGTGCATGGATAAATAACTGTTTGCCAGCAGGGGTAATCACTAATTCGTGGTGTGAACGATCTCTCGTGATAAGAACTGCGTCAAGTTCTTTTTCCAGGCGCTTAAGTGCGTAAGTGATCGTCGGTTGACTAACTTGAAAGTACTTGGCTACCTTGGTAAAATTCTTTTGCTTGACGATTTGAACATAATATTCGATATCTCGTGTGTTCATAACAAGCGTCTGCTCCTTTTTCTTATAAATATTGTTTATTGTAGTTCATCTTGAATACTTGAGCAAATAGAAACCATCAAGTATGTAAGCCACAGAACAACTTGTAGAAGAATTTAGCCGGATAAACGATCAAAACTGCTGTTTTTATACCGTTAGTTATCATTCTTGGTTAGTAAAAATCGTTCTTCTGTAGGAATGATCGAATGTTATTCTAAAAATCATCAGTTAATTTTTGGGGTAAACATATAGTTTACGAAACAATAAGGAGAAAAAGTCAAAATTTACAGAGAGTCTTTCACGTAATAGAGAAAAAGTTTAGTTAAAAAAATGGCTTCTCTATTAGTTGCGGGTTGCCATGGAAATTTGTTCGTAAATAAAAATAAGACAACATAACGAATAAATAAAAAAAATGTTTTTTAATGAAGTGTAAGGTGTCAAGAAAATTTCATTGACAAGGACCTTTTTGCCCTGTATAATTGCTTTTGTTGCTTAGGAGTGATGAAAAATGAAATGGTCCTTACTCGAATTGAGAAAATACCAAGAGACACCGTTAACATTTCATGAGACCCTTGATCTTAAAGCGGAACTCATGGAGCGAGACAATTTAATACTAGATGTTGCGCCTGTTGCAGTCCAAGGGTTAGTCTCAGTTGATAAAAAAGGCTATCTGGTTCATTACACTGTGCAGACGACTCTGACTGTTCCATCTACGCGTTCTTTAGAACCGGTTGAATTACCGATGGACTTTGCTGTTGACGAATTGTTTATGACAAAAGAACAATATCAACTCAGAGATGACCAATTGTCTGCAGAAGAGATTTTGTTAATCGAAGATGCAAAACTTGACCTGACAGAATCAATTGAAGACAACATTTTATTGGCAATTCCGATGCGCGTATTAACAGAGGAAGAAGAACTCGCAACTGACCTACCGAAAGGAACAGATTGGGAAGTCGTTTCCGAAGAAGAATATGAGCGTAGAAAATCAGAAGATGCCAAGACAAAAGTAGATCCTCGTCTTGCAAAATTATCGGAACTTTTTGATGAACCATCAAATGAAGATGATAAAGCGTAAGATTGGAATATATTGCATCAATTAAGGTGCAAGACTTTACAAGGAGGTGTAGCAAAATGGCAGTACCAGCTAGAAGAACATCAAAAGCTAAAAAAGCAAAACGTCGTACACACTACAAATTGACAATCAAAGGTTTAAACGAATGTGCAAACTGTGGTGAAATGAAAAAAAGCCATCACGTATGTGCAAATTGTGGTTACTACGATGGTAAGGACGTAATGTCTAAAGAAGCTTAATACATTTTAATTAGAAAATGTAAAAACCTCAAGGCTAACCATGGAGCCTTGAGGTTTATTTTTTTGTGATACTTTAAAACTTTCCTAGCTCGTCCATTAATATTAAAACAACGTCATAAAAATATATGCTTCTTTGGTTTGCAATAGCGCCATGTTAAGCTATAATGATAGAGATTAGGGAGAACATCCCATATGTAGGAGGAGTTCATATGTCAAAACAACAAATCGGCGTTGTCGGTATGGCCGTAATGGGTAAAAACTTAGCCCTTAATATTGAAAGTCGTGGGTATTCAGTTGCCCTCTTTAACCGTACTGGATCAAAGACAACTGCTGTGGTGGAAGAACACCCAGACAAAAAATTTAAAGCAACTTATTCAATCGAAGAATTTGTCGATTCGATCGAAAAACCACGTCGAATCCTTCTAATGGTAAAGGCTGGTCCGGCAACGGATGCAACCATCCAAGAATTACTTCCGCATTTAGATAAAGGAGATATTTTAATCGATGGAGGAAATACTTTCTTCAAAGACACGATTCGTCGGAATGAAGAACTAGCTAACTCTGGTATCAACTTTATCGGCACAGGTGTATCAGGTGGGGAAGAAGGAGCCTTAAAAGGACCTTCAATCATGCCTGGTGGGCAAAAAGAAGCCTATGAATTGGTTGCGCCAATCTTAGAGCAAATCTCTGCTAAAGCAGAAGACGGGGCCCCTTGTGTGACTTACATCGGTCCTAATGGTGCTGGTCATTATGTCAAAATGGTTCATAACGGCATCGAATATGGCGATATGCAATTGATTGCAGAGTCTTATGACTTGATGAAAAACATCTTAGGCTTATCAGTTGAAGAAATGGCTGACATCTTTAAAGAATGGAATCAAGGTGAGTTAGACAGTTACTTGATTGAGATCACTGCAGATATCCTAACAAGAAAAGATGATGAAGGAACTGGGAAACCAATCGTTGATGTCATCATGGACGCTGCTGGTAACAAAGGAACAGGAAAATGGACGAGCCAAAGTGCGTTAGACCTAGGTGTTCCTTTACCATTGATCACAGAATCTGTTTTTGCTCGTTACATTTCAGCGTACAAAGACGAACGTGTCCAAGCAAGCAAAGTGCTAACCCGCACGAATGAGTTTTCATTTACTGGAGATAAAAAAGAGTTAATCGAAAAAATCCGTGAAGCATTGTACTTCAGCAAAATTATGAGTTATGCACAAGGTTTTGCTCAATTACGTGTTGCTTCTAAAGAATATGGTTGGGATCTGCCATTTGGTGAAATTGCTAAGATCTGGCGCGCTGGGTGTATCATTCGTGCTCGTTTCTTACAAAAAATCACTGATGCGTATGACAAGGATTCTGATATCGAAAATCTTTTATTAGATGATTATTTTGTCGACATCACCAATAAATACCAACAAGCAGTAAGAGATGTAGTCGCACTAGCTGTCCAAGCAGGCGTTCCAGTACCAACTTTTTCTTCTGCGATTGCTTATTTCGATTCTTATAGAGCAGAACGCTTACCGGCAAATATTATCCAAGCGCAACGTGATTATTTTGGTGCGCACACCTATGAACGGGTAGATAAAGAAGGAATCTTCCATTATTCATGGTATCATGAAGAGTAATCTTTTCGCTTCTTGAAGATGAAGAAAAATAAAAGATGACATGAGAGCTGGAGTCAACTGAAAAGAGAAGACTTCAGCTCTTTTTAAAAATTGTTATCCATGATAAAATGGTTATAGATTTTTAAGTAGATTATCGGTATAATAATAGAGTTTTGAAAAGCCCGTAGAATAGAAAGGAAAAAAATTGATGAGTAATATTCTAATCATTGAAGATGAGAAAAACTTAGCTCGGTTTGTCGAGTTAGAATTAAAGCATGAAGGCTACAATGCAGAAGTACATTACAATGGCCGTACAGGATTAGATGCAGCGTTAAACAATGAATGGGATGCTATTTTATTAGACTTGATGTTACCAGAATTAAATGGACTAGAAGTATGCCGTCGTGTCCGTCAAGTTAAAAATACACCAATCATTATGATGACTGCTAGAGACTCAGTAATCGATCGTGTCTCAGGATTAGATCATGGTGCAGATGACTATATCGTTAAACCTTTTGCGATTGAAGAATTATTAGCTCGTTTACGTGCCTTATTACGTCGTATCGACATTGAAGGAGACAAGAATGTAGCGAAACAAACAACGATCACCTATCGTGACCTAACGATCGAAAAAGAAAATCGTGTCGTACGACGTGGCAGTGAAGTCATTGAGTTAACAAAACGTGAATATGAATTGTTACTTACTTTGATGGAAAATGTAAATGTTGTATTAGCCCGTGATGTTTTACTAAACAAAGTATGGGGATACGAAACAGAAGTCGAAACGAATGTTGTGGATGTCTATATTCGTTATCTTCGTAATAAAATTGATGTTCCTGGAGAAGAAAGTTATATCCAAACTGTCCGTGGAACAGGCTATGTGATGCGCTCGTGATAAAACCGAAAAATTCTGAAAAAAGAGAACTTAAAGGTCCCTCCTTGACAATCAAGTGGGCCTTTGCAAGTTCTTTCTTTATATTCGTTGTTTTTACCATTTTTGCGGTCATTACGTATAAGTCTTCAATCAATCTAATCGTGGCAAAAGAGCGAAACAATGACGAACGAACGATCTCAGAAGTCGCTTCACGATTAGCCAATGCAAATGAAGAGCTGACATTAGTCAACACCTATCGCAACTTAACAAATGCAGAAAATAATACGAGCATCAGTGACACATCAATCATTGAAGGTAATTTGATGAAAATCGATTCGTTCATTTCTGAATTAGGACAATCTTCAATGGATCTATATGTCTATAACTTAGATGAAAAATTAATTTTTAAAACGCATGAAAAAGATCGTTCATTGATCCAAACAACTAGAAAAGTGCCAACGATCGTCACGTTAGATGGCAAAACTGGTTTTCTTTCTGTCCAGCCGATCTATTCTAAAGAAACGAGAGAAAAGATTGGTTATGCTCAAAGTTTTTATGAACTTTCATCTTTTTATGATATTCGGAACAAGTTATTATTGACACTCATCGTATTAGAAGTTGTTTCCTTGATTTTAAGTAGTATACTCGGGTTTTTCTTATCCTCTTATTTCTTAAAACCATTAAAGGTCTTACGAGACACGATGGATACGATTCGTAAAGACCCACAATCAGATATTCATATGCCGGAAATCGATACGAATGATGAACTAGCTGATCTTGCTGAAATCTTCAATGAGATGCTTGATCGCATGCGTCTTTATATTGAACAGCAAGAACAATTTGTGGAAGACGTTTCTCATGAATTAAGAACTCCAGTAGCAATCATTGAGGGACACTTGAGTTTATTGAATCGTTGGGGGAAAGATGATCCTGAAATCTTAGAAGAATCACTAGCTGCAAGCATGCAGGAAATTAGCCGAATGAAGAGTTTGGTTCAGGAAATGCTTGATCTTTCCAGAGCAGAACAAGTGGATATGCATTATGCGAATGAAACGACATTAGCGAAAGAAGTCACTTACCAGGTTTACAATAACTTCAAAATACTATATCCAGATTATGTCATTACTTTAGATGACGATTTAGCAAAAGAAGTGACTCTGCAAATTTATCGTAACCACTTTGAACAGCTAATCATTATTATTTTGGATAATGCAGTGAAGTATTCAACCAATCGAAAAGAAGTGCATATTTCGATTTCTTCTACATTGAGCGAATTTGAAATTGCGATTCAAGACTTTGGAGAAGGCATACCACAAGAAGACCTTAATAAGATTTTCAATCGCTTTTATCGTGTCGACAAAGCCAGAGCACGAACAAAAGGTGGTAATGGGTTAGGCTTATCCATCGCTAAGCAATTGGTTGAAAATTATAAAGGAAGAATCAATGCAGAAAGTGTCGTTGGGCAGGGTACCATTTTTAGGATCTTTATTCCGATTGTAAAAGAAGAAAACAAGTAAAGGGGGTTAACTTTACTTGTTTTTTTTATTCAAAAAACAAACAATATAGGGAAGTGCTCGAATTTATAAAAAACGTAAATACGCGGAACCGAACTTTTGTATCTGAATTGGTGTTAAACGCGCTGAAAAAACTATAAAAAAACGTCAAAATACTAATTATCGAGAGGAATATTCGCTTTTAAAAATTATAGTGAAAAATATGTTTTTTTCTATTGCATTTTTCGACAGTCCTTGATATATTATTATTTGTTCTGATAAAGCGTGATGAATTTCACTTTAAAATTTGTTGAAAAAACATATTGACGATGAAAAATCACCATGTTATAATAACGAAGTCGCTTAATTAAGAAGTGACGAAAAGATTGAAATATCAATGAAAAAAGTTGTTGACAAATAACAATTTAAATGATATGATAATCAAGTCGTTAAGAACACGGCAAACAACTCCGTCAAAAAAACTTGAAAAAAGTTATTGACAAAACCTTAAGAAAATATTAAGATATAAGAGTTGTTGAAAGAAAAATGTAGACCTTTGAAAACTGAACAAAGCAAAGACAAACCAAATGTGTAGGGCGTCTTGATTGATTCAAGACAACAAACATTTTTAACAAGCAAGCAATATGCTAGCAAACAATTGAGCTTAACAATCGTAAGATTGTTCGAACTTTTTATGAGAGTTTGATCCTGGCTCAGGACGAACGCTGGCGGCGTGCCTAATACATGCAAGTCGAACGCTTCTTTTTCCACCGGAGCTTGCTCCACCGGAAAAAGAGGAGTGGCGAACGGGTGAGTAACACGTGGGTAACCTGCCCATCAGAAGGGGATAACACTTGGAAACAGGTGCTAATACCGTATAACAATCGAAACCGCATGGTTTTGATTTGAAAGGCGCTTTCGGGTGTCGCTGATGGATGGACCCGCGGTGCATTAGCTAGTTGGTGAGGTAACGGCTCACCAAGGCGACGATGCATAGCCGACCTGAGAGGGTGATCGGCCACATTGGGACTGAGACACGGCCCAAACTCCTACGGGAGGCAGCAGTAGGGAATCTTCGGCAATGGACGAAAGTCTGACCGAGCAACGCCGCGTGAGTGAAGAAGGTTTTCGGATCGTAAAACTCTGTTGTTAGAGAAGAACAAGGATGAGAGTAACTGTTCATCCCTTGACGGTATCTAACCAGAAAGCCACGGCTAACTACGTGCCAGCAGCCGCGGTAATACGTAGGTGGCAAGCGTTGTCCGGATTTATTGGGCGTAAAGCGAGCGCAGGCGGTTTCTTAAGTCTGATGTGAAAGCCCCCGGCTCAACCGGGGAGGGTCATTGGAAACTGGGAGACTTGAGTGCAGAAGAGGAGAGTGGAATTCCATGTGTAGCGGTGAAATGCGTAGATATATGGAGGAACACCAGTGGCGAAGGCGGCTCTCTGGTCTGTAACTGACGCTGAGGCTCGAAAGCGTGGGGAGCAAACAGGATTAGATACCCTGGTAGTCCACGCCGTAAACGATGAGTGCTAAGTGTTGGAGGGTTTCCGCCCTTCAGTGCTGCAGCTAACGCATTAAGCACTCCGCCTGGGGAGTACGACCGCAAGGTTGAAACTCAAAGGAATTGACGGGGGCCCGCACAAGCGGTGGAGCATGTGGTTTAATTCGAAGCAACGCGAAGAACCTTACCAGGTCTTGACATCCTTTGACCACTCTAGAGATAGAGCTTCCCCTTCGGGGGCAAAGTGACAGGTGGTGCATGGTTGTCGTCAGCTCG